>JAWXCK010000121.1:0-24453 GCA_034408855.1 Pirellulaceae bacterium
CGGCTGGCATACCTGCCCATCGAAGTCGATTCCTGCCAAGCAGATTGAGGATTTCGTGATCGAGCAGATCAAGAAAATTGGCTACGCTCCAGAACTGATTCAAGACGTGGTCACAAGCGTTTCAGACAAGATGAAGGGCCAGTTCAAGCAACTCGAAGACGAACGATTGGCCCTCGGTCGCGACACCGCGCGTTGGAATAGCGAGATCCGCAAAACAACAGCACTGATCCGCCCCAACGAAACCGACTCGCCAGCGATCGCCAGGCTAGCGGATCTACAGGAACGAATAGCTCACAACGAGCGACGCCTGAACATAGTGTTGAGCGAAATCAAGAAGATCAGTAATAACTTGCTCACCCAACAGGACGTCGAGACCGCGATGACCACCTTCGATCCGATCTGGGAATCGATGACGCTTCGCGACCAGATTCGTTTAGTTCAAGTCGTCGTCAAACAAGTAGATTACGACGGCGAAACCGGTCGAGTCACCATCACCTTCAACCCCATCGGAAACAAGAAGCGCGCCGAGCATGCTACCAAAGATCTTGAGGAGGCCCGAGCATGAACGAAGAACATAAAGTCGGCGCGACATTCCACAAGAAGCGAGTCGGCAAGCACATCGTAATGGTCGAAGGCCCAGCACCAGCCGCCCCCAAGCCCCCGAAAGGCCGCTTGCCCCGCATCACTCGCTACATGGCCCTCGCCATTTACTACGAAGACCTAATCCGCCAAGGTCATGTCCATGATTATGCGGAGCTCGCGTTACTTGGGCATGTCACTCGTGCGAGGGTAACGCAGATCATGAACCTGCGGTTGCTCGCACCCGATATCCAGGAAAGGCTCATCTTGTTAGATCGCGTCATCGGAGGCCGAGATTCTTTCAGCCTACGTCGATTTCAATCGATTGCGTTGGTAGCCGACTGGCGAACGCAACGCAAACATTGGGAGTCTATTGCAAAATGCTAGACTGATCGTTTGTCTGCAAAAGCCTCAATACTACGAAGACCACCTACGGTGTTCATGGATGCGTCCCTGCAAGCGGCATTCAGCAGATCGCACTAGGCCGACCCATTCTGGTCTGACAAGATTTCTACAAATCCTCAAAATTCGCGTCTAGCGCACTACGAATGCCGCTTTTTTCAAGCAATAAGTATCTAGACGAGCAGTATGCTCACCGATTGGCTATTACCGAAGCATGGAGATGAACGAATGGGAATTGGACTGAATTTTGACGAATTCGTGGAACTGAAGCTGATGCCGAATAAGAATGCGGATCGGGCTAAACACCAAGCCGCCAAAAAAATCCGAGACGAAGAGTTTCCGATGACGCTGCGCGACGCCGCGAGCCATCTGCGAACTCGGGGCTACGATTGTCGGCCAGCAACGCTCGAAATGATACTGCACAATAAAACTGTATCGGTCGCGGATGGTGGTAATTGGACGCGAGCCGATGTCGATGCCGCAGCCGAGCATTTCGAAGAATGCGAGCTTTACGTTCCGTACACGGAAATGTGTCGTGTTTTTGGCTGCCGCTACGCCGACTTCTTGCGACCGCTTCACGAAGCGGCTGAACGCGAATCAGTGAAATATGGCATTCACGTTCGGGATGACGATCAACCGTTCGTCATGCATCGAATGCCGCCACGCCGAGGCGAATTGGTCGATGGCAAGTTTGTCGGCGGTCACGACGCCATCATCACCTTCACGCTTTGCGACGACGTTCGCGAACGCCTTGAACGTGGGGAGGGCGTATGAATGATATAGAAATCACCGCAGGAAATCGAGCTAACCGAGGATCTGCTGGATTACATCAAGCGATCAGCAATCAAGGAAGCCAGGCAGCAAGCTTAAGCCAACGTACTTAAAGAATGCTGGCCATGAAGTAGCCAACCTACAGCTCGATGATGACCATTTCGAGGTTGCTTTGCGAACAGCTCAGTCGGAATGCGACCTACATAGACCTGATGTGATCGTCGGTTCTGCTGTCGTGCGAGCATCATTCACGTTGAGGTCGATGACAATGGAGAGTCCAATGTATGGGCTGAACCCGAGCAAGACTATGATTGAGCAGTTAAGTTAGGCAGCGCAACCGGAACTAAGATCCTGTCTCGATCGGGACACCCCGGATTGTTGGCCGGAGATGCCATTGAAATGGCAGCCGAATCATCTGCTGCAGGCGGGGTGCGGTTCACGGATGCCTTCTTGTCCGGTAGCATCTGCACGGACGCGTGGGGTTCGCGTTGCCGATAACCAGCATGGACTCAGATCTTTGTTAAAATAGAATGGAGAAATCTGCTGTCACGTTGTATTACTGCGCGTTCAAAGGGTTGCTATGCTTACTGTTCGAGACTTGCGTCGGCAGTGGAAGCCACAGAAAGAGCGACTTGCATCTCTATGTAATGAACATCCTACGGCGATTCGGTTTCATCGCGCGTGTAGTTGGCTTGGCCAAGTTGAACTACTTGATTTAGAATGCGCCGCAGATCAGTCGCTCGTTCATTGTTGGGTTGCTTTGAACGCGCTTTACGGGCAATGGGATTCGCAGCTTCGCGAACCCGCAGCAGATCGACAAAGCTGGAAGCGTTTCATGGAACGAATTCACGAGATAGACGACGGTCAGCACTTGGCGAAAATTTTGGTTGAGAATCGCAATCGCGTACTTAAGATTCTGAAGAACGAATATCTCAATCGATATTTCTGGAGTGACAGCGGTGCGAACAGTCCAATGCGATATCGCCGAGCCGCGATGGAAGCACAGTTCTGGTTTCACGAGAAACGATGGACGCATATATCTGACCAACTCTTGGATCGAATCTACTTCCTGCGATGCCAAGTCGTGCACGGAGCCTCAACATACGGCAGTCAACTAAACCGGTCGGCAATAACGGAATGCGCCACGATGCTCCAGGGAATCGTCATCGCGACGTTGCAAGTCTGGATTGAAAATGGAGCAGACATAGACTGGGGGCCGATGTGCTACCCACCAAATCCGAACGGGGCGTAGGATCTAAGCATCTTCTTCATGCTCTATGGATTGAAGTCGTCACACCAATCGGTTTCACCGATTGCATGCTCCGACTGTATGTCGATTTCGAAGTTGCATAACCGCGAGAACACTTCCAACTGGCGTGGTGATTGTCTTACCGGAAACGCGAAACTTGTCATACAACCTACCAAAGCTTTCTGTTTGGGAACGATCTGCGTATCCTTAACTCACTGGCGTCTCCAGTTGTGCTCCCAAACGCGATTTAAGTTCGTCTCACTGAAAGGAAGAACCAGATGTCAAAGAATGTAATCCGCGATTCATCGAATCGGTCGATAGGCTACATCGAACAGCAGAGCAATGGCGACCAAAAGGCTTACGACATGATGAATCGACACAAAGGCACCTATGACCGCAGTGCCGACAAGACTTACAAACCCAACAACAGCCTCGTCGGGACAGGAAACCAGTTGGTCATGCTGGTGTACGATCGCTAGCGCACCGACACCACCTCAAATTTAATGACCCGCTTCTCGATCGACTGTCGCTACATCAAGTACGACCGAAGTGAAACACCACCAAACGAGTACAGGACAGCGTAACTGATTTATGCAAAACATTCTTCTTTCTGGTGCGAGAATTCTATTGGTCATTGGATTAAGTCCTTGGCTTTGTGCGCAATACAATCCGCAACTTCCTGGCAACGGCCAAACCCAAAAAGTGGTTGCTGAAGGCGTCGGAGCCACAGCAGACGAAGCGCTGAAAGACGCCTTTCGTAACGCAGTACAGCATGTAGTTGGTGCCGTCGTCGATGCGGAAACTTTGGTCGAAAACGATAAGATCATCGCTGACAAAGTGCTGTCGTACAGCAATGGTTTCATCACGAGCTTTGACGAAGTCCTTGGATCAAAAACTTTGCAGGGTGGCCTGCATCGCATCAAGATTAAGGCCCAGGTAGAACGACGAAGCGTAATCGCAAAGCTCAAGGCTGCTGACGTCACGATGAAAGCGTTTGATGGTAAAGGGCTGTTCGCCGAAGTGGTGACGCAACTTGACGCCGAGAAGGATGCTGCGAGTATTTTGCAGAGGCAATTTAGAGACTTTCCGCAATCTTGCATCACTGCGACCGTAAAAGGTAAGCCCGAAGTCACAAAGAAGCGCGCCGATGGTGCTGATGTGCGAATCATTGTTCAGGTTGTGCCTGATCTAAAAGCATACAAAGCATTTTCGGCGAGAGTCATCCCAATCCTTGGCCAATTAGCAACCAACAAGAGTCAGTTCACTGCGGTCTTTGAGAAAAGTACTCAAAACGAAGTGCCTTATCTGTATGCAATCGGGAAAAATCGAGGAATCGGAGATATTGCTTTATTTGCTGACTGGGTTCCCAAGTCGTTCGATGGCCGAGGATTATTTCGAAATGTGGAAACGCTAACCCTTGCGGTTGCTTCAAATCGGACGAAGCAGAGTGACAAGATAGAGTACAAAGTGTTTCAACTCGATCCTGTACTTCGGCAATTACTTGCTGAGATTGCATCCCGCTGCGGCAAAGGGAAGCTTACACTTCGCGACTCAAGCGGGGAAAGTGTAGCATCTGAAAGATTCGATCTAACAGAAAGTGACGGCTGGGGTAATAAAGCGGCTTTTGCCGGGACGTTGATCGCTGCCTTTGGAAGCGGGATGCATGGGGTTTACGAGATGAAGTTAACGAGAGGCAAAAAGCACGGAGCTGAAATTGAATCCGCACGAAGCAATGCCCAATTCTTCATCGTCAGCCCAACATTCTTCGCCTCAAACTACAGGCTGGCGCAGTTGCCACAACTCTCGATTCCCATTGATCTGACACTTTCGCTCGACGAGTTGAAGTCTGTTCATGACACCAAAGTTGAAATCACATTCGATGAATAACTTTTTCGAAAACTTTAACCCCATTTCAGGAGAACCCATATGAACCGCTGGATTACCTCACTTGCAGTCTGTGCATTGTTGCTCGGAAGCCGCGACTCCTATGCCCAGGACGACGGCTCCTACGTCGACGAACAGATGGCGAAACTCTTTGCCCTCGGCCCAGGCGTTCACGCCATTCAGAAGAACAAGAAGGGCCGCATCACGGCTTGCGTGGTCGTGGGACAGGCTCGCATCAGCACTTCGCTCGGTAAGGCGAAAGGCATGGAATTGGCGCGAGACAAAGCCAATCTCATCTGCTCAGCTGAGTTCGTGAAGTGGCTTAAGGAAGAAGCCAGTGTCTACCAGTCCACGGATGACGAATCCGTCATTCTGCTGGAAGGCGGTGAGGAGGCTGGCGAAGACGATTCACTGAAAGAGTCCAGCAAGTCCGTCGAGAAAAACAGCAAGAAGATGGATTCACTGTCCAAAGGGCTCGTGCGTGGACTTCAGTTGCTCCACAAGGGCGTGAATGCCGACGACAAGACACTCACAATCATTAAGGGTTGGAAGGCAGATAGTGCCGACGGCGTCAAAAATGTAGCCGCTGTTCTGGCATCGGACGAACCAGAAGGCAAGAAAAGCAAGAAATCCGGTGAGACTGAAAGCAAGAGGCCAAAAGACAATAAGATCGACAAGGACATCGAAAGTGACAGCGCAACATCCGACGATGCTGCTGACTTTTTGCCCAAACGAAAAAAGAAGTAACAGTCTCGTGGTATCGGGCGGCGCCGGAGGCAAAAAAGCCGGCACCGCCCTTGGCATAAACAAGAGAATTATATGTACAGCGGTGTTCCTAGCCTTCTCTTGAACTGTCTCGTCTGTTCCTCATTAATGGCAGCAGACCCTAGAATCATCGACCTGGGCGGACCTCGCAAAGCCTCAGTGGCGATCATAGAGTTCGAAAGAGACTACCACGTCGAGGTTCGACTTATTCCGGTTCGCTCGTTCGACGCCGGTATGAATCGACGGCTTTCTCAAGATAAGGCCCGCGCTTGTGCGGTTGAGGCGTTGATCCGTTACCTGGGAGGAAAAAAGGAACAGACTGCAACGATCCGAAACCTGGAGATCGTCGAATCGAATGTCGTTGATTCACGGTTCGTATTGAACGTGAGAATTCCACGCAACGGCGTCACGCTAACGAAGGCTTCCAAGTCACAGCCCGAAGTGAATCATTCCCGCAAAGGCCCCAATCGCTCACCGTTCAAAGCCAAGGATGATTTTGAGGAAACGCTAAAAATGCTGACCGATGCGATTATGGCAGAGTTACCACACTTCAACGGCAACATGGATGAGTTCTATCGAGAGGTCAGCGATGCTGAAGAGCTTGGCGTTACTCGGCTGACCGCATTGAAAAGGGACATCAAAGCAGATCGGTGGCTCTTATCCATAGAGCGCGAAGAGCTTCTCAAAGCGGTTGCGACGGCAGAAACGCAGTTGCTAGCGACATTAAAAGAGCGGATTGAACGAGTTCCAAAGGAGGCCGCAAAGGCGTCGGCAATAATTGAAAGGAAGAATTGATGACACGAGCCTTCACCCTGACCATGGTCTTTCTTCTGGCAAGTTTGTCGCATGGAAACGCCGCCGACCCTCCCCAGTTCTCTGATGTTGTGATCGACAAGGAATTCCAGCCCTACCTTGTCCGCAACCGACTACTGATGGAAGTCACCGGAGCCAAGATCATTAAACTGAAGAACGGCCAGACCATTCTATTGTCCGTCGCATCGACTGTTCTGAAGGACGACTCCGCCATGGAGCGGCTCAGAGCGGAAAAGGTGTGCCGGATAAAGGCGCTGGCAGGTCTCGTCGCCGAAAAAAAAGGGGTGCAGGTCTGCCACGTGGAAACACTAAAAGAGTTGACGGAAGTGATCATCGACAAAAAGGTGGAAACTGGCATGAACATTTCCGACTTACTTCAAGTTACGCGAACTAAGGTCGAAGGTATCACAAAAGACATGCCAGTGATCGGTCGCTGGCGGTCCAAAGACGGAGCGGTGTTTTACCTTGCAATTGGAAGTCAGTTGAACAGTAACGGTGAGGTCCTTGAAGTCGAGGAAAGTAAATAGGCGATGTCGTTTCGCAAAAATCCCTACCCGCCAAACAACCACCCCATTGCGGACCAGCTTGGAGTCCAACCGCCGCACTTCCGCAAAACTCCTGCAAATTCCTGCTGCATCGCACGTTCAGCGTTGAGATGCGAAAACTATTCTGGCTGTTCACAAGAAACCGTCACAACAAATACTTTGGCACCCTTCTGCCGCATACGCTGAATTGTGTCTTTCGTCCCGGAACTTGTCCCGTCGTAAAGAACGACCAACGCTTCGGCATGTTCGACCAGCTCTTTATTTGCGATGAGCCCCGCTCCTCGTCCAAGCTTCCAATTCGGTTTGATTTGCGTGACAGGAATGCTCTGGCTTTCTGCCCACTTCTCTCCAGCTCGGTCCGGCCCTCCTGCTCCGCCCGATATGACCTCAGTAATTTGGAAATCGGAATCTTGGACTGCTTTCTCAACCAACGCCACGAGCATCTCGTAATTCCATTTTCGCGGACTCAACCGACCGATACTCCTTGAACCTGCGATTATTGTTTTCATATTAACTCCAGACATGCTTCTATTTGAAACATTCGCAAATCAACTTTGTTTACGAAGCTTATTTTCCCCAATAGATTTTTTGTCGTGCAATCGCTTTAAGCTTCTTATTCGTTTGAACTCGAAATTCTCGGTAGTATTCACTGGCCGTGCAAATTTTGCGACCAATTATTTTCTCCGCACGCGGCCATCGCCCTTTTTTAACGTAAATTGCGTAATACGTCGCCAGCCGGTGTCCAACGCGGACAAGAGGAGCCAATTCCTCAAACTCAACCCATCCTTCCTCAAAAAATTTCTCTGCGTAAATAACTGCAAGCTTTGGAAAGCGAATGAGCTCCCGTTCGTCCGACTCGGACAATCGTACTTGTTGTTTGCAAGCACAGTCTAGTTTATCTTTTGCGATATCGAAGCTGTCTTGAGCTTTGGCTCGGACTTCGGTAATCCATTCGATGGTGGAATTACTCGGATGGTGATCCCATCTGTCTCGAATATCCCATTGATCTGCAAGGTATCGGTAATTGTCGGCCGTCAATATCAAATCAAATGGAAGATCGTACTCTCTGCCGTTACCACGTAGGCAGTAAGCTTGGATGTCTTGAGTACACCAACTTCCGTAGTGGCTTAGTAAAGCCAGGGCAGGATAGCTTCGAATTCTTATGACCGAGCAGTATTCGTCGTGGTACGCCAACTGGGCACCGGGGCAGAGCACCAATTTACCCTTTTCCATTTTCGAAATGAGATCGTAACGTTTGATCTCTTTTCTTCGTGTCCGAATAAACTTACCGAAAGTAGCCGGAGTAAAGTGAAAAATGTCCCTTTCGTGGGGCTTGCACACGCTGTAATTCGTTTCCCATCTGCACGCCAAGCAGTAGAGGGATAAATCTTCTCTGAATCGTTGCCTTTGTTCTTTTGAGAGTCTCCAACCGATCAACCAGTGCTTAACTAACCACGGCAGGAATTTTTTGTTAGGTGTCGGATCGAGGTCGGCTAGGTTTTCTAGGAGTGCTCGTTTTTCCGGTTGGTCGGGAAAATGTCGAGTCAGGAGAAAGTCAATTCGTTTGTCGCGTTGGGTGTTGTTGGTATGTCTGAATTCGTCGACGCAAAACTGGGGATCGATAGCTGCAATCAAATTCTCACCTCGCAAGTGTTTGACCAAAGGGGAATTTCAGGAACCAACAACTTAGACACCCGACGCTCTCGAATGGATCAAATGACAAGTTTGTATGACAAGTTTGAACCTTAGAATTCGCGAAATATGGGCTGCCGAAGCTAAGCATCGGGGAGCCTTTTGCTGGGAATCGTTACCGCCGCCCGAAGATTGACTTTGGAACGGCTGCAACTAGAATCCGACCCAGCTTTCAATCGCAACCAACAGTAACTAGAGTTGCTTCAATTTTCGAATTTCACGAGAACAAAAATGCCTGACAAGTGTAAACATAACGGTAGAACCATTGACATTGACGAAGCAATCCGGATACGGGACAGACGAAATCGCAACAAACCATACCCAGATTTTCGCTGCTTGAAATGCAACAAACCTTTGCAACCTCATGCCGCTGGGGGGCCAAATCAAGGTGCCCGATTCGAACACCGCAGAGGATATGGCGGTTGCGGTTAGCATGTTTTGCGTCCCGCGAGCATTTTCATTAAGAAGTTTTCCAGCGAAGACGAGTCGTTTTTGCCGGACTGTTTTTTGGCCAGCCGCAGATGCATTGCCAATCAGAAAGTAAGTGCTCTCCGCACCGCTGAAGCAACCCACAAATCCAAATCAACATGAACGTCCGTCGAACACTATCAAAATCAGACTTCAAGCTCGCAACCGATTGTCGAACAAAGCTTTATTACAAAAAGCTTGGATATACGAACACTCAGGCAGACAATGGCTATCTCATGTTTCTCGCCGAAGGTGGCTACTTGATTGGAGCAATCTCAAAAATCTGTTACCCCGGCGGCATTGACATAGACGCTCAAGTCCGAAAGCCTGGAGCAACTTTTCATGACATTACCCAAGATGCACTTACTCTCACCCAGAAGCTGATGCGGCGCGAAGATGTAATACTTTACGAACCCGCGTTCCAGGTTGGACGACGCTTGATTCGTGTCGACGTCTTGGTCAAGTCGGGTAACCAGATTGATCTGATTGAGGTCAAATCAAAATCGCAAAATTCTCTGAACACAGTTTGGGGACCCGAGTGGAATCCTTACCTGGACGATCTAGCTTTTCAGTTGGTCGTAGTGCGCAAGGCATATCCATCGTACCAAGCGACGCCATGGTTGCTTTCTCCCGACAAGTCGCACGTTGCCACAATCGACAACCTCACGTCTTACTTTCGTCTTCATGACCAAGGTTACACAGGTCACTTCCGAAACGTTGAGATTGAGTTTGTCGGGGACGATGCCTTGGCTGCCGAGATCCGTAAGTCCGATTTGTTGCATCGATGGGACGTACGTGAGCTCATTGAAAGCCGCATTAGCGCTGTCGAAAGCGAATCCGCATATCTGGAAAACTGGCTTGAAAAGGAATCGCTCCCTCATCCAAGAACCCAGATTAGTAAAAAGTGCTTCAATTGCGAGTATAATTCGTTTGCGGAGGTTGGCGTGACCAACGGATTTCACGAATGCTGGGGCGAATTGGCAATGCCCGAGCGCCACATTCGTCACCTCTACCGTGTAGGAAGCCTTGGTGGGTCTCTAAGCCCTCGCGCGAATCAGTGGATACAAGACGGTCGCGTGGGTCATGACGACATTGAAACAGCGGATCTGTGCAATGCGGGCGGTCAATTGGGGACCTATGGTACACGGATGGCTATACAAATTGAACACACACGCGAGGGAACAGAATGGCTCGACTCACAACGACTTCGCGAATCGATTAACTCGTGGGACTACCCACTTCATTTCATTGACTTCGAGGCAACCAACTCGCCTGTACCCTATCACAGTGGCATGCGGCCTTACCAGACCGTTGTGTTTCAATGGAGTTGCCATACGATCGAATCACCGGAAAGCGAACCAGTCCATCATGAGTATTTAAATACGACGTCACGTTACCCGGCGATCGAATTTCTGCAGTCGCTCCGCGAAGCAATTGGTGATAAAGGAACGGCAATCACATGGAGTCCTTACGAAAACACGCAACTCACTAACCTGCAAGCCTGGATACAAGCAAACCCCGAGTCAGTGCCGGCAGGCCTTACTGACTGGCTTGAATCGCTGCTGGCAAGTTGGAATACAAACTACGCAACAAATTCGCCGCGTCTGGTGGATCAACATGCACTCGTCGGCCCATGCTGGTTTCATCCACTCATGAAAGGCCAAACATCGCTCAAGGTTGCGCTTCCTTCAGCACTCGCGGTCGCAGTTCCCGGGCGAATCGATCGCTGGCTTGCCGAAGTCGATTTGCTCGATCCTCAATCGGGCAAACGCCCAGATGATCCTTATGCGATGCTTCCAAGCTTAGGCATCGAAGGGCTTAAAAGCTCGGAATTGGAAGACGACGCATTCGGCGGTGTTACCGACGGCGTGGAAGCGATGCGAGCCTATCAGGACATGATTTACGGCAAGCACATGAGCGATCCTGGGCGACACCAGCAGATCAGCGACGCATTGCTACGATACTGCCGTCTCGACACGCTTGCCCAACTCATTATTTGGGAACACTGGTGCAATCGGCTTGGCTAAATCTCGCTAATCATTCGATTGTCTATCTTTCTTGAGGGTTCGTATAAGTCGGTTCAAAGCCTCCTTCCCGGTGTGTATTCTGGGGATTCTTTTCGTGCCAGCGAGTGGACTAGTTTCTGCTCCTCGTGAAATTACTGCGAGTCTATGGCGTATTGCTAGGCCATTCGAGACCAATCCCTCTCAAAGCTGATTCTGAGCACTTGTCCTCAATCTCATAAGTAAGAGCATCGCGACCCTTGGGATGTCTAGCGTACAAGCACTGCGACGATAGAGATGCCTAGCAAAACATGGAACATCGCTTTGTCCATTTACTCCACTAGATCGCCCGGAAATCGAATGCCAGTGGAATCGCCCTCACACAATAACAAGTGAAAACAAGGCTTTCCACGCTATTAACGAGTTGATCGCTCTCGAAACATATGGGGGCATAGGGATTCAAGTCCCAAACCTTTGATCTTTGACAATTTGGTTGAAATTAGAAATGAACTCCTTAATCGGAGCGTGGGGACATGCTATCCGTGTGCGCGTTCCCCAAACGTATGAGGCAAGACTGCTCGTCGCAGGTGGAACGCTCCGCCCCGCTGAGACGTTCCGTAATCCAGGATATACGCAGGCATTCCAACGCTATGCAAGCCTGCCGAAAACAATTGAACCTTCACAATTTAAGAGGTAACCTTTTGAGTACAGCAACTATAAAACTATCCACCAACCAACAAAAGATTAGCCAAGTCGACAAGCGTATCAATTTCTTACTCGCACGCCACTTTCCATTTAGCCCTGAACGCCGAATCTTTCTAGAGAATCTCGCCCAGCTTGACCCAACACCCACGAAAAGATACTTAGCTTGGCTCCTTAAACATTCGCTTGCAGGTTGGCGGCCCAGCAAAGCGACTTGTGAAAGAATTTTTCGACAGTTGCAGGTCTTCGAGCGGGCGTGCAAGTTGGTCCAAAATCCAACCCCATTTGCACTGCGGTTACTTGCTATCTCCTTCCAGCCCGATATTTTCAAATTCACTCTGCAAGCATTTTCTAGAATGATTTGCGCCGTTGATCGATTGATTCGCCGGGAGGACGAAACTCGAAGAATAAGAGCTGGAGAGGTTGTACTTTGCAGCGGAGCTGAGATTGCCCACCAAGACGACCAATTTACCGTCGTGCGAATTCGCACCGCGCGGGCTCTCAATAAGCTGAGCGAGGCAGGAGCTTGGTGCACATCGCATATGACGTTTTGGCAACAAGACCATTACCGGTTACCTTTTGATTTGATTTTTGAGAAAGGTGGCAACCGTTTTCTTACCGATGGGTGGGAGATTAAGGACCGCTGGGACAAAGATGTTGACGGAAAAAAGGAAAGAGTATTGAGGGAGCTAGTGAAGCGTTCCAAAGATGGCTTTGATATCGCAAGTGAACAACTCGCTACCGCTTCGACTTCAAGCCAGCGTCTGGACAATGATACGGAAAACGCATTGTTACGTTATCCAAGCCTTGCCGCTAATTATGCTGCAAAAGTGCTCAAGAGAGAATGGCCTGAATTTGAAGCAAACGTAAAGTTAAACCGCCTTTCAAGCTACGCTGCACTGGAATATGCAATTCATGCGAAAAAAGACCGCTGGGTCCGCGCCGAAAAGGTGATCAATAGGGTAGACGGATGCCACGTTAGCTATGCCAAGCACTTCGGAATTGAAATCCCTGCTCGTTTGAAACCGAGTCAATCAAAAAGGGATAAATTGAATGAGATATTGAATCGACTAATCCAGGCGCCCGAGAATTTCCGCGATTCAGAATATGAGCAGTCGTTGGTAGCTCGACCGAAATTTTTGGCCGGGTACGCGTTTGAAGTCGCGAAACAAGCGACCAAACGACCGACTGACGAATACAGGGCAAAAGTAAAATCCTACTTTCAACACGGTGGAAAAGAGGATGCTTGGCAAAACCAGTTTGCAATCGCAATTTTAAAGCATTGCACCGAACGCGTTTACTTCATCGAACCGCTGCTTCACGACAATGCCAATTGGGCATTGATCTATGCCGTTAACGCCGTAAAACGACGGTTTCTGGCTGGCGAGCCTGCGATTATGTCCAACGCAGAATGTGCGGTAACATACGCTGAAAAATTGATTAAGGATCGATGGTTTGCAGCAGAGCCGACCATCCGTCGCAACAAAGAAGCTTGGAATCGCTATAGCAAGTCATTCCGAGTTGCGTTTTAGCCGAAACGCGAGTCACTGACATACCGCTGCCCCCGCAAAATCTCCACATCAAGTCCAATGTCCCTGAAGCATTTAGGCCACTCTCGTTTTCGATGGTTAGGTTTGCCGGGCCATTTTAGTTTGATCGCTCGCATGGCGGATTCCGAATACCTTTCGTCGATCGCGTAGGGTGGATCATTGGGATAAAGTGCTTTTAATCTGCTTCGACGATAGGGATGACTTTCCTCCCAATCTCGAAGCTTGAGGATTGTTGGCCAAGTCGCTTCTGTTCGCGTAATTTTGGCAACTACGTTTTTGCCGGCAAATCCAAAATCTTTTAGCTTGTACCTTAAAAGCATATAGATATCCCATCGATCAGGAACATCGACGAATCGATCTTTCATCGGTTTGGTATGACAAAGTATCGAACCGAGAATTGGATTGAATGTCTGAGCGCCAGGTTCCGGTGGCAATAACATTTCAGGCGTCGAGCTTTGGCGTCCCCACAGCGTTCGACCTTCACTTAAGAAACCTCGAAAGTGCAGGGTCTCGGATTGAGGCAAGGTCGTCAATTCAAAAGGCCAACTCCGTTTCCATCTTTTATTATTAAGTGTGCGCTGGGCAAACTTGATTCCAGAATAGCGAACGAATCTTGTAACCTCTTTTTCGATTTGGTCTGGATGACCCATCGACATCCTCACTATCGCTCATCTCATGAATCGGGACTTGCAGAAAACAGTTCATCATTATGCATTGATTTGTCCATTTACTCCACTAGAAGGACTGAAAATCGAATGACAGTGGAATCGCTTCGCACAATAGCAAATGAAAACAAGGCTTTTCACGCTATTAACGAGTTGATCGCTCTCGACACATATGGGGCTATAGAGATTCGAATCCCAGGCTAAATGTTTCCCCGTCTCTTCAAGGAGTTTTCTATGTCGGTTTGTGCTTCGTTTTTTGCTGGTGCGAGTAATGAAGTTGCCTTCTCAAAGATTAAGTTGCCGGGTGGGTGGCTAGGAAATATGAGCCCGCATCCGATCGTGCATGAGGGAGTTCGGTGGCGGACCTCCGAGGCGTTATTTCAGGCAATGCGATTGGAGGATGCCGAAGCCCGTGAGGCGATTCGCCAGGCTGCGTCGCCTATGATGGCGAAATTGATTGCAAAGCGCTATGTGGGCTTGCGAGTGGTCGAGGCGATGAGTCCCAGAGATGTCGAAAATATGCGATTGTGCATTTCCCTGAAATTGACTCAGCATGAGTTGTTGCGGCGGAAATTGTGGTGGTCTCGTGATGCCATGATAATTGAGGATTGCAGTGGCCGCGGCCGTCGAGGAAGTAATTTGTTCTGGGGTGCCATGCGGGTCGAAGGGGGATGGGAAGGGGGAAATTGGCTCGGTCGTTTGTGGATGGAAAATCGCTCGGAATTGGAAATGTAGGCTTCGCTCTTGAAGTTGAAGTGCGGCAGTCCGGTTTCGTGCCGGAATGCCGCAGATAGTTCGAGCAGGCTAGAGTCATTGCACGTGACTTAGCTGCGCTGACTCAGTTTTGATCGCCTAGGGCCAATTTAGTTGGCCCCAGGCTGATTCGTTCGTTATTATTTCGACTCACTACCTAGGAGTGTATTTCACATCTATGTCACGACATAAGTTCACAGTTGGAAGACAGTATGTTGGCAAGCTCGTTCGTGTTAATCGCCGCCCTATCGAAAATGATCCTCAATCAAAGATCGAACTGCTTCGACTCGAGTTCGAAATCTACGATCGTTGGGTCGCGGAACGAACGCTCCAAGGACTCGGAAAGATTGCAAGCCGCGATATCGTTGTTGGCGGGATTGTTTCCGCCACTAAGGACTGCGGAGTCGCACTATATGCCAATGCTTTTGGACTAAAGAGCCGACAAGACGAACCAGCAGCTTGGATAAAGATTCCTAGCGGCAGAGTTTGGATCTTGATCGAATTTGGAGAAACCGAATCGAGTGACTATAGAAACCCGTTCGAGCGAATCCAAGCCTTTGATCGCCAAGGCTGGAAAGTTAACGAATTCAAATATGCATTCGACAAAGAATGGGTTGGCCCAGAAGAGGCAGGTGACGACTTAGGCTACTCACCAGCTACTATCCGAAGGAAAACCGACGCACTCTTTGAAGAGTGGGGCGAACAACTTCTCCGCCGAACAACCGGAGGACATCGGATCATCAATTTGCCGTTGCTGCAACGAATTGTTCCGCGAGCGCAACCAAAATAGTCTTATAAGCCGTTCACGAATGTCTTCTTCTCGCTTCACTTTTTGGAGGTTATTCACTTGATACGATCCATTTTGACACTGACTCGCGACGAACTTGAGAAACGTTTCTTCGTCCGCGAACCGTTTGCAGTCCTTACGATTCGAAAACCAGGTAGCAAGTTCGTCCGAATCCCGCACAAAGACCTTTGCGTTGGGGAGTGTAAGCTCATGTTTCATGATGCTGAATCCTCGCCTGAGATGGGTCGCATGCGATTGTTGATGCCGGCATCGCGGCGACGAAGTTGGTTCGCTTCGTCAAGCAAGTCCAAGACCAATGCGCACTTCTCGTGTGCCAGTGCGAATCCGGCGATTCGTTAGCATCTTCTGTTGCTCAACCGCTTTCAAAATGGCTAGATATTCCGATTGTCACCGGAGATGAACAGCATGGCTGCAATGATTTCGTTAAGACGATGGTTGAGACAGCAATCGAAGTTCATGAAACTACTCCCCCTATCGAGAACACCTTGATTGAACACGGTGACCAAAGAATCCCTGCAGTGACGGTGGCGGCAACTTTCGCCGCTTTTGACCGCTTGGTTTTTCCTGGTTCCGACACGTGCCGTCCGCTATCCGACTGCAATATCGTGGAACTCGGAAGAATGGCATTTGGCACGGATGTGTTGACCGAGGACTCGTTGTATATCCTGAACGTGCTTCACTTCTATTCGTCACGCCGGAATGCCCAAGTTTGCTTTGCTTCCAACTTTGGACGGTGCTTGGTTTCTGCTCCTGAGTTCGAGGCACTCAATGTATTGGCAGTAGGGCTTACCGCGAACCAAGTGCGAATACTGTGCAACGAGATACGCAAATCAACTCAAAACATCGCTAACCTACTATTGGTTTTAATCGGCGGAGAAGTGTATGAGTTCGCCGGTCCACTCCTGTCGCATGAGATGTTGACGCAGCATTCGTTTCATGAAGAAACAAGAACTCATTTGACGACATTTGAGCATGGTGACGGTCTCTCAGCTGAACCAATGCATATCCAAATCAATCAACTTCCAGGGTGGCAAAAAACTGTTTAGCTCGCATCAGTACCGGTTTGCTTATTCTCTTTCAAGAAACGAGACAGAAGATGAAGTTTGAAGAAAATTTGCCAGCGTACTTGCCAAAGCCCTTCATGGACGAAACTGCGTACCAGACGATCTACGAACATACTAACGGGGCAGATGACTGGGAACTCGATGACGAGGAAGAACCTATAGCTATCTCTTCTTTGTCGGCAGAGGAGGTTTACCGCATGCTGCCGTCAGCCTCCGACTTCGAGTATGGTGGATTCATAACAAGGAATGAGATTCGCTACCAAGCCTGTGAAGCGTTTTCCGAGAATACTCACGAGTGCCAACCCTGCACATGGCATAGCCATCCGACAGCCCATCCGAATGCTGACATGCCATCCGGACGCGACATTCTCAATTTCTTAAAATGGAGATCCAGAAGAGCCGTCACAGTCGGGCGAGACTGGATCTGGGTAATTGACAAGAGCCTTTCCACGATTCCAATTATAGAAAAACTTCGGTCATGGGAGGTAAAGAACATGGTTCCTCGAATGATTTACTGGTTGGGTACGGACAGGAAGATAAACGGCTACATCGCAGAGGCACTCGAAGTTCTTGGACTGCCACCAATCAAAAGTAATTCGGAGTGGAAAGAGAACTGGCCAGACCTGGTTGGAGCTTTGGGCCTAGAAGTGACGAAGATCCATGTTAAAAAGAGTCAAGGGTAGGTGCGTTTCTCGGATGACACTAGGAATCAGTCGTCGAACAAACGGTCGGCAGCATTACCCATCATGTAGTGGATATCGGTTCGAGTCGTCCAAACCGTTAGCTTGAAGATCGTGGCAATTTCCTTGAGTCTCGCCGCACTCGTTCTATTGCCATGATAAATGATCGACTGCAGCTTCACCGGATTCCAAAGCACTCGCCCGCGAGGAATCGAGAAGTATTCGTCGTCTATGCCAACGTCGAACTGCATCGCCGCTTCTGGCCACAAATCGTTGTGGGATTCTTCACTGTCGCATAAGCCCGTAATTTGTATGGGGCGACCTGGAGCATGCGGAAACGCAACGATCATTTTGCCATCGTCCCACCAAATTCCGATTTGAGGTTTCAGGGTACGCTCCATAAATCAAGGATGTGATGCTGGTTGTTTGCAGCCATGACAACCGGTTTGGCCAAGTTCCAATTGTTGCCCATCGAACTCACAAAAGAGTCGTCGTTCTCGAGGCAAATATTCGCAAACGTCTTTTCGATCCTGCTGCTGTCCTTTTGTTGTGGTGTTCTCGCAGATCCGATAATCCTCGAATGCTTTCGTCAACGGCCCGCCGCAATCGCGACAGAACTTAGCGTCACCGTTCTTAATTGGTTGTGAAAAAGCCAAGCTATATCTCCTTTGCAGTTCCCGCGTTCAGCAATACTTTCTGCAAGTCCGGCCGTTGGAACCCGTCCGATTTAATTCCCTTGCCCGAATTTGCGCTCGTCCCGAATTTAGTCATGTTAGACCGATGCACTTCCTCAAAAATAGCATCTGCAGGCAAACCGACGGCGACTGCATCGCCAAGCAACACGTACGCTCGATCGCCCCAAGCGTCAGCCGCCGCTACCAGATCGGCTTCAGCATGTGCTTCGACCCACTCCGCAAGTTCTTCGATCGCCATCAAGGAACGTCGGATCAACTGAGAAGGCTTTTCTTGCCGCCCGTTGAACGAATCAACAATCTGCCGGAGCATTTGTGCCAGTTGGTGGTCTGATTCTGGTTCGTGGTCAAGTAAACGAGGGATATTAGAAACCGATTCACCGATATGCGAGTGAAACTCGCGCACTTGCATTAATTCGCTATTCATCGGCAGGCTCCGATACTCCACGACCAAGGGACCGCATGTGCTCCGCAACGGTACCACCACTTGGATGTTCTTTGCTGTCGGCGGAAACGGATTTTAATGCGGCCCAAGCAAACATCCGCAAATCAGAATCTTCGTCAGTTTCCTTGATGGCCCGAAGAACCGCGATCGCCGCCGCTGCGACCGGTCCCATGTCCATCAAAGATTCGATGGCGACCGAGCGGAGCGGTTGCGGTGAACTCGTGTCTTCCGCAGCACGTGTGACTGTATCGATCATTGCGTCGCTGGGCCGTTCAAGTTTTCCAAACGCTTGAAAAGCAAACGAGCGAAGATTGTCATTTCCTGGAGAAAACTCGGCAGCCGATGCAGCAAGCATAAGTTTGGCGGCTCTGGACTCGCTGCTTCCAAGGCCATGTAGGGCGATGACGTAAGCTAGCCGTTCTTGGCTTTCACCCTGGCTTGCTTCGAACAGGTCGAGCATGTGATCAAAATGACTTATTGCAATCACCTGCAATCCAAGTGAGATGACGTTTTCCATCACTTGCGGAGCGGCAACCATTGCAAAGCAACCGGGGAATTCACTTCCTTCTTCCCACAACTGGTCGCGGACCTCAGAACTGTCCTCGGCCAAGACAACTTCGCCATAAGCGTCAAGCAGGTCTTGCAGTGCCAGCTTGCGATCGCCCCAGCACGAATCGACGCACACGGCAGGATCGGTATCAGGCCAAGTCGCATCGTCGTACATCAAGTCCAAATATTCCCAAACCATACTCTTCATGCTTCGCCTCGTTTTGAAAAAGGTCGTCTTATTTCTAAGATCAGTCCGCCTTCGCTGAAAGCTCAGCAGATCTCATTGCCGGTTTCACCACTAAACATCCATCGCCGATCGGCAACGTTCGTCGCGAATCAGCATCACATTCACGCCAGCAGGTACGTTCTTGAGCGTCTCGTGCTGGTCATCCACGTAAAAGGTGACAACATTCTCGGCGATTGCTCAGCCTTTGCATCAAATCGATCCACCAATATAGCCTCGTCACATCGGATGCTACACAAATTCAAATCGTCAATCGCCGATTGCGTCGATACGTAATCACGTTCATCCGTCCCGGCCACGAATGCGAAAGGGCAGAAAAAACCCCCAGGAGCTTCGTTGATGCAGCCGTCTAGGTCGAGACTGAGTGTCAAATTGAAGATTGCCCCCCAAAACCAGGTCCAATGATATGTCCATCTTCGGGGTCATTTCCCCAGTGCACATGAGCATTACCGTCCGCAAATGCCATTGCTGCGGTGAGCGAAAGTACCGATTCCACAGAATCATCGAAAGCCTTTCCAGTAAAACCAATCTGTCGATTCCGGTCAAAGCAAACAGACTGTTCAAGCCAATCTTGGAGTTGAGAGGTCCAAGAGGCAACCAATTTATCTGTGGCACCTGCTAAAGTCATTGACTTTTCGATTGTATGTCGCCACGTAGCGTGAAACAGATCTTTTGCAAGTGGCAAATTTTGCTTGCCAAGCCGCTTGTATTGCTGGAGTGAATTTGGCCGAAGGTCCGGAGTCAATCCAGTTGCACCGATGCTCCAAACAATCTCATTCGGAAAACATTCGATTAGTTGCCGATTTTGATCTACGTCGCAAAGTCCAAACACTTCAAAACCTAATTCCCTTAGTTTGATCAAAAGTTTCTCGCACCTTGGAACTGTTGGAGCGCCCGGCAAGACATTTACTCCGGTCCAACCCACTGGGGAATTCGCTCGTGCTTTCATCCACGCTTGGTCACATTGCCGAAAGACGCCACCCGTTTCGCCTTTTGCGTTTGCCTTTTTCGGCGGCGGAAGATCTCGTTCGCGAGCCAGAATTGGAACATCAAGTGCAACAATTATTCGTTCAATATTTTTAAATCGCTCTATCACACTCGTTAAAGCCTCTACAAGGGTGCTTGCTTCTGGATCAGCGTTTGGTGTCCATTCGTCCGCGTCTTTGTTGAATGAGCCGTTTAGGTCTACATTTACTAATTCAAGCGAATTCCATTTTCCTGAGCTTCGCGTGGAAAATGCGATCGCTTCCGAGCGACTTGCTTTAGAGCCTTTCGCCCCTCCCCACCAAGCGACATCAATGCCAATAGCTAGTAGTTCACCGGGTATTGGAGGTACAATTCGCTCAAGCAAAGGGAGCTTGCTCTCCCGTGCTTGTTTCCGACGGTTTCCTTGCGCCTTACTAACTGATTCGCTTGTGGTATCGCGCATTGTTCCGATTACACAAACAACTTCCAATTTCACTTTGTCATCAATGGATATGCTATTCCAAATTTGTCGAGATGCGTCGTCTTTGCACTTAAATCCGGTTGATTGATCTCCATTTGGCAACGCTTTAAACCGCGTCCATGTCCCTTCCTGTCCATTCAAACGGAGAACAACGTCTTGTTCCGACTGAACTGAGCCTAAGCTTTTTAAAACTTCGCCCACTTGGTCCTCGATGTGCTTCATCCAGATGCTGTGGTCTTTGCTTTTCCTTAGGCGTGCTGTAGTTGCCATTGCTTCTCGTTCAATAAATCGAAGTGTAATAGTTGGATTCAATTCCCAACGATCTGCTTGATCGTTTCCGTAGACCACAGCCAGGTTCGCATTCGACTGCGAATGGATATGCTGATCGATATCATAACGTGTCCTTAGTCGGCTCGTGGAATCAATCAGACGTTTAGTAGAAACAACTCAATGTCGATGCACGTTTGACTCCTAGTTATCGCCAATCGCATATCAAAATCACTTACCGATTTGCGTTTTCGCCTGCACTTTGTCATGCGAGAAGGTGACCGAAATGATTTTGTCTTCGTCTTGCTAGATCATGCTCTTGAAGTCGATCGAGATTCCTCCAAAGCTGGCATCGCTGCTTGCTTGCTCGGTCCCTTTGCCCAGGATCGACTCAACCTGGGCGAGCGTCATACCGGTTTTAACCTTAGAGTAATTGTCCTTGGTGATGGGTTTACCACTACAACCGATGATCGAAACAATAAGGAACGCGAGAGTAAGAAACTGCTTCATCAAAAACTCCAGACGTAAGAAAATGAGAAAAGTAGACGCACTGGTTGGCTAACTGGGAATCGAATCGTAACCACCAATCCCCGCTTTACCTAGTGATGAAAGGTTTCGTGGTAGGTTTGGTTGTTACACGCGGAGGAAGTCGAGCGCCGGACCGACAACCACCGGTCCGGCGCAAGCCAACTCCCACCACAGGAAAGTGTGTATTCGCGACACTGTTATGTCGCGAGCCCAAGCTGTTCGGCGTTGCAATTCTCGAACTGAGGTTCACCGTTGGGCATGACGATGAGTAGCTTTCGATTCTGACGACGCGCAAACCGAATGGTGGCCCAAGTTCCAGATCGCAGTTTCTCGGGTCCGCTTGGACAGGCGATCAAAAGCGTACAAGCGTCGACGATCTTTTTGTTTCGTTCGAGGTACGGCAACGGTTTTCGGACCTGACCCGCGTAACAAAACGCCCGCTTTTCGTCGTTGGCGGGCGGGTGGAGCGTAACCGCAATCTCCTCGTTTTCGCAGATTTCGTGAAACTCAGCATCTGCGCCCACACAATCTCCGTGGTGTGCGGAGCAAATCGTTGGTTGCGTTTGTTGGATGTAGGTTTGGATGAACAAATGTTGAGAACGCGACATACCGGTCTGAGAACCGGTGAAGCCAATTTGCATAGACTACGTCTCCTGGTTGAAGTTGAGTGCCTCTGTACGAAGGGCTGAAAGCCACCCACACTCAATTTCAGGAGTGAGTCTTTTGTTAACTTCGTGAGAGATAGCTAACTATTCCCAGACATTTTGACTGCTTTTAGTCTATTTGCTCCAATAAAAAAACTCTTAAGTGTGACTTATAACCGTGTTTTTGTGGAGCAATTGGACAAAGCGCTTTGAGTTTGGAATTGTTAGTGCCTACCTCCGATCGGGATCATTCGCAGCCTGCGAGTCTATCTAGCTCAACACGTCAGGGAAGATACACTCGATCTCTCGAAGTGATCGAGCCCCCAAAATAGAGGAGGGTTTCAGCAATTTTGCCATTCGTGGATTAACGCGGAGCGCGGCATATCAACATGTGCATTTACACAGCGCTACGTTCGCGTGGTCGAAGCTTTATTCGCACTTTCCATTCTCTACTCACTTGCGAGGTCCTCATTGCAAGTGTCGAGATTCTTGAATTAATTTCCCAGGCCGGAAATCAAGGATCGCTTTTTCAGCTTTTGGTCGATTCGTACATGCGACATCCCATTATTTGCTCGCTGCCGTTCATTTCCACAGCGGGCAGTTCCTTGCAGAGAATCACTTCGCCGTTCTTGACTCGATGCAGGGTCTGCTTGGTTTTCGGATCGACGATTCGCGAATAGGGTTTGCTTGTTAAAACTTGGATACAGAAGGTTTTTTCGCCTGGATGTTCGGGGCGATCGAGTTTGGTACATCGATAAGTATCTCGAACACCGTCACAGGAACAGCCTAACTCGCCAACGTAATCGCCGCGATGGATGCATGGGATTATCTTTCGATGTTGCTTGGGCTTTGATGGCAGCGTTGCTTTCAAGGTGGATGATTGCTGATAATTATCCGGCTGGTCAAGATGTCGGTTGGCAGTTCGTGTTTCGTCTCGGATTTGCTTGATCCGCTGGCATGCGTAGCAGCTTTGTTTATACTTCGAATGACCCTGGCAATGATCGTGGCTCATGGCGAAGGGCAGTCCTCGTCGTAGGGCTTGGTCGTGAAGGATAGCTCGTGCTGAAAGCTGTAGGGTGTGAATTCGGGCTCGTCTTCTAAAGTGGCTGGTTGGGTGGGTACGGGTTCATCCAGTACGAAGATCACGCCGTCTGGTGGATAAGTGCAACCGCCGTCGATTAACTTGAAGGGGACTTCGGGTGGTCCGCAGATCCAACAACTAAAATCTTCTGGTGCCTCGTAATCGATGAAGGCACGTCGATGGACGGGATCGCATTTGTACTCGACGTGGACTGGCGGGTTTTCACCGATAACGACAGGGCAATCATGAATCCCCATAAAATCTGGTGGGATGTCAGTCACTTTCGGCGTTAAGTTACTATCGGTCTGAAAGGGTGGCGTGGAAACGATTGTCCAATCTTCTTCGTATACGACCTTGCCGCAGATCCCATAGTCGAGTCCGCCTTGAATCGAACCGAGGCCTTGCCATGTTTCTTGATGGATAATATCTGGAAAACCCGGTCGGTTGGGCATCAGCGGGAAGTAGTCGCAGCCGTCGAAGTGCTTATTGAATACGGTAAGAATCTCTTCGGTGTGAATGACACAAGGGGGCGTCTCGGCTGGATAGTCGACGTCGACTCGATAGATAAGGTCGCCTCGGAAGTAACCGGAAAGATCCTGTGAATAGATGTATTCGAAATACAACTTGCGATACAAGATTTGCGTTTCACAATTATATTCATACCGCACACGAAGCAGACCAAACGAAGCTAACTGCCGAAAAACGTGAGCCATCTGGCCGAAGTACTCGAACGTTTTCGTGCCGATGAATCCGCTTTCAGGTGGATCGGGGCAATACGGACAGCTTGGGCAGTCCTCATCTTCATCGGCTGGCGGCTCATACTGAAACTCACAAATCAAA
This sequence comes from Pirellulaceae bacterium, assembly GCA_034408855.1. GTDB lineage: Bacteria > Planctomycetota > Planctomycetia > Pirellulales > Pirellulaceae > JAIYDQ01. The sequence goes on from JAWXCK010000121.1 coordinate 24,131, forward strand.
ATCGTATCCGGCGCATCGGGTGTGAATGATTCTTCACAGTTCCCGACGCAGCCATCTTGGTAGAGTGTCTCGTCGTAGACCTTCCAGCAGACCCCGCTTCGCATTTCCGTATTCCAACGGACTCGCGGCTGCGTTGGGAAATCGGACTTAAATTCAATATTACCGAACGGCGTCTTGAGCGTCGCCGTGCATATCGATTCGAATGCTGGACAGCTTTCGCACGAGTTGTCGCAGCAACATCCGTCATCGTATATCAGCTTACCGTCGAGATAGAGTAGCTTTCCATCGTAGGTTTGCAAACGCGGTGCCATTATGCGGGCGGC
>JAWXCK010000122.1:0-53209 GCA_034408855.1 Pirellulaceae bacterium
CCCAAGCCCTCGGTTTATGGTGCGGCCCGATCTGTGCGGCGGTCGATCGATACCACCGGCCCGAGAAACGGGGGCTGTATGATGTCGGCCAAAAATGTTCCACACAATTCACAATACAACCCCGAGACGGCCCGAAATCCGGGTTCTGTGAATTGTGTGCATGGTTCCGAGCATGTTCGATTATTGGTTGTCGAGCTGCGAGCCCTCGGTGTGGTGTTGTCGGTCGATGGTGATGGCCGACTTATTTTCGATGCCCCGGCGGGCGTGATGACCGATGAACGGCTCGCCCAATTACGATCTGATCGTGATGCGGTGCTAGCCCTGGTCGAGCGGTTCGAGGAACGGGCGGCGATTATCGAGCATGATGGTCGTCTGAATCGAGCTGATGCTGAACGGTTGGCGTGGTCCGAAATTGACGAGCCGGATTCGTCGAAATCTGAACCCTCGGGCGGCATGTTCGTACACTGCAAACGAAGTCGATTCGATGTCTACATTGGTCGGCCTAGTAAGTGGGGTAACCCGTTTGTCATCGGTCGTGATGGTGATCGTGCCACGGTGATCGAGAAGTATCGAGCATGGATTATCAAACAACCCGAGTTGATGAGTGCCCTCCCTGAATTGCGTGGCAAGGTGTTGGGTTGCCATTGTGCTCCTGCGGATTGTCATGGTGATGTGCTGATGATGTTGGCCAACGGCGTGATCGATCCCGAGCCCGAGCCGGTGTTGATGCCCGAGGGTGTGCATTGTTCGTTCTGTCGTGGTCGATCATTTATCGATGACCGTCGTGGCTGTCGATGCGTTGGTTGTGGCCGGTTGTCGTGGGTGACGTTGCCCAATGGCTCGATTGTGCGTGCCGACTTTGCAAACGTGGCTTTGCATTCGTTCCCTAGTGATCGATAGCGGCCCCGGAAGATGATGAGGCGTGACTGCGTTCGGTAAGTTCCGAAAAGTTCTCTCGCGTGCGAGGTTGCTTTGTGATGGTCGTGGATGTATCGTGATGATGCCACGGCTAGGAAATTCGAAGCCGAAAGCCGGATACCCATGCCGGTTGCCGTGGCACTTCTAATACTTCATGGGTTCAACAATATGGGAGTTGATGACGATGGCTAGCGTATCAAAGTTGGATTCGGATGGACGCAAAGGTTTTAGAGTTCGGTTCTATTCCGATAAACGATTGCGTGAAATCTATCTGGCTGGTCTGACTAAACGACATGAAAGCATGGCGAACAAAGTAGCGGCCCATTGCGAAGATCTTTCTAAAGCAAAATCCAACAATGTTGCCCCGTCTGCTGAGGCGATGGCGTGGGCGAATGGCACCGAGGGCAATCTGAGAGAAAACCTAGTTGCGTGGGGATTGGTAGAGCCGACAAGTACAAAGTTGACTACCGATGAGGGGCGGTTGCTCGGTGCGTATTTGACGGCCTATATCGATGGCCGATCGGATGTGAAGCCGGTGACGAGAACGAACTACAAACAAACCCGGCGGCTGTTGGTTGAATACTTTGGTGAGAATCATTCCTTGAAAGCGATAACGAAAGCTGATGCTGAGCGGTGGCGGCGTTGGATGATGAGCGAGAAAGCCCTGGCGGTGGCGTCGGTGTCGAAACATGGGAAGCGAGCTAAGACGATGCTATCTGATGCGGTGAAAGATAGGTTGCTCGCCGAAAGCCCGTTTGCCGACTTGAAGGGCGGTAACGAAAGCAATTCCGAGCGTCATCGATTTATAGGCCCCGACGTTGCTATCAAGGTGCTGGCGGCGTGCCCCGATGATGATTGGCGGCTGATCTTTACGCTTGCCCGATTTGGCGGGCTGCGGTGCCCGTCGGAAGTGCTGGCGTTGCGATGGTCCGATGTTGATTGGTCGGCCGGTCGGTTGCGGATCGAGTCGAGCAAAACCGGGTTGCGATTCTTCCCGATGTTTCCCGAGATTCGAACGGCGTTGCAAGATTCCTTTGAGTCGGCCCCGGATGGTGCGGTTTATTGCGTCGAACGGTATCGAGGTGCAATGCAAAACCTGCGTACTCAATTCGGTCGGATTTTAGAGCGTGCGAGTGTGGAGCCGTGGCCCAAGTTATTCGTCAATTTGCGATCTACCCGACGAACGGAACTACAAGAAAAGTTTCCCGATCATGTAGTGAACAAATGGCTAGGGCATTCGGGAAAGGTTGCCGAGAAGCACTATCTTCAAGTGACCGAGGAACATTGGACGCAAGCGGGTGCTTTCCGTACCCATGCCGGTTCCCATATCACTAACCATCAAGGGGATAATTCATCCAATCACGAAACTACAAAACCCAGCGTTTTGCTGGGTTCTGATGGTTGTTTGTTACCCTTGATGGGTGACCTAGTGACCCCGACGGGAATCGAACCCGTGTTACCGCCGTGAAAGGGCAGTGTCCTAGGCCTCTAGACGACGGGGCCAAGTTTTTCCTCGCGATCTAAAAATCCGAGGGATTTACGAGCACGAAAGAGCCTGAGTTGTACCGCTAAATTTCGATGCGGTCAAGCGACGGTAAAGGAGATGCAGGGCAAGCCGTTTTTCGTTGTCGGGATGCTTCCAGCTCGCCTTTTCCCACGAAAACGTTGGAATTCGCAAGCGGGACGAGCGCGCCATGCGGCTCGAAAGCGACTCCTATCGTTTGTGATAGATTCGGTACCAATCGACGAATTTCTGAATTCCTACTTCGATGGTCGTGCTTGGGGTAAATCCGACGGCAGTTTGCAGGGCATCGACATCTGCATAGGTCGACGGAACATCGCCCATTTGCATCGCTACGAGATTCTTCTTGGCTTTCTTGCCGATGGCGTTTTCTAAAACTTCGATGAACCGAGAAAGTTCGACTGGATGATTGTTACCGACATTGAAAATACGATAGGCCGAGAAACTGCTTGACGGATCGGGTTGATCGCTGTTCCATTTCGGATTTGATTGCGGAACATGGTCCATGACGCGAATCATCGCCGTCACGATATCGTCAACGTAGGTAAAGTCGCGTTTCATCTTGCCATGATTATAGACATCGATCGGTTGATCATCGAAAATGGCTTGGGCAAATTTATAAAGCGCCATGTCGGGCCGTCCCCAAGGGCCATAGACGGTAAAGAAACGCAATCCTGTCGTCGGAATGTTATAGAGATGCGAATAGGTATGAGCCATGAGCTCGTTGGTTTTTTTGGTTGCTGCGTAAAGACTGATCGGATGGTCTACATTGTGATGCACCGAAAAAGGTTGCCGAGTGTTGGCACCGTAGACGCTACTGCTGCTGGCATACACCAAATGTGGAACGCCGCTATGCCGGCAACCTTCCAGAATGTTCAGTGTGCCGACGATATTCGCATCGATGTAGGCATGAGGATTCTCGATCGAGTAGCGGACTCCAGCTTGAGCAGCAAGATGAACCACTCGATCGAAAAAATGGTCAGCAAACAATTTTTCGATGGCCGTTCGATTGGATAGATCTGTGACTTGCATTGAAAAACCAGGCATTTGGTGGAGCAATTTCAATCGATCGCGTTTGAGCTGCGGTTCATAATAGCTATTGAGGTTATCGACTCCGAAAACTCGAAAGCCTTGTTCGAGCAAGCGTTGAGCAAAGTGAAAACCAATAAAGCCAGCAGCACCGGTAACAAGAATACTTCGCATTTCTAAAGCACTCGCATCCAAATCGATTTTAGGTATTCCGTCTCTGGGCAGTGGACGGCGACGGGATGATCCGCCGCTGCGCCTGATCGCGAAAGGATCTGCACGTTCCGTGGCGGATTAGATTTTCCTTCCGCATCGAACCCCGAGGCTTTCGACGCAGCGCGAATCATCTGCACGAAATCCGCTTCTTCCAACAAGCCCGCGCACGAACAACTCAACATCAAACCGCCTGGCTTGACCAATTGCATCGCCAATCGATTCAGGTCAGCATGTTTTTTTGAACCTTCCTCGATTTCAGCTCGATTCCTGATCAATTTTGGCGGGTCAAGAACAACAATATCATATTGCCGATCGACCCGCTGCATATCGCGCATAAAGGCGAAAGCATCAGACTGTACATATCGGACTCGTACTTGATTCATATTGGCGTTCTTGGCGGCTAAGGCCAGCGGTTCTTGATCGATATCGACGGCCGTAACTTCGGCTGCCCCACCTAGCTTGGCCGCTTGAACAGCAAATCCTCCTGAGTAGCAACATAAATCGAGCACGGTTTTGTCGCGACAGAAATCGGCCAGCCGTTTTCGGTTATCACGTTGGTCACAGAAAAATCCCGTCTTGTGTCCTGACCCAAAGTGAATTCGGAACTTCGTGCCGTATTCTTGAATTGCGACACTGGCGGGCAAATCGCTCGAGCTCATCGAAGGAGCGTCAAATCCCTCGTGGCTTAGAAACGTGGGCGAAGGTTGGATCAAGGTGTGCGACGTACCCAATCGCGTTGCAATCTTTTGTAGGATCGCCTCGGCGCGTTGGTACATTCCTATGCTGAAAACTTCTGCACTCAAACAATCGGCATATCGATCGACTACTAGCCCAGGAAATCCATCGGCTTCGCCATGAATCACTCGATAGGCATTGGTGACGCTTTCCAATTGCAAACAATTGCGGCGGAGGTCGATGGCTCGATCGATCAATTCATCCCAAAAACTTTCGTTGGGCAATTCTCCCCACCAGCGATACATTCGAACGGATACTTCTGAGCGATCATTAAAGATGCCATAGGCGAACAATCGCGGTGCATTGTCTGGCGCTTCGTTCGAATCGACGTTGCCACGCGGGGCATCCAGACTATAGACGGCAACCCAATCGCCGGCCTTAGGATACCCTTCGATGCGTTCGATGCGTTTGCGGAATAGATTCGGATGCAACATCGCCCACTTCACGTAGACCGACGGCATATTCGCCGCCGACTCGGGAGAGATCTCTCGAGCCGCCAACGCTTGGATAGTAGTTTGCTTCATTAACTAAGTTTTTTCGGGGTGAACGGTTTGTCGTTTTTTCTTAAAAACTCTCGGTCATAATCTGATCTAATTTGGCAAAGCTTGCATCGAGAGCCGCGGCTTTATCGAAATACTCTTTGGCGTTCTTCTTGGTCGCAGCGTTACTTCTCGGGTCTGTGGTGCAAAGGATACCTCGGATTGCTTGGTCGCGGGCTGAGTCAGTCAATTTCGACTCGACGATCGCTAAGACAATTCCCATGGGTAGTTTGTCGAATGCATGCGTTTCGTTTTTACCCGAGATGCGAAGGATGATTTCGGTGCTCTTTTTTTCTACGACGAGGGCTTTGCCTGTCGAGCCAAAACGAATCTCCGCTTGGCCTTGTAGATCGTTCATGCTTTCTTTTACTTTCTCGGCCGAAATCTCTGTAAGTTGCCCATACTTATCCAAGCGACGGCCCTGTTCTTCTTGGACTGGGCTGGCTGATAAACCGCGAGCTCGCTCGATATCGGTCGAAAACTTTTTGAAATCACCTACTTCGATAGCTTTGCGAGCATCCGTCATCGCAGCTTGCCAAGCTACAATATCGCCAGCAGCCGTTATCTCTTTGGGCGGTGGCTCGGGCACGTTGGTCACCGCCTCAGGCGACTTTATCATGGTATCCGGCGTCGGCGTCATGGTATCAGGAACCGGCGATTTCTCGGTCGCATTCGGTTCCGTCGGAGGATCTGGATCGAAAGAGAACTTCGGAAGCTCGCCTACTCTCTCATTGGTTGTCTGAGGAACAACGCCGAGATTCATGCGTGGTGTCTCTGACGATGGTGTGAACGAAGGTTGACTTGTTCTGCTATCGTTGGAACTGGCTGCCGACGATTGAATGGATTCGCTGAGCGAACTGCGAATGCTTCCAAGCTGAGATTGCTTACGAACGTTGCTTTGACTGGCAAAAAACATCCACGCACCGATTGACACGACTACCAGTGAGCCGCCAACGGCGATGCCTGACGCAACCAGATTTTTTCGTTGTCGATTGCGTCGAATCATTTCCTGGAGTTCACGGCCTGCGTTGTGCCCCGAAACGTTTCGTTCGACTCCAGGAATGGCAAGGACTGGCGAATGCGAGTTTGTTCCGATTACAGAAGACGGCATGCCAGCCCCCGAGTCGGCGATATTGCTTTGCGGATTTGCCCACTGCGCGAGTGCAAGGTGTCGTTCGGCCGCAGTCTCTTGCTCCATGTTATCGAGCGGACGCTTGAGAAATTCTGACATTGAAAATGGGGCACTCGGATCGCCCTTGGGAAGTAAAGCTGACAATCGCACCGATTCGCTAACGGGCTTTTCTTCGTCGGGATTCTTGGAAGCACTTTTGGCCAACACCGATTTGAGATGCGCGTCGTAAGCCTGTTTCTTAGCTTCATCAAGGAGTGTCGATCGAGCTTGTCGAACGGCTTTCACGACTTGCTCAAAACCGGTAGGATCGGCTTTCCGATCAGCAGCTTTCAGTTTTTCAATCGCCGATTCGACAGCCGTTGCAATCGCGGTTCGGTCATCGAGCAGTTCATCCAAACCGAGCAAGGTATAGAAATTCAGTCGCCTCGGATTTGCAGAGGTCGACAGATATTTTTGAATCAAGGAAGCTAGTTCGGCCATAATGGAATACTGCAATACCGCAAAGACACGTTTTGCCGACGTACCCATTCTAATCAACTTTTTTGATTCCGATACGATCGTTCGCCCGGTGGCTTCATCTTCGGCTTATTGACAATCAGTTTGTGGCTTTGGCTTCCCAGCAAGTCATCCAGTCGCAACCTCAGTTCTGGATTGATATCGACGCGATGCTTTCCGCTTCGAATGTGAACCACGTCTCCCTCTTCTAAACGGAGTGCTACTAAAACATCTCGCGGCCCTGGATAGCCTCGCAAAATATCTCGCAATCGCGTAAAGACGTCGTCATTATGTTGTTTTCCATCGATAAATACCTGTAACCCGCTAGTAAATTTCGAATCTGCCTCGCTGATAGGAATAATTTCGTTGACCAGCAGATTCACTTCCTCACCACCATCGCGACGATCGACCTCACCTCGCAAGAGCACCACTGCGTCCGCGAGCACTTGGTGTCCAGACGTTTCATAACTTTTGGGCCACATAATACAACGTACCGAGCCATCGACATCTTCAAGATCGAAGTTCGCATACTTGCTAGACTGACCTGGCTTGGGGTTCTTGATAAGCGCCAGCTTGATCGAACTGATCATACCGCCGACCATGACTTCCTCGCGGTTTTTGCAGTTCTTCAATTGAGTCGTTACGTGCGAGCAAAAGCTCCTCAACGACGCTTCAAACTCAGAAAGGGGATGGGCGGTCAAATAATAGCCGAGTACTTCCTTTTCGGCTGCCAGCATGGCCTTTTCGTGCATCTCGGGGATATTCGGCAGAACGATCGCGGACGTCGCGACATTTGCATCGTCTTCGAGAAGATCATCGAACAGACTTTTTTGTCCCGATTTTCGGTCGCGTAACTTGGACGCGCCGCCCTGAATCGCTTTTTCGATAACAGCGATCAATTGAGAACGCTTGGCACCAAAACAATCCATCGCGCCGCTCTTGATGAGTGTTTCTATAGTCGATTTGTTGCATGAACTGGTATCGATACGTTCGCAGAAATCAAACAAGTCTCGGAACGGGCCTGCCTTCGTGCGTTCAGCGATGATCGCTTCGGCGGCTGAGTATCCGCACCCTTTGATTGCAGTGAGTCCAAATCGAATGCATCCATCGACTGCTCCAAACTCGGGGGTGCTTGTCTGAACACTTGGCGATAGCACTTTCACTCCCATTCGCTGGCAGTCTTCCAAATGTTCGACCAAAGAATCTTTGCGCTTAAAATTGCGACCGTCGATGTCGGCGGTCAGGAGAGCCGCCATAAATTCGACTTTATAGTGCGTTTTCAGATAAGCGGTTTGATAGGCGATCAATGCATACGCGGTTGAATGGCTCTTGTTAAAACCGTAGCCAGCAAACTTGAGAATCATTTCCCAGAAATCTTTCGCGTCTTGCTTTTTCAAGCCTTGAGCGGCTGCGCCTTCGAGAAATTTTTCTTCGTTAGCGGCAATCAGTTCTTCTTTCTTCTTGCTGATCGCTTTAATACACGTGTAGGCTTTGGCGAGTTCGATTCCGCCGATGCGATTGAGAATCCGCATCACTTGTTCTTGATAGACCATCACACCGTTGGTCTCTTCCAAAATCTCTTTTAGAATCGGGTGGATATAGATAGCGGATTTGCGTTTGTGTTTCACATCGACATAATCTTCGACCATCCCACCTTCCAAAGGTCCTGGTCGATAGAGGGCCGCTGTCGCAATGATATCGTTGAAACAGTCGGGTTTCATGCGCAGAAGCAGGTCCCGAATGCCACCGCTTTCAAGTTGGAACACGCCCTTGGTCTCACCGCGTTGCAGCAATGCATACGTCTCTTTGCAATCGAGCGGAAACTTCAGGGGGTCGATTCTTTCACCGCGTGTTTCCTCGATGAGCTCGACGGCTTTCGAAAGCGTTGTCAAGTTCTTCAATCCCAAGAAGTCCATCTTGAGCAACCCAGCGGCCTCGACATCGCCCATCGACCATTGCGTGATGATGTCGTCCTTCCCAGAAACTCTGGTCAGCGGCACATACTCTGTCAGCGGTTTGTCGCCGATCACAACTGCCGCAGCATGTGTCCCGATATTGCGAGCGGTCCCTTCGAGTTTTTGAGCATAATCGAGCAGCTCACGAATCGAGTGATCGTTCTCGTAGAGCTTTCGCAAATCTACGTTCTTGGCGATCGCTTCGGCAATCGTAATTTTGAGCTCGTCGGGAACCATTTCCGTAATTTGCCCGACCATCGACAATGGCAAACCGAGAACACGACCAACATCCTTGATGGCGGCTTTCGCCTTCATCGTGCCAAAGGTGCCAATTTGAGCCACATTTGCTTCACCATATTTGTCTTTGACGTAGCGGATGATCTCGCTGCGTCGTTGCTGACAAAAATCGATATCGATATCAGGCGCTTCCAATCGACTCTCGTCGAGAAATCGTTCGAATAGCAAGTCGTACTTGATCGGACAAACATGCGAGAGATAAAGGGCGAAACAAACCAACGCTCCAACGCCGCTTCCTCGAGCGGTCGCTGGAACTTTGATCTCTCGGGCGTAACGGACGAAATCCCAAACGATGAGGAAATAATTGGAAAAGCCGAGTTTCTCAATCACTTGCAATTCTCGATCAAGGCGAGCGGAAACTTCGTCGGATAATTCTCCGCTAGGCAGCATGGCATCGTTGTCCGCATAGCGTTCTTTCAATCCCAAAACGCAGAGATCGCGAAGATAGTCGTCAGGCGTTCGATCGTCGGGAATTGCAAACGTAGGAAAATAGCGTTTGCCCAATTCCAGATCGATATCAACCGTATCGGCGATTTCTTGTGATCGAGCAACGGCGTCCTCTAGACCTGGAAAATGCGAATACATCTCTTCGGGAGATCGCAGATAGAATTGGTCGCCTTCCATCTTCATCCGATTAGTGTCGGTCTTATATTTTCCGGTGTTGATGCACAGCAGGACGTCTTGGGCGTCCGCGTCCTCTCGGTCGACGTAGTGTGCGTCGCTGGTCGCAACCACCGGTAGTCCAACTTGACGAGCAATATCGACGGCGCCTTCCAACTGGCGTCGCTGGATTTCCAAACCGTTATTCATGACTTCGATGTAGAAGCGATCTTGAAAAGTCTTGGAAAACCATTGAGCGACTTTGGTGGCATTCTGAATAGCGACTGCTGTATCTGTGCCGTTAAGAATCGCTCGTGAGAATTCACTAGCAACGCATCCGCTGAGACAAATAATTCCTTCGTTGAATTCCTCTAATAGTTCTTTATCGATTCGCGGCTTGAAATAAAATCCTTCCAACGAAGCTTTCGAAGCAAGCTTGACGAGGTTCTGAAAACCCTGGCGATTCTTGGCGAGCAGCGTTAAATGATACGAGGCGTCTTTGGACGACTCGGCATCGCGATCGTACCGACTGCCCGGCGCGATGTAGGCTTCGTATCCGATAATCGGATTGATACCAGCTTCCTTAGCCTTTTTGTAGAATTCGAGCGCCCCGTGCAGATTTCCGTGATCGGTCAAAGCGAGGGCGTTCATGCCGTGCGATTTTGCTCGCTTGACGAGCTTGCCAATCGGGCTTGCTCCGTCGAGGAGACTGTAATGGCTATGACAGTGCAAATGCACAAAGGGTCGCGATTCCAAGGCTTTGTCCTCCAGTGTAGATCATCGCATCGAATGGCTACTTTGCCAATTCAATTTGAATCCATCCATCCATTTCGTTTACCGGGTAGGTGCGCTGCATCGGTTTGCAGGTCACCGCATTATTACCGTTTTGCAACTCATACTGCCAACCGTGCCAAGGGCAAGTTACTCGACCATTGGCAACATGTCCACGAGCCAACGGTCCGCCTTGATGCGCGCACATTCCATCTAGTGCGCTGAGAACTCCCTCAGATCGAAAAATTGCGATGACATTTCCATCGAGTACAACTTCGATGGCTTGACCTTCGCTAAGTTGCGTTGACGGACAAACACGTTGCCAAGCCATAAGCTTCGCCTCTAATGGGTGCGATAGTGGTTCAATTGAGATTCAATCGACGCGAATACTGCATCAGGGGGCTGCATCCCATCGACTACCGCTAATTTCTTCTGCTTGGAATAGTATTCGATCAGCGGAGCTGTTTGCAAATGATAAACGCGCATTCGTTCGTGTATTGTTTCGCGATTATCATCGTTTCGACCTTCCGTGCCTGCGCGTTTCAATAATCGTTCGACAAGTTTCTTTTCGTCAACTCGCAACTCGATCGCGATGTCTAGCTGCAAACCTTGTTCGGCTAAGAGATCATCGAGCAAGTGAGCTTGAATCGTCGTTCGAGGAAAGCCATCGAACAAAACGCCCGGCACACAGTCCTTGGCCTTTAACCGATGGGTAACGATTCGCATTACAAGGTGGTCAGGGGCCAGTCGTCCGGCGTCGATGTAGGACGCGATCCAGCGGGCTAAGGCTGTGTTGTGACTTTTGGCTTCGCGCAACATCTCACCGGTCGAGAGGTGCGGAATGCCAAGACGATCTACCAAGCGTTTACACTGGGTTCCCTTTCCAGCACCAGGCGGTCCAATGAAGACGATCCGCATCCAATTGGCCCTTTCATTGTGGAATTCAACAGCCCGCCGCCGCAGGAGTTGTACGGGACGAACAACCGGTGGCTAGCCGTCGGTTGATTTAATGCAATCCGATCGGTTTATCCTTGTTGCTGGCGATTAAATCAACAAGCCGCTGGCGCCGTCGGCTCACTTCTCTGGCAAATAACAACTTGAGCAAATCAAACTAGGATTCGAGTAAGCCGCTGTAATTTCGCATCAACAGGTGCGAGTCGATCTTTTGAATCAAATCAAAGGCGACGCTCACCGCGATAAGCAATCCGGTCCCGCCGTAGAACGATGCTACGCTAAAGGAAACACCAAATTGGCTAGTAACCAGCGTCGGGACAATGGCGATTACCGCCAGGAACGCAGCTCCAACATACGTGATTCGAACCATGACTTTTTCAAGAAAATCGGCGGTTCGCTTACCCGGTCGGTAGCCAGGAATAAACGTTCCATGATCCTTGAGATTCTCCGACATTTCCTTCGGATTGAAGGTTACAGACGTCCAGAAGAAACAGAAGAAGAAAATCAACATCACGAAGAACATGTTGTAGAGAAACGAAGAGCCGTTCGAGAAGATCGTCGAAAGGCTAAACAAGCCGCCGGCAACTAAATCGGAGCTCCCTGAGAACCATTGCGACATGACACCAAAAAGGACACCAGGAATCATGAGCAAGCTACTGGCAAAAATAATCGGCATCACACCAGCTTGATTGATCTTGAGCGGTAGGTACTGTTTCGTCCCACCATAAACCTTGCGGCCTCGAACGTGTTTGGCGCTTTGAGTCGGAATCCGCCGTTGAGCTAACGTGATAAAGACTACGGAAAAGACCACGGCGACGAACAGGCAACCGAGCACAATCAAAACGTCGGGACCGATCTGCCCGTTCGACATTCCGCTGAGCGAGCTCTGCATGCTGCTTCGCAAATCCCACAAAGCGCGAGGCATTTGGGCGACGATACCAGCCATGATTAACAAACTAATCCCGTTGCCAATACCATACTCATCGATCTGCTCGCCGAGCCACATCAGAAACATCGTTCCGCATGTCATCGCCATGACCAGCGCTACCTGCCATCCAAAGCTAAGCGAATCGGACGAGTTTAGAAACTGCTCGGAGACTTTGACCATCCCGCCAGCACCAGTCATAAACTTCAGAAAGAACCAGCTTTGGATGATGCAGATAACAACGGTTAGGTAACGGGTGTACTCGTTGATCTTTTTGATCCCAGTTTGACCTTCCTTGCGCAATTTTTCAATCGGCGGCCAAACCGTACCCAGCAACTGGAAAATAATCGACGCCGAAATATAGGGCATAATTCCTAAACCGAAGATACTCAACGATCGCAAATCGTTGGCGGCGAAGAGACTCATTTTTTCTAGGAACGAATCGACAGCTCCTGTGTCTTCGATCAAACGTTGCTTGAGAACCGGCAGTCGGATCTGGTATCCAATACGGTAAACCCCTAGAAGCATCAGCGTCAGAATAATTTTTTGACGCAATTCAGGGATCGTAAAAACGATACGTAGCTTTTCGAGCATGATCGAACAATTCCGAAGGAGTAAAACGGGCTCAAACCCCGTTAAGTTTTAATCTTTATAAGGTCTATCTGGCTAGGCCGAACCCCCAAAAACCCGCCTCAGCAATAAAAATCGCCCAGACAACGCCGGGCGATTGAAATAACCTCATCGAGTTCTCATCGCTCGATTATTTTTCCGCACTGAGCTGAGCAACGCGTTCGTCTGGCGTTCGCTTGGCGGCTACGATTGTCACGGTACCACCAACCGCTTCGATTTTTTGCTTGGCGGCATCGCTAATTCGCGTAACGGTTAGCTTGAGGGCTTTCGTCACATCGCCGTTGGCCAGGATCTTGATCTCGTCGCATACGACTTTGACCAAGCCTTTTTCTCGCAAGGTGGTAGGATTCACTTCTTCGCCGGCAGCGAAGACTTCGTCCAAGCATCCTACGTTGACTGCGAATACCGACGGTGCGAACTTGTTGTGAAAGCCTCGCTTTGGAATACGTCGTACCAACGGTAGATCGCCGCCGTTGAACATCGGATGACGCGAATAACCGCTTCGAGACTTATGGCCGTTGTGACCACGAGTCGAGGTTTTCCCCATCCCGGAGCCGACGCCGCGTCCAACTCGCCTACGCGGCCGATGTTTGACAATACCTTCGTGAACTTCGTTTTCGTTCATGACAATTTCACTCCTCGCAAACGTTCGACGTCTTCCAATGTGCGGAGTTTTCGCAGTGCGTCGAAGGTTGCCTTGATCAAAACGTTTGGATTATTCGAACGGAAACTCTTCGTAAGAATATCGTTAATACCAGCCGCTTCGCAAACGGCACGTACAGCTTGCCCAGCAATGATACCGGTACCCGCACTGGCGGGCATCAACAAAACCTTGGCCGCTCCGTATCGACCTTCCACTGCATGCGGGATGGAGCCGTTGATGACTGGGATGTCGATCATTTCTCGTGACGCTTGCTTTTGAGCCTTTGCTACGCTCGGCGGCACTTCGTTCGCTTTACCATATCCGAAGCCGACACGACCTTTGCCGTTACCGACCACGACCAGGGCCGCGAAACTAAAGCGACGACCGCCCTTTACGACGGCCGCACATCGCTTGATGTTGAGCACCCGATCGATCAAATCGCCGGGCAGTTTTTCAGTTGCTTGAGCCACGCTTGTTTTTTGCTCCTACCAAAGCCAATCTTCCACGATCGGCCACGGACGAAAATGTCTAAAACTCTAATCCAGCTTCGCGAGCCGCGTCCGCCAGGGCGGCGACTCGTCCATGATACCGACAATGACCTCGATCAAACGCGACTTGCTTAATACCGGCCGCGACAGCTTTTTCAGCAAAAATCTTGCCGAGTCTCGATGCCGCTTCGCAATTCCCACCGTACTTGAACGATGATCGCAACGTTTTGTCGAGCGTCGTAACAGAAACCAAAGTCTTCCCAATCGAATCGTCGATCAGTTGAACACTGATATTCTTGAGCGAACGGTTGACGCACATACGCGGGCGTTCGGATGTGCCACGGACTCGATTCCGAACACGAAACGCACGTCGTTGGCGTTGACCATTGATAATTCTTCGAACTTCCACAGCAATTGTCCTCTAGGCGACTAAGTCGCACTCTTACCTGCTTTGATTTTAACCACTTCACCTTGGTAGCGAACGCCCTTGCCTTTGTATGGCTCAGGCTTACGCAATGCCCGAACTTCGGCGGCGAACTGACCGACCATCTGTTTGTCGCAACCACGCACGACAACGTGCGTTTGGTCGGGGCAAGTTACTTCCAGGCCATCCGGAATTTCTTTAGCAAGTTCATTCGCGAAACCAACTCGCAATTGAAGCGTCTTTCCCTTGATGGCAGCCAAGAAGCCGACGCCGACAATCTCGAGCTTCTTTTCGTAGCCATTCTTAACGCCGTGGACCATGTTGTTGACCAAGGCCCTCGTCAAGCCATGAAAGGCACGACTGGCTCGCTCATCGTCATGACGAGCAACTTCGACTGACTTACCGTCGCTAGCCAAGACAACACTGATCTCGGGACGATGAGAAAACTGAAGTTTTCCCTTCGGTCCTTCGACTTGAACAGTGTCGCCATCGATTGCGACTTTTACACCATCCAAGATGGCAATTGGTTTCTTTCCGATTCGTGACATGATTCCAAACTCTAACTTATTTCACAAAGGACTTCGCCGCCCAGTTTTTGCTGACGAGCTTCGCGATCACTGATCACGCCGCGCGACGTACTAATAATCGTGATTCCCAACCCGTTCATCACCGGTCGCAAATCGCTCGACTTCGCATAGACTCGACGACCAGGTTTGCTAACCCGCCGAATACTTTGAATAATGCGTTCGCCGTTGGGTCCGTATTTCAACTCCAAGCGAAGTTGCTTGAATGGTTGAGCTTCCACTTCTTCGTAGCCCCAAATGTATCCCTCACGTTTGAGGACTTCGGCGACGTTCTTTCGAGCATTGGAAAGCGGCATATCGACAAACAGTCGCTCGACGCGAACGGCGTTTCGAATTCGGGTCAGCATATCTGCAATGGGATCAGTTAACATAATTCTTTACTCGACCCTTTCTATTACCAGCTAGCCTTACGAACACCAGGAATCAAACCTTTATCCGCCAAATTGCGGAAGCAGATTCGGCAAATACCAAACTTTCGGTAGACCGCACGCGGTCTTCCGCATAACTGGCAACGGTGTTCTTGGCGAGACGAAAACTTTGGTTCACGGTTCGCTTTGGCGATCTTGCTTTTGCTTGCCACAGGGATTGATTCCAGCTCGGAAAAAAACTAGTAAAAAGGGGAATTGACTCTTCTTCATTCACAAAACTTGGTTCGTCGTGGGCGACAAACCAAAACGACTACGCTGTTACTTTGGCCTTCTTAGGGGCACGGAACGGCATACCGAACTTTTCGAGCAAGGCAAAGGCGTGGGCGTTGGTCTGAGCCGTCGTCACCACGACAATATTCATCCCTTGCGGACGCGTATACTTGTCTGGGTTCAGCTCGGGAAACATCAGTTGTTCCGACAAACCCAAGCTATAGTTTCCTCGACCATCGAAAGCCGTTCGGCTGATCCCTCGAAAGTCGCGAACACGCGGCAATACGATCGAGACCAAGCGATCCAGGAACTCGTACATTTTGTCTCGACGCAAGGTGACCTTGCATCCAATTGCCACGCCTTCGCGAAGCTTGAAACCGGCCACCGAAAGGCGAGCGATTGTCAAGATCGGCTTTTGACCAGCGATATCCGCCATCGCATCGGCAGCAATTTCAAGGTGCTTTTTGTCCTGCATGGCAGAACCAACACCCATGTTAATCACGATCTTATCCAGCTTGGGAATTGCGTTGACATTGGAAATGCCTAACTCTTGCGCCAAGGTGGAACGAATGGATTCGTTGTATCGTAGTTGTAGTCGTGGAGCCATCGAAAGTTACCAAACCCGCTTTATCGCTACGGGAAATCAAATTTTAAAACTAAGCCTGTTTTGCGCGGGATGCGCGAGCTGGCGAAACCACACCTAAGGTGACACCGCTCTTCTTGCTATATCGTTCTTTCGATCCGTCTGGCAGGAAACGTACACCGATGCGGGTCGGTTTGCCAGATTGAGGATCGATGATGGCGACATTCGAAGCGTCGATACCGACTTCCTTCGACAATCGTCCACCTTGTGGATTGCGTTGCGAACGCTTGACGTGTTTGTAAACACGATTCAAACCCTCGACGACGACGCGATTTTTTTCGCGATCGACTTGCAAAACCTTACCTTTTTGTCCGGCATCTCGTCCGGCCAACACGATCACGTTGTCATTGACTCGAATCAACATATTACACAACCTCACTAGCTAACGAGACGATTTTCGTGAAGCTCTTCTCACGCAACTCGCGAGCGACGGCTCCGAAAATGCGTGTTCCGCGAGGATTGCTATCCTTGTCGACCAAAACAACTGCATTCGAATCAAATTTAATGTAACTTCCGTCATTGCGACGGCAAGGTGTTTTGGTGCGCACGATCACCGCACGAACAATCGCCTTCTTCTTGACTTCACTGCCCGGAATCACACTCTTTACCGAGCAAATAATAACGTCGCCGATGCCAGCAAAGCGGCGGCGAGTTCCGCCAAGCACCTTGATGCACATCACTACTTTAGCGCCGGTGTTATCGGCAACGATTAGTCGACTTTCTTGTTGAATCATAGTTCCTAGGACCCTCCGGTCTGTGGCGGCGCGAGCGCTTCGAGCGTCGCTTGAACTTCACTGCTTTCACGTCGAGCGGCTTTCAGCGATGCGACATCCACTGCCTTGCTCTTTTCGACGATGCGAATCAAATTCCATCGTTTTAGCCTCGATAGCGGTCGCGACTCTTCGATCTCAACCTTATCGCCTATCGCAGACTCGTTGTTCTCGTCATGAGCATGACAAACCGTCTTACGACGAATAATCTTCGAATACTTCTTGTGACGAACCAACCGTTCAATCTCGATCCGACGCGTTTTCGACGCGCGGTCACCGGTCACAATTCCTACTAAAGTTCGACGAGGCATAGTTGCTTGTCAACCAATCTTAAAACTGTCTTACAATCTTACTTTTCGACACCATCGAGCGACTCTTTGCGAGGTTCGCTCAGACACATTTAATATTTCTTTACACTGTTCGAACAATCCGCTATTCAAGCAAACCGCTTGAAACGGCTTCGCAAACCAGTCCAAGGACCGGCTTACTTCGAAGTCGCCCGTTGCGTCTGCAACGTTCGAACCTGAGCAATCAAGCGTCGGTTGCGACGCAATTGCGTCGGCACATCCATCCGCTCTGTCTCCGACTGGATACGCAGTCGGAACATTGTCTCGGCAGCATCTCGAGCGGTTAACTCAAGCTGCTCGTCGCTCATTTCACGCAAGTCACGAATCTTCATTTCCGAACTCTCTCCACCTTCATGCCAGCCATACTAGGCAGGCCGACGACGAACCATGCGAACCTTGACCGGCATCTTTGCAGACAACCGAGCAAAACAAATCTTGGCTTGCGCTTCGCTCACCCCGGCCAGTTCATAGAGAACCGTCCCTGGCTTGACGACCGCAACCCAATACTCCGGCTCACCCTTCCCCTTACCCATTCGAGTTTCGAGTGGTTTCGAGGACACTGGTTTGTCCGGAAAAATTCTAATATATAACCGACCTTCACCACGAACGTATTGATTTGCAGCAATACGACCCGCTTCGATTGTTTGAGCTCGGATCCAACCTGGTTGCATGCACTGCAGACCGAATTCACCGAAAACAACCTTATTGCCGCGGGTCGCGTTACCTTTTATACGTCCTCTTTGGCTTTTTCGGTGCTTGACCCGCTTGGGCATCAGCGCCATCGTTACCATCTCCCGCGTAAGAACCCTGATTAATCCAAACTTGAATGCCGATGTTGCCTTGCGGCGTAGACGCTTCAGCAAAACCGTAATTGATTTTTGCTTGAATCGTGCTCAAGGGTAGCGCACCGGCATTACCCTTTTCGCATCGAGCCATTTCGGCACCGCCTAAACGACCCGACATTTGTATTTTGATACCTTTTGCACCCGCATCCATCGACGTGTCGATCGCCCGCTTCATCGTTCGACGGAAGCTCGATCTCTTCATCAACTGCTGAGCAATATCTTCTGCAACCAACTGACCGTAAATTTCGGGTCGATTAATTTCTTCGACCTTCAAGTTCACGCGTCGACCGATCAAGCCTTGAAGTTCTTCTTGTAAGACTTCGACATCCTGACCTTTTTTACCAATAATCAAACCTGGTCGAGCAACGAAAAGGATGACGCGAACTTCATCGCGTGTCCGTTCGATCTCGATACGATCAATTCCTGCTTGTCGATAAGCTTGTTTAGTCGGATGCTTCTTGATGAAGTGGCGAATCTTCTGGTCTTCGACCAAGAGCTCTGCGAACTCTTTCTTCCCGGCATACCATCGGCTCTTCCAGCCCATGACGATACCAGTACGAAAGCCAATCGGATTTACTTTTTGTCCCATAGTTCAGCGATCCTAAACTTCTTCTAATTCGACAAGCGTAACTGTGATATGCGCCGTTCGCTTCAAAATACCGAAGGCTTGACCACGCGACATCGGACGAATTCGCTTCATCACCGGTCCGCCATCAATGTGGGCTTCTAGCACCACAAGCTCTTCAACATTCAACGATCGACCTTTGTTTTGCTCGGGGTCCTGAGCGTTGCCGATGGCACTCTTCAAGACCGTTTCCAGCAATCTCGCACCGCGACTAGGTTGATATCGCAAAATATCCAACGCTTCATCAGCAAACTTACCGCGCACCATATTCGCCAGCGGTCGTACCTTGCGGGACGATATCTGTGCGTATTTGTGGCATGAAGTGAAAGCCATTATCTAAACTCCAAAATCTCGTGATCGAGTCAACTCGCCGCGATCCAATTCAAAACTACTATTTCTTACCACCCTTGCCGCCATGTCCGCGGAAGGTTCGAGTCGGTGCAAACTCACCCAGTTTGTGACCGACCATATCTTCAGTAACCAGTACTCGCATATGCGTTCGACCGTTGTGGACCATAAAAGTCGCACCAACGAACTCGGGCACAATCGTGCAACGACGAGCCCAGGTTGTTATCGGAGCCGTGTTACCGATCTTCGAAAACTTCTTAAACAACTTCGGGTCTACAAAAGGACCCTTTTTGGTTGAACGACCCATAAATTGTTGTCAACTATCCTAACAGTGTGAACCAACTTGATCGCGGTGCGATCAACGACCATTTCTACTTCAATTTCAACTGGCCATAACGGCGCGACTTGCGTCGGCGAATAATGGCAGTATTGGACGGCTTGCGAGGTCGACGTGTTCCGCCACCTTTGGCAAGCTTACCTGTTGGACTAACTGGATGACGACCACCCTTAGTCTTTCCTTCACCACCACCGTGCGGGTGATCGACAGGATTCATCGCAGTTCCTCGAACATGCGGTCTCCAACCTTTCCAACGATTCCTACCAGCCTTACCAATAACGACAGCGTCGTGATCGGTATTGCTGCACTTTCCAATCGTAGCTCGGCATCGATTAGGCACGCGTCGGATTTCACCGCTCGGTAACTGCAACTGAGCCCAAGCACCTTCACGAGCCATCAATACCGCCGAAGTACCAGCGCTTCGGCATAACGCCGCACCGCGACCTGGCTGCATTTCGATACAACAAATTTCAGTTCCAGGTGGAATATTCTTCATCGGCATGCTATTGCCAATTGTCGGCGCCGCTTCCGCACCATTCATCACCGTCTGTCCGGCCTTCAATCCATCCGCCGCGACCACATAAGCTTTTTCTCCGTCGGCATAGTGCAACAACGCAATGCGCGCCGATCGGTTTGGATCGTACTGGATCGAATCGACCTTTGCCGGAATCCCGTCCTTCGTTCGCTTGAAGTCGATGATCCGATACATTTGCTTGTGACCACCGCCACGATGACGAGACGTGATGAAACCCTGATTGTTTCGTCCGCCAGTTTTCTTGGCGCGGATCATCAGCGACTTCTCAGGCACTGCACCTGGGGTCAACTCTGCAAAATCGTTCACCGACGAATTGCGTCGTCCGGGTGAAGTTGGTTTGTATACTCGAATTCCCATATCTTATTCTGTCCTGTGAGCTTCCCGCAGCCTACGACCGCCGAAAACAATCCTATCGCGTTTTGTCTATTTTTTAGAAGAAATCAATCTTGTGCTCTGCACCCAATTTGACGATGGCTTTCTTCCACCTTTTCGTCACACCGAGACCAAATCGGCTTCGTCGTATCTTGCCATTTCGGTTTTGAGTCGCCACTCCAACGACCTTGACGTTAAACAACTCTTCAATCGCCTGCTTGATCTCAGTCTTCGTCGCAATTGGATGGACTTCGAAAGCGTAGCGATTATTACGAGTTGCTTTGTGAATCCCTTTTTCGCTCACCAACGGTCGCAATATGATCTGATGCGGCGTCAGCTCGAGCGTTCTTGTGATTATTTTATTTGTAGCCATGACTTACTCAATCAATTCCATCAAACCCACGACAACTACGCTGACGCTCGCGAAGCAAGCCAATCCAACGCGTCCTTCGTCAAAACCAACTTTCTTGGTCGCAACACCACCAAGGCATTCAAATCAGCCACCGGCATGATATTCAAACCCGGAATGTTTCGACCACTCATGTATGCATTCTTGTCCAACCCACCCGTCGCGAACGTCGTGGTAACACCTGTCAAGCCAAGAGCCTTCAAGGCCGTAGCCATCACTTGGGTCTTCGGTGCCGTAAAGCTGAACTTGTCGACCACGATAACGCTGCCGCTTTCCAATTTCGAAGCGATCGCCATCCGAGTTGCCGACTGGATCGCCTTGCGAGGCAATCGATAATAGTACGAACGAGGCTGGCGCGATTTCGCGTGACCACCACCGCGTCGAACCGGCTGCCGCTTGGCACCCATTCGAGCGTTACCAGTTCCTTTTTGTCGGTAAATCTTTTTCGTTGAACCAGCAACTTCACCGCGACCCTTGGTCTTATTGCTGCCTTGACGCAAGTTTGCCAAGTACATCACAACGGCTTCGTGCAAAAGCTGCTTGGTAATTTTCGGAGCAATCGAACGAGGATCGATTTCGTAATCCCCGACTTTACTTCCGCTCATATCGTAAATTGGTAATGTGACCATAATTTTTTGCTCTGAATGCGACCGCGGCCTACTTTAACTCGCCAGCAACTCTCGACGAACTACTTCCCTTTGCTCGACGCTCGCGTCAACTTATTGGATTCTCGGATCATGACATACCCGCCAGCCGCACCGGGGACAGCCCCACGCACCAAAAGCAGGTTATTTTCTTCGTCGACGCGAACCACTTTGAGATTCCGCATCGTCATGCGATCTCCGCCGTAACGACCAGCCATCTTTCGACCTTTGAACAAATGGCCAGGATAGGTACCCGCTTGTGTACCCCCTGCGTGACGATGGCATTTCTTAACACCGTGCGTTGCTCGTTGACCACGAAAATTGTGCCGCTTCATAACGCCGCTATAACCACAACCCTTGGTGGTTCCGATGACGTCAACCGACTTTATGTCCTTGAACATGCCGACGGTCACAACGCCACCGACTTCGAGATCGGCAGCATCGCGGAACTCGCGAGTAAATCGCTTGGGTTCGCAATCAGCCTTAGGAGTCAAGGCCACACCGGCGGCGGTCAGCTTGCGAGCACGCGAGCTTCCGATGGAAGCAACATGACCGCGCTCGCTGCGGGACGCCAAACGACGTGGCTTATCAAGAAAGCCCAATTGGGCTGCAACATATCCATCACAATCAACGGTTCTGACCTGCGTGACTTTGCACGGGCCAGCTTCAATAACGGTAACCGTTACGGCGGTACCGTCTTGCTCAAACACTTGTGTCATGCCGACCTTGCGGCCGAGTATTCCCTTGGTCATCGCTTTATTCCGTTGATCATTTTGCTTCCGAGGAGACTTCGCAACACCCACGCCTGCTACACCGAGCGGCTTGAGCCGATACCGATACCGGTATCGCCTGCGATCTTACCTCTGAAGCTTCCGAAGCATATTACGGGAGCCTGTTTAACAGATTCACTAAAAAACTGTGATATTCCAACTAACTATCGAGACGTCGCCTTGATCTTGATATCTACCCCTGCTGGCAGACTGAGCTTGTTAAGAGCTTCAATCGTGCGAGCCGTGGCTTGCTTGATATCGATCAGACGCTTGTGCGTGCGGATCTCGAATTGCTGTCGAGCTTTTTTGTCGATATTGGGACCTGACAGTACCGTGTATCTTTCGATACGAGTCGGCAAAGGAATCGGGCCGTGAACCTCGGAATGGGTCCGCTTCGCGGTCTCGACTATTTCCATGGCGCTTTGATCCAGCACTGCATGGTCATAGGCCTCCATCCGGATCCTAATCACTTCGTGTGAACCACCAGCCACGTTTTGCTACCTCGTAAGTACCGAAAAAATCCCTGGGGCATGTCCACAAAATGCGGCAAACCCTCGTTTACTACGACAAAAAGTCTCTTTCCTCGCATTTCGCGAGGAGGGAAAGAATGTATGAACTGCGGCGCGAATCGTCAACAGCAAATGACGATGCGAGGAAAGAAAATGCGAATTCATCGCATTAGGACCGGCTGGCTTTGTGGGTATTCCGATGGAATTCCC
The DNA here is from genome assembly GCA_034408855.1 of Pirellulaceae bacterium. Taxonomy (GTDB): domain Bacteria; phylum Planctomycetota; class Planctomycetia; order Pirellulales; family Pirellulaceae; genus JAIYDQ01. The sequence goes on from JAWXCK010000122.1 coordinate 22,857, forward strand.
ATGAAGCCGGCTTGGCGATCCGAGATGTATTGGAGGTCTTGAAATCGCGAGTCTCGCAGAATAATCGGTCGAATGAAGACGAAAAATGCCGTCGATTCCTTCGATTCATCCGATCGTCCCAACAGATCGCGGATCAGCGGTATCTGCTCGATCCAAGGAATGCCCGCGTATTCGATCCGTTTTCCTTCGCGATTCAAGCCGCCAACAATCACAGTCTTTCCGTCTGGAATGGTGACAACGCTTTCTATCGTTTGTCGGTTGGTCGCCGGTGGAAGCGTGGCGGTTCCGGTCCCGGTGAAGCTGCTGAATTCAATCTGAAATTCGAGCTGCAAATTGTCGTCTTCATTGATTTGAGGCGTCACGGAGATCGTTGTTCCAGCCGTCTTCGCTCCGCCGACGCTCGTTGTCGAGACTGTATTGGATGCGTTGACGCTCGCGAACGGAATTTCAACGACACTTTCTAGCGTTCCCGTTGCATTGTTGTTTACGACTAATTTCGGAGCGGAATTGACACGCGATCGAGTATGCGTTGCAAGGGCGCGAATGACGATGTCGGCTATTTCGGGATCGACAATCGTGCCGTTGAAACCGCGACCCGGTATGATTTTTAGGGCACCCGTCGTTGCATCGACTTCACTGAGCCCAAACGACGTAAACTTAAATGCGCGGCGAGTACCTTGTCGATCACCGCCGGATGCTTCAATTCCGAGTGTAAAGCCGTCGGTCGTATCGATCGCAACAAGTTTGGCTTCGATCATGACTTGCGGGCGTCGAGTATCGAGCGATTCGATCAGCTTCTGATATATCGGTTGAATGTTGGAGGGTGCATAAATAAGTAGACTATTTGTGCCGATGTCGGCAGAGATGCGGGCTCCACCGGGTAACAAGGCCGAACCGCCGCCTCCAAAACCACTCGCATTGGCACCACTTTGATTTAGCTGTGAAGTACGACGCCCGGAACTCCCGCCTGCTGCACCGCCTTGACCGCCAAGAGCCGTTCCTCCGGTGGTCGTCGGCTGTCCTGGCTGCAATGGCAATGTCTGCGTTGCAATGCCTTGATTTCCAAATTGCCCGCCACCGGTAAGACCACCGAAGATGCCGCCGCCAAGTCCACCAAAACCTTGTCCACCAAAACCTTGTCCACCAAAACCTTGTCCACCAAAACCTTGTCCACCAAAACCTTGTCCTCCAAAGCCTTGCCCGAAACCTTGTCCACCAAAGCCTGCTCCACCTTGCTGACTGTTAGGATACCCGGGAATCCCGCCGCCAAAACCGCCGCCAAAGAACTGGCCGTTACCTCCACCAAAACCGCCACCGACCCCAATTCCATAGGCTTGTTGCAAGGCGAGGAGTGTAATGAGAACATCGCCGGCTCGTGCGTTTTTCAGTTTGTGGACTCGGACCGGGCTGTCGTCAACCGACGCAGTTTTGTCGAGCTGACTTAGAAGATTTTCTATTTGTAGATGTATGCTCTTCGTCGCTCGAACGATCAGCAAGTTTCCGTCCTCATCAACCGTTCCGTGATAGGCTCGTTCGAGATCTTGCTCGGGTAATATCCCTTCGATGATCTTGTTCAAACGCTCGGCCGTTAGATTCTTCGGACGATAGACGTTCGTGTCTAAACCCAATTCGACATCGAGCTGACGAAGCAGAATCATCGCGTCATCGACCAGCGGCTTTCGACCTGCAACTAGGATACGATTCCCTTTGGCATCGTCAAACAAACGCAGCGACTTGGGAGTTGGCGCATCGCCTTGAGTTTCCTTCTGGCCGTAAATCGCCGACGCTTGGTCGGTTAACGCCTTCGGAGTTCGGTTCTTGACTTCATAAAAAGCGAATACCGATTCGCCGGCTGGACTGTCGAGCATCTCGATAAGCTCGGCGATTCTTTTGATGTTGGATGCATAATCGGTAACGATCAGCGTATTCGAATCAGTGATCGGGATAGCTTTTGCCGTTGTCGAAAATTGCGTGATTTGTACCGATAGAGGCAAGGCTTGGATTTTCTTTAAAAGAAATACTTGCGTCACCGGTGCCCCTGCACCTTCAGTGCGAAGGATCTCCTCGGCGTTTCCTTTCGGAGCAAACTGGTTCATCTCCGCCGACCGGATAATTTGTTTTGTACCACTTACGTCCGTATCAACGATCGCCAGACCTTCGGCTTTGAGGGCGCTGCTTACTAGAAATTTAAGCGATCCGAGCGGTATCTTGGCTGGAGTCTGAATCGAGATCTTCGTGTTGCCGACGTCTTCTTTAAAGTGGTAGCGAACTTGCAGCCGCTCCGAGACATACTTGAGAAGTTGATTTACGGTAAGCTGATTGGGTAGCGTGAACTCGATCATCGTCTGATCGTTCGCCAACGCATTGGTCGACAAGTTCGGAAACTGCCCTTGCCCGCGAACTGAAGCGGCAGACGATAACAACGCAATCGACAATGCTAGCAATATCGCATAGAGGCGGTAACGCTGAGTAAAAACCGAATCATTGACACAAAAGAACATCATCGCTAGTCCCTGCTCAGAGATAATTGGGAAAAGGTCAAAAAACTTCCTTAAATTTGGGTGGCACACCCTGAGTCTTCGAAGGGCGTGGACGCATTCAACACGCCCTTCGAAGACTCAGGGCGTGCCACCCGCGCACACTACGACAGGCAATGAAGCGGTGTCAAGGTGGTTGTAGGGAGATGGGTGGCCGCCGTTTAAACGCAAGAATATTGTTGAGGCGTATTCTTTGGAAGCGAATATGAGTCGAGTCGATGAATTAAAAAATCGGAACGGAATCGACAGCGGATCTCTGAAGCCGACTAAGCAAAGCTCGGAAAAAGCCAACGCGATTTCGACGGCTATTTTTCTGGCGATTGCGGTTCTCATGTTGGCTGGTTTGCTCTTTGGTGCGACGCTCTTTACCTATGCGGTGCTGGCGATCTCGGCGGTCTTTTTGATTTGCCGATACCTGGCCAACGATTGGTCAGTTGCGATCGCGTTGCGGCGGCAATTGATTTCTCATGAGATCGAAATCGGCCAAGAAGTACAGATCGGTGTGATTATCGAAAACACGCAGCGTTCTTTCATTCCTTGGTTGTTAGTCGAAGATGTCCTATCGCGCCGCGTTACACACTCAACATCCAAAGCTTTAGAAATTGTTGGCAGTCCAGTCAAGCTTTGCATTCTCGGTTCGCGTCAGCAGCGGCTGCTTAACTATTCGCTCAAAGCCCTTCGGCGCGGTTACTTCCAAATCGGACCGACCATCGTAGAAACCGGTGACTTACTTGGGCTATATCGCAAGTTTCGCGTAGCCAGTGTTCCAGAGTTTTTGACGGTGCTACCGAAGATTATTCCGCTGGCTGGTTACGAGATCAGCTCACGTCGTCCGATCGGTGAGATCCAAGTAGCCTACCGCTCGATGGAGGATCCGACCTTGATTTCCGGTATTCGCCAATATCAACAGGGAGACGCCTTGAGCCGGATACATTGGCGAGCGACAGCCCGGGTCGGCAAACTTCAGAGCAAAGTTTTTCAGCCAACGACGGTTGCCGGTGCCATGCTAGTCTTAGACATGCACCGAAAAAGCAATCCCGATCATCACGAACCCGTCCGCACCGACTTGGCCATCACGGCGGTTGCGAGCATCGCGCATACGCTCTATCAGATGCAGCAGCAATTCGGTTTTGTAAGCAACGGTCGAGATGCTTTCGATCGGATACGAACCGAAGGGTGGGCGACCGACTATCGTTCGCGTGAGGTGGCTCTGGCTAGTTTGCGATCGGAGCAAGAGAATCTGCGACTGCGGCCCATGGTACATCCAGCCGGACGTGGGCCCGAGCACTTTAAGAATTTACATCGCATCTTAGCGAGACTGGAACGGACCGACGGACTAGAACTTGCGAATCTATTGCTCGAATCGCAAAGTCGCTTGCCGAGAGACGCATCGGTCATCGCCATCGTTCAGCAAGTGGACGAAGTCGCGGCGTTGGCCCTGGGCATGCTTGCCAGACAAGGGTATGCGGTGTCAGCGATCGTCAATCACTTCGAGTCGGAATCGGTTCGCGAAGCCTCGAAGTTGCTGGTCGCTCAGCGGATTCCCGTCTACCATTTAAAAGACGAAGATTCGATCCCTTATATCTGTCAGAGGATGTTGCTCAAGTATTGAGAACGACCATGACGAAGCCAAGAACACCATCGAGTACAGCGAGTAAAGCCAATGTGGTTCGAGCACAACCGACGACTCGTCAGCAATCATCGACCGAAGAGAGTCGGCTTCGTCCTACCGCCGTCGATACGATCATCGCAGCCCTAGCGCCTGGCTTGATTATCGGAATGATCTGCTGCTTAGTTTTCTTCTTGATTATCGTCGTATGCCGAGGTGACTTTACCGTTCGACTGATGTATATCTTAGGCTTGTATACGTTTGCAAGTGTCTTGGTCGCTCGGATTGCAATCGAGCAAAGTCGAGCGATTTCGATGGCCTATACCAGTGCACTCGGCGTCGCCACGCTTCTGGTTGCGCTGCAGTTTGTTGCGTTTTCAGGAGCTCTCTCTCTTTTCGCATTCCCGATACTTGTCGGATTTCTCATCTTGATCGGTTTTTTGGCCGATCGAATCACCTTTGACTGTACGTTGATCGATGAAAGCGATGATAGTTCGGGTGTTGGTCTATTGCAGTCGCTGGGTGTCGTTAAAAACCCGCAAGCATCGCCAACTGCCACGCATCACAAGCCACGACACAACCCAGGCGTTTGGGTTTTATACTTTTCCCTTTTGGCGATCCCGCTTTTTGGTTTAGGACAGTTGACCATTCCAGCATCCGAACCGGATAGTTTGCGATCCGCCTATTGGTTTCTGTTCGGCTATCTCTTTTTCTCGATGTGCGTGTTGGTGCTCACCAGTTATTTGGGGCTTCGTCGATATCTGCGACAACGCAAAGTCGAGACACCGATTCAACTAAACGCCATTTGGATGTTCGGTGGCTTTGTCGGTGTCCTCGCAGTCTTGTTGATCGTCGGCCTATTGCCGCTACCCAGTGGATCGCAGGGTGTCTTTGACTTGCCGATACGTTTCGAAGCGACCACGAAGATTCAGTCGAGTCGATTTGGCTGGGGAAGCGAAGGGAAAAAAGAGTCGACTTCCAACGCAAAGAAAATTACTCAGGAAGATCCCGAGTCCAAATCGGACTCGACGTCGACAACTTCTGAAAACTCGAAGAGCAAGGAAAAAGGGAGCTCGGATAAAAACAAGAAGAATACCTCAGCCGAGAAATCTCAAAAATCCAGTCAGAAGAATGAAAAATCAGAGACGGCGACTTCATCTAATAAAAAGTCCACATCGAAAGTGGAGAAGCCTTCCGATTCAAAAGTGAACGACAATGACACCGCGAAGGAGCCTTCCGGGAAAGAAGCTGCCGAGAAGAAAGACAACGAGTTAAAGAACGATATACGCAAGGAAGACAAATCCGAATCGAATCGTCGTCAAACGAAGTCCGAACAAGCCTCGACTACTTGGTCTATTTCGCTTGCTGGCGGCTTGAGCAATCTGCTGCGTTGGATCGTGAGTGCATTGCTGGTGATGGTCGTGATCTACCTCGTGATGCACTATCGGGCTGAGTTGCGTCTGGCGATACAAAGTCTTGGCGATTGGTGGCGAGGGCTTTTTGGGAACGCCGACGAGGAGCCGAAGGTCGACGAAATTGAGACTTCTAGCCAGCCGTTGCTCCTTGCCGCCTTAAAACCGTTCAGCGATTTCGCGAACCCTTTTGCCAGTCGAGGCCAAGGCTGGAATGCAGGCAAGATTGTTCGGCACACGTTCGATGCGATAGAAGTCTGGGGGCGCGAGCGGCAGTTGGTTCGCTCGAGTCAAGAGACCCCTGAAGAGTTCCTTCGACGGCTTGCTGCGCAATACCCAGAACAATCTGAGTCGATGCAACGGCTAACGCAACTATACAACCGACTTGCATATGCCCAGAGCACGATCGACGCAAATGAGGCCAGACGTCTTTCGACATTGTGGAGTTGGTTAAAGACGAATCGTTGATTGCGTCGCGACTCAACGATCCGTGAGCCGTTGGCGCTTGCCCAATGCCACTCACTTTAGTCGCCATTCGTTCCTAAGCTGTGAATTTATCGAAGCGCTTCGCACCAATGTCGCCTTTCGCTCCGCGAAAGTGGGGCGTGAATCCCTAAACAATCGATGTTTTTCTTGAGATTCACGTTTCGTTCGCGGAGCGAACGACGACAATGGTTTCCAAAGTCAGTGGAATTGGGCTCGCGCCGTACCGCTACTTGATTACAGGAACTTTGCTAATCGAGCGCAGAGATCGGCGGTTCGGCAACTGTAACCCCATTCGTTATCGTACCAAGAGACAACTTTTGCAAGCTTGCCTTTATCACCTAAGACTTGGGTGAAGTCAGCCGCAAAAATGCTGCTGTGTGGATCGTCGATAATATCGCTGCTGACGATCGGGTCTTCGGTGTAGCAAAGAATCCCTTGAAGGGCGCCTTCAGCGGCTGCCTTCATGGCTGCATTAATATCGGCTACAGTGACGTCTTTCTTAAGATTCACAGTCAAGTCAACCACGCTACCCGTCGCGACAGGTACTCGCATGGCAATTCCCGTCAGCTTCCCCTTCAATTCAGGGATAACCAATCCGACGGCCGATGCCGCACCGGTCGACGTTGGGATAATATTCGTCGCCGCCGAGCGTGCTCGATACGGATCGGAGTGCGGCATATCTTGAACGCGTTGGTCGTTGGTATAGGCATGAACGGTTGTCATCAAACCGGACTCGATACCGAATGTGTCGTTCAAAACTTTTGCGACCGGTGCCAAGCAATTGGTGGTACACGAAGCGTTCGAAATGCACTTGAGGTCAGCCGTCAACTTGTCGTCATTGACACCGAGCACGCAAGTCAGGTCCGCGCCGTCTTTGGCAGGAGCACTAAGCACAACTCGTTTTGCACCAGCGGTCAAGTGTGTGTCGTAACCAGGCTTGCCGTCTTTAGCTCGAGCGGTGAAGAAGCCGGTGCTTTCGATAACGACATCGATTCCCATCTCTTTCCATGGAAGTTTGGAGGGATCTTTTTCGGCCAAGGCCACAATTTTCTTGCCATTAACAATCAAATGCTTATCGTCATGGCCAACTTTGCCATCGTATCGACCATGGCTGCTGTCGTACTTGAGCAAGGTCGCGAGCATCGCATTGTCGGTGAGGTCATTGACCGCAACGACTTCGAACTCGCTCGCCCGACTCATCAGATTGCGGAAGGTGAGTCGACCGATTCGACCAAACCCGTTAATTGCAATTCGAATAGCCACCTTGTACATCACTCCTGAAACAATGAAAATAATTGGAAGAGACTGGAAGTATAGGCGTGTTAGTTTCACCTAACAATAGACCGGAGCTATGCTGAAAAGCTTCCAGAAACACTTTGCGATATCGAGAAGGATTCTTTGCGCAGATGGTGTTCCTTGTAAGCTGATTGTGGAAGTCTAAGCTCCTTTGATGGCTTGGAGGCGTTTCGAAAAGTCAAGATCGACTAGGGGATTTTGTCTACTTGAATCGCTATCGAGGAGTCCGTCGTCGAGCAAACGTTATCATTCGTGGCCATCGAGTGCATTCGGTTGAGTTGTTTGAGATAATTGGGAGTCTATCGTCCTTTGAAAATTCGACTTGGAACGCGACAAAGCCCATTGGCACGATGGCAGGCTGATTTCGTTGCTAGCGAGCTTCGGAAATTGGGCCAGGACGTTGAAATGGTCCCGATTGTTACGGCGGGCGATGTCTCGACGACGCCGCTGGGCGAAGGCGGCGGAGTTGGGCTTTTCACCAAAGAAATTCAGCGAGCCTTGCTGGATCGACGATGCGATTTAGCTGTTCACTCCCTCAAAGATTTGCCAACCGAACCGGTCGAGGGATTGATATTGGCTGCCGTACCGGCTCGAGAGGATGTCGGCGATTGCTTGATCGGTCGAACGGCTGCAGCACTCGAAAAACTTCCGCTTCGAGCTCGAATCGGAACAGGTTCGCAGCGGCGGGCAGCCCAAATCCGTTCGATTCGACCAGACTTGGATGTGCTCGATATTCGCGGCAATGTCGATACACGAATTCGGAAGCTGGACGAAGGGAGTTACGATGCGATCATTTTGGCGGCAGCCGGTCTGAAGCGCCTCGGACTCGATTATCGCGTGACCCAACGCTTTTCGATCGATGAGATGCTCCCAGCGATTGGGCAAGCTGCACTGGGCCTCGAGACTCGGAGCGACGATTCGGCGATCATCGCGATCGTCAAGCAATTAAGCCATTTGCCGACGTATCAGGCCGTTTTAGCCGAGCGTTCGATGCTTCGAGCACTTCGCGGCGGTTGCCTCGCCCCGATTGCTGGGCTGGCTACCGTTTCGATGCCCGAGGCCTTGCCCGATGAAAATGTGAACGGCAAGGCGGTAGCCTCCGGTTCTACATTGAATCCGTCGTTGGGCTATCTCACGATTCGAGCTCGGGTTCTGGCGGTCGATGGGACATGCCGGGTCGAAACGGTGGTCTCTGGTAAACTGGAACGAGCGGTGGATATTGGCTTGCAGGCGGCAAATTTACTCGAAATTGGCGGTGCTAATCGCTGGATTGAAGCTGCTCGTCGATAGGTTTTTACCGAATTCTGGTTAGCTTCGGCGACCGAAAAGGGCTGTCCGTTCCCTGTTTATCTCGGTAAGATCATCCGTTTTGCAAGATCGAAAATTGCTTGTTGATCGTCGTCGGCGGCGTCGGACAGTCTCGATCGAATGTTCCCATCCGAATTGAAAGTGCGTATTTGTGGCTGTCTATAAAACCAGCGATTTGAAAAAAGGCCTCAAAGTCCAAATCGATGGGGAACCTTATTTGCTCGTCGATGTCGATTTTTTCAAGCCAGGTAAAGGCAATGCGCTTTATCGTTGCAAGATGAAAAATCTGATTCGCCCCAGCATTCTCGATCGGACGCTCAAGGGTGGCGATGAACTGGAAGTGGCAGATGTCGAGGATGTTGCGACGACGTTTCTCTACAAGCAAGGCGAAACGTTTGTATTCATGGATAGCGATTCGTTCGATCAGTATGAATTGACCAGCGATCAAGTCGATGAGAACTGGAAGTATCTTAGCGAAAACCTGCCCTGCAGTATGTTGCTGTTCAATGGCAACCCGATCGCATTAACGCCACCCTCGCACGTTCAGATGGAAGTCATCGAAACCGAACCGGGCACAAAAGGCGATACAGCAACCAGCGTTACTAAACCAGCCAAGGTCCAAACGGGGGCCGAGTTTGCCGTGCCTGGTTTCATCAAGATCGGTAACGTTATCAAGATCGACACGCGAACCGGCGACTACGTCGAACGCGTAAGCATCTAGTTGTCTCACCGTTGGTAGTTCCGCCTTCAGGCGGCTACTTCCCCGCGACGTTTTCGATGATCGACTGATCGAAGTAATTCGTCGACATTCCGGCGTCGACGATAATCGTCTGGGCGTTGATGCCAGACGAACGTGGGCTCAGTAGAAATGCAGCGGTGTCAGCCGCTTCTTGCGTAGCTAACCCTTTTTTGCGAGGGATAGCTTTCTCCGCGTAGAGATAGGCATCGACGTATCCAGGGATACCAGCCGATGCGCTCGTCTTAAGCAATCCAGCGCCAACCGCATTGAATCGGACTTGCGAAAACCGACTGAATGATTTAGCGAGAAACGCCAACGATGAATCGAGAGCCGCTTTGACGGGGGCCATAAAGCCGTAGCTTTCGCTCGCCATTCGAGTCGTTGAAATACTGATGGTAACGACAGATCCATCTGGTTCCAGAATGGTTTTAAAGGCGTTGGCGATTGCGATCAGTGAAAAGCAAGATATGTCGATCGCTTGAAGAAATTGCTGGCGGGTCGTCTCGTGGAACGGGCGGATACCTTCGCTGTAGTCGGCAAATGCGATCGAATGAACAATGCCGAAAATCGAGCCAAATTTTTCTCGTATCAAGTTGGCGACGTTGTCGATTTCAGATTGCTTTTCGACATCGCATACCAAGACCGTTCGTCCCTGCAATAATTTCGCGAGTTCTTCGCGTCGCTTTTCCGATCGTACGACGAAAATGGGTTCAGCTCCGCACTCGATGAGCGCATTGGCGATCGAGAAGGCAACGCTTTTGCGATTGGCGACTCCGAAGATGACAATGCGTTTACCAGCAAGTTTTAAAAAATCCATCGAAAGAGTCCTGCTGTGAAAAGGGTCAGCTCGTTCGCCAAAGGCAACCAGCCCAAGACCATCCGACTCCGAATCCGACCAGCATCGTCTGCATACCGGGCCGAAGTTCACCAGTGCGTCGCAAATCGTGGATGAGAATCGGAAGTGTCGACGAGACCGTGTTACCACAATCGCGAAGACGAATAGGCAATCGATGGGAATCGACGCCCAGGGCGATCTGCAATTGACTTAGCATTTTATCGGTCGCTTGATGCATTAAAAAAAGCTGGATATCGGTGGTGGTTAACCGGGCTGTTTCCAGCATTTCGCGTATCAATTGAGGGATAGCCGTAACCGTAAAACTAATCAAGCTAGGTCCGTCCATGTAAAGCCGGCTTTTCCATCGTTTGCGATGTCGAGGACGTAGGGCTTGGGCGATGGGGCGTGCCCCGCCGTCAGAGACAAGCAACGTGTCGGCACCACTCCCATCGGAACCGAAACGAAACCCGGTCATGGCTGGTTCGACACTAGCTTCGATAAGTGTTGCAGCAGCAGCGTCGCCAAAGATTGTTCTCAATGAACGATCTTCGGGATCGATATACTTGGAATACGTTTCAGCGGTGAGCAGCAAAATACGTTTGGCTTGCCCGCTACAGATCAAACCTTCGGCTAACGAGACGCCGTAAACAAAACCTGAGCAACCGAGGTTAAAATCGATGGCACCCGCAGTCGTCGGAATCCCGAGTCGATCTTGAATGAGGCAGGCCGTCGTCGGCAACGGATAGTCGGGCGTTTGCGTGCAAAGCATGATATAGTCGATCGAATTGCGATCGATGGAATGCTCGGCAAAGAGTTTTTCAGATGCCGCGACAGCTAGGTCGGCGGAAGTCTCGTTCTCGGCAGCAATATAGCGCTGGGCGATACCCGTCTTTTCTTCGATCAACGGAATATCCCAAGTCGGAAACTTGGCAGCAAGTTCCGCGTTCGTTTCCCGCCGCTCGGGATAATGCACGGCAATCGGGCCAATTTGTGCGTGAGGCAATTCTAAAGCATCCTTGTCGTGCGAAAACTAAACTTTGGCGGTCGCCCAGAGTTTTTTTCTAAGCGATTCGAGGAGATTCGCCGCGTGGCGAATCTCGGCTTTCTGTCGCTGGGGGTCTTGAGGGATCTCGCGTTCAATTGTTAATGGTCCGCGATAGCCAATACTCTTTAACGTCTGAAGGTAGTTTTCGATACCCACGTCTCCTTCACCAAGTGGAACTTCGCACCCCCATGTCTTGCCCGGCGTGTCGCTCCAGGTCCCGTCTTTGCAATGAACACTGCGGACAAAAGCTCCGACTTGTTTCAGGGCTTCGATCGGTTCACCGGTGCCGTAAAGAATCATGTTGGCCGGATCGAAGTTGATAAACAGATTTTGTCGCTGAACATCATTTAGGAAAGCCAACAAGCTTTCGGCGGTCTCCTGACCTGTTTCGAGGTGAATCGACTGGCCATTGTTGTTCGCGTGGTCACACAATTGGCGAGTAACATTGACCGTATCGGAATAGAGCTTGATTGTGCGCTCATGTGGAACAAAGCCAAGATGCAAGCCGACAACGTCGCACCCGAGCAACCGGGTAAAGTCGGAGATCTCTTTCATCTCTTGCAAGCGAGCGGCTCGTGTTTCTAACGGCACCAGTCCGACCGTCCGTTCTACCGTCGGAATATCGGCGTAACTTTCGCCTTCGAAACCGCCAAAGACACAGGTAAGTCGTATTTCAAGTTCATCTAACTTTCGAACAAAATCCTCAGCGGCTTTCGGCGTACGCCCTTCTCGATGCGGCGTATGGAGTTGAATGGTCGGTATCTTCAGCTCGCTCGCCACTTCCAATCGAACCCCCAATCCTGCGTCGATACTCGTGAAGACGCCAATAGGCCAAATTTGCGTGTCGTTCATGATGTGTAGAAGGGTTGGGTTGGAAGAAACGGTGAGAGGGGAAATTAGACGGCTTCGGCATAACCCTTCGGCGCATCACCAGAGTTGGCTGGCTTCGAGGAAGACTTGCGTTTCATAAAGTTGCGAACCACATCCAAGGCAATGCAATCATCAAGGTTAGGACGAAAAACAGTCAAGAGGGCACATGGCAAAAACCAAGCCATGTATAGCCCTCCACCATAAGCATAGCAAAATTGAGCGGCCGTCATGATTGCGGCGGTGCAACTCATCAACGTAGCCAAACTCTTTTGAGCTGGCCAAAAAACAAACGATAAACTGAGCAGGAGGAAGGCTACCATCACCGGAATTCGAAAATAGGGGTACCAACCAAGTCCCCAGACGCCATCGAGGTCGGTGAAGGCGAACTGAATCACACCGAACATTTGCATCAATCGAGGCAAGAATCCCTCTTGGGTCGTTGCAACTAAGGCACAAACCATCGCAAGAACGGATGTGAGGAAGCCAAAGATAAATCGACGACGACCACGCAACCAGTAAAAACTAATCCATAGCGGCAACAAAAAGAACGGATAAAAAACTAATCCGGCCGCGCCGCCAAGCATCATGCCTGAAACAATAGGTTGTCGATAAAAAGCCACCGCCAACACAATCAAGGCACCCGGTGCCAGATGATCGATTCGACCGGTCATCTGAGCCGTATAGGGCAAGAGAAGGAACAGCGTCGCGACGCCAATCCCAGTCTTCAGGTTTTCAAAGTGCCAGTATCCAATCGCGACAATGCCCAAAACTAAAACCAAATTTGAGATAACGAGGAACAACCGAGCGGCACCGACGATGCGTGGATCGCGAGCAATCGAATCGCCGGTTGGCAGATTAATTTTAAGATCCGAACTTTTCACGCCCACCAATGTTGGATCGGTCGACGTTTGGATATCCGGCAATAACTTGAGCAAGTCATAACCGGGACCCGGCTTGATACCCGACTTCAGCTGAAATACTGGCGGGCTAGTGATGACGTTCGCCATCAAGAAAACGAACAAAGAAACGCCAATAAAAGTCGTACCGCCGCTGGTCAAGTTAGGTTCGAGGAGCGGCCGACGAACCATTGCGGTATCTAACAGCATACGAATGACCCAAAGTCCGCAAACCGAAAGAAGCCACAAAAAACCACAGTACTTGAGCTGATCCCCTGTCCATTTGGGACGGACCTTTTCGTCGATTTGGAGAGGCACAGAAGACGAAATGGTCGAAGGCGGAACAGTCGCTGGAATTCCTATCGAAGATGCAGTTTCAGCATTCGGCGTTGTTGCAGAATCTTCGGCAGTAATTCTGGCCGCTAACGCATTGGCCTTTCGGCCTTCATAGACAAACATCAAGCCGGGCGTAAGCAAGATCAGAAGCGCGATGTCGAGATTGCGGATGCTCCACATCCTATGGAACATAAAGAAGAGTGCAACAATCACGAACGACGACATAAAAACCCATGTCGCCGGTTCCGGACGTTGATAGTAGAAGAGAAACTGACTCATCTACAGCTCCCGAACTTTACTTCGAATATTTCCTAGAAAGGGATGTAAGCATAAGCTGATCAACGGCTTGTGAGAAGAGCGGGACCCGTCGAATGCCAATATTTTCAATACTTCTCACCAATAACAACACGCAAACGACGCGTTCCAAGGTCGAGCCTCTGACTGTTTCCTCGTGGTTTCCCGGAACAATTGAGCGACATTTGCTCTACTGCGAAAGCGGAATTTGCTTGGGGCTGGTCAAATAGGCGATTAAGTGGAGTACCTCGGTATCGGACAGTGGATTGAGCATTCCGTCGGGCATGAGCGAAACCTGAGAAAGCTTTCGCTGTTCGATTTCGTTTTTAGGAAGGACCAGCCGCTCATTTACCGTCTGGATGGTCAAGGCAAGTTCGGTTTCCTCAACGACCAAACCGCTGACTGTCCTCCCGCCGTCAAGGAGCAAAATCTCCATCAGATAGTCCTTGGCTACGGCGGCACTCGGATCGAGCAAATTTTCTAGCAGGTAATCGATATTCATGCGCTGGGCACCGGTGATATCCGGTCCAATCGTTCCTCCCGTATCAAAAAAACGATGGCAGTTGCTACAGTTTTTTTGGAATAGGACTCGACCAGCAGTCGCATCTGCTTTTTTGAGCGATGATGGCGTAATGCGCTTTTTAAGACTAGCCAACTTTTTGGCTGTCGATTCGGGCGTGCTTCGCAATTCACCCCAAATCGAGAGCAATCGCTTCTCAAGACTCGCGTCGTTAATACTTAGCAGTTGCCTGGCAGTAAACGCAGTCACATCTCGTCTCGGGACTCGCTCCGCTTCCAAAGCATCCATCAAAGCGCTTCCCCATGTTGCTCGCGATGCCAACGTTTGCAAAATATCCTGCCGTGTTTCAGCATCGAACACGCTGTAGCGTTCCAACAATCGCGAAGCAGTTTCCGGATGATCGAACTCCGCCAAGCCGCGAATTGCTAATCGTCGCAAGGCTGGATCGTCAATCAATTCAAGCAACAAGCTCGATGTGCTGGCTTCCTTTTTATCGATCAGCGATTGGAGGGCTCGATTGCGTCCGACGGACGCAAGTGCTTCTTGAGCAACTTGCCGACGTAACTCGGTAACCGCTTCCGGGTCATCAAAGATGAGGGCAAGCTCGATAGAAGACTGTCGAATACCTTCATCAGAGTTGGCTCGAAGCCTGGCAAACACATCGTTCCATCCGTCGGGCATCGGCATCGCACGCCTCCCCTCTAATCCTCGCAAAATACCGTCGAGAACACTTTGTTGATACGCTGGATCGCGCCGAGCACCGAGTGTCCCGATCAGTTTTCCAATCCCCGTGTCAGCTTTGACATGTGATGACACTCGCCTAGCAACATTGCTTTGTATCAATGCAAGCTTGGAATCGATCGCCAACTGAACGAAACGATTGAGATCTTTATCGACCAGCGACTCGATTCCATACCAGATCATTATTGGGATATTCGGATCGCTGGCATCTTCGCTTCTTCGCGATAATGCCGCAGCCAGCGACCAGCGATCGGCAACCGGTAATCGCTGGAGAGATGACGCCAAGTAGAGCCGGACAAGGGCCGAGGCGTCGGTTGTCGCCAATTTTTCGAGTTGCTTCAGGACGTTCTTGCTCGGTGTGCCCGACTCGCACAGCAATCGAATCGACCAACTACGAATATGCTCGTCGGCATGATCGAGTTGATCGACTAAAAAACTTTCGTCGGCTCCATTGATAGCCCACAATGCCCATAGAGCTCTTAGTTTGCGAGTGACGTCAACATTCTCTTGAAACATCGTCCGAAATTCGTTGCGAACTTTGGTTAGATCCTGACCGTCGACCATTCGTTCTTGAAGGATTCGACGAGCGTGACGAACGTGCCAATCGTTGCGATGAAGATGCAGTTGGACGAGTTCGAGTTCAGAAAGTTGTGCTACATCGACGGGCGTTTTGTCGGGATTGCCGTACGTAATCTTGAAAACCCGACCGGTATCGCGCTGGGTATTTTTAGTGTAATGGCATTCGCCAGTATCCGACCAGTCCAATACATAGACTCCGCCGTCAGGACCGTACTGCAAGGTGACTCCGACGTGCCACGGATCTTTTGAACGCATCAAATCTGGAGCATGAGACGCGACATAGCCCGAACCGGATCGGCGCAGCCAATCCTGGTTGATTCGCTTGCCATGAATGTTGTTCATAAAGACTGAGTTTCGATATTTATCTGGCCAACTGTCGCCAAGATAGATCATCGTACCGCAATGAGCATGCCCGCCCCCCATGGCATCTTCCTCAGTCGAACCTAGGCCATCGCGAACGTTGTCTTGTCCGACGAAGTGAAGATGATCGGCGATCGTATCGATACGCTGGTAAGCATATTGACTCGATTCGCGATTCCGCCAAGGTTCATAATGAGCGCCTTGAATGACATGGAACAGATGTGGATTCACGCAGTTGCACATAAAGGCTTCGCCGACGTCGTTCCAGTCGATGCCCCATGGATTGGTCGTTCCGTCTGCATAGGGTTCCCAGACATGACGGATAGGATGATAGCGATAGACTCCCCCGTCATACTGGGTTCTCTGCTCGTCGGGTGTTCCAGGCTTACCGATCCGAGACCAATTGGTCCGGCCGTGGGTCCCATATAGCCAACCATCGGGTCCCCACGCAAAACCATTGGCTAAATTATGAGCATTGGCATGATTGCCGAAGCCGTCGAGCAAAACTTGCGGTTGGCTATCCGGCACATCATTGTGATCGCGATCAGGAATAAAATAAAAATTCGGTGGCGACATGACCCAGGCACCGCCAAAGCCGACTTCGATGCCTGTCACGTAATTCAACTGGTCATAGAAAATCGTTCGCTTATCAAATTTCCCATCGAGATCGGAATCTTCGAGGATCACGATGCGGTCGCCCGGTCGTGTACCATGATTCGGGTAGTTGTACGCTTCCGCAACCCACATTCGACCGCGATCATCCAGACAGAATCCGATCGGCTGCTGGACATCCGGTTCGCCCGCGAACAACGTTACCTGAAAGCCTTCCGGAACGATCATCGTTCGAGCAGCTTCGGAAGGTGGCAGCGGAGCGTTAGGTGACTGGGCCAATAAAAGGTCGACGTGCGCTGAACCAATCAGCGTCGTGAACCAGATCAATGAAAGAACTTGCCGAAGATCGAACATGTTTATCCGCCGAGTAAATTTTTGACAGCTTGCTTAATATCGCTTTGTCGCATGAGCGATTCTCCGACCAGGATAGCTTGAACTCCTGAGGATAACATCAACGCGGCGTCATCGTGGGTAAAAATCCCACTTTCACCTACCATGCATACGTCCATTGGAATCTGAAGCCGCATACGAATCGTATGTTGCAAATCGACTTCGAAAGTATGAAGGTCTCGATTGTTGACGCCGATCAGCCGACAGCCAGTTGCCAAAACCGCCGGTAAGTTGGCTGGTTCATAGAATTCGATCAGCGCGTGCATTCCAAGCTCGCGTGTCCGAGAATACAGCCGCTTCAGTTCTTCCGGCGAGAGGCATTCGGCGATCAGCAAGACTGCGTCGGCTCCAGCCAGACGAGCTTCGGCGATCTGGTATTCGTCGACGATAAAATCTTTGCGAAGGAGCGGCAATTGGACATGCTGCCGAATCGCCGTGAGATAGTCGAGCGAACCTTGAAAGTAATCTTCGTCGGTCAGTACGCTCAAACAAGCTGCCCCGCCCGCTTCATAGGCTTTGGCAATTGCGACGGGATCAAAGTCCTCGCGCAACACTCCTTTGGACGGACTGGCTTTCTTGACTTCGGCGATCAAACGAATCATCGGGAATCCGTTGAGTGCTGCTAAAAAATTTCGAGTCGGTGGCGCGTGCTCGATATCTTGAAGGATCGATTCGATCGGGCGCTCGACCTTGGCTTGGGCTACTTCTGTTCGCTTGGTTTGAACAATTCTTTCGAGGACGGTCGGCAAGTCGATTATCCTTTGTACTTGATAAATACAAATTCCTTGGGATGCGTTCAAGCAAAAAACGCTTTGCTGAATCTTTAAGAGTTTAACCGACACGCCGCCAAGTCGAAGCATACCCCACGAAAAAAACGCGTGCGACTACGGATGAGCAGTGCTGGTCGTTTTATCGACGGCTCAAAGAAGCGAGTCTTCGATATTCAGTAGCGAGTCGATCAACGATTCGATTACTTGATCGACGTTTTCGGCTAGCGATTGCCTATCGAACCGAGCGTTCTCTAGTTCGTTGCTATCCATCGAATCGAATTCGAACAAGTGCTCGATGCCCAACACTACCGCATCCGACTCGGATTCAATGCTCTCTGCCTCGACATCCATTTGGACTCGATTCAGCGAATTGGCGGAAACGGTTGCGACAAAAACAAAGCTTTCCGGAGCTGATGAGCTGCGTACCGTCGGCGAAGTGCTGCCAGAGGCAACGATCGGCGTCGAGCCGGTCGTGCTCGCAATGACCATTGCGCTGCAGTTCGCCTGAAGCTGTGACCAGCTCAACGGACTAGGATGAGCTGTCCCCCAAGGGTTCGTCAGCGTAAAAGTTTGCGACGATGCGTTGTATCCGGAAACGACGTAGGCATGTCCACCCACCAAGCCTCCCGCCGTTGCCCCCGATTTCGTGCCGATCGTGACAGCCTTATTCACATTTAAAGCTGCGATCAATGCTTGCTGTCCTGACGCATCCAAATTGTAATTGGTCGCGTTGTATCCGAGAATTTGTGCATTGACCGTCCCCATCCAACCGCCTTCGATCGCAGCGTAATTGTTAGTTCCATTCCGACCTGATTTACCGGTTGCGTTCCATTGCGCATAGGCTTTTTCGGCGAGCGCGATCCACAGAGAGTTAGAGGCATCGTTCACTCGCCAACCAGATCCTGAATACGCGAGCGTTCCATTCGAATAGGCGGGCAATTGCCGATTGACCGTAACATAGTCGGCGACGCCAGCTCCAGTACGGAACCCGTCGCTAACCGTTCCATCGGAGTTGTAAAATGCTCCGTAAGTACCCGAGTAGAAACGGACCGTAAAGGTTCCGTCGCCGTTATCGACAAACATGTTCGAAACGGCAGTCGGATTATTGCTGGCTACCGCTCCCAGCGACGCGATGAAGTAACAATCGCCAAGTGCGCCCTGCTTCATGTTGCTCAACGCTGGCGTTCCATTGAAAAGCGTTCCGGAAACGATTTGGTAACTTAGCGAAGAACCCGATAATGTCGGAACATCGGTCCCAAGGAACCATTTATCGATCAAGTTGGTCAGCAAGGTTGCCGAGCTTCCTGCTAACAGATTGCCAGCCACTTGGCCTTTGTAAAGATTATTGGCAGCGTTCGAATTGACGATATTGCTTGCAAGTACCTGAACGTAGCTCGGGACCTTGTAGCGTGTCGCATTGGTGACAATGTAACGAAAATCGCTAAGTTCCGTCGCGTCTACATTTCCATCGCTTCCAGCACTCCTCAGAAGTTGAATCATCTCCGTACGATTGATCGATCCATCGGCGTAATAAGTCGAAACGAGACTCGCTATCGATGCGTTCTGCAATCCGGTCGTCGGCGACGGTGCTGGTGAAGGAGTTGGCGTTGGAGTTGGTGTCGGAGTTGGCGTTGGGGCCGCAACCGTCACGCGAGCCGCAGCCGAAATAGTACCACTTCGTGCGCTGATTACTGCGTTTGCGGCAGCGTTGGGAGCGGTGTACAACCCGGATGGGCTAACCGTCCCCGAGCTTGCGGACCAAGTAAATTGTGGTTGACGGACCAGCGGTTGCTGGAACTGATCTAAACCCACGGCCCGGAATTGCTGGCCGCCGCCGGCTGCAAGGCTTCCGGTTCCTGGCGTGACTTGAATGGTCGTAAGAAACTGCGACACCGTGACACGAAGCGTACTGGAAACCGAAAGTCCCTTCGCATCCGCAATCGTAACACGAACTTCAAACGTTCCCGATCGATTAAAATTCAAGGTCGTGTTTTTTGCCGCGTTCGAGTTGTTCGCGCTGAACACACCGGCTGTACCTGTCGTCGTTGACGTCACGCTCCAACGATACGTCAACGATCGTTCGCCCGAATCATCGCTCCCCAACACCGAAAGACCAACGCTTCTAACGATCGTTTGCGTTGGATTAGACAAGCTAACCGGTTTAGCGACAGTCGGTGCACGATTCTGAGCAATTACAGTCGTCGTGGTCCTGGCTGAACGGATCGCAGCGACATCCAGGTTTGCCAGTAACCCTTCGACGGTATCGATCGCACAAAGTATGCGGGCTTCTAACTGATCAATGCCCAAGGGAGTATGGATCTTGGTCAGTTTGCGATTTTTATTCGAGCGGCTCATGGAGTTTTTCTAGACAAAAAGTGCGAGTGCTTTCAACCGACTTGCATTCGGATCTCGCAGCGAATCGAGAGCCATTTGAACCCTACTGCGCTTTCGACCGAGAAGCAAAAAATCGCGTGACTTTTAATTGTCTAGAAAATGATTTGACTAATGAAAAATTTGATATTTAGACACTCCTCGCCCATCGCCGCCATCGAATGCTTCAAAATCGTACTCGTACTCAGTGAAACGGTACTCGTACTCGTACTCGATTGGGAGCGATCTTCGAGTACGAGTACCGCCTGCGGCTGAGTACGAGTACGAAAATGCTGTCAATTTGCAAGTTTCGTCTTGGAAAGTGGTGGCGTTCAGCGAGAAGTCTCATATTTATCGAGATTTCCTTGGTTGCACAGCTGTCCCAACTGTTTTTCCTGACTATGGTTTTGGTGCAGGAGCGGCTGGCGGAGGCGCGGGTTGCC
This sequence comes from Pirellulaceae bacterium, assembly GCA_034408855.1. Taxonomy (GTDB): domain Bacteria; phylum Planctomycetota; class Planctomycetia; order Pirellulales; family Pirellulaceae; genus JAIYDQ01. Next base: position 43,305 of record JAWXCK010000122.1, read on the forward strand.
AAACATGACGAAACCATGCGGGAAGTTTAAAACGATGCGGGTTGGGCGGGACCTCATCGTCGGCTGGTCGATCCAATTGGCTGCAACGCATTCTCAATGGCCCATAGCAGTTATTGAACTGGTCGATGAATTCCGGATGGGTGTCGGGAATACAAATGGCACCGACAACTTTGTTGCCTTGCACAATGATGCCACAAGGTCGATCTCGCTCGCTTCCTGACGACACGCTTTTTCACCCTCGGTGAAGTTCAGACGGTAATGGTCTGATTAGAAAATAATTCCGATAACTGCTTTAGTCTATCACGACATAGGCCGTTAGTGCGAGAGCCATCTTGGCAAGCTGCACCGCGAACTCCGATGACTTCTGCTCCAAACGTACGTGCTTCTTCCAGTTCGTCGATGTGCAAAGAGCCCGCGATCGACAGCCGCACCCCGTTGGCCAGCCCATTTTTTACCAGCTTCTGAATCGCTTGCGGGGAATACCAATCCCAAAGTCGACCTGCACGTTTATCGAACGTGTCGATCAAGATATATTGACTTTCGAGGGAAACGGCCATATCGAGAGTCTCGTTCCAACTCGGCGAACAGGCGAGCTGGCAATCTGCATAATGAACGAGGATTAGCTTGTTCTTTGCCGCTAATTTCGCCGCGAGTTCCTGAACACGCTCTTGCCAGTCATCCCGATCCGAACAACCGGCCAAAGCGACTTTAACAAAATCAAACTCTTTTGCAATTGGAAGTACTTCCGTCCAAGCTTCTTCCAGCAACTCGCCCAAAGCTATGCTTAAAAACGATCGATTTCGATCGATTGTTCGACTTGCCAATTCGTAAAAGGCCTCCGCTTCGTTGCGAGAAGGACATCCGAGCGAACCTGCCGCTGGGTTTTTGAGGTCAAGCCAATCGAAGCCCATCCCAGCGACGGTTTTTAGTTCGTCAGCAGATTGCAGGCTAATGAGGATTCTCTTGGTAAGCATATTGAAAGTCTAGCATGTTGGCATGTTGAAGCCAAACCTAGTCTTTCGATTCTGCAACCGACTTGTTGGAACATTTTTTGAACAGTTCCATCCATTGTTTGGCTGCGTTTTCGATGTAATTCGAGGCGACCCATTCTTGCCGAGCGATTTCGGCTCGATCCTGCCATCGCGCTAGGTCGCTGAGCCAATCGTGGATCGCAATTTCAAAATTTGGCTGAGTCGCCTCTTTCAACAATTGCGGATGGAGGACGCTAGGCATCGCATTTCGATAAGGAGACGATTCGAGCGCGATGATCGGAATTCCAGCCGCAATGGCCGTCGGCAAAATAAATTCGTTGCCAGCTCGCGGGGACGGGCAAACAATTGCGTCTGCTACTTGGAACAGCTCCTCTAAATTGTCAAAGACACTATGAAACAAGATTTCATGATGCTGCGCAGCGTCCTTGACGATGGTGTGGAGGTTTGCGATGGCTCTCCCTTCGCCAACCAACCAGAGTCGAAAATTGCGGTTTTTGTCGAGCTGTGCAATCGCTGCCTTGATGAGCGGCTCAAGACCTGCGTTCTCATCGAATGCTCCGACATAGAGCAACAGCTTTGTGTCCTTGGGCAGCAACATGTCTTGGTTGATTGTTCGAAGCGACTCAGCCGCGGCTCGACGTATTTCTGGGTCGTAGTGCATCGTGGACCATGAAACATCGGGGATGCGTGCGATGCGTTCGGCTGGAACACCAGAACTTTGGAGCTGTCGATGAGCCATCGCATTGGGCGCAATTACTTGATCAGCTTGTCGGCAACCATCCACCGCTTGACTAATAGCCGACAGCGATTGCAATCCATTCGCGAACGATTGTACGATTCCTGCATATCGAGCGATCAACGGAATCTTGTCGCGGACGCTGCGCGATCCGATTTGATGCAACAGCGACTCGGATTCATCGACGTAGATCGCGTCGAAATGATGTCGATGCTTGACGATCCAGCTTGCGATGTTTCGCAAGAACAACGTTTCCGTCCATGACGACTTGGGGCCCGGTAGGAGCCGAACAACCTTGACCTCGAGACAATCCGACTCGGCCGGCCAGGACGAATGCCATCGACTTGTGAGAACCGTTACTTCGACTCCGCCACGTTGAAGATTCGATGCCCACCTCAGCAGTCGATAGCAGCTCTCATCGCATAAGGGCCAAAAACGTCGTGTAACGATCAATAGCCTTTGCTTCATACTGTCGGATGGGCCAATAGATCGGCCTTCTCCATCACTCCTACGTAAGGCAAGTTGCGATACAAATCTTGGTAATCCAAACCGTAGCCGACAACGAACTCGTCGGGAATTTTAAATACAAAGTAGTCAGGCTCGAGCGGGAACGTTTGACGCCCCTCTTTATACAATAGCACCACGCTGCTCAGCGATGCAGGTTGCATCTGTTTCAATCGTTCAGTCACTTTCGAAAGTGTTTTGCCGGTATCGAAAATGTCATCGATCAGCAAACAGTCGCGCCCTTTTATGTCGAGCATGGCGCTGTCATCCAACGTGAGATCCCCCGATTCCATTCCACCGCGATACGAGCTTGCTTGAATCAAACTAACCCGAATCGGCATCTCTAAACGCCGGATGAGATCGGCTAGCATCACGAGGGAACCTGTCATGATTGCAATGAACGTAATCGGGCGATTTTGATACTCTTGGGTTAATCGGTTGGCTAGCTCGGCAATTCCGGCTTGCAACTGCTGCTCAGATAATAAAATTTTCACGGTTCGTGTAGACTAATAGTTCAAGCGTGGTTGGATTGCAATGCGATGTGCAATATCTTGACGGTTAGCGCGTCCTCCTGCAATCGTAGGGTGCAAGGTTTCGCAACTTCCTGACTGACGGAGTTCTATCGGAGCTTTGGGGACGCCGTTCTGGATACTTTCGGAATTGTAGGTATTAACTTCTACTTCATTATCGCTTAAAATACCTACACCAACTATCTGCTTATTCACTATGACAAGTTTTTCCATCATTCTTGCTCTCGGCCCCATCGCGGTCTATAGCATCGTTCTTGGGATGCTGCACGCTCGGAAGCATCCGAAGGTTGTTTCGGGTAGTCGTGATTTAGCGTGTCTCGGATTGGCGATGATCGGACTTTACATCGTCGGTCCCGCTCAGTTGTTCTTCCCACAAGCCGCCTTCAATGTGTTTGGGGTGAGCGTCTGGATTGTTCTCGTCATTCTCTACTTGTTCAGCCTGCTCTTTGCTATCCTCAACACAAATCCGCGTCTGGTCGTATTTGGAATGGATGTCGATGCATTAACGGAACATGCCGATCGGTCGTTGCTGCAGTTAGACCCAGGAACGAGATGGTTGGGGCTCTCCTTTATCGCACCTAATTTGGGAATTCAAGGTATCGTTGAATCGGCTGGCCATGGGAGGATTAGCCATATTACGGCGACGAAGCGCGAGCAAAACGTAGGTGGCTGGATCGCGTTTGAACGAGCCCTCTCGACAAATCTAAAAAGCGTCGAGTTTGCCAGCGATACGACCGATCATCGTTGGTTCGCGTTGGGTTTTGCCTTGCTTGGACTGATCGGTTACGCTTTGTTTAGCCATCCCACATCGATTGCGCAGGGACTGCGCGACGTTCTGCGATACTAATTCCCAAACAATTTTTCCCAAACAATTTTTCCACGTAGCTCGGTCTCTCCGAGACCGAGAATCAAAGCAGTTGGTGAGTCTCGGAGAGACTCACCAACGTGTTTAGAAAAAACGCTACACTGAATACCTGAATTGAATTTGTTCTTCATCAACGTTACCGAATAAAAGGTTGTCTAGGTTGAATAAGCCACTTATTGCGATCATCGATTGGGCTCAGTCACCACTCGACGACTCCGACTCGGACGTCGAACGAAAGATTGTCGGTGAACATGCCGAAGTGAAACGCTTCCTCTGCTCGAATGACGACGACTTTAACGATGAGATTTGCAATGCGGAGGCTTTGATCGTTTGGCACAACACCCCGATTACCGAAGCCGGCATTTCCAGGCTGCGCAAGTGCCAAGCCTTGATTAGAAATGGTGTTGGTTTCGATTCCGTCGATATTCAAGCAGCTTTTCGCTGTGGCATTCCCGTTTGCAACGTCCCCGACTATGGCACCGAAGAGGTCGCGGACCATGCAATCGCGCTAGCGATGGCCTTATGCCGCCAGCTATTTCCGCTCGACGCCGAAGCCAAGCAACTTGGTTGGGTGATTCGAATCCAACCGAAACTGCGACGCATTCGCGAGTTGATATTCGGCGTGGTTGGTCTTGGCCGTATCGGGACTGCCACCGCACTTCGAGCCAAAGCTTTGGGTTTTCAAGTTTGGTTCTATGATCCGTATCTTGCCAATGGAATCGATAAGGCGATAGGCATTTCTCGCGCACGATCGTTGGAGGAACTGCTTGCAAAAACCGACGTCCTTTCGATCCATTGTCCGCTCAACGAAGAAACGCATCGCTTGATCGCAGAGGAAGAGCTGGCGATCATGAAACCGTCCGCCTTCGTCGTCAATACGGCTCGCGGTGCTATCATCAAAAAATCAGCGATCCTTACCGCGTTACGGTTAGGACGATTGGCCGGCGCGGGGCTCGATGTCGTGGAAGACGAACCACTCAAAACGAACGAAGAAGCCGTGACTCCCAATTTAATTGTGACATGCCACGCCGCCTTTTGCAGTGTGGAATCAAAAATCGAAATGCGATCAACGTCCGCGAGAATCGCACTTGCGGCAATTCTCGGAAAGCCGATCGAGAACGTCGTCAACAGCGTCCGTCATGTCTAGTGTCATTGTCCAGATTAGAAATTGGCGTTCGCTTGATCAGCCGGAACGCGCTAGCGTCCGGTTTCCTAGCAATTTGCGTGACCCGGACATTTCATAACCCGAGGCGGAGCCTCGGAAGCGGTGCGTTCCCAGGCAGGAGCCTGGGAACGCGCGTTTTTGCGTAATCCTTGCCTATATCGTTGCTTTTTTATTTTTATTTTTGTCTTTGTCTTTGACTTTATTTTTGTCTTTGTTCGGCTTTGACGCGGGGCGCGGAATCGAAGGTAGATCGTCCGAAGGCTGGTTCGAGAATCGATAGGGATCGTCAAGCCGGCGCATCTCGGATAGCAACAATGCCTGCATCTCAGTAAGCTTTTCGGCGAATTGCGAATCGCTTGCAAGATTCGTTTGACGCGGCGATGGTGCAGATCCCACCAAACTAACCGTCGAATGCTCGTGATGCTGCGACAGAAGCTCGCCTGGGTTCTCGGCTAAATTGAAAAGCTGTGTTTCACGGACTTTGCGGTCTGGCGATTCGTATTGGATAAGTTTCCAATCGCCCTTTTTCACGCAACGCATTCCTGGTTTGTCGCCGCCGCTGTAAGCACCGTATAAAACTTCGCGAATTGCTGGCTTCTTGCCGTCGAGTACCGACTTGAAGCTGACGCCTTCGTTCGACTCAGGAGCCGCGATGCCAGCCAAATCGCAGAGCGTTGCAAGCACATCCAATAAATAGACGTTGCCTTCAACGCGACTGTTCGCCGCTACGCCGGGCCCGGCAACAATGAACGGTATTCGCCAAGTGTGCTGATACAGATTCTGTTTACCGGTCAGCCCATGCCGGCCAATCGACATGCCGTGGTCGGCCGTATAAATGACGTAGGTATTGTCGAGTTGGCCCATCGCTTTGAGTTTTTCTAAGACGCGACCAATTTGAATATCGATGTTCTCACTGCAAGCGAACTGGCGTCCAATCTCATTTCGGATACTCGCCTCGTCGCGACGCTTCCATACACCGCTAACCGAGACTTCATCGCGAACATCCGAATGCGTCGTGTCGAACGGATGGGCCGGTAGGTAGTTTATCGGCAGCGGAGGTTGCTTCGCATGCATCGGCGGTGGGGCAGATTGATCGGTATGATTGGTCGCTCCATATTTTGCTAATAATTCAGGTGTTCCATCGCGAGTATCATGCGGGTGCGAAAAACCATAGTAAATAAGAAACGGCTTCGTGTCTTTGTCAGCTTCGCGTTGTTCAAGATACTCCATCACACGATCACCATGCCAAGCACTCCCGGTTTCCGATGTGCCGCCACGTTTTGACGCGTCGTGGCGTACCGTAAAGAGTTTGTTGGCAGCTTCATAACTGTTACCCGTCTTGCAAGTTCGCATGGTCGCAAACCCATTGCGATTAAAGACGGCGGGAATCGTCTGCTCTTCCAGTTTCGGAGGACTCAATTTTGCTCCGAAGGGCGCCGGTGGCAAATGCCAAAGCGTTCTCCCACTCATGATCATGTGTCTCGACGGCATGCATACTGCCCCGATAAAAGAACCCATTTGATAGGCCCCGTCAAAAACCATACCGCGGGCCGCTAAACCTTCGATGTTGGGGGCATCGAGCGTCGATTTAGGATTGTAAAATTTGAAATCAAATGGCGACTGGTCGTCCACCAAGATAAAAAGAAAATTAGGGCGAGCCTCGGCCGATAAAGCAGGAATTGTCATCACTGCTGACGACAAAAGTAACGCAATCAAGAAGATGTTTTTCATTTTTCCACCAAGTGAATATATGTGCGACGTGAATGATGAGTGAGCAATTGTGAGTAAGGTACAAGATTATAGATAGAGGCGTTCAGCGAGAAGTGTCGATTTTCGATTGTTCATCGAAAATCGCGGGATTCGATTTTTAGTCCGGAAACATATTGACTCAGGTCTTCGATTCTACCAGCAACGATGTGAATTACGCTTTGTCGACTTTCGAGTACCCCATGCACCAGCCAAGCATTTGACTGCTTGCAGACCGGATAGAATCGTTCCCAAACGGTTGGGCGGATCACCAAATTCATCGAACCTGTTTCATCCTCTAACGTGACAAACGTAATCCCTTTCGCCGTGCTGGGACGCTGTCGCAATAGAACGAGGCCAGCCACGTGAACAAATCGACCATGCGGAATCGACGAAAGTTTCTCAGCCGTTGTAACGCGAAGTCGCTCTAACTCAGGGCGGCAAAACTCGATCGGATGTCCGCGAAGCGATAGTCCTGTTGAAGCATAGTCGGCATAAACTTGCTCGAGTGGTTGCATCGGGGTGAGAGATTCCGGCGCTGGCTCGTCATCATCGGTCCCGGCGAAATCGAAGAGCGGTGATTCTTTCCCCGATCGATCGATGGCCAGCGACTGCCAAAGGGCGGCTCGTCGGTCGCCGGCAATCGATTCTAAAACGCCGCTGTTGGCCAAAAGCGTTACCGCTCCTTGTCCGATGCGTGTTCGTCGCATTAAGTCGTTCGAGTCGCGATAGATCCCGGTTCTTGTACGATGTTCCACGATCGGCTGAGCTGTTGCTTCGCCAAGGCCATCGACCATGCGAAGTCCCAATCGCAACGCATAGCGACTCGAAGCGTCGTTTGCGATCGGTTCGAGGGTGCAATCCCAATCGCTCGAGTTGATATCGACACCGCGTACTTCGACGCCATGTTTGATCGCATCCTGAACGAGTTGCGATGGCGCGTAAAATCCGAGCGGCTGGCTATTGAGCAGGGAAGCGCAAAAGACTGCCGGATAGTAGTGTTTTAGCCAGCAAGACACATAGACCAAGAGCGCGAAGCTGGCTGCATGCGATTCGGGAAATCCATACTCTCCGAATCCGCGAAGTTGCATGAAGACATTTTCAGCAAACGCTTGGCTTAACCCGCGCGCCAGCATCCCATCGATCAGCTTGCGTCGGAACTGGTCTATCAAACCCGGACGCCGCCAAGCTGCCATCGCCCGTCGTAACTGATCGGCTTCGCCTGGCGTAAAACCGGCTGCGACGACGGCTAGTCTCATGGCTTGTTCTTGAAAGATCGGGACGCCAAGCGTCTTCGATAGGACGTGCGCAATCTCCGGAGTCGGATACTCTGGTTGAATACCCGTCTGTCGAGCTTGAAGGTACGGATGAACCATCTGACCTTGGATGGGGCCTGGTCGAACGATTGCAACTTCGATTACTAAATCGTAAAACGTTCGCGGCTTCAAGCGAGGCAGCATGCTCATCTGAGCACGGCTTTCAATCTGAAAGACGCCGATCGTATCGGCACGGCAAATCATGTCGTAAACCGCCGAGTCTTCTTGGGGGATGCTTGCCAACGTGTGCGGTGTTTGATGGTGACTTGCAAGAAAATCAAAACTCCGATGAATGGCCGATAGCATGCCCAGCGCCAGACAATCAACCTTTAAAATCCCCAGTTCATCGAGATCATTCTTGTCCCATTGAATGACCGTTCTCCCTGCCATCGCCGCATTTTCGATCGGACATAATTCGCAAAGCGGGCCTTGCGTCATCACCATCCCGCCGGTGTGCTGTGAAAGATGCCTTGGAAAACCGATCAAGGTCTGAGTCAAATAAAGGAAACGTTTTCCAACTTCGGATTCTGGTTCCAAGCCACCCATTTTGCAGCGTTCGGCTAACGATTCGGAACCACTTCGACCGTCGACGACCTTCGATAACGCATCGATTCGATCGAGCGAAATCCCGAGGGCTTTACCGCAATCCCGCACAGCCGATCGAGTCCGATAGGTAATCACCGTCGCCGTCATTCCAGCTCGATCGCGACCATATTTTTCGTAGATGTATTGAAGGACTTCTTCGCGTCGCTGGTGCTCAAAGTCGACATCGATATCAGGAGCTTCACCGCGTTCTCGGCTAATGAATCGTTCGAATAATAAATCGAGTTCGTTTGGGTCGACGCTGGTAACGCCAAGGCAGTAGCAGACGACGCTATTGGCGGCCGAACCACGTCCTTGGCAGAGGATGCCTCGCGATCGAGCAAATCGTACAAGATCCCAAACAGTCAAGAAATATGCTTCGTAGTGGAGTTCTTCGATCAATTGAAATTCGTGCCTAAGCAAACCGATGATTTTCTCGGGCACGCCATCGGGATACCTTCGCTTCGCGCCTTGCCAAGCAAGCTGTTTCAAATGCTCGATCGCGGTCGTGCCGGACGGCGCGCTTTCCAACGGATACTCGTACCGCAGCGAGTCCAATTGAAACGAACACCGCTGTGCGACTTCGATGGTTCGTTCGATGGCTGCTGGATGTTTTGAATAGAGTCGTTTTAACGGCTCGATCGATCGAAGCGAAAATTGCGAGTTGGGCGGGCGGGCTGCGGCAGCTTCGGCGATCGTCTTTCCACTTGCGATCGCCAATAGTAAATCGTGCATCAGCATCCGCTCCGGGACGTGATAGTGAACATCGCCGGCAGCTAAGAGCGGTACTTTTGAATCGATAGAGTATTGAATATGGCGTTCAAGCTTACTGGCATCGTCGACGCCTAAATGTAAGTGCGAAAGCAAATATCCTCGATCACCAAAGAGTTCGCGAAAGCGATCGAGCCATTGCCCCCACGCTGCGTCTTCGATCAAAGCGGGTTGGGTCGATTCAGAGATTGCGTCCGACGCATTGGGACGCATCGGTTGCGGCTGCCGCAACATCATTCCCGCCAGCAGACCATCGGAGTAACTTGATAGATCATTCCACGAAAGTTCACACATCCCTTTGGGACAGCGAGATCGTCCTAGGGTAATGAGGCGGCATAGTCGACCATAGGCGGCGCGATCGGATGGCCAAACGACCATCGGTGGACCATCGATGAAATGCAACTCGCATCCGACGATGTATTGAAGATTCGCTTCTTTGGCTGCCGTAAAGCCACGAACGACGCCTGCCAGCGAATTGCGATCGGTGATGGCAAGTCCGGCATAGCCTAACTTACTGGCTTGCTCGATGAGTTCGTCGGCGTGCGAAGCTCCTTCAAGAAACGAAAAATTGCTTTTGCAATGGAGCTCGACGTACATTGGGCTCTTCCGCAAAATCTGTGGGTCAAAATTGACTATTTACCGTTACGAATAGAAAACCGAAGTTTCAACGGACACCCGTTTCGCATTGGATTTTTGAG
>JAWXCK010000123.1:0-45801 GCA_034408855.1 Pirellulaceae bacterium
CCAGCGGCGACGCTGACGCGCTCGATCGTGTCGCTATTGCGATCATAAACAAACACGTCACTAGTGCCATTGGTATCCCCGAGTACCAGATTACTGGCATCAGATACGAACGCGACGAATCGTCCGTCCGCGCTCAGCGATGGATTGGAGCTATTGCCGGTCGCCTGTGTTCCGCCAGCGGCGACGCTGACGCGCTTGATCGTGTCGCTATTGCGATCATAAACAAACACGTCTCTAGTGCCATTGGTATCCCCAGGCACCAGATTACTGGCATCAGATGCGAACGCGACGAATCGTCCGTCCGCGCTCAGCGATGGAGAATAGCTACGGTTATTTGGAAATCTTCCATTTGAGATTGCACCGTCTCCGCCGAAATTCGCAGAAAATGTCGAGTTCGTTACCGACCCGTCGATGGATGATCGCGACTCTAGCCCTCCTCCGCGATTGTTACTGATCGTGCTCTGCGAAATGTTGACTGCTGTTGCTCCGGTGACGAATACACCGGCTCCAAAGTTACTCTCATTGTCGTCAATCCAGCTTTGCAAGACTTCGACGCGGCCATTCCAGGCGGCGATTCCGCCGCCACTGATCGGCTTGTCGAGTGACGGGCCTAACGCCAGATTACCTTTAACATTGGCACCGCGAAGGGTCAAATCTCCAGCCGATAGGATTCCGCCGCCGCCTTGATCAGTCGGCGATATGCCACCGGTGACCGTCAGGCGAAGGAGTTCAAGCTTTGCTCCAGGATGGACCTTGAAAACGCGATCAAGTGCATTCCCGTCAATAACCGTGAAATCATTCTGGTTACCGATAATGGTGACCGAACCAGTGACGTCGAAATCGCCAGTCGTTGCATTCGACCAGCTAGTGAAATTGGTTGCAGTACGGCTGAAGGGAGGCGGTTGCGGAAAAGTCGATGCCGGATCCGGCACCGAGGAAATCCCGATGTTATAGGATCCGGAGTCCAGGATGATCGTTCGCGGTGCGCCGGCCGAGTTGGCAGCGATGATTTGGCTGCGGAGGGTGCCCGGCTCTAAGGAATCGGCGAAGGTTGTGACGTAAAGAACGGAGGGGTCGTTGATTCGGACATTGAACTGACCAATGTCGCGAGCTTCGGTGGTTTTGTTACCGACGAGAGATGTTACTTTGCCAGCGACCGTCGAAATCACGTAGTCGCCGAAGTCAAATGCGTCCCAGGTGCCGCCTGGGGCGCTAACAATGTAGGTTACCGTGGCTGTCTTCGCTGTTGTCGTAAGTGAGTTGGGTTTTAGGGTTGCTACGAGTTGGTCGGCCGGGCCCCACTGGCGAGTTACGATGAGATCGTCGTTGCCGATGGTCGTCGGGTTAATACCGCTGCGATGGCTATATTCGACGGTGAACTCGATGGTGTTTCCTCCGGGAATGATGGCTTCCTTCGTGATAAGTCGAGCCGAAGGCGCGAAGACGTCAGCGTTGATCGCACGCGATGCATTTAGACGGCCACCGGTCGAGACAGGAGAGTTGCCGATGGTGATCGGATCAAATGTATTTAGGATCGCACTTTTGACTTCATCGACCGTCGCTTCGGGGAAGGCGGACCAAACTAAGGCGGCCGTACCGGATACATGCGGTGTTGCCATGCTGGTGCCGTTGGCACTGCCGTAACCACCGCCTGGAAGCGTGCTGCGGATCCCTACGCCGGGGGCGAAAAGGTCAACAGACGTGGCTCCGAAGTTGGAGAAACCTGCCGGGCGATCGGTGGAATCGGATGCGGCTACGGCGATAACGCCGGGAACGTCGTAGTTGGCTGGATAGAACGGCGTGCGATCGTTATCGACTCCTTGTCCTAGAAAATTGCCGTTACCAGCGGCGGCTACGAATAAGATTCCCGCATCACTACTGTCCCGTATGGCCGCTTCCAGGGAAACTTCGAAACCGCCTGGTTGGCCCCACGAGTTGTTGAGTACGCGTACGTTGGCTCCTTGTGTTACTCGGCCCGTGGTGTCGACTCGGTACTGCTCGCGCATCTCGCGAGCATAATTCACGGCTCGAATCGCTGCGCCGCTATCGCCTTGATTGTTATTATCGAGGATTCGTAATGACATCAGCGAAGTTTGCCAGTTGACTCCCACTACACCCGTCCCGTTGCCTCCAATGGCTCCGATCGTTCCGGCCACGTGCGTGCCGTGACCTAGTTCGTCCGACGGGTTGTTCGAAGCGAATGGATCGGAGGCTCCAGAGCGGAAGTTGACTCCAAAGAAGTCATCGAAGAAACCATTGTTATCCGTATCGCGGCCGTCGGCCCAGTTGGGGTCTTCTAAGAGATCGATCGCGTCGATCCGACCATTGCTGTTCCTATCTACAACGAAGGAAGCGTTGGGACCGGTTGAAAATCCACCGACCGTAATGGCATACGGTGCCATGTTGGCTCGCGTCACATTATTGAGATCATAAAAGGTGATCAATCCATCACCGTCGATGTCGGTTAGCTTCGGGCCAATGTTATCGAGATAACTCGGAGGAAGCTCACCTTGGTTGATCCAGATGTTCAGATACAGATCTGGATGCGTTGGGTCGATCCCCGTGTCAACAACTCCGACAACGGTTGACATACTCCCACGCGAAACATCCCACGCGTTGGTTGCATCGATCTTTTCCATACCAGGCATTAATCCAGTCACGAATTCAGGATCGTTAGGAGTTGTGGCTTGTCCTTGGATCAATTGGTTGAGACTGAATGATTTTACGTTCTCGTTCTGCGCTAGATCCGATTCGAGGGCTGCTTTAGAAGCTCCCTGACCGCGAACTAAGATTGAACCTGGTGTGCCGAGACCGCTAATCGTAGAGAACTCACTACCAGAGTTGTTGAGTAGTCCATTCGTCTGAGGAAGGGCAGACAAGGATTCCGTCGCTGCATCGGTCAACTGAACAATCCACTCGCCAACGGAAGGTTGAATCGGACCAGCGATACCAGGAGGAAGCAACTTGTCAACGACAGGTAGTTGTTCCAGAGGCACACGCTCGACATGTTGCAATGATTCGAACCAAGTCAGCGGGGCAGGTGTCGCGTTATTATTCAATGATGGCGACGTAAAGCCATTCAAATCTGCCGACAGCAGACATCGTGTCTCAAGTTTTTCGAAGGACAAATCTCGAGTGAGCGACGACGTTCGGATCGCAGCTCGGAGTTGCCTTTTAATCTCAGAGCGATTCGAGCAAAACTGGCGTGATCTGCGTATCGACATTTTTCTAACCTTACCCTTTATTGTTCCTGACAGACGAACACTGAATTCCCCTGGCGAATTGCCAATACGAAACGGTTCAAGTTTAACAAGAAAAATTTGAGTAGGGTGAATAGAATGAACATATTTTTGGCTCATTCTTGGCTCGTTAGACAAGCACTCCAGAAGGCTGAACTCCAGAGGAAAGCCTCGATTCCCTTGAAATGGATTACGAAAACGATTTATCTCGCTAAACCAAGGGCGAATCTTCGCTTTGAGAAATGGCTCGTCAGCGTTTCGACCATAGGAACTGTCCCGAAATAACCTCCCGCTTTCACAACCCGCTGCGTAAGCAAGGGACGGTTCGAAATCCCTGGCTTACGCAGCGGGTTGGGATTCTGTTGCTTGAGCAAATACGGAAGTTTTTTCGGGACAGATCCCTAGGTCAGGCTTTCCGCCTGACAGTCCGTCGTGTGCACCCCGTTCATTTAAAAAACCAAAATCTGCCTATAAGCCTGACGTACAAAGATTACATAAAATCGGGCACCTTCGTTTCCCGTCTAGCCGAAGGCGTAAGCGTAGTTCTCGGGATTCGCTTACGCCTTCGGCTAGACGGGAAACGATAAAGCCTTTGACCTCCGAAAGCCGGACGTCCTCTGAATCCGACGGAAGCCGGGCTCGTCACTGGTTTGAGTGGCGTAAGCTTCCAGCTTGCGTTTCTCATTGAATTGCTAACGCGGCAAGCTGGAAGCTTACCCCACTTTGAAATATTGACCTGCCCTACCGACGGAAGGCTGGTGCGGTGGCGATCCGCCAGAAGCGACTGAAATCCTCAGTATCAAATGCGATCCATATCGATACTCGCAAAGACCAAGTCTTTCAACGCAATCGCCGGCGTGGCGAGCGACGACGTGGGTGTCAACGCGAGTCGTAGGCTGACTGGTGCCGTAAAGTACCGCAGTAAGTTACTCGCTTGAGCCTGGACTACAAGCGAAGTATCGATCACGTTCACTCGACCATCTTTATTGACGTCATAGATGCTCGTAATCCCAGCCGAATTAGCGGCAAGGGATGGATTCTTACGAACTTGCGAAACGTCTAATTCCGTCGTCGTAACGACTTGCTGAGTCGACCCACCCGCGTTTAGATTGCCAACATTCATATCGCCCATCGCATGTCCAAAGTAGAAGACATCGTTCGTCCCCATCCCGGTATTCACATTGGCGAGAACTGTAACACGTAGCCAATTGTTTCGGATCGCATTATCCGCAAACTCAATTTTGACTCGCGTCGATCCGCCCGTGCCACCACCTGGAATCACCGTGATGATGGGAACGGCGGTCGTAGTAATGAATCCGCTAGATCGAATACCATTCCAGACCGCGAATTGAAAATCGCTGGCACTCATCGTACCGACAGTACCAGCTAGATCGACAACAAGCCCATTCAAACCACGCGTGTAGTTCGTATAGTTTGCAAACGTCGAAGTCTGTCCGGGCAACAACGCTGCTTTCGAAGTATCGATCGCATTCGTCGGATTCCCCGTCCCGTTCCCAAAGACAGTACTCGCCGAACGGTTGTAAAAAACTTTGCGATCTGCCACAGTCGTGAACGGAATGATCGTGATCGTAAAAGTCCGTGCGGTTGAAAGATCGGTTCCGCCATTGAGCGTTCCACCATTGTCGCGAACTCGAACACTCACCGTCGCTGTTCCGCTTGTGGTCGTCGATGGTGTATAGCGAAGCACGCCGCTGGTATCGATCGCTGGTTGTGAGGCAAAGATAGCCGGGTTATCGTTCGTCTCGATGAAATCGCTGATTATCTGAGTCGCTTCGTCGGTACCACCACCGGGCAAGAATCCGGTCGCAAATCCGCTCACCGTTTTCGCCCCCGAGCCAACGCGCGCACTCTGGTTGCCTCCAAGGGTGATCGAAGGAGCATCGTTCACGGCTGCGAAGGCAATAAAGAAATACTCACTGTACGTATCAACGCCACCGTTCAAAGTGCCGCCGTTATCTTTGAGCGTTACCAAAACAGAAGTATTCCCAATTGCATTCGCAGCGCCTGTAAACGTCAAACGTCCGGTCGCATCGATTGCAGGCTGTGTGAGAAACAGCGACGGCTTTCCGGCCGTGAGAACGAAAGGCAAAAGTGTCTGACTCGATTCAAATGCACCACCGCCAACCGAAATCCCGGTTAAAAAACTGGTCGGCGGCTGGCTGCCAGCATCTTCGTTGACATCCACCGTCTGATCCAAAGGAAGAGTAAATGTCGGTCGATCGTTCACTGGAATTACCGTCACGGTAAACGAGCGACTGATCACACCATCATCGGGTGTATCCAGTGCTAGGTCAGCGCCGGCGTCGGTAACGGTGACAGTAATGATCGACGTACCGCTGGCATTCGCAACTGGCGTGAAGAGCAAACTCCCGGTCGAACTCAATTCAGTGTATTGAACCGAAGCGGATGCGACAACCGTTGGCTGCGAACTCGTCGCGACGAACCGCAACGCCGGCCCAGTAGGCCGCCCACGAGCAATTCCGGATAGAGGGATAGTTTGCTGCGCTGCATCTTCTAAAATCGGCAATGGATTGGTGATCGTATTCAAGCTAGGCGGCAAGATAGAAGATTTGACAATGAAGTCCAATGCGGGAACGCTATTCAATCCCGTTAAAGCAACGCGGTGAGCGCCGTTCACAAGTCTATTCTTGAGAACATGGAGCGTATCCGTTTGTTGCGGGATGGTGACGATATCGACCGTACCTGTTCCTCCGGGCCCCGATGTATCGTTATCGAAATTGGCGACGACCAAAGGCATGCGCTGGGCTAGCGAGAATTGACCTAAGCCAACGTTTTCTAGCGGTTCGAATCGGACGTCGCTGGTCGTTGTATCGAGTCCAATATTTCGGAAAATCGAAATATTACGATCTCTTAAATTACTTGCGATGACATCTTTATCACCATCGTTATCGATATCTGCGACAGCAATATCAAACGCTCCGCTGGCCGTCCCAAGAATCGATGTTTGGATCCGAAATGTTCCGTTCGCTTGGCCAAGCAGAATTGAGATGGAATTCGAACTAAAGTTGGCTACAGCCATATCTGCACGCCCGTCACCATTAAAATCTGCCGTGACCGAATCGATTGGAAGTGCTCCCACTTGGTAGTAACTTGGCTGCAGAGTTAATCCTCCCGCGCCATTCCCTACTAGGACTGTCACACCACCGCTGGTTGTTCCGACCGTCAATGGACTTGCATGAACGATTGCGACATCGAGTGACGCGTCACCAGCAAAATTACCAGCGACGATCGAGACTGACGTCTTTCCACCAGTTGGAATCGCTGTTCCGGCGGTGAATATCCCACTTCCGTTATTGGTCAACAACTGGACCGTCGAAGCAACGGTACTGCTTCCTTGATTGACAACGGCAAGATCCAATTTCGAATCGCCGCCGAACTGACCAGCAACGAGATCTATCGGCAACAGTCCAACAGTCACCGCCGTCTGAGATGCAAAACTATTGGTCGCCGGGTTGAAATTCAATAGGACGACAACTTTCGATGAATAGTTGGCCGTCAACGCGACATCGAGCTTCGAATCATTATCGAATTGCCCGACGACTAAAGAAGTCGGACCGGACCCGCTGCTTCCAAGGTCCACATCGATCTCAGTCGCGAGAAAGCCACCTAGGCCGTTGTTCAAACGAATGCTAAGTTTATTGGCTTCTCCGAGCGCTAACGCGACGTCCAAGAAACCGTCTTGATTGAAGTCTCCGGAGGCGATCGCTTGTGGATTGCTAAACGGTCGAATCGTACTATAGAGTGGAGTTTTTTGCAGTGTGAAACTGCTTCCAAGCGGATTTACGTGCACGAGCGTTGAATCCAACGTCGTCGAAACGGCCACCGTTTGAGCGCTTAGTCCAACCATCGAATAGAGACCTTGAGCATCGGTCAGCACCCGCTGCTCATTTGTATCTCGGACTCCGAAATTCGTCGCATCTAGATAGATCTCGCGATTGGCGACCGGTAGATCGCCTGCGTCGTAGACCTTGTTCCCATTGCGATCGTCATAAAGTCGCCCGCTAACGGCCGAAGCGCTGGACTGCCCGGTCGACTGAACTGGCCGAAGTGCAAAATCGCGATTCGTAACCGTTCCACCGGCGGGTAAGAATATATTCCATGCGAAATTCTCACTGGCATCTGGAGCAATTTTTTCGAAGCCAATCGGTGCATTTATGGCAATCGTATAGGACCGGAAAGAATTTGTGTTAAGAAACTGGTACGTGCCATCCGAAGCCGTGATGACGGATCGTTCTCCAGTATCAAGTATTCCATTCGAATTGAGATCGAGGAAAACCGTAACGTTGCTCTTCCCTTGTTCTCCAGTTTCGAGAACACCATTTGCAACGGAATCCTCAAAAACTATTCCGCTGATCACGCCAGGATTGGGCACGATCCCGAAGCTCAAATCGATAGCATAGCTTCCATCGTTGAGTGCAAGATCAAGCGTCCCGTCGGGTGCGAAAAAGGGATTGCGAGCCTTGAACAATGTTGAGTCTAAAGCTGTGCTGGTTGAACCGGATGTTAAGTCTTTCGAATTGGAGCGGAACAATATTGTTTGACCATCGCTTAAGAATTGCGGGAGCAACGATATACCATCAGAAGCCGTTATTACAGTGCCCGAATTGATGCTAGGCGTCACTAGCATTTCAGTACCGGACGAACTTTGTAAATCTCGTACGATCAAGGAGACGATGTTATTGGCGGTGCGCGGAAAGCTGATGAAACGTCCGTCTGGCGAAACGGAAACGTCAACGAATGATTGGCTGAAATTTTGAATATTGGAAGCTGGAGATTCAGCTAGCTTTATCCCGCTGGAGCGATTGAACGCGAATGCCTTATCAAGAGTGGAGAAGGCGATTATGCTACCGCTGAAATTGATGGACGGATTTCGAGCCGCCGCCGTAAAGACGCTCCCATTCGTTTCTTTGCTAATGACCTTTAATGGATTTACTCCGGTGCGATCATAGACAAAGACTTGTGAAACACCATTAAACGTTCCGGTCATTAAATTTGTCGCGGCGCTCTCAAACGTAACATATCTTCCGTCACCACTGATTGCTGGGAAACGGGTAAAGGAATTAATGTCCGATTGAGGGCCGATCGGCAGAGGGCTGATCGGTGGTGTGACGAGAATCGTACTCTGTGGGGCCAAGCGATCATATAAATAGATTTTCTGTTCGGACGACGCGAGAGCAGCCGTCGCGGTTACTAGTTCTTTTGCAGTCGACTGAAACGCGATGAAACGTCCGTCTGCGCTGATAGATGGGTTAGATGAATCCCCTGAAGTGATTCCGTTTGCATCGCCGGATCGAGCACGTGAGACACGGCTCATCGTTTTCGTCTGCCGATCGAACAGAAAAACGTCGGACGTGCTATCGTTGCTGTCAGCGTCGATTGTCAAGTCATTCGCATTCGATGTAAAGGCGACAAATCGCCCATCATCGCTGACCACTGGTTGCCAACTGCTGCCGTCCCCGCCGCATGTCGTATTCAATCGGCTTGGGTTTTTCTTTCGACTGATTAATTCGGCGGTTCGCGTTACGTTGTCATATAGGTAAACATCATTCGTGCTATCGCTTGTGCATCCATCTGCGGTTGAATTTTCGGCGAGTGGAACGATCGTTGAGAAGACGACATACCTTCCGTCCCGTGAAGTAGAAAATTTGTCGAAGGGAGTTCCTCCAATCGTTGAAAACAGACTAGCGGCTGGAATGCTGCTCAATCGCTGAACAGCAGGTTCTGAGAGCGAGAAGCCGCTTAGTTCAGCAAGCAGTTTGTAGTTCCCATTGGCGGTCGTTTGCAAGGTGAAGCTACCAGCTTCAATCACATTTGGCGTCAACGGGTTGTCTGGCAAAGTTCGCGTTGACGTCTCATTCGCGTTGCGAATCCCATCACCGTTTGCGTCAAGGAAGACGACAATATCCACCAATCCAGACTCGGACAAATTTTGAAAGCCATCTCGATTCGCATCGATATAGAGTGTCCCCTGAACGATGCTGGAAGCGCTCTCAAAAGCACCGCTATCGATCGTTCCCGCTCTCGTTTCACCGCGTTGATCTACGGAGACTAAACTGGCGATGGCTAGACCACGCGCAATGCTTCCGGGTAAAAGTGCGTGCGTTTGAGTGGCTCCGCCGTTGTCTCGCAGCGGCCCTAACAAGGATCTCGCCGCTCCAATTCGGTCACTGACTAGAGCTTGTCCTGAGAACTGGAGTCCTTCGAAGACATTGCCACCTTGCGACACCCCTTCGAAATCATTCAAAAGAGGCCCAGATGATGGATTGCCCGCGAATAGTGAATTTTTGACGGTACCTCGAACTGTGGGACCAGAAAGAAAGGAAGCCGGTGGGTTGATAATGATACTGTCGACGACGCTCACGTGAGTTAGCGTCGCTCCGCTCACGGCAATCGCTCCCATCGGCGCAAGCGGATCCATCAATGTTGATGAATCCGTCATAGTAATTCGATTCCCAGACAGAGTCGAGTTGACAATATTGAGGGGCCCAAAAACGGCGGATGCATTTCCTGCCCTATTGGCGTATAGCAGTGATGAATTGATCTGAGATCCGCTTATGCTTGAAGAAACAAAAACTCCGCCTGCTAGTCGTGCGGCATTTCCATTAATGCTGGATTGATTTATGGTTAGCGAACCACTCAAGGAAGCAATTCCACCACCTGAATTCGAGTCACCCGACATACCCGGCATCGTATTCACCGGATCGTACCGCCCCGCGTGGTTATCTAAAATCGTAGTGTTGTTGGCGACAAAGGTTCCGAATGACAAAACCCCACCTCCGGGAAACGAGGAGAAAGCTTGGCCATTTGCGATAGTAACATGTTGTAATCGCAGAGATGCTCCGGAGTTAACAGTAAAAACGCGATCGTAACCGTCGGCATCAATGATGGTCGTTGCTGGATCCTCGGCAGCGATAGTTACGTTTCCGGATATCGCTAAATCACCTTCTGAATCTCGCGTAAATGTGTAGGAAGAAATTCCCAATGCGGAATTGATATCAAGCGTAACTCGAGCCGTCGATGTGTTGACTCCATCCGATAGGGTGTAATCAAATTTGTCAGCAAGGTTTGGGTCTGGAAAAGGGTTTGGCGGTGGAACCATATAGTGCACGGTGCCATTGACATCGAGTGTTAACGTTCCTCTTGTCACCGACGGAATTGGACTAACGCCCGTAATAGTTACTTGGCTATGCGTCTTGCCAGCAAGAAAATCGTTAGCCAGTAACAAGTCTTTCCCGACGAGAATCTCAAAAGGACTGTCACCGACTTTAAAGAAGTCATTGTGAGCCTCTAATAATGTCGTCGAAGAGCTCTTGCTTGGATTCGTTCGCGTGAAAGTACCTGTGGGCAAGATAATCGTACGCGGCGACGGAGCGGCGGCATTCGCTTCTTGGATGGCTGCACGCAATGTAAGAAAACCATTTGCCGTGATTGCGATTCCGTCACCGACGTTACTATCCACTTCGTCGGCTAAGCTATTCACGTAGAAGACGGAATGATTTTCAATTCGAACATCAAAACGTCCAAGCTTTCCATCGCGAACCGAAGTTCCTCCAATCGACGCAACTTCGTTGGCTCGCATCGCGATTTCATACCCGCCAAAGTCCAATGCATCCCACGAACCTCCCGGTGCCGTGATGCGGTAACTTGCCAAGACCGAGGTCGATGCACCGCCGGCGTTTACACTCTCAATAGTGTTTCCAATGTACGCGACATTCACGAAATCTTTTGGCCCCCACAAACGTTTTGCGGACAGATCGGTGCTGTTAAGCGTCGTTAGATTGATTCCGTTTTGAGATTGATAGCGGATCAGGAAATCCGTCGTTGCGGCGTTTGCAACGATGGGAGCAACGCTATTCAGCAACGCGACTGGCGAGAACACGCCCGCGTTGATCGAAGCAGATGCATTGAGCCGGCCACCTGTTAAAACTACTTGGCTGCCGACGGAGATTAGCGAAACACTCCCTAAGATCGCTTGCTTTACTTCGGCAACGTTCGATCCCGGTAGGAATGACCAAATCAACGCCGCCGTACCAGAAACATGCGGTGTCGCCATGCTGGTTCCGTTGGCACTGCCGTAACCGCCGCCGGGTAGTGTACTTCGTATGCCGACGCCTGGAGCGAATACGTCGACCGATGTGGCACCGTAGTTCGAGAAACTCGCAGGGCGATCGCTAGAATCTGAAGCTGCGACGGCGATGACGCCTGGGACGTTATAGCTGGCTGGATAGAACGGCGTGCGATCGTTATCGACTCCTTGGCCAAGGAAGTTGCCGTTACCAGCGGCGGCCACGAATAAAATACCTGCGTCAGTGAGATCTTGAATTGCCGCCTCCAATGACGCTTCAAAGCCACCGGGTTGGCCCCATGAGTTGTTGAGCACTCGGACATTCGCCCCTTCGGTCACACGGTTCGCCGTGTCGACTCGATATTGCTCTCGCATTTGTCGAGCATAGTTGATCGCTCGAATCGCCGCGCCCGAATCGCCTTGATTGTTATTATCCAAAATCCGCAATGACATCAGCGAGGTTTGCCAGTTGACGCCGGCAACACCCGTCCCGTTGCTGCCGATAGCGCCGATAGTCCCCGCCACGTGTGTCCCATGTCCCAATTCATCCGACGGATTATTCTCGGCGAATGGATCGGTGGTTCCAGTTCTGAAGTTGACTCCAAAGAAGTCATCGAAGAAGCCATTGTTATCCGTGTCACGTCCGTCGGCCCAGTTCGGATCTTCGAGTAGGTCGATGGCATCGATCCGGCCGTTACTATTCTTATCGACGACAAAGGAAGCGTTGGGACCTGTCGCAAAGTCTCCTACTGTAAGCGAGAATGGAGCAGTAGAAGATCGTGTTCCATTATTTAAATCATAGAACGTGATTAAACCATCGCCATCAATGTCGACTAGTTTCGGGCCGACATCATCCAGATAATTAAGCGGCAACTCGCCCTGGTTGATCCAAATGTTGAGATATAGATCAGGATGGGTTGGATCGATTCCAGTGTCGACAACGCCAACGACGGTAGAAGAACTTCCACGAGATACATCCCACGCATTCGCGGCGTCGATTCGCTCGAGTCCCGGCATCAAGCCCGCGACGAATTCAGGATCGTTCGGACTTGTCGATTGACCTTGGATTAATTGGTTGAGACTGAATGACTTCACATTCTCGTTCTGAGACAAATCCGATTCGATGGCTGCTTTGGAGGCACCTTGACCGCGAACTAGGATTGAACCTTGCGTTCCGAGACCGCTAATCGTCGAGAACTCACTATACGATTTGTTGAGTAGTCCGTTTGCCTTGTTCAGCATGGTGATCGACTCAACCGCCGAATCGGTCAATTGAACAATCCATTCGCCGACAGCCGGTCGGACGGGTCCAGCCACTCCAAAAGAAAGTATCTCGTCCACATGTGCAAGCTGCTCTAGCTGTACGCGATCGATGTTCTGAATCGACTCAAACCAAGTCAACGGCGAATGCGACAAAGGATGATCGACATTGGACTGAAGATTGATTTCGGCCGAATCCGCTGACAACATGCATCGCGATTCAAGCAGTTCGTATTGCAGACGTCGTCTCTTGGAGAATCGGCGACGAGCAATTTGGGCGTTTTGAACATTCATGGTTAAAGCCAAAAAATGAAAAAAAGATGTCTCTATAACGTTGCAAAGACTTGATCGGATAAATCGCTTCCGACCATAGCTCGCTCGAGCTTCCCATAGAGCTGCCCGAAGCTTTAGTATTTTGAAAAATAACCCGTCTATCGACGCCTCTAAGGAGATTAGTATAGCGAGAAAAAGCTGGGATCGTCTGGATATTCTGAGAATTGTGTTCGAGAACTCGACGTTTTGGACGAGTCGAGTGAGTCCGTATGAGTCGAAACTCAGACGAAGGTTTCGAATGGCGATTTCTGGCGGAACGCGAGTTAGAATTTGCGTGCAATGGGACTTCAACTCTTTAGTCTGTCGAGCACGCAGGAGTGGCGATCTCGCACCTCCCCCAACAGGCCTTTGGATCGCAGATTCCGGCCGGCTTAGGAAGTTTTGAACTTGACGAATTATTGATTTTTTAACTTTGATATGGACTTAGGTCCAAAGTTGTTAGAAAGCTTTAGGGTCTTGTTTCATGCTGGGGCTTGCAAAGCTACCGTCCGGTCGGTAAATTCTATTTAAGTCGTTGTTTGTCGTCAGAAGCTCGGAAGTTCGAGCGACTCTTAACCGTCATCTGTTTTTTAATGAAGGCAACGTTCACTTGACTCGCCTCAAATCGTCGAAGCTCGATGGAACGACCCTTTCGGCGGTTCCGAATGAAGCAGCAGCTCCCGTGACGGCTTGGCGGTTGTTGGCGGTGTTGACGTTCCTGAATGTGATCAATTTCGTCGATCGCCAGCTCATCACGAGCCTGCAAATCCCGCTGCGTGACGATCCACAATTACACCTGACCAATATCCAGAACCAGTTGCTGGCGGGCTATGCCTTTTCCATTGTTTATTCGATCGCCGGTCTCTATTTGGGCGCATGGGCAGACCGTACGCATCGCCCGCGTTTGATCGCGATGGGCCTTCTCATTTGGAGCGGTGCGACGGCCGCCAGTGGCTTGGCACAGAATTTCTGGCAACTCGGATTCGCCAGAATTTTTGTGGCCTTTGGCGAAGCGACGTTGACGCCGGCTGCCGTCGCGATGCTGGCCGATGTCTTCCGTCCTCGTCAGCGATCGTTGGCATCGGGTATCTACTATTTGGGGATTCCGATCGGAGCTAGCCTCTGTTTAGTTATCGCGAATTTGCTGTGGCCGATTCCTTGGATCGGATGGCGAGGCTGTTTTATTGGACTGGGGAGTATCGGACTAGCGATGGTCGCAGCGTTGATGTTCGTAAAGGATCCTCAGCGCGGAGCAACTGAAGATCAACTACACACCGGGCATCGGAAACCAGCCGAAAGAAAATCGATCGTAACGTTGCTCATCGAGATCTGGGGAACGATGGTTCGCACCCCCGCTTTAGCCATGACTATGCTCGGCGCGGTCTTCATTAACATAGGGGTTGGGGCAACATGGCTTGACTCCTCGTGGCTCAATGCGGAACGCGGTTTCACCAAACAGGGAGCGCCTATTTTCCTCGGCTGCATTTTTCTCTTTGGAGGCTCGGCGGGGAGTCTCCTCGGCGGTTGGTTGGGGGATTTGTTCAATAAACGACGGAGCGGCGGTCGTCTATTGGCAATTGTCGTCTCGCAATTGGCCATCGCTCCGTTCGCGATTGCCTATCGCTTTCTGCCAGGTGAGTTTTATGTTGGACTAGGGGTTTGTGCGTTCTTTGGTTCGATCTTGGTAACGTTTATGTATGGCCCTGTTCTTGCAACGGTCCAGGAACTTAGCCCGGTCAGGATGCGAGCTATGACGGTCGCGCTATTGATGATCGGTCTCAACGTCACGGGGGCATCGTTAGGGTCCGTCGTCGCGGCTTGGCTGACCGAGGCCTTACATAGCTACACATGGGGTATCTTCATCACCTCGCAAGCCGGACTGATTTCCATCCCGCTTTTTATTTTTGCATATAGAAGGTATCAGACAGATCTGGAGAGACTGGCCGCTGCACAAGGAGTCTCTTCGCTGTGAAAACAAAAAATAGAGACAAGTATTTGTTGAGGGCTAGTGTAGAACAATTGTCTCAATTGTTCAGGCGTTGCAAGAAGGGCCGGAACAATTGGGACAATTGTTCTACAATGTATGCCCTGCAAGAGTATCAACGTTGCTCAACGGCTGTGCCGGTTAAACATTGTGATCGAGACTGAAACATACCGATGGTTATCCGAATTTCGATAAAGGAAATATAAGCGTGAACGAACTTGTCAACTTTACTAGCGATGGCGACATCGGCGTGATCACGATCAACAATCCGCCGGTCAACGCCCTCAGCCCCGGTGTGCCTGAGGGCATCGAAGCGGCGATCCAGAAATGTTGTGAAGACCCGTCCGTCAAGGCCATCGTTTTGATCGGCGGTGGGCGGACTTTTATCGCCGGAGCCGACATCAAAGAGTTCGGCAAAATTACATCGGGAGAAAATCGCGGTGGCGGTGCGATCGAGCGAATGTTTCCAGCTCTCGAAAAATGTTCGAAGCCTATCATCGCCGCGATTCATGGAACAGCCTTCGGCGGTGGATTAGAAACCGCCATGTGCTGTCACTATCGAGTGGCCGTTGCGTCGGCTCAAGTAGGTCAGCCCGAAGTCAAGCTCGGTTTGATCCCCGGTGCCGGCGGCACTCAGCGATTGCCGCGTTTAGCGGGCTTGGTCAAAGCGGCCGAGATGTGTGCCGGTGGCGATCCGGTGTCGGCTGTCGAAGCGACTCGCGTTGGGATTCTGGATCGGGTGATCGATGGTGATCTGCTCAGCGGCGCGATTGCCTTCGCTCGTGAGCTCATAGCTGCCGGAGGACAACCGCGCAGGACATGCGATCTGGCGATACCCGAGAGCGATGCTCAAGCTTTAGCAGCGGTAAAGGCAGCCATCACGAAGCGCGCGCGGGGACTGATGGCTCCATTGAAAGCGGTTGAAGCCGTCGAAGCAGCGTTACTCTCTTTTGAGAAAGGGCTCCAAAGAGAAGCTGAAATTTTTGCCGAGTGTTTGTACTCCGAACAATCCAAAGCCTTGATCCACGTCTTCTTCGGCGAACGCGAAGTGAGCAAGATTCCGGGTATTGGCAAGGAGATAACCAAGCTCCCGATTCGACAAGCGGCAGTGGTCGGAGCGGGGACGATGGGCGGCGGTATCGCGATGAACTATGCCAACGCCGGAATCCCTGTGCTGCTGAAGGAAAGCACTCAGGAACTACTCGATCGAGGACTTGGAATCATCCGTAAAAACTATGCAGCCACGGTTCAGAAAGGCCGATTGACTCAAGCTCAAATGGATCAGCGAATGGGGCTGATTCAACCAACATTGAACTACGATCGATTTAAAGAAGCGGACATTGTCGTCGAAGCGGTCTTTGAAGGAATGGAACTCAAGAAGCAGGTCTTTGCGGAACTCGACAAGGCAACCAAGCCCGATGTCATTCTGGCCTCGAATACGTCGACGCTCGATATCGATGCGATTGCGAGCGCGACCAGCCGCCCGCAACAAGTCATCGGGCATCACTTCTTCAGCCCCGCCAATGTCATGCGACTCCTCGAGATCGTACGCGGCAAGCAATCCAGCCCGCAGACAATCGCGACTTCCATGGCCTTAGCCAAGACCCTTAATAAAGTCGGCGTGTTGGTCGGTAACTGCAATGGTTTCGTCGGCAATCGCATGTTCGGACCTTACCTGCGCGAAGCTCAATTTTTAGTCGAGGAAGGGGCTCGCGTCGAAGAGGTCGATGCCGCCTTGGTCGAATTCGGAATGGCCTTGGGGCCGATGGCGGTCGCCGATCTAGCCGGTCTGGATGTCGGATGGCGCATTAAAAAAGAATACCAACACTTGATTCCACCCGGGCTCCGTCAACCGTTGGTCTCCGACACGCTTTGCGAACAAGGCCGCTTCGGACAGAAGACTGGTGCAGGTTGGTATCGCTATCCCGAGGGGAGTCGGGTACCGATGCCTGATCCCGAAGTCGAGAAACTGATCGAAGAGAGCGCATTGAAAGCCGGGATCGTTCGACGGACTATCTCTCGCGATGAAATTATTGAACGCACCGTCTACGCGCTGATCAATGAAGGAGCTCGGATTCTTGCCGAAGGCATTGCCTTGCGGGCCGTCGATATCGACATCATCTATATTTACGGCTACGGTTTCCCGGCCTATCGCGGTGGCCCCATGTGGTATGCCGACACGGTGGGAATTAAGAAAGTCTACGACCGCATCTGCCATTTCGAGCAGCAGCACGGGCCGGCCTGGACTCCGGCTCCGCTGTTAAAGAGCCTCGCAGAATCGGGCAGGAAATTTTCGGATCTCGACAAGGAGCGATCGGCCAACGGATGAACGAAACATCAGATAGAAGTCTCGCCGCGAAAATTACGATCGATGATTTGCATCAGCTCCCGCTGACCCATCAAGCGACGATCCCAGAAGATTACTTGGATATGATGGGTCACATGAATGTCATGTGGTACACCCATCTTTTCGGACGCGGGATTGATGGCATTTTTAAGCTTCTCGGCTTCGATCGCGATTATTACGAAGCAAACCAGGCAGGGAGCTTTGCGCTCAAACAGTATGTCAACTATTGGAACGAGGTGCGGGTCGGCGAACAAGTCTCGATTCGAACCCGATTATTGGGACGTTCAGCGAAACGCTTGCATCTGATGCACTTCATGGTCAAAGACGGCAACGGTGCGCTCGCCGCGAATTCCGAAGTCCTACTCACGCACATCGACATGCGGGTGCGGCGCAGTTCGCCGTTTCTTTCACCGGTTTCCGAGGCGATCGATCGATTATTAGCAGAACATACCGCCCTCAGTTGGTCCGCCCCGCTGGCAGGTCCTATCCATCCTTGAACATACGTGGTTCAAATTGATTCATTCACATGTAACCGGCGGTTACCACCGCCGGCTAGGATCTTCCGCTCCTCCGGAGCTGCAAGATTCTCCGGAGCTGCAAGGTTCTCGGGAGCTGCAAGGTTCTAAACGTACCCAACACAAATAGAGCGTTCAATGCAACTCAAGAATAAAACCGTCGTCGTCACCGGTGGTGCCAACGGCATCGGCCGCGCACTATGCCGAGCCTTCGCAGCCGAAGGTGCGGCAGGTGTCGTCGTCGCCGATCTCGATGAACCTGGAGCGAAGCGAGTAGCCGAGGAGATTGGTGGGCTGGGTGTTGCCGTCGATGTAAGTTGTGAAGAGGATATACGGCGGCTCGTCGAGCGTGCCACAACGACTTACGGACCGATTGATCTGTTCTGTTCCAACGCTGGTTTGGGGTACGAAGGTGGGATTGATTCGCCTGATGGCGATTGGCAGCGTCTTTGGAACGTGAATGTTATGGGACATATCTATGCTGCGCGAGCTGTGTTGCCCGCCATGCTCGCTCGAGGCCAAGGCTACTTGTTGCAAACCGGGTCGGCAGCCGGTTTGTTGACGCAAATCGGTTCGGCACCTTACTCGGTTACCAAGCACGCGGCCGTCGCTTTTGCCGAATGGCTATCGATCACCTATGGTGATGCGGGCATTCGAGTTTCGTGTTTGTGTCCTCTCGGTGTGAAAACGCAAATGCTGATGGACGCTGAAGAAAGCATGGTCTCCTTTCTGATCGCCGGTGCGCTTGAACCCGAACGCGTGGCTGAATCCGTCATTGCGGGATTGGCAGAAGAACGCTTCTTAATTTTGCCGCATCCCGAGGTGGCCAAATACTTTCATCATAAGGGTGATGATTACGAGCGATGGCTGCGCGGCACGCGTCGCTTGCAAGCAAAAATAGTTGCCCAAAAATCGGAATCCATTTCAAAACTTCATACGAGGAATCCTGAATGAGCGCATCGATATCACTCAAGGGGAAGACCGCTATTGTTACCGGAGGCGGTCGTGGCATTGGAAAGGCGATCGCCAAGCGATTTTTGGAAGCTGGGGCGAGCGTTGCCATCGCCAGTCGCAAAATGGAAAATTTGCAAGCCGCGGCCGCCGAATTCGCTTCGCTTCCAGGCCGCGTCGTACCGATTGCGTGCCATGTCGGTCGATTGGACCAAATAGAGAGTCTGGTTCGCGAAACGGAATCGCAGTTAGGCCCGATCGATATCGTGGTCAACAACAGCGCCACCAACATTGGCCAGGGTCCGTCGCTGGACGTGACCGACGAGATGCTCGACAAGATGGTCGAGATCAATATTAAAGCCACGCTTCGCATGCTGCGGCTGACCGTTCCAAAAATGATCGAACGTGGCACCGGCGGTTCGATTATCAACATCGCTTCCATCGCCGGCTTGCATCCGCAGCCCGGTGGATTGCTCTATAGCTTCACCAAGGCCGGGCTGATCATGATGACCCGCAGTTGGGCTCGCGAATTCGGGCCGCATAACGTCCGCGTCAACGCGATCGCTCCGGGGTTGATTCAGACGGACTTTAGCGAAATGCTTTGGAAGGACGAGCAAGTTCAAGCCGGAATCAAAGCGACTCAGCCGATTCGCCGTATCGGTCAGCCCGAAGAGATCAGTCATGCCGCCTTGTACCTCGCTTCCGATGAAGCCTCCTACGTCACCGGTCAAGTCTTCGTCATCGATGGTGGAGCGACCGCATGAAATTGCTTGATTTACGGAGTATCGGCGCCCGCGGAGAGCCCGGCGGCGTGTTGATAATCATTATTTACGAAAGGATCGTTCCATGGCCTTTGAAGAAATCCTATATGAAGTAGACGATCGCATCGCGACGGTGACTTTGAACCGTCCGACGAAACTCAATGCGTGGACGCCGATCATGGAGCGAGCGGTCCGCGCGGCGATGTGCGAAGCGGAGGCTGACGAGCGGGTCCGCGTCATTATTGTCACCGGGGCCGGTCGCGGCTTCTGCGCCGGAGCCGATATGCAGAGTCTCAGTTCGGTCGCCGGTGCCGATCTGACCCCTGAGCAACTGGAAGAAGTGGTACGCGAAAACTACGCTGGTGAATCGCGAACTGACACGCGGCCGGATTTTCAAAAGACCTATTCGTACTTTCCGGCCGTATCCAAGCCGATCCTGGCGGCTCTCAATGGACCGACGGCTGGGCTGGGATTGGTGCTCGCTCTCTACTGCGATATTCGCTTTGCATCGGAGGAGGCTCGATTCGGCACGGCTTTCTCGCGGCGTGGACTCATCGCCGAGCACGGGATCAGTTGGATGCTCCCGCGGCTGGTTGGCCTATCCAATGCACTCGATCTCCTCTATTCGGCTCGCATGATCGATGCCGACGAGGCACTACGGATGGGCTTAGTCAATCGTGTCCTACCACATGATCGATTGCTCGAAGACGTCCGAGCCTATGCCAAGGAGTTGGCCAACATGGTTTCACCTCGCTCGCTCCGCGTCATCAAGCGACAAGTCTACGAAGCGCAGTTTCAAACGCTCGGCGAAGCCATCGATACGGCGAATATCGAGATGGCGAGAAGCTTTGCCTGCGACGATTTCCGCGAAGGGGTCGCTCATTTTCTTGCCAAACGTCCACCGAACTTTACGGGGAGATGACAAGAGGTCAGTCAATGATGGGTAACTTTCACTCGAATTTCCTCGTACTCGTAAACGTACTCAGCAACGCGGTACTCGTACTCGTACTCGTATTTATCGAGTACGAGTACCGTCCTACGGACTGAGTACGAGTACGATTGAATGTCAGCTCACTGATCTAGACGATCATTTTCCCACGCTCTGGCGAGCGTGGCTACCTCAAAAGCCAGGAATCTAACTCCCATGAATTTTTCGTACTCGGATAAAGTCCAAGCACTCCAGCAGAAATTGTTGGCCTTCATGGAAGAGCATATCTATCCGCAGGAGAAAACATTTTACCAACAGATCAATGAAGGCGATCGCTGGCAGCCGACCGACATTGTCGAGCAGCTCAAGCCGATCGCTCGCGCGGCGGGTCTGTGGAATCTCTTTCTGCCCGAGAGCGAAGATGGCGCCGGGTTGACCAATCTGGAATACGCTCCGTTGTGCGAGATCATGGGCCGATCGGACTTGGCCCCGGAAGTCTTTAACTGTTCGGCACCTGATACTGGGAATATGGAGGTCCTGGTGCGATACGGTTCGCCCGAACATAAGGAACGCTGGCTTCGACCGTTGCTTGCCGGTGAAATGCGTTCATGCTTTGCGATGACCGAGCCGGATGTGGCCTCGTCGGATGCGACAAACATTCAATCGCGCATCGAACGCCAAGGAGATGACTACGTTATCAATGGCCGCAAATGGTGGATTTCCGGCGCGGGCGATCCTCGCTGTAGGATCGCTATCTTCATGGGTAAAACCGATCCGAGTGCGGCGCTGCATCAACAGCAGTCGATGATCTTGGTGCCGCTCGACACGCCCGGCGTAACGATCAAGCGCATGCTTACCGTATATGGTTATGACCACGCTCCGCACGGCCATGCCGAAATCCTGTTTGAGAACGTCCGCGTGCCAGCTTCGAACATGCTTCTCGGCGAAGGACGCGGCTTCGAGATCGCTCAAGGACGTCTTGGGCCGGGACGCATCCACCACTGTATGCGGTTGATCGGGTTGGCTGAACGCTCTCTCGAAGCCATGTGTCGTCGAGTGCAAACTCGCGTGGCCTTTGGTAAGCCGTTAGCCGAACAAGGGACGATCCGCGCCGACATTGCCGATTCACGCATCGAGATCGAACAAGCTCGACTATTAACGCTTAAAGCCGCCTATCTGATGGATACCGTTGGCAACAAAGCGGCTCGTACTGAGATTGCGATGATCAAGGTCGTCGCGCCGAATATGGCTCTGCGCGTGATCGACCGAGCTATCCAAGCCCACGGCGGAGCCGGCGTGAGCGGCGACTTCTCGTTGGCTTCCGCCTGGGCTGGTGCTCGGACGTTGCGATTCGCCGACGGCCCCGATGAAGTTCATCGCGAAACGATCGCCAAACTCGAACTGCGGAAGCATCAACCGAGAACGCAATGAGCACACTCACTTTAGTACGTCACGGGCAAGCGACACCGTTTGAAGATAACCCCGATCGCCTTTCGACTTTGGGGCAGACCCAAGCTCGAGCGCTCGGCTTGTATTGGCTTAACAACAATGTGGTCTTCGACGAAGTCTACACGGGGACGCTGACGCGACAACAACACACGGCACAGTTAGTTGGCGAAGTTTTCCAAGAAGCCGATCAACCATGGCCTACGGCTCAGGTGATGGCAGAATTCGATGAATATCACGTCGACGTCATTTGGAAACAACTCGCACCAGAACTCGTGAAAAGCAATTCCTCGTTTGCCGAGCTATTCGCGGCTTACCAACGCAACCGCAACGGCCCCAATCACCATCGGACGTTCCAGCTCGCGCTGGAGGCGGTCATGCGTTGTTGGCAAGAAGGCACGTTGGTCACCGGCGATGTGGAAGGGTGGACAACCTTTCGCGATCGCGTTCGGCAAGGGATTCGCCACATACTGGAACAGGAAGGTTCACGTCGCCGCGTTGCCGTCTTCACCTCAGGAGGCCCCATTGGAACGACGATTCAATGGGCGTTGAATGCGCCGGACCAAAGTGCGTTGGAAGTCAACTGGCGGGTGCGTAATTGTTCTCTTACAGAATTCGTTTTCTCTCGCGACCGTTTGACACTCGACTCGTTCAATGCATTGCCACATTTGGAAGACCAGGCATTGTGGAGCTATCGATAGGAGCACAATGCACGGTGGTTTTTCTGATCAATATCAGCGCGTTTTAGACCCCAACCCAGCTTGTCTGGTTGGTGAATCAGCTTCGTAAGCTAACATGAGACACCAAATAATTCCCCCCGCATTTCCCGGATCCCGCCGCCGGAGGCGGCGGGATCCGGGAAATGCGGGGGCATCGGCGTTGCTTTGAGTTAGCTGCTAAGCTCCTTCACCCATGGCCGGAGGCCATGGGGGTCGAACCTCAGAATCGAAAATGGCGTTATCCAATATCGAAACCCAGGAAGGCGATATCCAACATTCGAATCGAAAATATTGCTTTTCGACGAGGTACTTTGTCAGAAAGAGAAGGAACATGAACACTTATACCGACGAAACGCAACCGATTAGGCCGGGTGAAGAGCTGAACGTGCCTGCCTTAGAAGCATATCTACGAGCGCACTTCGAAGTCGCTACTTCATCACTCGAAGTCAAACAATTTCCGGGCGGCAGTTCGAATCTGACTTACTTGGTGCGGGCAGGCGATCTTGAAGTGGTCCTTCGACGTCCTCCGTTCGGCAATCAAGTGAAGTCGGCGCATGACATGGGCCGCGAGTACCGCGTCCTGTCAAAGCTGAGCGCCGTCTACGGACCCGCTCCACGTCCACTGGCATATTGTGAAGACGACCAGGTCCTTGGCGCCCTGTTTTATTTGATGGAGTTTCGTCGAGGGGTAATCCTTCGGCAACAGCCGCCGCCAGGCTTGTCGCTCGATCCAAATACGATGGCTCGGTTAAGCGAATCGTTCGTCGATAATCTGGTCCGGCTGCATCGTATCGACTACCGAGCCGTGGGCTTAGAGGACCTTGGGCGTCCGGTGGGTTACGTGCGGCGTCAAGTCGAGGGCTGGGCCAAACGCTATGCGAGTGCGCGGACCAATGACGCACCTGACCTTGACCAGCTCATCCGTTGGCTTGACGAACGTGTACCGTCAGAGAGCGGTGCCTCGCTCGTACACAACGACTACAAATACGACAATTTGATCCTCGATCCTCAAGACATTACCCGCATCGTCGGTGTGCTCGACTGGGAGATGTGCACGATTGGTGATCCGCTGATGGATCTCGGCACTTCGCTTGCCTATTGGGTCGAGGCAAGCGACCCTGATCTGCGCCGCGCCAACGCCACCGGTCCAACCGCTTTGCTAGGCAGCTTTACGCGACGTCAGCTCGTCGAACGCTACGCAGAGAGAACCGGTTGCGACATTTCCAACATGCTTTTTTATTACTGCTTTGGGCTCTTTAAGCTGGCGGTAATTGTCCAGCAAATTTATGCCCGTTACGTCCGAGGGCATACTCGAGACGAACGTTTTTCGCGTTTGAATGAATGGGGCGAAGTCTTGAATCAAACTGCCAGGCGGGCTTTGGATGCTGATGAATATTGAACATCGCTGCCATTGCTTCTTGAATTTCGATACACTAGTCCACATGTCACGTGTTCGCGTTTTTAGACCCCAACGCATTGCGAGTACGAGATTGCAAAAGCCATTGTTTGAGATTGACGAGAACTCACATGCCCAACAGATCAGCCCAGGCCAAGACGACCGAAGCTTCGGATAAAAACCGCGAAATCGAGATCTATATCAAGGCGGCACAGATAATCTATGAAAAAGGTTACGCCGCCGCATCGATGAGCGATATCGCCGAAGCCATGCAGATGACCAAGGCCGGGATCTACTACTACATCAAGAGCAAAGAAGACTTGCTTTTCGCGATCATGACTTATGCGATGGATCGGCTTGAGGAAGAAGTCGTCACGCCTGCCCGCGCCGAACGGGATCCTGAGAAGCGTCTTCGGATGATCATTCGCAATCATGGACGGCTGCTCACCGAAGGCGTGCAGGCGATCTCGATTTTGTCGGACGAAGTTTCGGCGCTGACCCCTCGCCATCGTCAAAAAATCTTAGACCGCAAGCGGGCCTACTTCGACTTGGTGCGTCACACGCTCGATGCTTTGAAAGCAACCGGCAAGTTACGAGCGATAGATTCCACCGTAGCCACTTTCGGACTCTTTGGCATGCTGCTGTGGTTGCCGCGGTGGTACGTAGCTCAAGGCAAGCTGTCGAGTCAGAAGGTGGTCGATGAATTATCGAAGCTTGCCATCGCAGGCCTGTTGAAAGACTGAGGCTTGAGTGCATTTTGTTTCGCTTCTCCGGAGCATTGGTTCTGTTTGGCGGATGCGCGGACGGCGGTTGGCACCGCCGGCTATAGTTTTCCGCTCCTCCGGAGCTGCAAGGTTTCCATGGCCGGCCCGGTCGAGTTCGAAAGCCTTGTCTATCGAGCCGGTCTATCCGCATCGGTTTGCTTGAATAGTTCGACAAAGCGTTGAGCGGCTGGCGAAAGCCGTTGTCCTTTCCGCAAGACAACGCCATAAGTCCGCTGTGGAAAGAATTCTCGCATCGGAATTACTGCAAGCGGTTCAGCACCCGTCAAGCAAATGCTGGTGACGATCGAAATCCCTAACCCCAGCCCGACGTATTTCTTGATAATTTCCCAACCGCCAGCTTCTAGACTTACTTCGAACGTCAGTTGATGTTGTTGGAAGACCAGTTCGATCACGCGCCATGTGGTGAGTCTGCGTGGCGGTAAGATGAAAGGATGTTTGGCGATGTCCTTCATACTCACATGTTTCTTCTTTGCCAGCGGGTGATCGAGAGATACGATCAGCATGGGATCGAACGACAGACTGGGCCGGTAGTCGATATCGTGGGGGACATCGATCATCGAGCCAACAATCACTTCGGCTTCGCCGTTGCGAAGCATGGTCATGCCGTCGCGGCCCGTAACATTGTGGAGCTTGACTTCGATGCCTGGGTAGGCACGCATGAATTTTTCGATGTACTTGGGCAAGATATAGAGAATGGTTGATTCGCCAGCCGCGATATCCAATCGTCCCGACTCGAGGCCCGCACAGCGAGCTGCAAATCGTCCCGGTAATGTCTCGATCCCTTCGACCAAGGGCCATGACTGCTCCCAGAGTATTTTCCCCTCCGGGGTGAGCGTGATCTTCGAACCATGTCGCTCGAAGAGCTTGGTTTTCAGTTCGCGCTCCAAAGCTTTGATTTGAAGCGATACCGACGGCTGACTGAGCATCAATTGTTCGGCGGCGCGAGTGATACTGCCTGTTCGTGCCGCGTAACAGAAACCACGCAATTGTTGTAATCGATTGTACTTGTAGTGTAGCGGTTTCATCGAACAAACCAGTATTGACAGAACCAAGGATGAGCATTGAAACATTCGCATCTTGCTTTCCAATTGATTCTACTTACCATTCGGTAACTAGATAGTGGTCGTGGCAAACGAATGCGTTTGCGGCCCGAAGAGTTGGTCTCAACGAGGAACTAAATAATGTTGGAAGCGGTGATCGAAGGTCAGATCCCAGGCGTCGAGATTATGGGGGCACAGGGAACTCAGACTAGCCAGGTTCTTACGCCTGGGGCGCTGAGCTTTCTGGCCAAACTGACGCGGCAGTTCGCCACGCGGCGCGATCAGTTGCTGCGGGATCGCGTGCGGGTCCAGGCCGCTCTCGACGACGGCTGGCTCCCCGATTTTCCGGCCGAGACTCAGGCGCTGCGAGAAGCCGATTGGCGGATAGCGCCGGTACCAGTCGACTTACAAGACCGGCGCGTGGAAATCACTGGTCCGGTCGACCGTAAAATGGTCATCAACGCGCTCAATTCAGGAGCCCGAATGTTTATGGCTGACTTTGAAGATTCGCATGCGCCGACATGGGAAGGGACGCTGGAGGGCCAGATCAATCTGCGCGACGCCGTGCTCGGTACTATCGAATACACAAGTCCCGACGGTAAGCGTTATAGCTTGAATCCGTCAGTGGCAACGCTCTTAGTGCGGCCGCGCGGCTGGCATCTTTTAGAAAAGCACTTGCTCGTCGATGGCCAGCCGATACCGGCTTCGCTGTTCGACTTCGGATTGTTTCTTTTCCACAATGCGCATGTCTTGCGTCGAAAAGGCTCTGGGCCGTACTTCTATTTGCCTAAGCTGGAGAATCGACACGAAGCTCGACTATGGAACGATGTGTTTGTGTCAGCTCAAAACGAACTCGGTCTGCCCCGAGGTTCGATTCGAGCCACGGTTCTGATCGAAACGATTCTGGCGGCCTTCGAGATGGACGAGATCCTATTTGAACTCCGAGACCATGTGTGTGGACTAAACTGTGGACGCTGGGACTACATCTTCAGTTTCATCAAAAAATTTCGTAAGCGTCCTGAGTTCGTCTTGCCAAATCGGTCGCAAGTCACCATGTCGTCCCCGTTTCTTCGTTCTTACTCGCAACTCTTGATTCAAACCTGTCATCGTCGTAGCGCTCACGCGATGGGTGGAATGGCGGCTCAGATTCCGATCAAGAACGATCCTCCTGCTAACGAAATCGCTTTGAAAAAAGTCCGTGACGATAAACTTCGCGAGGTAAACGAGGGACACGATGGGACATGGGTCGCGCACCCAGGCCTAGTCTCGGTGGCAAAAGAAGTCTTCGACACGGCAATGCCGGGGGCTCATCAATTGCATGTGGGGCGGCAGGAACTGAGAGTGTCCGCAAAAGATCTCCTTCAACCACCCGCTGGCACGATTACGCTGGCCGGTCTGCGCACCAATATCAACGTGAGCCTAATGTACTTGGAAGCCTGGTTGCGAGGCAACGGATGTGTTCCGCTCTATAACCTCATGGAAGACGCCGCCACTGCCGAAATCAGTCGAGCCCAAATTTGGCAATGGATTCGACATCCACGTGGAGTACTCGACGATGGTCGAAAAGTAACGATCGGCCTGTTTCAGGAGCTGCTGGCAGAAGAGCTCGCTTCGCTCGAGCGTGAACTCGGCGATGTTCAATGGAAGGCAGGCCGTCACGCACTGGCGGCTAAGTTACTCGACGACATCATCGTCGATGATTGCTTCGCAGAGTTTCTCACGCTTCGTGCTTACGACTATTTACCTTAACCCCTTTGTTTCTCGATCCCTACTATCAATTACCAGGAGTCAATCATGTGTCAACTTTTGAATTCGAATGAAATAGAAGCGTTGTGGAACTACAACCCGCGTTGGTCGCGCGTCCAACGTGACTATACGGCTGGCGACGTTGTACGTTTGCGAGGCTCGATTGGCATCGAGCATACGCTAGCTCGATTAGGTGCCGACAAGCTCTGGCGACTGTTGCATGAAGCCCCCTATATCGCCGCACTGGGCGCACTCACCGGCAACCAGGCCCTGCAGATGGTGGAAGCTGGCTTGCGAGCCATTTATCTCAGCGGCTGGCAAGTAGCGGCCGACAACAACACGGCTGGCCAAATGTACCCGGATCAGAGCTTATATCCGGCCGATAGCGTTCCCGACGTTGTCCGACGAATTAATCGAGCTTTTTGCCGGGCTGATCAAATTAAACACGTCGAAGAGAACGGCGGCAAAGATTGTTTCGCACCGATCATCGCCGATGCAGAGGCCGGCTTCGGCGGGCCTTTGAACGCCTTCGAAATCATGAAAGCGATGATCGAGGCTGGCGCGGCCGGAGTCCATTTCGAGGACCAATTGTCGAGCGAGAAGAAGTGTGGCCACCTGGGCGGCAAGGTATTGCTTCCTACTCAGCAATTCATTCGCACGCTGACGGCTGCTCGATTGGCATCCGATGTCATGGGAGTGCCAACCATTTTAATTGCTCGTACCGATGCGAACGCCGCGCAGTTGCTCACCAGCGATATCGACCCACGCGATCGCCCGTTCTTGACTGGTGAACGCACGGTCGAGGGTTTCCATTGTATCACCGGTGGAATCGACATGGCGATCGCCCGCGGCTTGGCATACGCTCCGTATGCCGATCTTCTGTGGTGCGAAACGTCCGAACCTAGCATAGACGAGGCCCGGAGATTTGCTGAGGCCATTCATGCCAAATTCCCTGGCAAGCTATTGGCCTACAACTGCTCGCCTTCGTTTAACTGGAAGATGAAGCTCGACGATGCAGCCATTGCCCGCTTCCAACTGGAGTTGGGTAAACTCGGTTACAAGTTTCAATTCATTACCCTGGCCGGTTTCCATGCATTGAACCTTTCAATGTTTGAATTGGCTCGCGACTACGCAAAGCGCGGCATGTCGGCCTATGCCGAATTGCAGCGTCGCGAGTTTCAATGCGAGACCGACGAAGGCTATCGTGCCGTCCGTCACCAGCGGTTCGTAGGGACCGGCTACTTTGATCGAGTGTCGGAAGCGATTGCCGGCGGAGTATCCTCGACGTCGGCTTTGGCCGGTTCGACCGAAGAGTCGCAATTTGGAATGCTTCCGGTGTGATGCTGGATAGTTATTGATCGAGCGATCCTCTACCATAACGGGGGACTTCCGTGCGTCGTGGTTGGCTTAGTGCGTGGTGATCTCACAAAATAGTTGGCCAACCACTTGTGTATCACAACCCTTTGGTTTATCGTCTACCGACCGGACGGTAGGCCGTGGCTACGAGCGTTGGGTTAAGCCTCCCAACCGCACGTGAATGGCGAAGTCCAATTACCTACAGGCGGGTCACACCAATGCAACTGAATAGGAAGCGATACAAGTGCAGTGCAATATTGAATGCCATTGCCCTGTGGATGATCACGTACGTCGCTTTCCCATCGTGGGCATCAGCGGCGGATGATCGCCCCAACATTCTGATCGTGACGGCTAGCGGCTTGGGGTACGGAGACCTCGGTTGCTATGGCAGTCGCGACGTTCCAACTCCTCATCTGGATCAATTGGCCCGAGACGGCGTACGATGCACGTCGGGCTATGCGACCGCGCCGGTCGATAGTCCGACTCGAGCCGCACTGATGACCGGCCGCTATCCGCAGCGCTTTGGCTACGAGTTCAATCCGCCGCGCGATGCCAGCGTTGAGTTTGGATTGCCGGCGACAGAACAGACGCTGGCCAATCGTCTTTCAGTCACCGGTTATCGATGCGGCTTTATCGGCAAGTGGTTTTTGGGAAATAAGCCAGCCTATCATCCGCAGCGACGCGGGTTCGCTGAGTTCTTCGGCATCTTAGAAGGCGCGTATGCCTACCTACCCGCCGACATGCCACCCATTACAATTGACGGGCAGTCGTCGGCCGCCGCTTCGCCGTGGCCCAATTATCTTCTTCGCGGCAATGACCCCGTCGAGCTGCGTGAATATCTGACGGATGCTCTGAGTCGCGAAGCAGTCGAGTTTATCGATCGACAATCGAAGACTCCATTCTGTCTAGTGGTGTCGTATACCGCACCACAACCGCCAATCGAAGTCACGTCCGAGCATTATCAGCGCGTGGTGGGAATCACCGGCGGTGATCATCGCCGACGAGTCTACGCGGCGATGGTATCGGCCTTGGATACCGGTGTCGGTCAAGTGTTGGAAACATTGAAAAAGCACGAACTCGACAATCGCACGCTGGTTATTTTTCTTAGCGATTCGGGTGGCCTGGCGGGCGGTTATATGAACTATGCATCGAATGCTCCGTTGACGGGTTTGAAAGGAGATCTGCTCGAAGGCGGACTCCGCGTCCCGTTGGTCGTTCGCTGGCCAGGGCATGTACCGGCAGGCGCTGTTTATGATCAGCCCGTCAGCGTGCTCGACGTTCTTCCAACCGTATTGCAAGCGGCTGGCGGTACCGCGCCCGCCGAATTGACTTCGGATGGTGTCGACTTATTGCCCTACCTCGCCGGGAAGAAGACGGCCGCGCCGCACGCGGCTTTATTCTGGCGCTACGGCGATCGCTATGCGCTGCGAAGTGGTTCTTGGAAAGCCATTCGCATCGGGCAAGAACCAACTCGATTATTTGATCTCGCGACTGATGTATCCGAGAGCCGCAATGTTGCATCGAGCCACCCGGCGGATGTTAAAAATTTCCAAAGGTTGTGGCAAGCCTGGGAACACGACCTCATCGCGCCGGCTTGGGGCAAGCCGGCGCGCATGCCGTCGTGGTAGTAAAACAACACAGGCTGGAAGCTTATGCCACAATGTATGCAATCCTGAAGGAGAATTCGATGTCTGATCGTTTGTTCGCGGTCGCTTTGACCACTGTCGTACTCGTTGGTCTGCCGATGCGCGATGCCGTTGCGGCGCGTCCACCCAACGTCATTGTCATACTAGCCGACGACCTGGGTTATTCCGATCTTGGTTGCCAGGGCGGCAAGCTATACAAGACGCCGCACATCGATTCGCTGGCAGAGCATGGTGTGCGCTGTACCAGCGGCTACACCAGCGGATGTGTCTGTGCACCTACGCGATCCGGTTTGATGACAGGTCGGTATCAGCAGCGGTTTGGTTTTGAATTCAATCCGGCCCCGATGACTCAAGCCGCGGGCGAAGCCGCTTATTTTGGCCTGCCAGTCAGCGAGACGACCTTGGCGGACATGTTGCGAGGAGCTGGTTATAAGACGGGCATGGTAGGCAAATGGCACTTGGGGCAAGAGCCTCAGCTCGTTCCGACTCGGCGAGGTTTCGACGACTTCTTCGGCTTTCTCGAGGGTGCCCACAACTTTATCTACAACGCGCAATACGACGACGATCCGCGCGAGGTGATCGTGATGCAGCGGGCGATATTTCGAGGGACGCAGGTCGTCCGCGAGAAAGAGTACTTGACCGATGCTTTTGCGCGCGAGGCAGTCGAATTCGTCGATCGCAATCAGAAGCAACCTTTTTTTCTCTACCTGCCATTTAACGCAGTGCATAGCCCGCTACAAGCGCCGCCGAAATATCTCGAACGCGTCGCGGGTATCGGCGATCGGCAGCGCGAGTTGTATGCTGCAGTGCTAACGGCCATGGACGACGCGATTGGTCGCGTGCTCGATAAGCTTCGCGAACTCAAGATCGAAGAAGAGACACTGATTTTCTTCTTAAGCGATAACGGCGGTGCGCCTTGGCCATACAACGCGACGAATAACCTTCCGCTCAACGGCAAGAAAGGTCAGTTGGTCGAGGGAGGCATGCGGGTTCCGTTTCTTGTGCAGTGGCGAGGTAAACTTCCCGAAGGAAAGACCTACGACGAACCGGTCAGCTCCCTCGATATCTTCTCGACATCGGTCGCCGCAGTCGGGGCCACATTACCAACTGATCGAATCATCGATGGCGTCAACCTATTGCCGTATTTGCAGGGCAAGAACACCACTCCGCCGCACGACGCGTTATACTGGCGCTACGGCGACGATCGCGCCATGCGTCGCGGGCAATGGAAACTGATCAAGACCAAAGACTATCCCGCACAATTGTATAACCTCAGCAAGGATATTGGGGAGACGACCGATTTGTCGCAGAAGGAAACGTGGCTGGTCAACGAATTAGAAACACAGCTCAAGCGATGGGACGCCGAATTGATACCGCCCTCATGGCGTCCCGAAAATGCTTACGCCGCTTCCGCAGCCGATTTTCTGTACGAAATGTTAAGCGATGATCGATTGCTGGCCTTACCCGCACTGCCAACTCCGCGCTCACCGCTTCCTACCACCAACAGCAAGCCTTGACCGTCGGACGAGCACTCTTGACCACTCATTTCCCACATTTTTTTGTTTCTTATCGTACTCGTACTCAGTAAAACGGTACTCGTACTCGTACTCGATCGACGGCCATACTATCGAGTACGAATCGTTGGAAAAACGTTTATGATGACAACCATCCGTCGACAAATCACCCTCGCCGCGCGGCCCGTGGGCTTTCCGAAAGAATCGGATTTCAAGCTTGGGGAGTCGCCGATGCCGGTTCCTGGGCCGGGTGAGTTTCTTGTCCGTTCAATCTATCTGTCGGTCGACCCTTATATGCGCGGACGAATGACAGACCGCAAATCGTATGCGGATCCAGTGGCGTTGGGAGACGTCATGGTCGGCGGAGTCGTAGGGCAGGTCGTGCAATCCAATCACGACAAGTTTCCGGAAGGGGTCTACGTCGTCGGCATGTTCGGCTGGCAAGACTATGCCGTCAGCGATGGCAAGGGCGTGCAGCGAGTCGATCCTAATGCAGCGCCGCTCTCAACGGCGCTGGGCGTGCTCGGCATGCCGGGACTTACTGCTTACTTTGGTTTGCTCGATGTCTGTCAACCGAAGCCTGGAGAAACCGTACTCGTCTCGGGTGCGGCGGGTGCCGTCGGATCGTTGGTCGGCCAGATCGCTAAGATTCATGGCTGCCGCGTGGTGGGTGTTGCGGGTTCCGACGAGAAGGTACACCACATCATCAATGATCTCGGCTTCGATGCTGCTTTCAACTACCGTTCTGTGGATAACTATGTTGCGAAGCTTCGAGAACTTTGTCCCGCTGGAATCGATGCCTACTTCGACAACGTTGGCGGTGCATTGACCGATGCGGCTTTCATGTCGCTTAACTTTCACGCTCGGATCGCCATCTGCGGACAGATCTCATCGTACAATGCTGAAAAGCCAGAACAAGGACCGCGATTGTTGGGGCAACTGATTGTGACGCGGGCCAAGGTACAGGGCTTTCTCGTTTTGGATTATGCAGCGAGGTTCCGAGAAGCCTCCTTGCAACTGGGCGAGTGGCTTCGAAAGGGAAAGATCCAGTACAGAGAGACCATCGTCGCGGGTCTCGAAAATACGCCAAAGGCTTTCATCGGAATGCTGAATGGTGAGAACCTTGGTAAGCAGTTGGTGAGAGTGTAGGACATCGTTATGAACATTGCGGAATTGCTTTTAGACGGTCTTCAGCGCTACGGCGAACGAGTCACCGTACATTTTGAAGATAGCAGTCTGACCAATGTCGAAATGCTTCGCAGTGCCGAACAACTGGCTACGGTACTGACAGAAGCCGGCGTTCAGCGCGGCGATCGGGTACTGCTAATGATGTACAATTGCCCTGAAGTGATCCAAGCGTTTCATTCGATCTGGCGGATTGGGGCGGTGGCTGTACCGGTCACGCCGCAATGGTTGGCGCGTGAAGTGCGATATGTGATCGAGCACTCCGGAGCGCAAGTTGTATTGACCTCGCCGGCACTCGCCGCAAAGCTTGGTGAAGCCACGGCTGACCTTGCCGCTCCATGTCAGCTTTTCGTCTTCGGCAACACCGATGTGCCGAGTGCTCGCAATATCGAACCGTTGATCGCTCACGCCGCTCCTTGGGCCAAGACCTTCCCGGCCGAACCCAGCGACTCGGCTTTGTTCATCTATACCTCGGGGACAACCGGACAGCCCAAAGGGGTCGTGCTGACTCATGGTAGCATTCAAGCGAATGTCGATTCGGTGATGCAAACCTTTGAACCGAACCCGGAGGTGGTGACCTTATATGTGTTGCCCCTGAGCCA
Organism: Pirellulaceae bacterium; assembly: GCA_034408855.1. GTDB lineage: Bacteria > Planctomycetota > Planctomycetia > Pirellulales > Pirellulaceae > JAIYDQ01. Next base: position 33,840 of record JAWXCK010000123.1, read on the forward strand.
TGTCTTCGGCGTGCTTTGCATGAACATGGGAGCCGTGACCGGCGGTCCAGGTGTGATCCTCCCATCGTTCGACGCCAAGCGTGTCTTGGAGTCGATCGAGCGATATCGAGTCGAGCGATTTGCGGCGGTGCCGACCATGCTGACCAGCTTGCTGAACCATCCAGAACGAGCCAATTTCGACTGTTCAAGTTTACGTGGAGTCGATAGTGGCGGCGCGCCGCTGCCTGAAGAGTTACGGCTTGAATTTCAGCGCGTCTTCAATTGCCGCGTGAAAGAGGGCTATGGTTGTTCCGAAGCGAGCTGTGCCCTGACTTTCTTTCACGACGACGATGTCTATCGTCCTGGTTCCGTTGGGAAGGCGCTCCCGGGTGTAATCATATCCATACAAGATGACAGTGACCAACCGCTGATGCCCGAACAAGAAGGCGAGATTTGCGCCAAGGGAGAGAATATCATGCAGGGCTACTGGCAGGACCATCATGCCACGCTATCAACCATCCGCAACGGCTGGCTGCACACTGGCGACGTTGGAAGGATGGATGCCGACGGATTCATTTATATCACGGGTCGGAAAAAAGATTTGATTATCAAGGGAGGGGAAAACATCGCGCCTCGAGCTTTGGAAGAAGCATTATACGAACATCCGGCGGTGGCCGAGGCCGCCGTTATCGGCGTGCCCCATCCGCTCTACGGCGAAGACATCTGCGCGGTGGTTGTATTGCGTGCCGGCAAGACAGCCTCGGCCGAAGAGCTACAAGAGCATGTCGCGAAGTACGTCAGCAAGTTCAAGGTGCCTGCCACTGTCGTGTTCCGCGACGAATTGCCGAAAAGCCCCGTCGGCAAAATCCTCAAACGAGAACTGCGACGGTTATTGCATTAGCCTAACGACAAGCTCCGAAGGAGCGACAGAAGCTAACCAGCGATGTAAACCGCCGTGGAAGGCCGATCACGTTGCCTAAGCCCCGAATGGGGCGACAGATTTTCTGTCGTGCCTCCGGCACTCGGATGCGCCATCATCATTTCAATCACGAGATTTTTTCGTATGCAATCTTCTTCCGGCGATCGAAATCGGCGAAGGTAGATTTCTTAGACGCCAATTCTTGCAGCAGCGGAGCTGGTTCCCACCATGGGCCGTGTTGCCGCCGAAACTCGCAGATTTTATCGTAGACGTTCGACAACCCGACTTGGTCCGCGTACCACAATGGCCCACCGCGATGGGCTGGAAAACCATAGCCGTTCACATAGATCACGTCGATGTCCACCGCTCGCAGGGCGATCCCTTCATCGAGGATTTTTGCCGCTTCGTTGACGAGCGCGTAGAGCGACCGTTCCAGAATTTCTTGGTGGCTAACGGTCCGGCGCTGGACACCGGCTGCACCGGCACACTCTGCGATTACCGCCTCGACCGTTGGATCGGGCAACCGTACGCGAGAACCAGGTGCATAACGATACCATCCCGCCCCAACCTTCAAACCATCACGACCCAGGTCATGGAGTCGATCGATGGCCACGGCGTCGCGCCAGTCCCTGGGGTATAGATGTTGACTCTCTTGTCGAATTCGCCAGCACACATCGATGCCCGCTAAATCTGAAACGGCCAAGGGTCCCATCGCCATACCAAACTCCTCTAGCACGGCATCGACTTCTTCCACCTTGGCCCCTTCTTCAAGCAAGAATTGAGATTCGCGCTGATAGGGACCGAACATACGATTGCCGACGAAACCATTGCAATTGCCCACTAACACTCCGACCTTTCCCAAGCGTCGGGCTAACTGCATGGAAGCGGCAATAACGACCTCGCTAGTGCTCGCGCCACGAACAATTTCCAATAACTTCATCACATTCGCCGGACTGAAGAAATGATGACCAATCACTTGCGATGGTCGCGATGTGGCCATGGCGATCTCGTCGATGTCAAGCGTCGAAGTATTGGTCGCCAAGATCGCGTCGGGTCTGGCCACACAATCCAACTCGGCAAAAACATTCTTTTTCAGTTCCATTCCTTCGAAGACGGCTTCGACAACGATATCGGCTTCGCCAAAGCGATTAAATACTAGAGTCGGCTCGATTAAGCGAAGCCGACAATCCATCTCGGATTGTGTTAGCCTGCCTTTCGCGACCGTCGCGGCATAATTCTTGGCGATAGTTTGCAGACCGCGATCGAGCGCCTCCTGGCTAACTTCCTTGAGCAACACCGGAATACCAGCGTTCGCATAGCACATCGCAATTCCACCACCCATCGTTCCCGCACCGACTACCGCCGCGCGCTGAATCGCATTCGTGATCGTGTCCTTGGGGATGCCAGGAATCTTTGCCACTTCACGCTCACCAAAAAACATATGCACCAAGGCTTTGGAGGGCTCGGAATACAGACAATCAAAAAACCTTTGGCTTTCGAATCTCAATCCGTCAGCGATTGGTAGCCGCGTTGCCGCTTCGACGGCTTCGATAGCCTTCCAAGGTGCGATAAGATTTTTGGCGCGGGTATTGATTTTCGCTCGCACGGCGTCGAGCTCCGCTTGGATCGATGCCTCGGTGGTTGTCTTGACAGGCAACATGCAAGTGCGTCTCGACGCAAGATCTTTCCCGATTGCTTTACGAGCAAAGTCAACGGCAGCGGACGGAAAATCCCCTTCTAAGATTGCATCGATAATTCCGAATTGCTTCGCGACTGTGGCATTTACGAATTCGCCCGTTGCACACATCTCAGCCGCTTTGGCTACTCCAGCTAAGCGTGGTAATCGCTGTGTACCGCCGCCACCGGGAATCAGACCAATCTTCGCTTCCGGAAGTCCGAACTGGGCAGACGGAACAGCCACGCGATAGTGGCAAGCCATTGCGATTTCGAGCCCGCCACCCAAAGCCGTGCCGTGCATCGCCGCGACCACCGGTTTAGTACTATGTTCGAAGGCTCTCGTGGCTTCGAATAGTTGTCGTATGCGCTCAATGAATCCCTCCCCATGCCCCGAGGTCGCTTGCTCTACATCACGAATGTCGGCACCGACAATAAAGGTCCTGCCAGCGCACAACAACACGATAGCGTGTACGCGATAATCTTGTTCGAAAATCCTCACCCCTTCCATCAAGCCCCATGGGACGCTTCCGCCCAAAGAATTGACTGGCGGATTATCGACCGTGATGATGCCAATTTCACCATCCATCGTGAGTTTGACGACTTCATTCATGACGTTATTTCAATACTCAATTGTTGAATTGTTGTCCACTGCTAAGGGCAAGTCGCCAAGGCTTTCGAAAAATCGAAAACGGATAGTCGCGTATCTTCAGACAAAGACTAGTTATACAGTTCAAACAAGCCTGCCGCTCCTTGGCCACCGCCGATGCACATCGTCACGACGCCCCATCGGGCTTTGCGACGCGGCATCTCACTGGCCAAGTGCCCGACCATGCGTGAACCCGTCATACCGTACGGATGTCCGATCGATATCGAACCGCCATTGACGTTGAGTTTCGCCGGATCGATTCCCAGCTTGTCACGGCAATAAACGACTTGCACAGCAAAGGCTTCGTTGAGCTCCCAAAGATCGATATCGTCGACCTTCAAACCGAATCGCTTGAGCAAGCGCGGTACTGCGAAGACGGGTCCAATTCCCATCTCGTCAGGTTCACAACCTGCGACGTTGAAACCGCGAAAGATTAGCTTAGGACGAATACCGAGTTGTTCAGCCCGCTCGCGCGACATCAGCAATGTCGCCGATGCGCCATCCGACATTTGCGACGAGTTGCCTGCCGTCACCGTGCCTTTTCCACTGTTCGGATCGAAGTGCGGTTTCAGTTGGAGCAGTTTCTCCAACGTCGTGTCGGGACGGTTGCATTCATCTCGCACCAAATCATGATCTTCTTCGCCCGTGACCTGAAACGTCTTGCGATCGACGATAGCGCGGTGGACTTTCATCGGCGCGAGCTCTTCATCGAATAGCCCCTCGCCTTGAGCTCGGGCCGTCCGCTGTTGGCTTAGTAGTGCATACTCGTCTTGGGCCTCACGCGATACGTTGTAACGTTTGGCAACGACTTCAGCCGTATCGCCCATGACCATATAGAGTCCTGGTTTATGTTCGACCAACCACGGACTGGGCTCGTACTTTGCGCCATGCATGGCCGTGATGCTTTCAGCCCCGCCGCCGATAGCAACATCGGCCCCTTCGTGAATGATTTCGTGAGCCGCCATCGCAATCGCTTGGACCCCCGACGAACAGAAACGATTGATGGTCGTGCCAGCGACTGTCACCGGTAAGCCTGCACGGATCGCAGCCAATCTGGCCAGATTCAACGCCTGCGAGCCCTGCTGCTCGCCGCAGCCGAGTACGACATCCTGGATTTCTTGAGGGTCCAATTTTGGAACCTTCTTGACCACTTCGCGAATAACGTGGGCGGTCATGTCAACTGAACTCGTCCGGTTCAGCGAACCCGTAAACGACTTTGCCAACGGTGTTCGACAACTAGCAACCACCACTGCTTCTCTCATAAAACAACTCCCTCATCAAGGTATTAAGGCGATGCATAACCATCTAGTTTACCGACCGGTCAGTAGACCCGCAAGCCGTCGGCCAAAATTTTTCGAGGTGACGTGAATCTTGCTATCGCCCCTGGTGCATTACCGTCCGGTCGGTAGAATAACGGTTTAAGTTCCCGCTCGACATTCGGTTTACCAATCTCCACTCGAGGTTACTTATGAGCGTTAGTATTTCACTTCAAGGTAAAGTCGACCTTGCGGCCGATCGATATCGGCGACTACGCGTAGCCGTACTTGATTCCGAGATGGCGTACGTCGACACCGGTGTGGGGAATGCGGTTGTTTTCTTGCATGGTAACCCGACATCGTCCTACTTATGGCGGAACGTCATTCCGCGATTGGAAGGTACGAAGCGGTGCTTGGCACCCGATCTGATCGGTATGGGCGCTTCTTGCAAGGCTCTCAATGGTTCGTATCGTTTTATCGACCATGCCCGATATCTCGACGCCTGGTTCGACGCAATCGTGCCTGGGCAACGCATCACGTTGGTCGGCCATGACTGGGGAGGCGCGCTCGGTTTTGACTGGGCCTGTCGGCATTCCGACCGTATAGCATCCTTGGTTTACATGGAGACGATCGTGCGACCGGTGACTTGGAATGAATGGCCAGAAACCGCGAGGAATATTTTTCAAGCCATGCGTTCGCCGGCCGGCGAGGAGATCGTGCTGCAGAAAAATGTCTTCGTCGAGCGTATTTTGCCTGCCAGCATTTTGCGCAAACTCACCGACGATGAGTTAGACGCCTATCGGCGCCCGTTCTTAGAATCAGGCGAGTTGCGGCGACCGATGTTGACTTGGCCTCGCGAAATTCCGATTGAAGGCCAGCCCGCTGACGTTACCGCTATTGCCCAGCGTTACTCACAATGGCTTTGTCTTTCCGACGTGCCCAAGTTGTTTATCAATGCCCAGCCAGGTTCCATTCTGGTCGGCCCGCAGCGCGAGTTTTGCCGCACCTGGCGAAATCAGCAAGAAGTTACGGTCGCAGGTAGTCATTTTATTCAAGAGGATTCACCGATTGAAATCGGCAACGCGATCGCCGAATTTTTAGAAAAACTCTAGCCGTCTTGCCGTAAAACGAATCATTCATGGACGTTCACAATACAGTGGCTTAAATGACTTTTAGCTGAGAAGCGGGACGCATAGGTCATATGGGACTTATGCGACCTATTCAAAAATCGAAGCGATTCTTTCGCTGTCGCGGAATCCTAATCAACACGACACTATCCATTAACGAGGCATTGTATGAGTGCGAGTATTTCGCTGGCCGGTAAGGTGGCGGTAGTCACTGGCGGCGGTCGAGGCATCGGGAAGTCGATCGCCAAACATCTGGCCGAGGCAGGCGCCAACGTCGTGATTGCCAGTCGAAAGCCCGAGAACCTGGAGGCCGCTGCCGCCGAGCTCTCGTCGCTGCCTGGCAAGGTGATACCGATTGCTTGCCATGTTGGTAAAGCTGATCAACTTGAGAATCTGGTGCGAGAGACGGAATCGCAAGTCGGACCGATCGATATCGTGGTCAATAACAGTGGTACAAACATTGGTAACGGTTCGTCACTTGACATTACCGAAGAAGTCTTTGAGAAGATGGTCGATGTAAACGTCAAGTCGGCCTGGCGATTAGTCAAGCTGACCGTCCCGCGGATGATCGAACGCGGCACCGGCGGTTCAATCATCAACATCGCGTCGATATCAGGCATCGTTCCCGAGACGAACGGAATGGTCTATAGCTTCACGAAAGCTGGCTTGATCATGATGACCAAGAGCTGGGCTCGCGAGTTCGGTGTCCATCGGATTCGCGTCAATGCCATCGCTCCGGGTCTCATTCAAACGGATCTAGCTGCCTTTCTTTGGCAGAATGAGGAACGTCTCAATGCCATTAATGCAATGAAGTGTCTCAAGCATTTGGGACAACCTGACGAGATCGGCTTTCTAGCTTTGTACTTGGCGTCCGACAAAGCCTCCTACGTCACCGGTCAAACCTGGGTCGCCGACGGCGGATTCTTGACGTAGGGTGTTATGCAAAAAATGGAATCATCAATAACCTTTCAATAAAGTGAGATTAGCAGGATGGGATGTTTAGAAGGAAAAGTCGCGATCATTACTGGAGCTGGTGGCGGTATCGGTCGCGAGCATGCCTTGCTTTTCGCGCGTGAAGGTGCCAAGGTTGTCGTCAACGATATCGGTTGCAATCGCGATGGCAGCGGCAACAGCGATACGGCCGATCGCGTTGTGGCTGAGATTCGAAAGGCCGGCGGCCAAGCAGTTGCGAATAGTGATGCGGTTGGGTCGTTTGCGAGCGCCAGGAGCATTGTGCAAACAGCCGTCGACTCGTTCGGAGGGCTCAACATTCTCGTTAACAACGCGGGCATTCTTCGCGACCGGACAATTCTCAACATGACCGAAGAAGAATGGAACTTGGTCATTCAAGTTCATCTGACCGGAACGTTCAGTTGTCTTCAGGCGGCAGCTCGCGTCATGAAGGATCAAGGCCGCGGCGGTCGGATCATCAATACATCCTCCATTTCCGGGTTGCTAGGGCTGTTTGGTCAAACGAATTACGGTGCCGCCAAAGCAGGTATCTATAACTTGACGCGGGTCGGTGCCATGGAATTGGCCAAGCACAAGATCACTGTCAACGCCTTGGCACCTGCCGCAATGACTCGAATGATGGATTCCATTCCAGGTGTCAATGAACAGCAGGCCGTGTTATCGGAGTCCAACTATGGTCCGCAATTTATCGCTCCCGTCGCCGCCTTCTTGGCTTCCGATGCGGCGGCGCATATTACCGGTCAGACAGTCGGCATCGAGGGGAATGATCTCTTCATGTATCGAGTGATGACCAGCCATGGATTGACGAAACGCGCCAATCTCGAACCATGGACGATTCAAGAGATCGGCAAAAGTATCGAACAGGCAATGTATTGGTAGTTTTGGCGACGGTGGCTACTTCCGGAATTCGGAGGCCATGGAGGTCGAACATGGGCAAGCAAAACCATGAATTTCATAAATTTGTGATAATTATCGCTAAGGCTCAAGAAATATCTGTAAGCCCAACCCGACCCGCGTGTTCATAGAAGTAAGGGATCGTGGAACTTTGGCGGAATCGCATGAATCGGCCGATGACAGTGATCTCGCCCCATCTGCGGTTGACCCGCAAATTCGTTTTTCTTTCGATGCTTGGGTGGTAAGTACGATGGCTGGAGCATTAGCCTACGCTACAAGTTTGCTGCGCGATCCTGTCGCTGCGGAGGATGTCGTGCAAGACTGTTACCTTCGCATCTTTAATAAGGCAGCCGATTACGATCTGGACCGCGATGGATTGGCTATCCTTCGCCGATCGATCGCCAACGCTTGCATTAACTTAACCACTCGCGAGCATCCGGCGATTTCGATCAACTCGCTCACGCAAGCGAATACGGGAGAGGGAATCGAGAATATTTCGCCGGATGTGATCGATGACGCTGCCGCTGACCCGATGCAAGTCGCAATTTCGAGCGAATTACAAGAGCTTCTTGACCGGGGATTGGCCGCTCTTCCAATAACACAGCGAGCGGCCCTCGAGCTTCGATGTTTGGGGCATTCGATTACAGAGATCTCCGACATGCTCGATCTGACGGCTAGTAACGTGAGCGTTTTAATTCATCGCGCTCGAGTGTCGATGGCTAAATTCCTCTCCGCTCATTGGGAGAAATCATCATGAACGAGCCGAAGCAATTCTCGTCCAACGAAGTCGATCAGCTCGTGCGGGCTTATCTCGCCCAGCGAACGGCCGAAATCGATCCGGCAGCGGCGATCGGGCGATTTCGTTCAACGGTGCGGGCTAGCACAGCCCCAGCAAGTTTGCCGCCCGTCGTTCGCACACCTACTCGACGGAATATTGCCCGTTGGACTCTTGCGACCGCCGCCTCGATCGCTGTGGCCGGCGGTCTGTTTTTGGAATGGCCGAGTGGCAGTGGCCAGGCCTATGCGAGCGCTGAAAAATTGTTGTGTGACGTCCAGCAAGTTCTGAATAACCATGTCGACCTTTGCTACCTATTGGAAGGTTTTCGTTCAGAAACGCCAAGTCCTGACAAGTCAGTGAGTTCCGATCGTAAACCGGCTCAAGTACCATTTGTGACAAACAAACTATGGGTTCGAGGCGATTGTTTTTTGGTTCGCCCGTTGTCTATCGATCAACAATGGGCCTACGGACGCGACCAGCAAGGACGGATGTGGTTTCTGGCCGGGAGGCACGCGGCCATTCAGTTCGATATTGACGAGTTGCCTCCCGCGCTGGTGGAGAACTCGGTGTATTCACAAGATGTCATCGGTATTCCGATTCGCAAGTTGCTCGCAGAGTTCCTAAGCGACTTCACGATTCGATTTCCCGAAGATTTGCCTCGTTCGACGGACTCGGGAACGGTGATTGTTCGTGTCGATGCCAAACACGCTGACGTTCATGAACAGTTGAGGGGAGCGACTTTGGAAATCGATACTCGCACGAAGCTGATCCGTCGGTTGACGCTTGATCGACAGCGGTCCGAAAGCCAAGTCTCATCCTATGTACTGACGATACTCGACGGGGGAGCTCTAACCGACGCTGACTATCGACCCGAATCGCACCTGGAAAAGCCTTTTCAAGTCTACACCAAGGACAATCATCCCGAGCGCCGCGCCGAATTGATTGAGCGGGCGCGTATCCCTGCGTTAAAAGGTCGTGCGCCAACGAAATCGGTTTCGCTAGAAGTTCCTAGTACGAGTAAGTAGCAAAAACATGTTTGAATCACCGCACACCAAATTCATTGTCAAGCGTTGCTTCAAAATTTCCATGAAGTCCAAACGCTTGACTTTCACATGAGATTGCGGTAAAACTTACCGACCGGTCGGAAGCTTTGACGAACAGGCTTTAAAAATCATCGTGCACACGTATTTCTAAAACAATCTTAACCCCTCATCCTGCGCGACCGCGTGAGGTGGAGCAATGAATCGCCAAGCAAATCTGCAAGCCATAGAAGCAATGGATATGAGGAAGGTGCTTTGATGTTCCGTTTTGAATTTGTCTCCAAGAGCGGTCGTTGCGCTTGTTCGCTTGGGCTGATGCTGTATTTGTTGTCGCCTATGATGGCAGATGAAACGCTAGCTCGTAGCGAGCCGATCGATTTCGATCGCGATGTTGTTCCGGTTCTGACGAAGAACTGCATCCAATGCCACCGCGCCGAAAAGGTTCGCGGCGGACTTAGGCTAGACGAGCAGGAGGCGGCATTGAAAGGCGGCGAAAGCGGGCCGGTTATCGAGCCTGGTAAGGATACGAGCGAACTGTTGCGTCGCATAACCGCTGAAGACGAATCGGAACGGATGCCACCCGAGGGCCAGCTCAAGCCAGAAGAAATCGCCGCTCTGCGAAAGTGGATTCTGGGCGGCGCGAATTGGACAACGGACGTTCGTTTACGAGTTGATCCACCACCAAAAGCGCCCGAGGGATCAGCGGCCGGAACGCCGAAGAAGCTGCCGCGGTTTCCGCGTCCTGCCGACGCCGAGAACGTCCCCTTGGTGCCACCGGCGTGGGCCACGCTCGACAAGGTTCTTCTATCGGCTGATCAGCTCGACAAACTCTTGGCGGAATGCCAGGAAGCCGACGCTTTAAAGCGAGCCCCTGACATCAGCGACGAGCAATTCGCCCGCCGCGTTTACCTGGACTTGGCTGGCAGGCTGCCACCGCCAGGAGCCACACCGGCCTTCGTTGCTAAAAAAGCCGAAGACAAACGGTCGATCTTGATCGACGAGTTACTCGAGCACGATAGCTTTGCGGAATCTCAAGCGCGGTATTGGCGGGATGTGATCACGGCGAATGCGACTGAGGTCGGCTCATTCATTGCGTTCCCTCGCCATCAAGGTACGGAGCAATGGTTGAACGATCAGTTCCGAGCCCATCGGAGTTGGGCGGATATTACTCGGGATCTCTTGACCGCCGAAGGCGAATTATGCATCGCCGAACCTCGCAAAGGTGGGGCACTCGGCTTTCTATTCTGCCATACCATGGACTCCCCAATCGCGCGGGCTAACGATACTGCCCGGGTCTTCTTGGGATTGAATGTGTCTTGCGCCCAGTGTCATGACGCGCCCGAGCATGTTTGGAAACGCGACCAGTTCCATGAATTGGCGGCGTTCTTTGGTCGCGTGACGTACAAGGTCAATCCGAATGCCGTCGACAACTTTAACTTTATCAGCACGATTTTCGCCGTAACGTCTGGCGAATATATGACACCTGACAAGTATGATGATTCGATCAAGGCGCCGACGCAACCGCGATTCTTGACCGGCGAAACGGCACCGCTGGAATGCAGTGACCAAGAACGTCGCGCGGCGCTGGCCAGCTTCGTGACGAGCAGTTATTACTTCTCGGCCGCCACTGTCAACCGTGTCTGGGACCGGCTCATGGGCGAGGCATTCACTGAGCACATGGACGACATGGACCCATTGAAAAGCGTGCAGTATCAGCCGGTGTTGTTAGCCTTGGCGGCTTCGTTCGAAGCGAGCGGCCACGATATTCGATCACTCTATCGCACGATCATGAATAGCCAAGCCTATCAACGCGAGTTTCGAGTGCCAGCATCGCCGACCGATCAGCTCCGCTTTACTGCGATCTGCCCTGCACCGGTCCGAGCCGATGCGCTTTGGAGTTCGATCGAGAACGTCTTGGGACCGATCAACGGCAGATTGTTCTTAGGTAAACAATCGACACTCCCGCTCAATCCCCACCTATCGCTGCGCGACGTCTTCGACGAAGCGTTTTATAACAATCCTGCTTTGTCGGCGTCTGAAATCGAGGCTACCTACGCACAGTCGCTGCTATTGATGAACAACCCAACGATCAACGCTAGCATCGACGCCTCGGGGGAAACGCTGCTCGCTTTTCTACTCAAGGAACTTACCGACGATGAGGCGTTGATCCGGGCTTTGTACTCTCGAGCCTTTGGTAGGCCTCCCACCGCACAAGAGCTAGAGATCGGTGCGAAGCACGTCGAGCAAGTCGGCGACCGCAACAAAGCCTTTGAGGATCTGGTGTGGACCCTTATCAACAGCGCCGAGTTCCGTACGCGACATTGAATGTAATGTATTTTTGTTTCACGGTCGAAAGTTCGTGTTTCAGACCCCAACCAGCTCGTCTGGTTGGTGAATAAGCTTAGTAGCTAACATGCAAAGCTCCTTCCCCCATGGCCAATTGGCCATGGGTGTCGGAACTGCCCCGATGAAAATGTTCTCGTCGAGGAGGTTTAGGGAGTTTGAAATACGTGTCCTCACTACGAATAGATTCCTGCTCCCTTCTCCCCGGTACTCCGGGGAGAAGGGCTGGGGATGAGGGGCTGAGAGCGTTGGAATCGCAACGATATCCTAGGTATTGGATCCGTTTTTTCCCTCACCCCCCGCCCCCCTCTCCCCGGAGTACCGATGCGAG
>JAWXCK010000124.1:0-19334 GCA_034408855.1 Pirellulaceae bacterium
AAACCACCCACAGTTTCTGCGGAAGAGCGAAATCAATAAACCGCGAGCGCCGACAGCTCACTGAATCAAGCTTTTCCGTCCCTTGCCTTGCGGTTTAGTCGCGCGTACTATCTCACCGGAAGCTCAAAAACCGCCATGCCTTGCGTTTCAGCACAAGCGGTTTTTCTTTGCAGGATGCAAGCGAACGCCGACTATCTGCTCGGTGTTTTGGGTCGAAATGGGAGCCTGTTCGACTGCGTTAAACTCCGTCATCGGCAAGACTGTTAAGGTCGCTTCACTTCTTGTCGAGGAAGCCGGATGTAACGGCGCATAGTCAGCATGCATTTCATTGACCGAGCAATTTGCGTGACGTATATTCCCTTCGACCCTGACTCCAGCCGGCATTCGCCGCGTTCGTTAGTCCAGGTCGACAGCGGATAGCTGGGTACTGCGTCGCTCCAAGTCGCAACCCACCCTTTTCCCCCTGCCAAAGTGGAACGTGGTATTTATGGTCAGAAAGTATTTGGGGTGCTTGGTCGCTCTTGGAACATCGCTTGTACTGGCGATCGGTTCATCCAATAGCTCGACCCTCGCGGCCGACGTAGCGTCCACCAGCGTGACGAATCGCTACAGCGAGTTGCTCGATCAAGCAAAGCAATTCGAGAGAGACCGACGTTGGCAGGAAGCGATCCAGCAGTATGAAAAGCTGAATCGCAAGTTCCCGCAAATGCCCGAAGTCGAACAAAGGCTTCAAGTTTCTCGCATTCGCTTCGATGTGACTCGGCGATATTCCGACAAATCGTTTCTCGAAACGGTCGATCGCACTTCGCCGACGGCTGCCTTGGATTTACTGGGTGAAGTCCTAACCAAGCTGCAAGTCTATTACGTTGAAGCGATTGATCTGTCCAAATTGTTGCGAAATGGCACGGCTTTTCTCGAAGTCGCTCTGACGGAAGACGATTTTCTTCGTCAGAACGTCGGGCAGAATGTTCGCCCGGATGTTGTCGACAATTTCCGCGTTTCCATTCACAAATTTGTTTTGGGCCGACCTGCTACGAGCTTGAACGACGTACGGACGATTGTCAGCGAGACCGCAACTCGCGCTCGCGATCAAATTGGGATTCCTCCCAGCGCTGTGATCTTTGAATATATTTCAGGGTTTGTAGGACTTCTTGACCCTTACTCGGCTTATTTAACGGCTGGTGAGTATCAGGAAATCATGTCGCAAATCGAGGGAAACTTGATCGGTTTGGGTGTTGAACTCTGGGCGGAAGGGAATGAGCTTCATATCGTCGAAGTATTTCCAGCCGGTCCTGCCGCTGAAGCTGGGCTTACCAAAGGCGATCGTCTCCTTGAAATCGGCGGCGTATCGGTAAGCAGCGTCGGTGCCAAACGAGCGGCTGATCTTTTGCGTGGGCCGGAAGGTTCTATGGTAAAGCTTATTTTTGATCGCCCCACCGTTGGTCAATTTCAAAGTGTGGTTCGTCGCCGGCGCGTTGAAGTTCCAAGCGTGAGCGCAGCGAACATCGTCGATTCTTCCAATGGAATCGGCTACCTTCGAATATCGAATTTCCAAAAGACGACCGCTCGCGAAGTCGACGAGGCTCTTAAAACGCTATATGGCCAAGGCTTGAAGAGTTTGATTATCGACTTGCGTCGCAATCCTGGTGGACTCCTCGATTCCGCCGTTGAAATTGCAGATCGATTTCTCTTCAACGGTAGAATCGTCACGACTCGAGGTCGCAATCGCCAGGAAGACCATGAATACATGGCCCAGACGCCAGGCACATGGGAATTACCGCTGTTAGTGATGATCGATGAAGATAGCGCTAGTGCCAGTGAGATCTTTGCCGGGGCGATCCGCGATCAAAAGCGCGGACTCATCGTCGGACGAACTTCGTATGGTAAGGGGAGCGTCCAAGGAGTTTTCCATAACGAGCTGTCAGAGGGTGGAATGCGATTGACGGTTTCTAAATTCTTCTCACCAGCCGGTTATGCGATCAGCGCTCGCGGAATTATTCCGCACATCTCGTTTGACGATCCTATCCCTTCATCGATTGATCGATTTGTCGGTAAGATCCCAGTGAGCACTGGAGGGTTACGAGAAACCGGCTTGGCGAACCAACCTGCGACTGCTTCATCCAACGTGGTTGCTCCGTCGGGGCACCTTGTGTCGACGTCCAATGACGACGTCGATCTTCAGCGAGCGATCCAAGCCGCGATCACCGAACTGCCAAAAATCGCAAGTTTACGCTAGCAAGGTTTGTTCATCAGCCGAATTTATGGAACCTATTTTCGAGCGTTCTCGAAACGAGCGTGAAACACCAATTTGTCTGGATAATCGCTGCGCCATACCCGCTTTTTTCGGCTTGAAGTCGAGTATTCTGCCGACTTCTTTCTTTCATGGCTACGACCCGACTCTATCTTGCGGTATGATTTGTGACCGGGATTTGTGGTGAATTCAGTTAGGTACTACAATCCCATAAGTTGTTTTTTTGATCCCTTTGACGTCAATCGACGTTTGTGGAGTAGTTCGTGCAAATAAACGTATCCGCCCGACATGGGCATTTGAAACAAGACGACCAGCAGATAATCACCGAAAAAGTCGAAAAGATACGGAAATTCTATGATCGAATCAGTTCGATCGAGGTCACCGTCGACCTGGAGCACATCGATAAACCGCATGTCGAAATCAACGTCTCTGCTGAAGCAGCACCTGATTTTATCGCGACCGCGACGGCTCAAAGCGTCTTAGCTGCATTGGATTTAGCCATTCAAAAGGTCGAGCAGCAGGTCCGCAAGCACAAGGAAAAAGTCACCGACCATAAAGGTGTCGGTCATAAGCATGTTGCGGAAGAATTACCACGAAACGAATAGTCAAGCCCATCTTTTGTATATGAAAAGGTCGCTTTGCAGCGAGTTTCGCCTCCGTAGGCGTCAACCTGCATTGAACGGCGAACAGTAAAAGGAATTGTTAGGAAATGAAGTTTTCTGATTTTATTGCTCCGAAGGCCATCCAGTCGTCGCTTACCTCGACAGACAAGGAAACCGTCATCGGAGAGTTGGTAGATGCTTTGGTAGCCTCTGGAAATATCAAAGCCTCGGATCGCGAAGATATTATTCGAGCGATTATGAAGCGAGAAGAGTTGGGGAGCACCGGCATTGGTCGAGGTATTGCGGTCCCGCATACTAAGCATGCAGGCGTCGATCGGCTGGTTGGCACCGTCGGAGTCAGCCAAGACGGTATCGAGTTCGACAGTCTCGATGGCCAAAACGCTCAGTTGTTTTTCCTTCTGGTATCGCCCCCGGATCGTCCCGGCGATCACTTGCGAGCGCTCGAGAATATCTCTCGACAGCTTCGCGACGATACTTTCTGCCGTTTTTTGAAGCAATCCAAGAACACCGAAGACATTCTTCAATTGCTTGAAGAGGCTGATAACAACCACTTTAATCCGTAGTATGGCATGTTTCGGCTCATGAACGAACTTACCAATCAAGCGACGGTGACGGTGCGTAATCCGCAAGGATTGCATATGCGTCCGGCTGACTTGTTGGTGAGAACGGCCGGCCGATTCGCCAGCAATATCGTTATCGAACGAGCGGGACAACGGGTCGATTGCAAAAGCATTCTCGGAATCCTAACACTTGGCGCAACACAAGGCTCCGAACTCTGCATCTTGGCAGAAGGGCCCGACGCACAGCAGGCTATTTCCGAAATAGTGGGCTTGTTCGACCGCAGTTTCGATGAAACGTAGTCACTATCACCATTTAGCATAAGTACCGAACAACCCGCATGCTGGAATTGCAGGGGATCGCCGTTTCACCCGGCGTTGCGATCGGAATGGCTTTGGTCTTCGATCGCGAGGGATATCAAATATCCCGTAGTCGCGTCGCAAAATCCGAAGCGGCGACGGAATGGCAACGATTGCAGACCGCAATCGAGACGGCTTCGGCACGTTTACAGGTCTCGGCAGAACAAACGTCGGCACAGCTTGGTTCTCGCTTAGGCGGGATCTTTTCCGCCCAGAAGCAAATGCTGCTCGATGGTCGTTTGCACGATGAACTGCGTCAGTGTACCCTCGAACGAAATTATTCAGCCGAGTTCGCCATCAGCGAGGTTCTCAACAGTTACGCCGCCGCATTTCGACGTGCAAAGTCGAGCTTCTTGGCCGAACGTGCTTCTGATATTCGTGACATCGAGCGTTTGGTGCTCGAAGCTTTGAGTGGAGCGCCGACCGTAACCCTTCGCGATCTCGCGGAACCGGCGATAATCGCTAGCCATGATCTTACACCCGGCGAAACAGCCGGGCTCGATACCGCAAAAGTTCTCGGACTATGCACGGAAACAGGCGGCCCTGGCGGCCATACGTCGATTGTCGCGAGAGGGATGGAAATACCGGCCGTCGTCGGAATTGGATCGTTCCTCCACCTCGTCGGATCGAGCGAATCGATCATCGTCGATGGGCATCTTGGGCGAGTGATCATCAACCCCGATGAAGGGACTCGAGAAAAATACCTTGCCCGTCGACAATATCGGCAATCGATTGCTCGTGAACTGACCGAGATTCGCCATCTGCCTGCTTGCACCAGCGATAATGTGCATATTCAGTTGATGGCGAATATCGAATTCCCTCATGAGACCAATGCGTGCTTGGAACGCGGTGCAGACGGGGTCGGTTTGTATCGCACCGAGTTTCTCTATCTGAGTTCGGAGACCGAGCCGAGCGAAGAGGAACATTTTCAAGCTTATGTCCAAGTAGCTCGCGAAATGACAGGCAAGCCGGTCGTGATGCGGACGTTGGATTTAGGAGCTGATAAGATGGGGATGAAACCCCAGGACCAACAAGAGAACAATCCGTTCTTAGGGTTGCGCAGCATTCGGCTATCGCTGCGAAATCCCGCTTTGTTTCGAACCCAAGTTCGAGCCATGCTGCGGGCCGCGATGGAAGGGGACGTTCGGATCATGTTCCCGATGATCACCACCTTGGACGAACTTCGAAATGCAAGATTCTTGCTTCGCAGTGTCGCTGAGGATCTCAAAGAAGAAGGCTTTCAAATTCGCAGCGATATACCGATTGGAATGATGGTTGAAGTCCCGGCTGCCGTCATGATGTTGGATCGCTTTGTTCAAGAAGTCGATTTTGTCAGCATCGGCACCAACGATTTAACCCAGTATACGTTGGCCGTCGATCGTGGCAACGAAGCCGTTGCCGATCTGTATCAAGCCTGTGACCCGGCCGTGTTACGACTGATTCAGCGAACTTGGGAAGTCGCCTCGCGGGCAAACGTGCCGACGAGTGTCTGTGGTGAAATGAGTAACCAACCGGCCCTAGCCCTGCTCTTAGTCGGCATGGGAATCCGTATCTTGAGTGTCGCTCCGTCAGCGATACCCGTACTCAAAAAGGCCATTCGTTCGGTTACGATCGGTCAATGTCAAGCCATGGCGTGGCGGGCCATGCAACTCGGAACTGCTCGCGAAGTCGATGCGTTCCTTCAAAATCAACTAGCAGGCCTAGTTCCCGAAATGGTGCTTCAGGCCTAAGTCACAATTTAAGTTAAGAAAGTATGAATGCACAATGAAAAAAGAAATGCTGATCAATGTCTCGCAAGCGGAAGAATGCCGCATCGCGCTGCTTGAAGACGGACAACTCGAAGAACTCTATACCGAGCGGTCCAGTCAAAATAATTGGGTCGGGAATATTTATAAAGGCAAGATCGTCAATATCGAACCGAGTATCCAAGCGGCCTTCGTCGATTTTGGTGTTGGACGCAATGGCTTCTTGCATATCAGCGATGTTGAACCGCAATATTTCCGACAAGGTGGCTACGATCCAGACGAACTTGCCGATGACTCGCACCCAGGCGTCGATGATGACGATCGCGGCGACGTACGCTCTAACCCCAAAGACGAGCTCGATGATGCTGACGAAGGAGATGATGACGATTCCGACAGTGATAATAAAGATGCCGCTCCGGGACGTCGACCTGAGCGTCGGCCACGCCGCAATTTCCAGAGCAGCCGCCCTCGCTTCAAACCACCGATTCAAGAGATCTTTCGCCGAGGTGACGAAGTCCTTGTTCAAGTGATCAAAGAAGGGATCGGCACCAAAGGCCCGACCCTCTCAACCTATATTAGTATTCCCGGTCGCTATCTGGTCTTGATGCCGGCCCTTGGACGCGTCGGTGTGTCTCGCAAGATCGAAGACGATGGCGTGCGACGCAAATTACGGCGAGCAATGCTCGAAATCAATCCGCCCAAAGGCGTCGGATTTATCGTTCGTACGGCGGGCCAAGACCGGACGCGGATCGAATTGGCACGCGATGTTTCTTATCTGTTGCGACTTTGGAAAGTAATTGTTCGCCGCATTCAAAAAGAAAGTGCTCCGTGTGGAATCTACGAAGAGAGCGACATTCTCATCCGGACGATCCGCGATACGTTTACCGAGGACATCGATTCGATCGTCGTCGACCAGGCGGATGCCCATCTTCGCGTCAAAGACTTTCTCGAGATGGTCATGCCTCGCTTTGTCGATCGACTCCAACATTACGATGGACGTGAACCGCTGTTCCATAAGTATAAACTCGAGCAAGAGATCGCTCGCATCCATCAGCGCGTTGTACCGCTCAAAAACGGTGGCTCGATTGTGATCGATCAAACAGAAGCCCTCGTTGCTATCGACGTCAACAGCGGTAGTTTTCGCAACGACAATTCGGCTGAAGAGAACGCTTTTCAGTTGAATGTATTGGCGGCCAAGGAAATTGCGAGACAACTTCGTTTAAGAGATCTTGGCGGAGTGATCGTCAATGACTTTATCGATATGCACAAAGATAGCCATCGTCGCAAGGTCGAAAAGACGCTCCGCGATGCGATGCAGCGCGATCGAGCGCGGACCAAGATTTTGCGAACCAGCCCGTTTGGCTTGATCGAAATGACACGACAACGGATGCGACCGAGCTTTAAAAAGAGCGTCTACGAAGATTGTCCTTGTTGCAAAGGACGGGCGGTCGTCAAGACGGCTGAAAGCTTGTCACTAGAAGTCAATCGCATGATCGTCATTGCCTGTGACGCAGCCAACGTTGCCAGAGTTACCGTACGTGTCCATGAGAACGTGGCCTCGTATCTCAACAACAAGAAACGCCGCGACCTGATCCAACTCGAAGAAACAACCGGCGTGAACATTCAGATTCTTGGCAGCGAATCGCTCTTCCCGGAACACTGTGAATTCGAGTGCCGCGATAAAGAAGGTGGGCTCATTTCGATGCCCTTCCTTCAATCGACTACGGACTCACCGTCTCGGCGGTAGTCGAAGCTATAGCCTCAGCCGTATTCGCATTCGCTGACGATTTAGATTCATCGGCGGCCGGATCGATCCGAACGATCTCGCCTTCGATGGTCTTGAGCAACGACATGACCTGCGGATGCTCGGCGAATTGTCGAATCAAATGCGGTTGTGAAATAACCGCTTTCTTTGCTTGATGAACCAACGTCGTTGTCGGACGCGGCGGAAGGTTGGAAGGTTGAAAATTGAGTTGCAATGGCGCGCCGACTGCTGCACGCATTGCGTCTTCAATCGCGATTCGATGCTCGGCTGCGCTGCAAACATCTAACGCAAAATTGCAACCTTGCGGGAATAAAATGTTCCAAGAACCGTTCGCCAACGGGTCGATGCGAACGACCATCGACGCGCAGTCTGCGACGTAACCATCGAGACTTCGAATGCTTCGAAGCCATACATCGATAGGCGCCTTCGAAAGATTGGCAGGTGTATCGACCGCGTCAGGTCCTGGGTCTACGTCACGTTTTTTTTTTTGCGAAGCACTACCGGCTGATACTCCTGACGATTGGGCAGGCTCGATCATTTCGTCAGCCGTTGGCGCTGACGGACGGACGGGCGTCGCGACCGGATCATTCGACATCGTTGAAGGCATGACGGTCGGCGGTGATTTGCCTGCCTGAAGTGCCCGCAATAAGTCGGTCAACGCTTGTAGATCTTGAAGTTGGCAAATCTGAACGACGGCGACTTCCAAAAGGATTCGGCTTTGCGTGCTGTGCTTCATGCGAACCAACGACTCATCGAGAAGTTGGATGGCCGAGAGCAACGTCATCGTCCCCCAAGCCTTGGCTGATTTTGCAAGCTCTTCTGTTCGAGCGACATTGGCTGTCCTCAAAAGATCGGGGGAACCACCGACTCCGATCGCCATCATGTCTCGCAAGTAGCCAAGCAACTGCTCCCCAAGCTGGCCCGCATCCACACCTTCTGTGATGGCAACGTCCACTAACGACAACAAGGCAGCGGGATCTCTCGCTATCATCGAATCGGCAATCGATGCAAGCCGACTTTCGTCAGCCGTCCCTAACATCGCGTGAACCGTTTCGGTAGTGATTTTTCCGGCTGAAAAACTCAGGATCTGTTCGAGCAGCGATTGGCTATCGCGCATCGAACCAGCCGCTCGACGAGCGATCAATTGAAGTGCCTCCGCGTCGGCTTCGGCGCCTTCGTTTTGGCAAATAAACTTTAGTCGCTCGATAATCTGATCCGATTTGACCGGTGCAAAATCGAAGCGTTGGCAACGGGAAAGCACGGTGATCGGGATCTTTTCGGGATCGGTCGTGCAGAAGATAAATTTGACATGCGGCGGCGGCTCTTCAAGCGTCTTCAACAGAGCATTGAAGGCTTGCCCAGTAAGCATGTGGACTTCGTCAATGATATAAATTTTGTAGGGTGAACGACTGGGTCGAACCGCAACGTTCGCTCGCAACTGACGTATCTCGTCGATGCCACGATTGCTGGCGCCATCGATTTCAAGGACGTCTAAATCCTCGCCCGAATCGATAGCCTGCGCGACATCGGACTCGACGTCGAAATGACCGCTTCCATCGGTCGAGGCGTTGAGGGCTTTGGCAAAAATGCGAGCCGAACTAGTTTTTCCAACTCCGCGGGCACCCGTAAAAAGATAAGCGTGCCCGACGCGATTGGTTTGAATCGCCGTCGTAAGAGCCTGGACGATCGTTTGCTGTCCGACCAGCTCCGTAAAATCCTTCGGGCGATAGCGGCGGGCCACGACAGTATATTGGCCGTCGGCCACTTCAGTGGGTATCACCAACGCTGGTGTTTCTAAACTTGGTGCAGGTTCGGTCATCGGAGAAAAACAACTATCGTTCTTGGGATTCACACAGCCAGAGTCTGCGTTTCTACCTCAAATCTTATCAGCATATCTGCCGACTGTACGTTGTACCGCTCGATTCCCTAAAACGGAACAGGTCACCAACCCTTCCACCGTCCGCCCGATCGCATTCGTCGCCAACAATCAAGCTCGCCGCAATTTTCGTTCCAAATAACCGAAAAATCTTGATTCGGTCTGCCAAAATAGCTGCTTTGCGGGTAAAATTTAGAGCAGAGTTTGACTGAGTGTTGTTCTCCTTTTCTCCCTGACGGTACGTGTATGCGACTTTCTTTCGGAATGGAAGCCCGACAAACCCAGACGCAAAAGCTGGCGCCGAAGATGATCCAATCGATGGAGATTCTTCAGTTGCCAATTTTGGCGCTCCAGGAACGCATCGAGCAGGAAATGAACGAGAATCCGATGCTCGAACAGGATGACGCCGAACCTACCTCGACTGACGAAGACGACCAAGAACCCGAGGCCGTCAGCACGAAAAACGAGGACGAGCGCGAGCTGGTGGTCAAGGACGATTCGTCGAATGCCGATGATTTCGAGCGGCTGGCGAATATGGATAGCGAAATGCCAGATACGTTCGACGATTTCCGGCCCTCTGCATCGCGGGTCCAGGATAGCGTCGATCGGCACAGCGATTTAATGGCCAATGCCGCCGAACGCCCCGAATCGCTCAACGATTTTCTGTTGCACCAACTGGCGGAGATGGACATCGATAGCGATGTGGAATTGATCGCCGAGCGGATTGTGTCGTGCTTAGATGCACGCAACGGCGGCTACTTCACGACGCCGCTCCCCGATATTTTACCGCCGGACCATACGCCGGCGGATTTAACAAAAGCCGAAGAAGCCTTGCAAATCGTTCAATCGCTGGAACCGGCGGGAATTGCGGCTAGGAATCTCCGCGAGTGCTTGTTGAAACAGATCAAACCAGACGCCCACCTCTGTGAAGCGATGCGAACGATCATCGAAGATCACCTAGATGACTTGGCCGAAAACCGACTCCCTAACATTCAGAAGAAAACCGGTTTTACTCACGACCTCATTCGCGAGATTCGGGCTGAAATGCATCATTTGAATCCGAAGCCTGGGGCGGCTTTCATGGAAGTCTTTGTGCCGTCGGTGACTCCCGATGTGATTGTCGAGCCCGACGAAACCGGTCGCTACATCGTTCGGCTCGAAGATGATTCGTTGCCGCCGCTTCGTATCTCGAACTACTACCGTCAGCGGTTGATGGATCCGACGGCAAGTCTCGAAGAGAAAGAATACATTCGAAAGAAAGTTAACAGCGCGCAATGGCTGATCGATGCAATCCAGCAACGACGGAGTACGTTGCTCAAAGTTTCTCAGCACATTGTCGACTATCAAAGGCGTTTCTTGGACGAAGGGCCAGAAGCCATCGAACCGCTCAAGATGCAGCAGATTGCCGATCAAGTCGGCGTACACGTCACAACGGTCAGTCGAGCCGTCGACGATAAATGGGTTCAAACGCCGCGTGGTATATTGCCATTACGACGCTTCTTTGTCGGTGGAACGCATAGCGAAGATGGTGATGATGTCGCATGGGATGTAATTCGAATTAAACTTCAGGAAATCATCGACAAAGAAGACAAGCAACGTCCGTTGAGCGATGATGATCTTGTCGATGCGCTCAAAGCTCACGGTCTGACGGTTGCCCGTCGGACAATCACCAAATATCGTAAGAAGTTGAGTATTCCTAGCTCGCGACAACGCCGTGATTGGAAATAAGATACTCGATGCCCATCATTGAAACGCGCAGCGTTACGAAGTCCTTCGGGACCAAAGAAGTCCAAGTCGAAGTCCTTCGCGGGATTAGCCTCAAAATATTCTCCGGCGAGTTTGTCGCGATTATGGGCCCTAGCGGCTCGGGAAAGAGCACGCTGCTTTCGATCCTCGGCGGTATTGAACCGCCAAGTTCAGGTGAAGTCATTCTGAAAGGAACGAATCTCGCGACGCTGACCGACGATCAATGCACCCTCCTGCGTCGTCGAAAAGTTGGCTTTATTTTCCAAGCCTTCAATTTGATTTCGACACTCACGGCGATCGAAAACGTTAGCTTACCAATGGAGCTTGATGGGGTCCATCGAAACGAAGCTCATAAACGAGCCGACGAAGCATTAAGCCGTGTCGAAATGCAAGCCAGGGCTCATCATATTCCGTCAAAACTTTCCGGGGGCGAACAGCAACGCATCGCGATCGCACGAGCCATCGCAATTAAGCCTGACATCATCATGGCGGATGAACCGACGGGGAATCTTGATTCTCGACAAGGAGCAAGAGTCACACAGTTGCTTCGCGATCTAGTCCAGCAGCACGGACAAACGATCGTGATGGTAACGCACGACCCCAACGTTGCGAAATCCGCGTCACGACTTTTGCTGATTCGCGATGGCGAGATCGAAAGCGACCAATCGCAACCGGGTTGGAATCAGGGCGGAGTAGCAAGCTAATGGTTCTCCTACGACTCTCGTGGAAAGATTTTCGTAGCCGTCCCTTGAGAACTTTGCTGACGCTTTCGAGTATCGTGATCGGCGTCGGTGCGGTGGTCGCGGTTTCCCTCGCCATCGAAAATTCGCGAGCATCGCAACGCTCGATGCTAAAAGCCGTGTCGGGCCGCACAACCCTTGAAATTCAAGCCGAAGGTGGATCTCCATTCGATTCGGATGTCTTAAAAGACGTAAAGGAACTCCCAGGCGTTCAACTGGCTACCGGTTTAATCCGTCGCTACAGCGTGATGTTCTTTTCCGAAACCAAGAAGGTCAAAGTGCAGTATCTGGGCGTCGATCCGACGCTCGATCGCGAATTCCGCGAGTATCGTGTCGTGGCCGGCGAACCGCTCACCGATTTCGATCAGGTCTTGATGGACAAGGGCTTTGCCAACTCGCTCGGCATCGAGTTGCAAAGCATCGTAAAATTCAGTACGCAATCTGGGCTTCGACAAGCAACCGTGGTCGGATTCATCGAGCCGCAGTCGGGCTCGTCGGTCCTTCAAGGAGGACTCGTTATCCTTCCGATCCAAACGGCCCAGAAATGGTCGCGGGCACAACGTCGACTCGATCTCATTCAAGTTCTCGCGGACGAGAAAGCCGATACGGCTTTGCTCGCCGAAAAAATCCGAGAAAAACTACCGGAAGGAATTCGAGCCAAAGTTCCTTCGCTCCGAAGTGAACTTGGCAACGAATCGACTGTCACGATGGAGCAAGGCTTGCGATTGGCAACGGCGTTTTCGTTGGTGATCGCCATTTTTATCATCTACAACACTTTTCAGATGAACGTTGGCGAGCGGCGACGGCAACTCGGAATCCTTCGAGCGCTCGGGACGACACGAAATCAAATCGTTCAGATGATCGTCGGCGAAGGACTATTGCTTGGCATCGCAGGAACGCTGCTGGGTTGGACCATCGGCTTTTTTGCGACGCGTTGGCTTTCGATGACGACCAGCAACTTGATTGAGATCGAAATCTCCAGCGATCATTTAGCTTGGTTTCCTTTCTTTCTCGCCGGTACGCTCGGGATTGTCGTCTCCTTCGCTGGCGCTTACTTTCCTGCCATGCGAGCTTCTCGATTGTCGCCGGCAGAAGCGATGCGCGTGGTCGCTTCCGGCGAACTTGAACCGAGTAACCAATTGCTCGCATACCTGGGTGCGTTCCTCTCGACCATCGGCATTACCGTATTGTTGCTATGCATTCTCGGGATCATTCATATCAATCACGCCATTACCGGTTGCATCCTTTTTTTGCTGGGTGGCATTGTCGCGCTGCCGACTTTTCTGGAACAAGCAACCAAGCTCGTGCTTAAGTGCTTCGGTGGATTGCTGGGAGTCGAGGGACGATTAGCGCAACGTCAGTTGCTGCGCAATCGAGGACGTACGTCGTTGACAATCGGAATTCTCTTTATCGCCATTAGCACCGGCTTGGGGATGGCCTGTACGATTCTCGATAACATTCGCGACGTGAAACGATGGTCCGAAGAATCGTTAGTTGGCGATTTCTTTGTGCGCGCCACGATGCCGAATATGGCGACTGGCCAAGCCGCCGACATGCCGAAGGGACTCGCCGACAAGATCAAAGCATTGGATGGCGTCCGATTGGTCGAGACGTTGCGATTCGTCAGCGCTCGAGCTGGCGAGAACTCGGTGATCGTGGTCGCGCGCGAAGTATCAAGCCGCGACCGAAAGCTGTTTGACATTGTCCACGGTGATGCGGAAGGGATTTTTGACGGTCTGCTCAAAGGTGACGTGGCGATCGGTTCGGTTCTCGCCGAACGAGCCAAACTTAAGCTTGGTGACGACCTGACGCTCGAAACGCTCACCGGTCCGGTATCACTAAAAATCGTCGGGATCGTCAACGACTACTTAGCGGCTGGCGTAACGGTCTATATGAATCGCAAGCAGGCCGAAACGCTCTTTAACGTCGAAGGCGATAGCGTCATTATCGTCGATACTGAGGACAACAAAACGGCTGATGTCAGGCACTCACTTCATGCGTTTTGCGATGAGGACGGTCTGATTCTACAGTCGCAATCCGACCTCTTAAAACTCGTTCGCGAAAAAGTCGATGGAGTCGTCAGTGGGCTATGGGTAGTCCTTGCGCTCTGTTCTCTGATCGCGGCATTTGGTTTGGTGAATACGCTGACGATGAATATTCTTGAACAAACACCCGAGATCGGTATGCTCCGCGTCGTTGCGATGACTCGAATGCAAGTTCGCAGACTTATCTTGTCGCAAGCATTGCTTATGGGATTGATCGGTTTGATACCAGGCGTCTTTGCTGGTCTGTTCATCGCGTATGTGTTGAGCTTGTCGCTGCTGCCGACAACCGGGCACGCAGTCACATTTTATTTTCGACCGTGGCTAACGATCGGAACGTTTCTTATTGAACTCGCAGTCGTCATCGTCGCGTCGCTGCTTCCAGCCGAACGAGCGGCAAGAATCCCAATCGTCAAAGCGATGCGATACTGATCGCGGTGCATTTGTGAGCCGTCGGCGACGAGACTCGCCAGTCGACCAATTGGATTTCAACTCGACGCATACCGTTGAATTCGTTGATGACAGGCCGAAAGGCGATATCGATCGGTCCGCGATGCTCGGTCAACGGTGCTACCCAATCGGCTTGTCCAAAGGCAACGCCTCGAAGCGTGGTTCCATGCTGGACAAATCGACCTGTAAAATGCCGATCACCATTCCCCATCGTCTTGGGTGGCTCAGCCAACGTTACATTCGTCGCTGCCAATATTGGACGATGATTCTGAGCACCAAAGGGAGCCATCTTTTCGATCTGCTCGATGGTGGCGCGGTCGAGTTGGTTCAAAACGGTTTGTGCATCGATAACGACCTCGGGTGCTTTCGGAGTACTGCCCGTTTGTTCCGCCACCGCTTCACAGAACGCTTGTCGAAACATCGCTAAGTTGGCTTCTTCGACCTTGAGCCCAGCGGCAGCCGCATGACCACCGAACGTTACCAGATGATCGCGACATCTTTCGAGCGTTGCATGCAAGTCGACACAACCCGCCGAACGCGCAGAACCCGTTGCTGGATTTTTTCCGATCGGGTCCATCGATATAACGATCGTCGGACGATGGAATCGTTCGGCTAGTCGACCTGCGACAATTCCAATTACGCCGACATGCCAACCAGGCGCCGCCAAAACGAGGGCTGGATCATTTTCGATATCGTATTGTTCTTTGGCTTGTTTGGTCGCCGCCAACTGGACGCTTCGATCGAGCGTCTCTCGGTCAGCATTGAGTTTATCGATGTATACAGCCAACGCTTCGGCTCGGACTGAATCGCGTGTTGTCATCAGTTCGACGGCCAACTGAGCTTGGCCAAGTCGACCGGCGGCATTCAATCGCGGTGCAATTCCGAACGCTACATTTTCACTCGATAGCTCCGACTTACCCGTCATTTTCGCGACCTTCATCAATGCTTGAAGACCAATACAAGGTCGCTTATGAAGACTCAGCAGTCCATGTTTCACCAAGGCCCGATTCTCATCCAACAAGGGGACGACGTCCGCAATGGTACCAATCGCGGCCAGCCCGATCGCTTGCATCAAAAACTCACGCAGCTCCGGTCTGACACGGATAGAGTTACTGTGTCGCTGGCACAATCCCCACGCCAACTTGAATGCGACTCCAGCTCCGCAGAGTCCATGAAATGGATAGTTCGAGCCAGGAAGAGCCGGATGGACGATAGCTGCTGCGTCTGGCAGTTGAGCGCCGATTTGATGATGATCGGTGATTATCAATTCAAGCCCTAATTCACGACAAAGTGCGGCTTCGGCAATCGAGCCAATTCCACAGTCGACCGATACAATGGTTTGTTTTCCTCGTTCCGCCAATTTGCGCAACGCATCGCTGCTCAAGCCGTAGCCGTCCTCCAATCGATTGGGGACATAGTAGCTGACATCCGCATTGAGCATCCTCAAGCAGCAGACCAAAATCGAAGCCGCAGTCATCCCATCGGCATCGTAGTCGCCATAGATAACGATCGAACGTTTCTGCGATATCGACGCATAGAGTTTGTCGGCAGCTACAGAAAGTCCCGGCAAGAGTTCCGGATCGCGAAGATCGGTAAGTTTGGGATCGAGAAAAGCGCTGATAGCGCTCGCTTCGGATACGCCGCGCGCAAGCAGCATTTGGGCGACGATGGCTGAAACATCAGCCGATTGCATCAAGTCATCCAGCGCCCGGGTGTCGCTTGGAATCCAACGCCATCTTCGCTGCATGTGGACTCCTCAAACTAAGAGCTGTTCGACTATTTCTTCTTTTCGATGTGCAGCGTAACTTTGCGCAGCTTTGGACAGTACTTGTTCAACTGAAGCTTTTCGCCACCGGTCTTCCGCAGAAGCGTGTAGTTATATTCGCCGGTTTCCTGACAAACGAGAAACGTGGTTTCTTTCTTTTTTTTCGACTTGGCCATTTTTTTACAAAAGCTCTGCTTGAGATCTAATATCGGTGACTGAAAACGGACGAACTGCACTGCAAAAGGCAGAACTCGCGACCCGGCTGGGGTTCCGATTATGGCGTCCAGCGGCGACTTACGCTACCCCGAATTTACAAGGTTCGGCCTGTCGCAGATAATAGCCGAATTGTCGGCAGGTCAGAAACTGCCGAAAAACCGCCCTCCGAAGGAACCTTGGGTTCGCAAGGCGAGCGGCAAATGAGAAACTACCACGTAGAAGCGTCTCTCCGAGACGCTGTACGAGTCTCGGAGAGACTCGCCTACGTGAAATCCTACGTGAAATCCAGTAAAAACAAAGAAAGACGAGTCGCAATTATGTCCGTTTTGGTTACCAAACCCGCTCCCGATTTCAAAGCACAAGCAGTCCAAAAGGATGGCAGTTTTTCCGAACTGACGTTGAGTCAGTTCAAGGGGAAGAAGTATGTTCTTTTGTTTTTCTACCCGCTCGATTTTACCTTCGTTTGCCCGACCGAGATTATCGCTTTTTCCGATCGCTGCAAAGAGTTTTCCGACCTGGGTGTCGAAGTCATCGGAGTCTCGGTCGATAGCGAATACTCTCATCTTGCGTGGCGAAATACCCCTCGAAATCAAGGTGGCATCGGACAAGTCGAGTACGCATTGGTCGCCGACCTCAACAAGCAAATCGCTCGTGACTACGACGTCCTCGTCGGTGAAGCAGTCGCCCTTCGCGGACTTTTCTTGATCGACAAAGGAGGCGTCGTTCGCCATCAGGTCGTCAACGACCTTCCACTTGGCCGAAGTGTCGATGAAGCCCTTCGCATGGTCAAGGCGCTGCAATACGTCGAAAAACACGGCGAAGTCTGCCCTGCTAACTGGCAAGAAGGGAAGCGATCTATGAAAGCCGACGTCCAAGGCAGCAAAGAATTTTTCGGCGCCGAATACAGCAGCAAATCGTAACTTTGACAAGTCCGAGTCGAGCTAACACAACGTATTCATCCGTTCGAAGTTTGCCTCCGACGGATGCGTTTTGGCGTACTAGGCTCGCAACGTTACGATCCGCCCTAGGACACCAAAACATGCTCGCAACGGGACAAGCCCGAAGCGAGCGGTGGCATTCGGGAAAGAAGCTGCGCCGGGGTCAGACTTGGTTTTCGGTTTTCAGGCCAAGTTTGGTTTCGAGCAACGTGATGGTTTTCTGATATTCTAAGGATTCTTCAACGCGCCGCTTTGCACGACGTACAAGATTCGACGAGCTGTCAGGATGCTCGAGCCCAAATACGGTTGACAGTTTTGCAAGTGACACACCGGTCCATTGTCGACAAAGGTATGCTGCCATCTCGCGACCCGCCGCACCGCTTCGGTAGCCGACATATTCTTGCGGATCGACCCCGTGATATTTGGCAACGGCCCAAAGAATCTGATCACATCCTATTGCTTTCAAGCGACGACTCGTTCGCCGGTGCTTGACGTCGTTCTGACTTTCTGCCAGTGCAATCATTCGCTTCATAAAGTCTTCCGAACCGAGAACCCAATCGCGTAAGGCGTTAGAAAGCGGATTGTCGACGGTATGCATTCCAGCGTTTACGTACTGGCGGTAAGCCCTGGCGGTATCGTTTCCACCATATTCGCCGGTCCATGCATGGAAAAGTTGCTCGTAGTCGATCCAATCCACTCGGCTCCCCTTTCTAACGTAACCCGCATAGCTGCTGTGTGGCCAATGGTCTGGGCTGTCAGCGAGTGGCTTTACGCAGTTACATGGATTCAGGTGAATGTAACGACTTAGATTCCAGTAGTAGCTCGTATCCTCGACCAAGAAAGCCTTGTAGCGTCCTTGAAATAAGTGCCCCGTTCGTTGATTGCGTTTTGCGTACCAATTGGCATAGCCGGAAAGCCAATGTTGCATTCCCCTGCCAAGATTGGGTTCAGGAGTCTTGATAAGTAGATGAATATGATTTGGCATCCAGCAATATGCGATAACTTGCCAACCCGAGCGCTGACCTTCCTCTTTCAGCCCTCGCGTCAGCCGCTGGTAGTGACCCTCGTCGTGAAACAACTGCCGCCGTCCATCGCCTCGTGAAATGAGATGGTAAATTGCGCCTGGGAATTCAACGCGTGGCGGTCTGGGCATTGCTCGACTCCAAATTAAATAGAGGAAGCTCAGATGATATCGCACTGAAAACCGAAAACCAAGTCTGACCCCGGCGCAGCCCTGCGGATGGACGGCAAGAGGTTACAATACGCAGTGACCTGCGGAGCATCGAATGAGCGAATTTGAATTTCTGAAACCTAGACTTGACGGGCCGCGATTTCGCGATCATGCGATCCCGCTTGACGTGCTCAAAGACCTAGCGGTATTCGAGGAGTTTTTAATCTCGGTCGCGAAAACGGAATGGCTCAAGGATCATCCCAATCGCCGACGGACGCCGCGCGGCTTCATGTCGGACGTCGCGGTCAAGTTGAAAGGCGTCGAAGAAGGTAGCGCGATCTTAGTGCTGACGGCATTCATTGCTTCGACGACTCCGCTGCTTCCGAACGCGATTTCTCCGCAGCAGGTCTATCTCCAGCGAGCGAGCGAAGCCATCATTGAGGCCGTATCGGCGGCCGAAACGGGCGGAAGTCCGACAGACTCTTTGCCCGCCAAGACGCTCGCTTACTTCGACCGCTTCGGACGCGGTCTTCGCGATGGCGAATCGATCACCTTCAATCGGGGCGACGGAATATCGCCGGCTCGATTGACGCCGCAGACGCGCCGAAGGCTGGTGCTCTCCGCACCAGGGGTTAGGTTCATCACCGACGATGCCGTGCGTCGCGGTACGGTGGTGGACACCAACGACGCCGACCGCACGTTCACAATCCGACTTGCCACCGGCCAGGAGGTCAAAGCGCCGCTGCCGCCCGAGCACCGCGACGCCATTCTTGACGCCCAGAGGGAAGCTCCTAGCGGAATCCGAATCGCGGTGCATGGCGTCGGGCGATTCAACCGTTCGGAAAAGCTTGTCGGTTTTGATGGCGTCGAAGATATTACGCCGCTTGAACCGCTGGACGTCCCCGCCCGGCTGGACGAACTCCAACTGCTGAAGGCGGGATGGCTGGACGGCGGCGGCAAGGCGCCTAACGCCATATCGCTCGAGAAGTTGGGCCAGCTTTTCACCGACTATTATCCCAACGAGCTGCCGCTGCCGTACACGTTTCCGACAGAGAACGGCGGTGTGCAGTTCGAATGGCGGATCAATGA
>JAWXCK010000125.1:0-38002 GCA_034408855.1 Pirellulaceae bacterium
CCCCTCTCCCCGAGTACAGGGAGAGGGGAGCAAGATTTCCCGTCGCGAGACAATCGTTGAGAAAATCCGAGACATCTATCGAACCTCGCCCGATCCAGGTCTCCACGCTGCCAGCGAATGGCTATTGCGACAATGGAAAGATGCAATATGGATCAAACAGACCAATGATGCATGGGCCAGTGACCAAGAACAACGCGACTCACGCCTTGATCGAATCACAACCTCATTAACCAACGAGAATGAAAAGCCTTCGCGTCAGTGGTTTGTCAACGGCCAAGGACAGACGATGGTCATTATCCCCGGTCCCGTTGAGTTCCGAATGGGTTCGCCCGTCGCAGAATCTGGTCATCAAGCTGCTGAAAAGCAACACAACAAGCGAATTGGCCGAACGTTTGCGATAGCCGCCACGCCCGTCACGACGGAACAGTTCTTGCGATTCGATGATAAGTTTGGTGACAATCAAACATTATCTTCGGAACCAACCTGCCCGATCGGTAGAGTCACCTGGTACGAGGCGGCGGCCTATTGCAATTGGTTAAGCAAAGAAGAGAAAATCCCAGAGGATCAATGGGTTTATGAATTTACTGCGAAAGAAACGAAGTTGAACCCGAACTATCTTAGTCTGACCGGCTACCGACTTCCCACCGAAGCTGAAATGGAATTCGCGACCCGCGCTGGCGCGGAGACAAGTCGGTATTTTGGCGAGACCGACAAATTGCTATCGCACTATGCTTGGTTCGACAATAATTATCCGTCACGAATTTGGCCAGTGGGTAACCTGAAGGCAAACGATTTCGGATTTTTCGATGTGTATGGAAACGTATTCACTTGGTGTCAGGATCGCTCTAGCGATGTGATGATGTCAGCGAACTCAACGAACGAAGACAAAGAGGGGGCACTAGTGGTCACAAGTACATCAGGCCGCAAGCGGCGTGGCGGGTCGGCTAACATGGCCGCATCGAGCTTGCGTTCGGCGAACCGCTCCAGCTCCAAACTCGTGCCGACGGCCCGTAGCGTCGTCGTCGGGTTCCGCGTAGCGAGGACTTACCGCTGAGCCGTTTTACTGCTTTACTACCGTTATCGAGCATGTCATTTGCACTAGTAAACGTGCCGCCGTAGGCGGCGCGCGAAATTTTTGACATCCGTCGCAAGTACCCGATTCACGATCGGTTCATGATGGAATGGCATTGCCCTAGATTTATCCGTTATTGGCGCACTTTCGACGACCGTAACGAAGGCCCCAAGTTCAATGCCAAATCTTCCAAGGACGCTGATAGCCTACCTAGTACGCCCAAAAACATCCTTCGGAGGCAAGTTAGGAACGGTAGATAGATAGCCCAATAAAAGTGTGCACCAACGGATAAGCCCTGTTATAATTGGAGAGTGTGCGCGTGAGCTTGTTATACGAGACTTAATATGACTGAAATACGAGTTGAGACAACGATAGAACGCGATGGAGAATTGCATCTCCGACAGTTACCATGTCGTAAGGGAGATCGAGTTTCAGCCATCGTATCGATCCCAACGCAATCGGACGATGGAGAACGACAAGCAGCCAGACGGCGATTCTTGGAATTAGCGAAAGCGTCGACGTTCAATTCCGCCGTCTCGTACCCAACTAGGGATGAATTGCATGGACGCAATTGATACCAACATTTGGATCTATAGCCACGACAACCGAGATAGTTGGAAACAGCGAATAGCCCTAGAATTGATAGGAACTCCTCGAAGATTAGCACTCCCCTGGCAGGTAGGCTGCGAATTTATCGCTGCAAGTCGAAAGCTAGCTCCGTATGGATTTACCGAGGCCACTGCTTGGGCTAGTCTCGAGGCAATGCAAGCGATGACCGATGAAGTTCTTTTCCCGAGCGCAGTACTCTGGCGGGCTGGCAAGGATCTCATCGCAAAATACCAACTTTCGTATTGGGACGGTATGTTGGCCGCCGCCTGTATTGAAGGAGGCGTACAAACGCTCTTCACGGAAGATTTTGGCGGATCTCAGGCAATTGAAGGAATGAGGATCGTCAATCCATTTGCCTCCACTTCACGCAGTTAATCTTGATCGAAGTCGCCATGCGTGTTGGGAGAAAAGACGGCTCACTATGACGGAAAGTGCTAAAGGCATATTTGACGCTCCCGATCTGCCGTTGCGTTGAAGCGGCGAATGCTTCATATTGATAGAGCTGCGCCAAGCCCCCCAGCTTGACGTTTCACCCCGCAGGGGCGTGGTGTAATCGGTAGCACGACAGACTCTGACTCTGTCAGTTGGGGTTCAAATCCCTACGCCCTTATTGAGTTTTCGACGTTTCGCTCACTGCATCATCACCCTAAAACGGTGCGAGGTGCTTTTGTGAGGGCGAGATATTTCTGTATGGTCTTCGTCAGACCGAATTCGATGGCGTCGGCGATGAGCGCGTGTCCGATTGAGACTTCGAGTATGTTGGGGACCTGTTCTAAAAAGTAGCCAAGATTGTCGAGACTCAAATCATGTCCGGCGTTGATTCCCAAACCGGCCTTGGTTGCCGCGATCGAGGTCTCTCGATAGCTCGATGCGGAATTGGCTTCGCCTCTCGCAAAACTCGACGCGAACGGTTCGGTGTATAGTTCGACGCGATCGGCTCCCAATTCGGCAACCTGCGACATGGCCGATGGAATCGGGTCCATAAAGAGACTGACTCGGCAGCCGACCGATTTGAGCGGGACGATGACTTGTTTTAACCGATCGAAGCCATCTAATAAATTCCAACCGTGATCCGACGTATTCTGCGCCATGGTATCCGGGACGAGCGTGCATTGTGTTGGTCGAACGCGGAGGCAATGTTCTAGATATTCGCCCTCGAACGGATTCCCTTCGATGTTGAATTCGATATCAGGATGTTGAGAGAGCAGTTCTGCAATCGCATCTACGTCGGCAGGTTTGATATGACGTTGGTCGGGACGCGGATGAACGGTGATGCCAGCGGCTCCGGCATCGATGGCAATTCTCGATAGCCGAACAACATCGGGAACTTGTAAATGCGGTCGCGTGTTCCGAAGCGTAGCGATTTTATTGACGTTGACGCTGAGCTTGGTCATCAGGCTATTCGACTCGAGTTTCCAACAGTCTGGCCAATCGGTAAAAATCGCTGGTCGGTTCGATATACCGAACTTTGGTCACCAATGTTTGCGGGTCGACCAGTTCGCTAAAGGGGACGAACTTGATATCAAATTGTCCGCCGACCGATATCATGACGCCGTTCAGCTTTTCCTCAACCAGCGCACGGTATGCTCCAACTCCAATTTGCGAGCCCAGCATGACATCGAAGGCGATCGGCGGTGCGCATCGCGATTCGTAGCCCAATTGCATTCCATTGACTTTACGGTTCTTCCCAGTTCGCTTTTGATAAGCGGCGGCCATCAGTTTCGAAAACATCCGATTGAGATTCACTTCCGCGATCGAAATATGTCCATGATCATCGCGTGGAATACCTTCGAGATATTTCATCGGAAGGTACTCGACCAGCCCCTCCGCGACGACGATCACGCCATAGTTTCGCCCGATCTTCTCTCGCGCCAACATCACGTCGACGATGCGTTCGATTACTAAATCGAGATGCATAATTTTTTTAGTCGACACGACTCCGGTCATCGGATCGGTGAACGCTTCCTCACCGCGAAGTGGTCCGCATATGTCCTCGACGCTGAGGACCATGCAGGCGTCGCCGGCTAAGGCTGCACCATAAGCCAACCAGCCGGCACTTCTTCCCATGCATTCGCAAAGAAAATAGGCTTGGCCTGCCGCGGCGTCTTGATTGAGATTTCGAATTTCTTTGGCGAGCACTTCGGCGGCTGTAAAGTATCCGAAGGTAAAATCGATTCCGGTGTAGTCATTATCGATTGTTTTTGGAAGATGAACCACTGGCATGCGAACGGCATTATTCGGAAGTTGGTCCTGATAGAGTTTTAATTTGTTAGCGGTCTTGAGTGTGTCGTCACCACCGATACTCATCAAGGCATCGACTCCCAATGATCGCAACCCTTCGTAGACTCGCTTGAGCGGCGCAACACGTTCGTTGTCGTTCAGATGAGCTGGACTGGAAACGCTTTTGCCTGGGTTCGATCGAGCCGTACCAATCATGATCCCGCCAGATGTCCGGGCGAATTCTAAGCGTTCGTAGGATAGATTGATGTAATCTTTTCCTTCGACGAGCGGCGAACTCGATTGATAGTCGATCAATTTGGAATAGCCGTGCTTGATGCCGATGACTTCGATGCCTGAATTGAGAAATGTATAGGCAGCCGAGCTGATAACGGCGTTCGCGCCAGGAGCTGGTCCACCGGCAAAGAGAATGGCAACTTTCTTGAGCGATTGAGATTGAGACATGGGAATCTGGGTCTTCCACTAGAGGCTATAACAAAAAACAGTGACAAGAATGCGTCATCATATCGGCAATCGAAAGCTACTCGAAGGGGCCTAAATCGCGATCGAGGCGGCATAGAGTTCGGCGTAGGCGAGTGTCCAGTCGTCGATAAGTCTATGAAAATGGGCTAAATCGACTTCATCGAGCGGCTGAAAATAGCTGCGAACCAATTTTTCGCGGTTGCCGATGGTTCCGCGAGCCTGAAGGTCCAGCACAAAAACGTCGCTGAGCGGGCGTACTGCCATTTCAAAACGACTGTACTTCGACGCTCGCTGACCTGCCACGATAACCAAGTCGTCGCGAGTGCAGGCGGCTCCCCAACCGTTCTCTCCATAAACGCTCGAAAACTGGAACCCCGGAAATTGGTCGATTAACCGGCGAACCACTTGCTCGACGCGATCGGAAAGCTGCAATCGAATCGTCGTATGCAATCGACGAAGCTCTTCCTGCTTCGCTTTCTTCTGAGCCGCTTCGTCCTGATTCCGCAACCCGCGATTGCTTCCGCGCTCGATCGCTTGTTTTAATCGTTCATCAAAATCAGACATACGGGAAAGACTCATTTATGCCAGAGCAGTCGATTCAAGCGTTTGGCTTGATTTGAGTTTCATCAACCGCTTTTTCAAACTCGGTTGTTTCAGGGGCCGCTGGCGGAACTACGGAAGGAGGCGGCGGAGTGGGACTCGGTTCATCGCGTTTCGTTTGAAAGAATTGCATGAGGTCCGAGAAAGATCGCAACGGTTCTTTCCCTTCTTGCATCGCATCGGTGATTGGCGGCGCAGGTTTCGGTGGCTTCGCCCTCGGACGATTTGCAACGCTCTCATTCGAACGCCCCGTATCCTCTCGTCGATCGACGCGATCGCGTCCTTTTCCTGCTTGGTACGAACCGCGTTGACCAGAACCTTGCTGATTCGGGCCACTACCTCGTTGACCACCTTGGCCTTGTCCGCCACTCTGGCCCTGGCCGCTGCGTTGACCTTGTCCGCGTTGATCTTGACCGGTTGGTCGATTGTTTTGAGAAGGTTGACCGGGTCGTCCCGACTGGCGATCACCAGTTTGACCACGATGAGACTGATTTGAATGTGACGGTTCGCGCGCGTCGTCATTCGAGGAAGGGCGCCGGGCCAATTCAGTACCCGGTGGCAGTGCCGAAAGGGCGACTCGCCGTTTCTCGCGATCGACGTTAACCACCCAAACCTGGAGCAGGTCGCCAATTTGAACGACTTCGTGCGGATCTTCGACGAATTCTCGCGATAGCCGACTCACATGGATCAATCCGTTGCAGTCAGGTCCCAAATCGACAAACGCACCAAAGTCTGCAACACCGATCACGATTCCCCACGCAGCTGTCCCTGACTGAAGGGCATCGATGGTCGGAACTTGGCTCAGCAAAGGAATCGGCATTCGAGCATCGCGTGAATCGGCAAATGGCTGCTGTAAACTTCTAGCAACGACTCGCATTTTTTCGCGACCTACTTGCCAGCTTCGAGCCAATCGTTCGACATCGATCGTCAGTGGCGGTGCCAATTCCGGATCCGTTGGATTTTGTGGGTTGGTCGCCGCTAATACGATAGGCGGACTCAAGGCTGCCGCAACGATCGTCGACAATGGTGCAGCTTTCGGTGATGGGAAAGCAGGTAGCTCGGCATTCTCGAATGCTGCTTCCGAGTTCTTGGATTCTAACTCGGTAGCATCGTTCGATTGCGAGGTTGCGGAGATCGGATCATCGATCGATTCGGGGGCTTTTTGTATTTCAACTTCAGATGCAACGTCAGTCGAAGCCACTTCGGTCGACTCAACGGCGATCGCTTCTACGTCATTCGGTACGTCGGGCACTTCGATAGCAGGCGTTGCGTCCGATGTTTCGTCGACGGTTGCTTCGACGTCAATGGTCGATTCCGACGATGGATTTGATTCGGTTGCGTCGGGCGATCGAACCGGCATCTTCCAACCATCTGGCGAGGCAGGTGGAGCGGTAAGTGGTCCGGCAGCCACCAATCGTTCGGCAAGTCGATAGTCATCGGGATGAACTACGGTTCCATCCAACGGTTGTGTACTACCGAACAAACGCAAATATCCCATCGCCTGTCGAAGCTGAACTTCGGTAGCGCTATCGCGAAGCGATTCGAGAAGTTTTTCGCGTGTCGATAGCTCGAAGTTATCGCGAAGGGAGGTAATAGCGCGCGCTAGCGATTGATTCACACCTGGCAAACAAACGAGTGCTTTCTCGTGACTGTACCAAACATCGATTCCGCGTTCGGCCACGCTGGCTGACACCGCTTGCAACAGGGCAGATTCGAGAATTTCCTGAGGTAGCTCGCGTTGGTAAGAGCCCAATCGCAACCTGGCAGGATCGACTTTTGTCAGTTCGATCAACGGATCTTGCAGACGCCAACCTAACCAAACGGCCGCGCGATATCGCTTGGCAATCTTCGGTAACTCTTGCAGTGCTTGACGAGTATCGCAATAGGCATCGGCACCGGTCCGATCGACGATCGTCCATCGCAATCCACTCTCGCATGATTGCTTCATCAATTCGCTGACCGTATGGATCAAATAGCGCCGCGTATTTCCATTGCTAACCGCGACGAGCGTTACGCGATACTGGTGAATCCATTGTCCGAGGGTCGCGACGTTTTGCGCAACAATATCGGATCGGCTACTGACGGAAGACAATTCGCCAGTAAAATCAACGTGCCCATTAGGATCGACAATGGCAACGGCAGCCGTCTTAGGTCCCATCGCATCGATGACCAGAATCCGATGCCCTCGAACCGGTCGCTGCTGCAACATATCTTGCAAATGGCGAACGGCCATCTCCGTCAATTCGTGATGAGCAGCTTCCTCTAGCTCGGCAAAGACATCATGCTCCAATCGCGGGAGAATGATTTTTTGCAACGCTTCTTCGGAAATTTCCATCAGCAAATTGTTCAGCGGATGCGGACCCGGACAGAGGGCTTCGCGAGCCATCTGCGTCATCGAATGCCGATCGTAATCAAATTTGATCGCGATAATCTGAGATCGTTGACCACGACCCAGCATCAACGCTTGATAGGCTCCGATTCGTTGAAGTGGCTTTCGCAGCTTCGCATAACGTTGCAAAATACTTCGTAGCCACTTGCGGCGTCGTTGGCGCGGCGAAAGCTGTTTTGCGGGCGGCTTTGGGGCCGCTTTCTTTTTATCGAGCTTGTTGCTTTTCGCTTTTGAAACCGGTGTTGCAGGAAAGGCAGCGAGCAATGGGTCGACGGCAGGTGTCGCTTCTGCCAGCGCGGGCTCGGCGACAACGGATTGTATTTCCCCGACGGTCGAGCTCGGCTCGGAGAGCGACTCGACTTCAACCGACGCGTAGCTTGCCGAAAGAGCGTCATCTTCGTCCGAATGTTCGACCGCAATGTTCTCGCCAGCAACAATGTTCTCGCCAGCAACAATGTTCTCGCCAGCAACAATGTTCTCGCCAGCAACAATGTTCTCGCCAGCAACAATGTTCTCGCCAGCGACAGTGTGCTCGCCAGCTATATTTTCGGCAACACTTTGATCGGTCACCACGGCTTCTTGATCGGCAGCCACGACTTCGGCAGCGTTATCCGAAGTGCCGAGCGAAGCAACCCTGCTCGGGTCGGCTGGTTCATTGTCGCTCTTGCCCTTAGCTTCGCGCTCGATCTGTTCGGCAAGC
Organism: Pirellulaceae bacterium; assembly: GCA_034408855.1. GTDB lineage: Bacteria > Planctomycetota > Planctomycetia > Pirellulales > Pirellulaceae > JAIYDQ01. Next base: position 8,071 of record JAWXCK010000125.1, read on the forward strand.
ATCTTCACAGACAACTGTCCGCGCCGAAGGATCTGTCGACCTAAGCGATGAAGCAACTGTGCATCTTCGCTTAGCAAAATCTGGAGCCATTGTTTGGTATCGCTCCAAAGCTGCTTGGCTTCTTCCGGCGTCGCTCCCGTTTGTTCGCTGACCCAGGCGACGAAATCCGAAGGCGATTCGCCTTGCATCGTCAACACGGCTTGCCCCAGACTTGCCAGTCGCGGCTCTTTTTCCGCAAGTAGCCGCGAACTTTTTCGCGAACGGATATTGCGTGTCAGCCCATCTACTTCAGCGATACTTTGGGCGGAATCGATTACCGACGTCAGCGACGGTTGCCACCAATGTTCGGCCTCGCCTTGGACTCGCAATTTTTCCTTGTATTGGCCAAGACGCGATAGTCGGGCCAGACCGCGTTCAAGTCTGGCTAACGTATTGGCGTCCATTTGACCAAGCTCGTCTGGCCGATAGGTCGCTAGAAAGGATGGATCGAATCCTTGCTTGAGTAGCTCTGAGGGCAACTTCAAGGTGTCTACCGATAGACGCAGATCACTCGCAACTGCTTCGAGATCGTTCATAAAAAATGAGTTCCAGGCCGACAAATTTCCACGACAGCGGCCGTTCTGATCGCCTATCTTACTACATACTGCTAGCTAATTATTCTGTTGACGATGAGCCAATACGTTCGGAATCTATTGAACGATCCCTGCATTGTCAAGCGAATGCGCTGGTCTCAACTTGCCCGATTTGCGCCAATTTGCCCTTCTTCGCTCGTTGCCCAGAAGAGTTTTTGGGAACAATTGTCAAATTCGACTTATCTTAACTAGCACCGTCAACCGATTTAATGGATGAAGTCTAACATATTTTCTTCATTTGATAAAGGATTGGCGAATGGATCATCAAGCGTTTCGAATTCTCGGTTTGGACACCAGTTTTACGAAGCCTGACGGAGCTCCAATCCCTAAGCGGAAAGCCAAACCTTATTACGGGTCGACGACCTCAGCTCCCCCGAAAGCGTCCAATGTCGCCATTGGCACTTCGAGCGAGCCGAGTGTGACAATGCGTCTGGCAGATCTTTTGCCATTGCTCATCGAGGCAACCGAGATGAACCGAGCGTGGGTTCAAGATTTCTCGGACGATAAAGTCTCCGTGTCGCAGGATCTCTACGAGGTCATCCTTGCTTACGGCACAATGCGACGGGCAGCCTAGCTGCTTTGTCCATGTTTAAACTTAGGATATCGAAAGACGTAAGGAAATTAGGTTAACGGTGTAGGGTGGGCAGTCTTATGGACAAGTTGCAGAAGGTTTGAACTGCGGCATAGTGGAATCGACTCAATGTTGCCGTTGTAAACTGCGAGCCGACCATCTGCTCACTTCTATCCCGATTTGGCTACAATGGTGCAGGACTGGCAGGCCAAGAGTCTTTTTTATTCCATCCCCCGGCGTTGATCGCCTCCTATTTTCGATTCATGTCCGATTTAAATTCGAATACTCCTATTCAACCTGATGCTATCGGCGAAGATGAAAAGCATCGTCCGCAACCGATCGATGAGTCGCCGATCTTGCTCGAGTCGAACGATCTGATCGACATGATGGAGCGAACGCTGACTCAGATTGAAAAGGACAAACTGAGTCGCGGCGATTTGAAAATCTTGAATCGCACCTTGCGCGAGCTTCGATATGCGATGAAGGTTTTTCAGCCTTTTCGCCGGCGACGCAAACTCTCTATCTTTGGTTCAGCTCGCACCAGGCCGGACCATCCGACGTATATCGCTGCCGAAGAACTAGGGCGAGCGATGGCTGGCCGCGGCTGGATGGTGATTACTGGAGCGGGCGGCGGCATCATGGAAGCTGGCCACAAAGGCGCTGGTCGCGAGATGTCGATGGGTTTGAATATCATGCTCCCCTTCGAGCAAAGTGCGAACGAATTTATTCTCGGCGACCCGAAGCTCGTCACATTCAAATATTTTTTCACTCGCAAGTTGATGTTTGTAAAGGAATGCAGCAGCGTCGTTTGCTTGCCGGGTGGTTTCGGTACGATCGATGAAACTTTCGAAGCGATTACGCTCCTCCAGACAGGCAAGCAAACCATGCTGCCACTGGTCCTGATGGATGCGCCCGGTGGCAGCTTCTGGAAAGGAATGGAACAATTCGTTCGCGATTCGCTGCTGAGCGAAGGACTTATCAGCCCCGAAGACGTGAATCTTTATCGAGTTACGCATAGCGTCGAAGATACCGTCGAAGAAGTCCTCCGATTTTATCGCGTCTACCATAGCATGCGCTACGTCGATAACAACCTCGTACTGCGAATCAATCATTCTCTTTCTGAAGAGAAACTTGACCAACTCAATACCGATTTTTCGAGCATCCTTGTCCAAGGCAAAGTCGAGCTATGCGAAGCACTGTCGGCAGAATCGAATGAACCCGAGATCGCTCACCTGCCTCGATTAAAACTACACTTCAACCGTCGCAACTTTGGGCAACTGCGGCAATTCATCGATTCGATAAACGGATAGGGAACATCATGCGATGGGACTTGATTACCAACGACGGCATCCAAACGGCCCAGGGAGATCGGCCAGCCGATTCAGATTCGAAACTATCGCGAGGCCATCCCGAGATGGCCATCGATGTCCAAGGTGGTGAATTCAACTTCTCTTTCTATCGGTTGACGGGTGGGCGAAGCGACGGTGTTGATTGCCTTGAAATTGACACCGGAGCGATCCGCGTGCTTGTAGTGCCGACGCGAGGAATGAGTCTTTGGAAAGCGTGGTCCAAGCAAGGACAATTGGGTTGGCAAAGTCCGGTTGAAGGACCAGTTCATCCGAGCTTGGTACCGATCTACGACCCGAACGGACTCGGTTGGTTAGAGGGTTTTGACGAACTGATGGTGCGCTGCGGATTGCAAAGCAACGGGGCACCCGATTTTGGAGCGAAGGGCGAGCTGCAGTTTCCTCTCCATGGACGTATCGGCAACTTGCCGGCTCATCGACTTTCGATTGTCGTCGATAAGGCCGCTGGCACGTTAGACGTTATCGGAAGCGTGATCGAAACACGTTTTCACATTCAGTCGCTGAAACTGGATGCACATTATCGATTCCACGTTAATAAGACAATCATCGATTGCACCGACACGGTCACCAATCGGCGTTCCCAGCCCGCTTCGATGCAGATGCTCTATCATATCAATCTTGGATCGCCGATATTAGAAGCTGGTGCTAAAGTGGTCGCTGCACTCGACGAGATCGCACCGCGAAATCCCCATGCAGCCAAAGATATCGATCACTGGGATACCTACAACGGCCCAACACCGGGCTATACCGAGCGAGTTTATTTTGCTCGGCCGCTGACGGATACTCGCGGCTGGACGACGACCGTGCTGCACAATGCCGATCGAACCCGAGCGGTCGCCGTCCGTTTCGATACGCATTCGCTTCCGTATCTCAATCTATGGAAGAACACCGTCGCGATCGAGGATGGTTACGTTACAGGAATTGAACCGGCCACCGGATTCCCAAATCCGCGAAGTTTTGAAGACCAACAAGGTCGACTGGTTGGCTTAGCGGGTGGTCAGTCGAAGAGCTTTACGTGGCAAATCGAGTCGCTCGAAAACTCGGCGGCCATTGGAAAAGCCATCAATGAAGTTCAGTCATTGCAACGCTCAGAATGCAAAGTTCACCGAGAGCCGAAAACCGGTTGGTCTAGCTAAGCAATCCGTCAAGAATAACTTCCGCAAATTTGCGTGGCACGTCCCTGAGTCTGCGGAGGGCGTGGTCTCGAACCGAAGGACAATTCAAAAACCTTGCGCCGTGGTTCGCCCTCAAAGATCACTTGATTTTTTCTTTTTCAGAACTAGCTGCAGGTCGTCCAATCGAGCTTGCAGTTCTGCTAACGAAAGCTTTTCGAGAATCGATAATTCTGATTCGGCTCGACCAAGGATCTGTTCGAGCATTTGAACTTTGCCAGCAAGCAATCCCTTTTCAATTCCCTTTTCAATTCCCTTTTTGATTCCCTTTTTGATTCCCTTTTCAATTCCCTTTTTGATTCCTTGCTCAATTCCCTTCTCGATCCCTTGCTCTATGCCTCGCTGTTCATAAACGGTTACCATTTGTTCGACCTCTGCATATTGGTTTTCAGTGCGAATGAGTTGCTCGAATTGGTTAAAGTCTTCTCCAATCAATGGCACATATGTCTCGACGAATTCGATAAGCAGACTCTGGCGAGCCGGATCAACTGGGGAACCCAGGATCAATCGCAAGAAATCCGCTTTCATTCGCGCTTGCTCTTTTCGATTATAGTCCATTTTAGCCATCAACGCGTAGGCCAAAGGATTTTGCGAACTAAGAAACTCTTTGTAATTTAACGATTTTAACTTCACCAGATAGTATTCAAAGCGAACAATCGTTTTCCCAGCGATTCCAAGCTCAAGGCGACTGTCGACGGGTTTTCGCCAAACGGCATCGTCGGTAAAGACTACGATCGGTACGATTTCGACATCGTATCGCAAAAAGAGCTGACATGAATATCGATATATGCGTCGCGCAAAGTCCTTCATCGGCCGAGTCGATTCAAACTCGATGTGAATCAAAATAAATTGTTCAGTGCCTGACTTCAGCCAGACCTTGACAACTAAATCCATCGAACGGCGTTTACCACGCTGAGTGTCCGTGAAATATTCCTTTCGAAGAAACTCGACGCGAGTAAAGTCGATCAGCACCGCTTCTGCCGGACAAAAAAGTAACATGAATTCTCGAAAGAATGCTTCGATCAGTACCTTGAAAATTTGGTCGTGATCAATCGACATGCTGCACCCCACAATTGCTTGCAAACCCAATTGCTTCAAAGTCTTCTTCTCGAAGATATCGGAATTATACACCACATCGTTGGTAATCACTCCATCGGCCACGGTCCGATTCGTGATCCGAGTAAGAGTTCGGTTTTGTGGTTGGCCACCTTTTGTTCTACCGTTTGCCACTATTGGCTTAGGAAATCACCGTGGCGACGGTATTCACCGTATAAACGGTCGTAGGTTTTTCGATGCGAACGGTTTGGTTTATAGATGATGGCTTCGCCCGTTTTGGGCGTTGCCATCGCTCGAATCGCACTGCTCGATGATGAAAAGACGCCAGCCGCTAAGGCACCAAGAATCGCCGCTCCCAAGGCTGGACCCTGTTTGCTCGGATGAACCATGATCGATTCACCGAGCACATCGGAATAGACTTGTACGACAAGCGGATTGTGATGTGGTAAGCCGCCTGTCGCAATGAACTTGCGAACCTCGACGTCGCCTTCTCGAAGCAATTCGACAATCCATCGCAGACCGAATGCCGACGCCTCCAACAGTGCGCGATAAAGATGTTCTGGTCGATGTTGAAGGCCAAGCCCATAAAAAGCTCCTTTTAAATTCCCATCCATCAGCGGCGTACGGCAGCCATGAAACCAATCGATGCAGCCGACACCGTCCGCACCCGGCGGTATTGTGGCCGCGCCCTTGGATAGGACGTTGAAATCGGCGTGACCGGCTAAACGACGCAGCCAATCAAATGCATCCCCGACAGCAGCTTGGCCTGTCTCGTATCCATAGTAACCGGGCAAGATCCCATCTTTGACAACGCCAGCCACACCAGGTACGTTTCTTTCGACGTCACTGTTGAGCATGTGACAGGAACTTGTTCCCAGCACCATGACCAAGGTTCCAGGCGTCGAAGCGCCAGCACCAGGCACGCCAGCATGCGCATCGATGATCGCGGCGCTTATCGGCGTTCCCTGTTGAAGACCAAATTTCAATGCCATCGATTGAGTAAGTTCGCCAGCCGCAACGCCCGGTGAAACGAGCCGACCCGGCATCTTATTTTGAACGACGTTTTCTATCTCAGGATGTATCGCTTTCAAAAACGCGCGATCGGGAAAGCCCGATGTCGCGTTCCACATTCCTTTGTATCCAGCTTGACATGTCGATCGAGGCAACGAATCTGCCGAACCACCGACAAGTTGCCAGACAAACCAATCACCTGCTTCGAGCCAGATATCCGTCGCGCGATAGATTTTTGGAGCATGCTCCAACGTTTCGAGTATCTTCGGAAAGAACCACTCCAGTCCAATCACTCCGCCATAGCGATTCAACAACGATTCGTTGCGAGCACGAGCGATCTTATTAATGTGTTCGGTCTGCTTTACCGCGCCATGATGTTTCCAAAGTTTGGGCCAAGCTAATGGCTGATTAGAAAACTCGTCGAGCAAACAAAGGGGCGTCCCATCGCGCTTGGTTGGAAGCATCGTGCAGCTTGTGAAATCGACACCGACACCGACGACGGACTCGGATTGGATTTTCGCTTTTCGCAAAGCGCTCCGAGTCGCCTTGGCGGACGAATCGATCCAATCTTGAGGATGCTGGAGGGCATATAGCGCAGGCAATTGAATGTTGCTACCCGGCAATCGATCAGTGATTTGTCCGTGCGAATACGAGTTGGCAGTCGATGACAGTTCCACGCCGTGCGAGTCAACCAGCAACGCGCGTACGGATTCCGTTCCAAAATCGAGACCAAGTAGAATTTTAGAAGTTGAGGCCATAACTAGATAAACTTACGCCGTTGGAGTTGATGATCTCAAGCTGGAAGATTAAGCCACATTATAAGTGACGTTCGCAAGCTGGAAGCTTACGCCACATTATAATGGAATAACGCTAATCGATCAGCCTTCTCCATGATATGCGATTCACGACGGTAAATCGTGTGAAATGGTTTCATGGTCGATTTCGAACGCAAGGTTCTGGAGTTACAATAGGACGATGTTGTTACCTACATTGATTGAACATAAACCGACAGAAAAAACCGACAGAAGACCTTTGAAGCTTTCGATTCTCATCCCGGCCTATAACGAACAGCAATCGATCGGCAAATTGCTCAAGCGACTGTCGGTGATTGAACATTCTGATTTCGAAGTCGTAATCGTCGATGACGGTTCCAGCGATGGCACTGCTGATGTCGTCCGCAATTTTATTCAATCTCGACCCAATATGCGGCTTATCCAGCAACCAATCAATCAAGGAAAAACCGCCGCCATCGCGCGGGCAATCGACGAGTCGACTGGCGATGTCCTGATCGTTCAAGATGCCGATTTAGAATACGATCCGGCTGAAATCGCTGAAGTCATTAACCCGATCATCAAAGGGCAAGCCGATGTCGTCTATGGCAGCCGGTTTATGGTCAAGAAAGCCGCGCGTGTTTTGTATTTCTACCACTACTTGGCAAATAAGTTGCTCACGCTCCTATCCAATTTGTTGACCAATCGCAACATGTCCGATATCGAAACGTGTTACAAAGCATTTCGAGCCGAGGTCATTCGCCCGCTTCGTTTAACCAGTTGTGGCTTCGGGATGGAAATCGAAATCACTGCCATGATTTGCAAGACCAAAGCGAGAACGTATGAAGTTCCGATTTCCTACTACGGTCGCACGTACGAAGAAGGGAAGAAGATTGGCTATCGCGATGGTGTCGCCGCCTTGTGGTATATTTTTTACTTCAATTTAATCTATCCTTGGACCAAAACGTGTCGTGACTATGTCACAACGGTCAATGCAAGCCTAGCCGAGATTCGAAGGATTTCAGATCGAAACAGTTCGAGCGACGAACATTCGTGACGATGTAAGAAGACAAAGCTGGACGTTCCCAAGATTATTTTTCAAAGTGAGGCGTGAAGTGTCGGAGGCTGCAAACGAAGGCGTATCCATTCGATGTCCAGAATGCCAGAAGCGATTGAAGGTTCCGGCAAAATTGGCAGGAAAACGTGTGCCTTGCCCCAATTGCAAATCGATGCTCAATCTGCCGATGCTAAAGGAGCCTGCAGCCGAGCAGCCGAGCCAGCCTCCTGCTGCGCCTGTTAAGAGCGTCGACGACGATTTGGATGACATTGGATTTAAGCTCGCCGATGTCGACGTCAAGCCAAAAGCGGCTAGTCCGATGGGGATCGAGCAACTCGGAATCGACATGGCCGAGCTCAGCGAAAAGGAGTTTAGTTACTCGTGCAAGGTTTGTTCAAGCAGGATGTATGCGAAACCATCACAAATCGGATCGAACGCGCGTTGCCCCGATTGCTACTCTGAGTTTTCTATTCCGAGTCCGCCACCGCCAAAGGCGAAGGCTCGCGAGCCAGACCTAAACGCGATTGCAGATGTCTCGCTTAGTCCGTTACAAGGAAGCAGCCTCCGCTCCAAAGAGTTCGGAAGGTCCACGGCTGATGAATATCTCGCGAAAGCTACCGAAGAGGCGGAAAAAGAGGGGCAGGAGCAGCGCGACGAAACGTATGACTTTGACACCGCTGGATGGATGAAACGTACATTTGCCTTTCTCGGAGACCCATCTGTCATTGTCATTGCGATTACCTCCGGTTTATTTCTAGGAGGCGTCTTGGTAGGAGCGGCTTATGTCTCGGAGGCCGCCGGTCGCACCAAAACCATACAGGAAGAGATCGAATCCGCGAAGGGCTTCGGATTCATGGCAATTTTGCTCCTATTCGGTGCCCCGTTGCTTGGACTTACACTGGCAAACGGAATCGCGATTCTCGAAGCGTCGGCCAACAAGATGAAGCGAATTGCGAATTGGCCCATTTTCAATCCGACGGATTCATTCAGTGAAATAGTCGTTGTGATCGCCGCCTTTGCTTTGGCTTTGCTACCTGGCGGAATCCTTAGCTGGTTCGCATCGTCGATAGGGCTCTCGCAAGAGTGGTCGATGGCGATCGTTTTGTTCAGCGCCTACCTTCTTTTTCCGTTTGTCCTCATCAGTATGCTCAACAACCAGAGCATCAGCGAGCCGTTTTCACAAGATATTTTCGGTTCCATGAGTTCCAAGCGCAACGCCTGGGGCGCCATGTACATGCTCTCTGGCATGGCAATGACCCTCATTTTTCTATTATGGCTCTTCTCGTCTGGAGATAGCCCAGGTCGCAAGTTTATATTTGGACTCTTGCTGCCGATCATTATCTTCTTCATCTTCCATCAGTTCGGAGTCCTCGGCTCGCGAATCGCCGACGTCACCAACCTCGACTTCGAAAGCGAAGACGAAGGCGATGAACAACCCGAAAATGCTGACTCCAGCACGTGAGTTAAACTCGCAAGCCTGATGAAAAGGTGAGCGGCAAGGCGCTAGCCGCCGGTTCTTCTGTTTAAACTAGGACCCCAAACAAGCTCGCAACGGGACAAGCCCGATGCGAGCTAACAACCAAGATCTGAGGACGATCCTAAAAGTTATAGTGCCATTGGGTGTAAAAGAAGTCCGCATCGCCGTTGAACAGCGGAGCGTTCATTGCATTTCGGCTCAAGCGAAAATAGTCGCCGGAGAAGAAGTGCGAATAGCCAAGTACTAGGTCACTTCGTTTGTTGACCTTGTAGGTTCCAAGAACATCGATTTCGTGGCCTAGGTCTCGGCTGCCGACGGTCCCACCTGGATTGAAGGGTGACAGGGTAACGTTGTACGGACCTTGATTGCCGTTGGCCAATGCAAAGTAGTGATACCATGTGAGAATCGTGAATCGATCCGTTGGGTTGACAGTCAATAACGCATTGAGATCATGCAGATTGCGACGTCCAAACAAATCCATAAATCCGTTGTAGCGATGCCCGAGCGGAAAGAGATGATTCCATCCGTTGTTGATCGAGTCGTCGCCGCTTGCCCAGTCATAATAGAGCCATAGAACGGGCTTCAGATCGCCTTTGATCAACGTTCCCAATGTATGAACACGCTGGGTCGTGACGTTGTTCTCAAAACCTAGATAATAAGTATCGATCGGTCCGTTCGTAAAGGTTTTATTCGAGTTTTAGACGCCATGCAGTACTTGATCTTGATTCGGCGAATCAAAGCGATCGACATTCAAAGTCAACGGTTGTGTCAGTAAAAAATCGGTGGTCCGATCATCGTTGCTCCACGTCAGACGTCCGCCATCAAAGGTGCGACGCGTATTCGCCCAATCGAGAGGCGAAAGCAATCGCTGCGCGCCGAAGAGCAGTTCTTGACGACCAACTCTCCCGGATAGTTTTCCCGCTTTGTCATCGATGAGCAGCGCATCAACAAAAAGATTCTGCGCGTCTAAATGTTGAACCTCGATGGCTCGCGGAGCAAAATTTTCATACGAGCTACCGGCGTCGAGGAACTCGCTGAATACGCGAATTCGATCGTTCATCTTGTCGTTGAAATAGAATCGGGTGCGGTCCAGCAAGAAATTATCATCGCGACCGGTCAAGCCTAGACCTCGCATATTGTGTTCGTTGTGATCTCGCAATCGATATTGTCCACCAAAATCGAGCTTGCCGCAGTTGCCAACTGGCATTCCTTTCAAACCTTCGCCAATTTCACAATCCTTATAGTTGGGATCGTTGAGATAGCTAAAGTCGTTCAGATAGAATGGGTCTTTATAGGCGGTAGCGACCTTTTTCTTGAGTTCCTCGGCCTTCTTTTTCTTAGCGGCAGCGGCTTTCTTTTCGGCCTCACCATCATTCACGGCATCGGGTGCGGCATCGGGTACGTATTCAACAACATTGCTCGCGTAATAGATTGGGGCTTCCGTCGATTCGATCGATTCTTCATCCGCATTATTTTCGGCGGATATTGCGAGGCTCAGCGAGCTCAAAGAAAGCGAAGTGGCGAAGACGCAGAAGCGACGCATCCGATTCCATGGCGCTTTACTTCTCAGCATTTCGAAATCCTTTTCGATGATTGCGTGTTCATTTGATAAATCACGAAGACGAGGCAGCCGCCAAAACTCCTCGTCGTCTAGATGTAAGATTCGTCGAAAGCTGTTGGACAACCGGAACGAAACTTTGCAAGGCGATACAACCGAACACGCCACACCGAGTCTCCTCCGAGACTCGGATATACCTCGACATTCGTCGGGGTGTCAGTCTCGGAGAGACTGACCTACGTAGTAATGTGAGTGGCTTTCCGAGATTTTCATCAGGACAATGCTGTCCCGTTTCTAAGCAGTGGTGCGAGAAATAGCAGCAGCGCGTCTTAACCGTTTCTTTATTCGTGAAAAATGAATGGCTGATCGTCCGCCACAGAGTTCGCGGTGTTCACATGGCCTTGGCGCATCTCGGTCGACCGTTCTTGGCTTTCCGTGCCTTCCTCGGATGGCGAAGAAGTTGGTTAAGCCGCGAAGCGATTGTGTTCGGACTTTACATGGGGTCACTGGTCTTGCTTCGCTGGCTTGCGTCGCTCGAATGATTGGAGTGCAAACGCCCGAGGCTAGCGCCTACGGCTCACTGACGAGTGCGATTTTATCAGAACCGAATTGGACGCAGTGGCTTGCAGATGTGCCGATGGTTTTGAATGCGGCTGAACGACTGTCGCCCTTTGCAAACTCGTTAACCATGCTTTCAGCAGTGGTTGGAGCGATCGCCGTCGGGTGTTCGGCCATGATCTACGTTGCGACTCGTCGTAAGCTTTGGAATGTTACTCGAACGACGATTGAACTCTCCGCGACGACCTTGGGTTTGGGTTTGGCGTGCGTTTCCGTATTCGATCATGGGCCAGCTAGTGGGTTGATGTTGTTAATGGCTGCGAGCGTCGTTGGACTGGGATTGGCTGCAAAAGCGTATGATCGATGGCGTGCTCGGCCAGGGGTGTCGTTTAGCGAGATAGACTGGCAAGATTTCTCGAAGCGATCGGGACGTCTGCTCTACGGCGAGCTTTCTTATGCGTGGACGGCGACGTGGATGAGTTGGCTCAGTTCGGTCCTTTTGGCAACCGTGTTGTGTTTCAATATTCTGCCGATAGCCTTTGTCGCCCTTGGCACAGTTTTGACTTTGGGCATGCTCGCATCGTCGCAATTCCTCAATCGATGGCTCTATTTCGCGTCGATCGTGACCTATCGAATGCCGGGGGCAAGCTCATGAACCCAATAAGAAAACGCGCCGGTTTTCTCGCGATGCCGACACTTCGTGAAACCACAGGACCGCTAACGCAGCAACTGTTGCTCGATCCCCTTACGTTCGGCCTGGGGGCATTGCCGATCGATCTGGTACCTGATGCCACGACGACTTCGGTTTGCGGTTATTGTTCGACAGGGTGTGGATTGAAGATCCACCTTAAAAATGGCCAAGCGATCAATCTATCGCCTTCGTCGGAGTACCCGGTGAATCTCGGTATGGCGTGCCCCAAAGGTTGGGAGGCCTTGCGAGTCTTGGTTTCTCCCGATCGAGCGACCGATCCGATGAAGCGACAAGCAGATGGCTCGATGGGTAAAGTATCTTGGTCGGATGCCATCGATGCGATGTGTGAGAATTTCAAAGCCATTCAAGCCAAACATGGGGATGACTCGGTTGCCTTCATCAGCACTGGTCAAATCCCAAACGAAGAGATGGCGTACTTGGGATGCTTGGCAAAGTTTGGCATGGGCATGCTGCATGGCGATGGAAACACACGCCAGTGTATGGCTACGTCAGTAGTCGCCTACAAGGAAGCTTTCGGATTCGATGCTCCACCGTTTACGTACGCGGACTTCGAAGCCTCGGATGCGATGGTGTTCATCGGTGCGAATCCCTGTATAGGTCATCCCATTCTTTGGCAACGAGTACTACAAAATCGCCACCAAGCCGAAATCATTGTTATCGATCCGCGACGTACCGAAACTGCGATGGCAGCTACGGAGCATTTGGCAATCAATCCCAAAAGCGATTTAACCTTGCTATACGGAATCGCAAATGGATTGATTCAGCGTGGAGCGATCGATCGTCGATTCATCGATGCCCACACAAATGGTTTCGAGGATTTCGAAAAACACGTCGCTCCTTTCACACTTGAACGAGTTTCCAATGAGACCGGCATTCCCTGCGAACAACTGACAATAACGATTGCCAAGCTAGCTTTTGCAAAAAATACGTCGTTCTGGTGGACGATGGGAGTGAATCAAAGCTATCAGGGGGTGCGAACGGCGCAAGCCATTATCAATTTGGCGATCATGACCGGCAACATCGGTCGGCCTGGGACTGGCGCAAATAGCATAACCGGCCAGTGCAACGCGATGGGGTCGCGACTGTTTAGCAACACGACTAATCTGATTGTTCATCACGAGTTTTCGAACGCCGATCAGCGCGATAAGGTTGCACGAGTACTCGATATTCCCGTCGAGAACATCCCTACTCAGAATAGCTTGGCTTATGACCAGATCCTATCGGGGATCGAAACAGGTGCGATACGCGGCCTGTGGATCATCGCAACCAATACGGCTCATTCGTGGATCGATAGTCCGAAGGCCCGCAATTTGCTCTCCAAACTCGACTACTTGGTCGTCCAGGATATCTATTCGACTGCCGATACAGTTCGACAAGCCCATTTGCTTTTGCCAGCCGCCGGCTGGGGTGAGAAGGAAGGGACGTTTATCAATAGCGAGCGGAGGATCGGATTGTGCAAACGAGTCAAGCGAGCCCCGGGGCAAGCCTTAGCTGATTTTTCGATCTTCCGCTTGGTCGCAGAGAAATGGGGTTGTGGTCGGATGTTTGATCGTTGGAAGAGTCCCGAAGCGGTCTTCCCGATTTTGAAACAGTTATCGAAAGATCAAGCTTGCGATATTACCGGTATCGACGACTATGCGATGCTCGATCGCTGCGGAGGCATCCAATGGCCCTTTACTTCAGCGGACCGCGCGCGAACCGACACACCCGTTCAGGAGCGTCGACTCTTCGAAGACGGCCAATTTTTTCATTCAGACGGTCGAGCTCAATTCCTCTTCACCGATCCAGCACCGATGCCGGATTCGAAGCCAAGGGGAGGAAGTTGGTTGCCGAAGAGATAGCCAAACGCGACAAAGATGGTTTAGAGACATGGAGCGAGATTGGGGCTCGCGCTCTGAAGAATGAATTTCCCAAGGGAACCGACATTTTTTAACCAAGTACCACGGTCTTTTTTACGTCACTCCAGCACAAAACGCCTTTATGTGCCGAATGAGGTTACCGGGCGGACTCATGCGGTCAGAGCAACTCTCGGGTGTCGCGGATATCGCCGATCGATTTGCGGGTGGATTCGCCGACGTTACCACACGAGCCAATTTACAATTGCGCGAGATCAGTGCCGCCAATGCCATGAACGTCCTTCAAGGACTTCGCGATCTTGGAATCGTGACACAAGGCTCGGGTGCAGACAATATTCGCAATGTCACTTGTAGCACCCTCTCTGGAATCGACGCGACCGAACTCATCGAAACAATGCCGTTAGCAAAGCAGTTGCACTATCACATTCTTCACAAGCGCGAGCTCTATGGGCTGCCACGAAAATTCAACATCGCCTTCGATGGGTCAGGCCGTGTTAGTTCCCTGGCCGAAACCAACGACATCAGCTTTCATGCCGTATGCGTCGAGTCCGAAAATGCTGATTTAACGCTGCCTGCTGGCGTTTATTTCCTTCTTGGACTAGGTGGTATTACCGGTCACAACGACTTCGCGCGATCGACTGGTGTCTTGGTCGAACCCGATCAATGCGTCGCGATTTGCGAAGCGATTCTCCGAGTCTTCATCCAACATGAAGATCGAACCGATCGCAAAAGAGCAAGACTCAAGTATGTGCTCGATGAGTGGGGTATTCTTCGGCGACCAACGCCGCGAGTTCGACTATCTTTACAAAGACCAACTCGACACCTGGCGATCGAACGGATTGCTCACCAGGCTTGAACTGGCCTTCAGTCGCGATAGCGAGAAAAAGTTGTACGTGCAACATCGAATGAAGGAAAACGGTGCTGAGCTTTTCGCTTGGTTGGAAGCCGGCGGATTTTTCTTTGTCTGCGGCGATGCGTCGCGCATGGCCGTCGACGTCGAGCAAGCGCTCAAAGAAATTATCATCGAGCACGGTAATCGAACCCTCGATCAGGCCAAGCAATACCTCACCGACCTAACGAAAGCCAAACGCTACGTTCGCGACGTCTATTGATTTGTGACGTAAGCTTCCAGCTGGCGGCCCGCGGCTTGGCACATTGAAAGCATACCCAACTTATTTCAAAATCCAAGTTTCTGTGCTCAACTGCTGGGAAACCAACGTGAGAAGGTGTACGATATTCGTCCATGAACCAAACCTATCTCCAAGTCGTCTCGTTTTTCGGCACGTGGCTATTATGTGCCTGCTTCAATCAAACTGTCGCTCAATCGGAAGAAGCGAAGAAAGCAGCATCCGATGACAAGCCTGACTTCACGATCTCGGATCGCGCGCTAGAGATACATCGTCGCGGCTACGTATGGGATGGACACAATGACTTGCCGTGGGCTTTGCGCGAGGCTGGTGATCGAAGTTTCTCGAAGATCGATATTCGAAATCCTCAAGCCAAATTGCATACCGACATCCCGCGTTTGCGACAAGGAAATGTCGGCGCACAGTTTTGGTCCGTCTTTGTCCCCTCAAAGGAGCGATTTCAAGGAACGGCCTTTCAATCGACGCTCGAGCAAATTGCGATTGTAAAGGTGATGATAGAGAAGTATCCCGATGTTTTCGAGTTCGCGACATCGGCAGAAGATGTCATGCGCATTCGAAAATCTGGAAAAATTGCTTCGTTGATCGGCGTCGAAGGAGGACATTCGATCGAGAATTCGATTAGCCTGCTTCGGCAACTTCATGCAGCAGGTGCCAAGTACATGACGCTCACGCATGGTGATAGCCTTGACTGGGCCGACGCCGCAACCGACAAACCGATTAGCGACGGGCTTTCCGAATTTGGAGAAGAAGTTGTCCGCGAATTGAATCGGCTCGGAATGCTCGTCGATTTATCCCATGTCTCACCAGCCACGATGCTCGATTCGATTCGCGTCAGCACGGCCCCGATTATTTTCTCACATTCGTCCTCGCGAGCGATCGCTGATCATCCACGCAATGTCCCCGACGATATTTTGGATGATGTTCGCGCAAACGGAGGGGTCGTGATGGTCAATTTTTTTTCCGGTTTTATTGAACCGCGTTCGGCCATTAATGTCCAAGGTATGTTCGATATTCGTCGAGAATTAGAAGCCAAACATGGTACCGATACCGAAGCGATTACCCGAGACTTGGCGCGATGGAGAGCCGACCATCCTATCTATCCAGGAGACGCTTCCATTGTCGTCGAGCATATCGATCATATTGCGAAAGTCGCCGGTATCGAGCACGTTGGTATTGGCAGCGACTTCGATGGCATCACGGTTTTGCCGGTCGGCTTAGAGGATGTATCGACATACCCACTGATTACCGAATTGCTGCTGCGAAAGGGGTATTCCGAACAGGACATCCACAAAATCATGCACGGCAACATACTTCGTGTCCTCGCTCGATGCGACGAAGTTGCCAGTCGCAAGTAAGACTCGCTTTCGTCATTGCTTGATCGAATAGAGCGCGTCAAACGTTCTCAAGTACAGCACGCCGTTGGCGACCACTGGCGAGGCCGTGATCGGTTCACCTAAATCGTTTTCGGCAACGAGTTCGAAATTTTTCCCGGCTTTAATCACGCTCGTCATACCATCTCTCGCACAAATGTAGATATGACCGTCGACATAGACGGGGCTAGCGCGATACTCAGAATTATGGAGTCGCTCGGAATAATATTCCTTGCCGGTCGCCAAGTCCAAGCATTGGATTTTTCCATTCTTTTGAACGAAGTAGACCAAGCCGTTGACGACAAGCGGGATCGAGACGTCGGGCGTCGTTGGATAGACCCAGCGCACGGCCGATGCATTTTTAGAAAGTTCACCCGCAAGCATCGACTCAGCGTTGATGGCAACCGCCGGACCATTCTTGGCTGTCGGAACGATAATCGATCCAGGAATAACGAGCGGAGACGCGACAAATCGAAAAGTTGGATCGTTGGATCGCTCGTTCAGTTTTGTAGGACCATTCAAGTCGGCTAGTCGCCATATTTCTTTACCGTCGCTCAGCGAGTGTCCGGTAGTGCAATCGGCACCGTGAACCACTAAGAAGCGTTGCTTCCCATCATCGTAAATAAAGGGAGAAGCATAGGAATGTTTGCATTCAAACTCGGCTTGCGTCACGCGATCGATTTCCCATCGTGTCGCGCCCGTCTTTCTATCGAGCTTGATCACTTTTCCGGTACGGTTGGGATCACCGCGCTTCATCGCACCGTGAATTAACTGAAGATAAAGGTCGTCACCGTCAAGGACCGGCGTAGAGGTCAATCCGAATTGGATGTCGAGCGTTCCAAATCGTTCGGCGATATCAAACTTCCATACTTCGTGACCATCGACATCGAGACACGCCAAGATGCCAGTTGAGAAGAAGACCCAAACATGGCTGCCGTCGGTAATTGGCGAGGGAGAAGCCGAATTGCCTTCACCTGCTCGAGCACTTTGGTTTCCAGAAGCAACTTTGGTTTTCCAAATGGTCTTTCCGGAATCGGACGCAAGGCACATAACGACAAGGTCATCACCATCGGCCGAAGTAAGAAAAACCTTCTGGTACCAGACGACCGGCGTCGCGCCACCTTGACCTGGTAATGGGGCTCGCCAACGAATCGCTCGTTGTTTATTCCAACGAAGGGCAATACCGCGTTCGATTGAAACGCCATCCGATCGAGCCCCACGCCATTGTGGCCAATTTTCTGCCGAAACCGGTCCGATCGAAGTCACAAAACTCAGTAGTACCGCCAACGAGACCCATCTGGTCCATTCACAATTGCGCACGCTTTTCTTCCTAATCTTTCCAACTGACGTGGTGAGCCCGCTGGACTATCTTATTCAAGTCGCCCGCATAACGCGAGCGGCACTCGCTAGCCTGGATTATTCATCAGCCGGAGTGCGTTAGCACCGGTTTGCTCGAATTGCTGGGAAACCGGACGCTAACGCGTTCCGGCTGATTTTGCGGACTGCTTTTTGATCAAACGTCGCAAGTCTATATCGTTACCTGCGTCGCAAAAAAGATCGAAACGATTCATGAATAATCCAAGCTAGCGCCGTGCCGCTCACCGCCCCTGTATTTCAGTTCGAATCGCTCTCGGCAGAATCTGCCTCGTCGCGGGTCGACATGGCTTTCCATGCGTCCAAATGGATGGAATCGGTAACGAAGCGTATCGACCCGTCCAGCATAACGGCATGTACGCCGCCGACATGGTAGCTGCGACTGGTAACGGCTGCATACGTTGCCACGGTCGTCGATTTGCCCTCCTGTATATTGGTCCAGTCGGGCGCGAAGTTCTTACCGGATATATTGCATTTGAACTTCGCATTCGGTCCCAAGGCGGTTGTAAACGCCGTTTGATGAGCACGACCATCGACCCATTCGGTATGTCCCGATGTTTCTTTGAATTCGCCTCCCATGGTGCAAACTGCGTCGGAAGTGGCCGGCGGCATTAAGGTTCCCGGTTGGGCCGCATTTCGATAGTACGGCGTATAGGCTTTGACTTCTGCCATTGCCATCGTGTGACTTGTTCCATCCAAAACCGCATTCAGCCCAAACCAACGTTCCGGATGAAAAATTCCATTGCCCACTTCGTTGATCATGGGATCCCACACAAGCCAGGTACCACTATTGACGACGTAATTGAGCGGAAAATGCTCGGGAACTCCCATGGAATTCACCCGAACGCGAGCGTTTGGTTCCGATGGACAGATATACATCGGTACTTTTGTCTGGCTTAACCGGACCGTCGTCGTCCCACCTGGAATCTGGACGCTTCCATAGGCCTTAGAATAATCGACGTGGCTAGAGAGTTGGAACTGTTCGATATACGGGAGCAACCTCGCCTGGGCCGACCAGCCATCGGACCCCGTGTCCATTTTAGACCAACTGGTTGGCAAAACCGTAAAAGTATTGTGGTAATTGTGCAGCGCGATCCCAAGCTGACGGATATTGCTTGAGCACTGCATCCGTCGCGCTGCCTCACGAGCTTGCTGGATCGCAGGCAAGAGCAGCCCTGCCAAAATTCCGATTATTGCGATCACGACGAGCAATTCTACCAGCGTAAATCCACTCTTTCGTAGATTTTGTCTAACACGCATACACATACTAGAAACTCCAAAAGGACACTATTGCAATTGAGACTCACTTTCAATAGTAAATTCTTGCAAGTATTGATGACCGTGTCAAGCGGAGAATTGCCAAATAAAAAACACCGTGGCAGCGAGTCCAATTTGCTGGAGGTCCTCTCCTTCCTCCAGCAAATCGTTTTCGCCGCCACGGTGCTCAGGTGGCTTCTTGAGAGGTGAGAGTCGATTCGACCTTAGAAAAAAGGTAGATTCGCTATCGCGACCTCATTGCTCTGACTTAAAAGCACGTTGCGCGCCAAACGGAAAAACAATATTGAATGCGCTCGATGCAAAGGAAAAACGCCGTTAAACATTGCGCATTCTTCCCATGCCACTTTTTCGTCCCCTCGATTGGCTGGTGTTCCGGCGTTTGAGTGCAAGCAAGCTGCTTATATTCAAGGCAACTGATGCGTAAACCTAAGGCTTGTGTCCTCCATTTTGACAATGTGTCGTTGCGATAAAAATCGTTTCTTTACACGCAACGCAAAGTCCGGCATACTCTCGGACGATTGGAATACAAACGAGCCCGTTGGCAACTCTTTGAAAGCTAGGGACGGATGCAAACTTCCGGGAAGTCTCGACTATCGGTTTGCGAGACATCGACGATTCGATGGACTTTTGAAGAAGACGTCTTTCGCTATCGGAAGCAGGGTTTTGATTCGATGGGCATCTGGCGATACAAGCTGCACGAGTATGGCGAAGAAAAAGCCGTTGAATTGCTGGCAGAGAATCAGATGGGTGTATCCTCGCTGCATTGGGCTGGCGGCTTTACCGGTGGAGACGGTCGAACGCTTCGCGATTCGATGTTTGATGCCTTGGATGCGATCGAAGTCGCGGCAAGTTTAAATGCCTCGTGCCTAGTTGTCTTAGCGGGTAGTCGTGGCGGCCATACGCGAAACCACGCTCGACGCATTTTGAAAAAAGCTCTGACGGAGCTTGGTGAAGCCGCGATGGCAAGCAGTGTACAGCTTGCCGTCGAGCCGATGCATTTAGGGTGTGCTCAAGATTGGACTTTTTTAACCGAGCTCCCAGCGACGCTGGATATTATTGCGGAAATCAAAAATCCAAACATCGGAATCGTTTTTGATTGCTACCACATGGCGCACGATCCGAACGTTGTTCATTGGCTACCGGAACTGGTTCCGTCGATTCGTTTGGTTCAGATGGGCGATTCCAAAGCGGTACCGAAGGGCGAGCAGAATCGTTGCTTGCTCGGCGAAGGCGAACTCCCGTTGCCTGCCATTATCCAAACGCTAGAGGCCAACGGCTATCAAGGTAGCTACGAGATCGAATTGATGGGTGAAGACATCGAGCAATTCGAGTATGAGGATATCTTGGATCGGTCGGCTAAGACGATGCGATCGTGGCTCGCTACTTAAAATGCCACCAGGCTTTCTTCTCGTTCTCGTTCGAGGTATCTTGACTGAGTTCGGCTAGTGCCGCTTTGGTGGATGCGTTGCGATCGTAAACTCGCCCAGCCGCAGGTCGCGGGTTCATAGAAATAGGTGCCGCGATCCATTGTCGTCGCGACGCCTCGTCCAGCCAAACAACAAGATCGTTATACGTTCCACCGATCGTTCGAATACCGTCGATCACGCTAATCACGTCGGGAGCAACGAGGGCCGTCAAGTCTTCATCGTTGGGCTGAAAGCGAACGAGTCGAATTTGGCCATCGGGTTCACTGCGCATCGTCATTCGAGGATTGACTTCGAAGAAATCGTTCATCTGGACAAGACTACTATCTCCGAAGATTGCAATCTCAGGTCGTTCCTGCAGTGCGACGGTAATCAACGGTTTTTCACTCGGGATCGAAATGACATGCGCGAGCTCACCAATCGGTTCACCAAACGTCATCGCATTGCGGGGATCGCGGCGACGGAGCGCTAGCAATGCGCCATAGCGCAGTTCGGGTTCCGTTTCCTGCAGCAGTTGTTCCAATTCATCCTTCGCCGAATAATGATCTAAAAGTTGCAAGCCGACTAAACAAAGCGGTCTCAATTCAACGACTTTGCGGGCTACGTTGGCAAGCACCGAAGCTGCCGGCGGGTGATTGAGATAGGCGAGCGAGTATGCGGCGTAGAACTGTATCTCTTGATCGGAGTGATTGAGCCCTTCTTCCAATACTGGGATGCCGAGTTTTCCAATCGCTTCGAGATCTAAGCAGGCTTGGCGAGCGGTGGTCGGTTCTTGAATCAAACGTCGGCAGGTCGCGATTCTTGCGGCAACTTCTTCGGACTCTTCAGCAAAACCAATCGAAAGGATAACGTCCGCATAGTGCCGGACATCCCAATGGTATCGAGTCGGCATTTCGAGCGAAATAATGTTATCGTTTTTGGCCGTCGCGACCCCTTTGCGTTCGGAACCTACATAAAACGAATAGCGATCGTTGATCGCTCGGCTGATCGCTGCTGACGTTGTTACATGTCGCAGCGAGTCGCGTATCTGAATCGTAAAACGACGAGCTTCAACAAGCTTGCCACCTCCCAAGATCACAGCAAGTTTCGGATCGACCGGCTTTTTCGTGAAGCTTTCTGGCAAAATCACCAACGCCCCTTGCGCTCGTGCTTTCAGGTCGCTGCTGCGTACATTGCCTCCCAAGAATTGCATATCGTTAAGTCGAGAAGGCATGAGCCAACCATTTCTCAAACTTGTCGCTTCGCAGTCGCTCGCGATTTCAACGTTCAAATCGAGCGAATCGCCTTTGGTACTATCGGGTCCGACGAAAAGCGTAAGCCGAGCCACGGCCGTCGACTTGGTGGCTAAAATCTGGTTCGGGGTATCGAGCCCCTCGGACCGCATCTCCTTGAGGATGAAATTTCGTTGGCTTCCTGGTAGGACATCGCCGCCCGTATCCATCAGTCCATTGACAATGCCGAACCCCTTGTACTCTCGAGTATCAGCCCCGAAAATGGCTGCGGCTTCGCCAATCAAGCGAGGTCGTTCGTCGCTTTTAAAAACGTCTTTAACAGCTTCTTCTCGTTTGCGAAGTTCCGAATCCGGTTCGCGATGTGTCCATGGCGATGTGCAGCCGGCTAGCGATAGAACGCTGCCAATGATGAGTATGTTGCTTGCTGTCAGTCGCATCAATCGACCATCCTGAAAATGCTAGACGTAGTCTGTCAAGCGAAGGAGTAGTCAAAAGAAGGGGATGAGGTCAATAGAATATGGAGGCTCACACTGCCACCGAAGGCCAAGATTCTTTAGAATGCACCGGCGAGATTCCGTACATTTACGAAGAAGCCCCCATGATTGATCGTTTATCTATTGCTTGTAATTCTCTTGGATGGTTGCTAGCTCAAGCCCAGCCGAGCGTTGCTACCGCCTCAACCAAGCCGACAGCACCGCAAAACGATACGCTTTTCAGCATCGTATTTAGCGGCGGAATTCTGGGAGTCGGCATCATGCTAGCTTTGATAGCGCTTTCTTTGGTTACGGTCTATTTGATCATGGATCAAGCGTTAACCTTGCGTCGCAAAAATATTCTCCCTAACGATTTCGCCGAATCGATCCGGCAAATGTTGGCTCAAGGACGTTTGAAAGAAGCCGACCAACTCTGCCGCAACAAACCGTCTCCGTTAGCATTTATCATTGCCAACGGGATCGCGGAAGTTGAGTTCGGATGGCCAGCGGTTGAAAAAGCCTTAGAAGACACAACGGCCGAACAAGGTGCTCGTATGTACCGCAAAGTCGAATACCTTTCGGTCTTGGGAAATATTTCGCCAATGCTTGGGTTGCTTGGAACGGTAAGCGGGATGATCTTGGCTTTTCGACAAGTCGCACTATCACAGGGCACAGCCGGTGCCGCTGACTTAGCTCAAGGTATCTACTCAGCGTTGATCACGACTGTCGCAGGGTTACTCATCGCGATCCCCGCTATGGGAGCCTTTGCGATCTATCGTAATCGAATCGATCAGCTCGTCGCTGAAGCTGCCTATGCCGCCCAGCATGCTTTTGCTCCCATACGTCGTCGATTGCCAGGCGCGAGTCCTCCACGTGTTCCTCCGGTTCGGCCATAAATGCGAATTCCAACCCATCGCCGTGTCTCCGGGCTATCGATGAACATGACGCCGATGATCGACGTTACGTTTTTGTTGATCATATTCTTTCTCGTCAGCAGCCATCTGGCAAAGCAAGAGAACAATGTTCAGCTAGAGTTACCGATAACTCAAACCGGCATCGATTCCGAGCTAAGCAATCAACATCCGACTGCGACGGTCCACGTCTTGCCAGATGGAAGCTTACAAATGGGAGGGCAACCCATTTCACTAGAAAACGCACAACGAGCGATCGCGGCTCGGCACGCCGAGACGCCGGGCGGATTGCGAGTCCGAATTCGAACCGATCGCAACGTTCCCTATTCGGTGATCGCTAAACTGCTCAGAGCATGCACCCAAGCCGGCACCAACGATGTTGTCTTCGCCGTTTTTGACGAAACACCATAGTAAAAACTACCATGCGCACCAACTATACCGACCGATTCAATCAATCATCGTTCGAAATATCGATGACACCGATGATCGACGTTGTATTCCTGTTGCTAATCTTCTTTCTTACGACAGCAAATTTCGAAATCATCGAACAGCTCCTGCCAAGCGGCATTTCAGATCAAGGTATCGCTGCTTCTGGAAAAGCCGAAGATTTGCCGCCACCGGAACAACCCGCCGAAGTCAACGATTGCATCGTAAGGATTCTCGCCAAACCTGGTGAACTGAAAAACTTCGTCTTTGAATTCAACGGAGCAACCATTCCCGACCTGGAGGCAATTTCTCAGCGGCTCCGAGCGGTCATTGCCGCACGAGCCGATGTGCCGATCATTGTCGATCCTGACGATAGCGTACCGATTTCAATAGCCGTCGACATCTACGATCGAGCTCGAACGGCAGGTGGACTGCAAGTCTATTTTGCCGCCAGATAAATCGCCCCACCGCAGCACGAGTTAAGTTACAATCAAAAAGTTCGTAGTTCCGCCTTCAGGCGGCCCCCGCGCACCCCTCGCCTTCAGGCGGTCCACCGCGCCCCGCAATCGACAACTCTCAATCCAGCTCCCCAAAAACAAAATATGTCATTCCTCTCAAGAATAGCCGCCATCATCGGCCTGTTCATACTCCTTCCAACCGCATCCAGCGAGCCGCTGCGCAAAGCCGAATCGCTCGATCAACTGTTAAAAGCAGCCAACGTCTCTGAACTTGCGCGCGAAGCGCGACTTCGTGGCGATCCGCAACGTGGCGCTCTTATTTTCTATCGCTCGGCAGCCGCCTGTGTCAATTGTCATGCCAGCGGCGATGGCGCTTCGCCACTCGGCCCGAACTTAGCCAAGCATCTCGATGGCAGCGATCCCAAAACCCTATCGGATGAATATCTCATCGAGTCGTTGCTGCTGCCGTCTAAAGTCCTTCGAAAAGGGTATGAGACCACGACCGTCTTAACCGAAGACGGGACAACCGTTACCGGGATTCTTGTTTCAGAAAGCGCAAAGCAATTGGTACTTCGAACCGCTTTGGATCTCGAACATCCAGTCGCGATCGACGTCGATACCATCGAAGCCAGAGCAACAGCTAAACAATCGATGATGCCCGATGGTTTGATGTCTGCATTAAAGGACCAAAATCAGTTTTGGGACCTTGCTGCGTATGTATTCCAAGTCGCCCTTGGCGGCGATAAGCGAGCGGCGGAGCTGAAGCCAACTGCCGAACAATTGGCGATCACCGAAGATTGGCTAAACCTGGATCATGCCGGTATCCTCAAAAAAATAAAGGCCAAGGACTTCGAGGCAGGCGAAGCGATCTATCACGGCTATTGCGTCGAATGCCATGGTCCTGATGGAAACCGGCCTAGTCTTCCAACGGCTCGCGCCTTTGGTACCCAAAAACTGAAGTTTGGCGATGACCCCTACAAAATGTTCATGACGCTCTCGCGAGGCAATGGCTTGATGGGTCCGACATCGCACCTGACGCCGAATGAACGCTATCAAGTCGTTCATTACATTCGCGAACGATTCATGAAACCGACCAACCCAGATTATGTAGCCATCGATCACAAGTACCTGGACAGCCTCCCGAAAGGAACTGAAGATGGAACCGCTGTTCCGACCGTCGATCGCGATTTCGGTCTGGCGCTTGGCTCGCAATTAGATCGTCGCTTTCCAAGCGTTCTTACAATGAATCTCGGCGACGTCTCGATTTGCTATGACTTGCACACGATGAACCAAGCCGATATCTGGAGCGGTGGCTTCCTCGATCTCGATCAAACGCAACACATTCGCGCTCGCGGTGAAGGGACCGCCAATCCGAAAGGTAAATCGATTCCTGAACTTCAAGGCTGGCAATGGGGACACGACGGAACACTCGATTATTCGCGTAAAGATATTCTTCCGCGTGGTCCGCTGCCGCTTCATTGGATCGATTACCACGGATATTACTTAGAAGACAGTCAAGTTCGACTCAGCTATCAAATCGATCGACGCGAAATATTCGAATCGGTTATCGCTGAGCCTGAATCGAAGATCGTTCGTCATCAACTGACACTGGGGCCAGGTCGAGCATTAGTATTAGGCGTCATGAATGGAGCCGAAAGCGAATCGTCGCTTTCGAGACTCGTCGCTGTCTTAGGGGAGGCAAAAGGATTGGAATGGTCGGTCGATGCAAAGAAGAGAGTCGTACTGAGTATCCCCGCCGACGATACCGACCGGTCATTGGAAGTCGTTTGCAACTATGGAGATCGAAAGTCGTCGCTTGACGCTTTTAGGAAAATAATTGCCGACGAACGAAATCAAACACAGGCACAGTCTCCAGCGTCAAGCAATTCTCCTCGTCGATTGCTGTGGCCAGAAATACTCAAGACGGTCGGTACTCGTGGTTTACAGCGAGGTGCGTATGCGCTCGATACGATCGCGATCCCTGAATCGACACCTTGGAAGACATGGTTCCGCACTTCGGCGCTCGACTTTATGTCGGATGGTCGGATGGTGGTGACGACCTACGGTGGCGATGTATGGATCGTTTCCGGGATCGATGATTCTTTGTTGAAGTTGGAATGGAAACGCTTTGCTGCTGGACTCTACGAGCCGATGGGAGTCGTGGTCGTCGACGACACTATCTTTGTCACATGCAAAGATCGAATTGTGCGGCTGCGCGATTTTGACGAAAACGGCGAAGCCGATTTCTATGAGAGTTTTAGCCCGGAAACCGATGTTTCGTTCCACTTCCATTCCTTCAATTTCGATTTGCAACGCGACTCGAAGGGCTATTTTTATTATTCAAAAGGAGGCCACGATGCCGATTTTTCGTTGCCGGGAGCGGTGATCCAAGTTTCACCCGATGGAAAGAACCGAAGCGTTTTCGCGACTGGCTTTCGAGTCCCGAACGGAATGGGTTGGATGCCTGGCGATCGAATAACGTGCAGCGACAACCAGGGGCAATGGATGCCCGCATCAAAAATAAGTCTTTTGAAACAGGGTGGTTTTTACGGATGGGTTCCCACCTACGATGGAAAAGGAAAATGGGCACCCGATGGCGGCAAGATCGACATCAAGAAAGTCGTCCCGCCGAAAACGTTTGATCAGCCCATGATTTGGATGCCGCAAGAGTTCGATAATTCATCAGGTGGCCAGCTTTGGGTCGACGACGCTCGATGGGGACCGCTCGCCGGACGATTGCTGCACACGAGTTTCGGTAAAGGTTGGCTATCGTATTTGATGACGCAAGAGATCGATTCGATAACACAAGCTGCGGTCATACGATTGCCATTTGATTTTCGAACCGGCATCATGCGGGCTCGAGTCAACCCCAAGGACGGTCAAGTCTATGCGACCGGTTTGCAAGGTTGGAATGGAAGCGGGCGAATCGGCTTGCTCGATCAAGGCATTCAACGACTTCGCTATACCGGAAAACCGATCCAGATGATTTCGAATTGCCAAGTCGATCGCGACGGACTGAGCATCGATTTCAATTTCCGCGTCGATCTAAAATCAGCAGGAAGTGTCGCGTCGTATTCGGGCAAGCAATGGAACTATCGCTGGCAATCGGCCTACGGTTCGGAAATGTACTCTCCGACCACCGGCGAGATCGGAGCCGATAAAATCGATATCACTTCGGTCCGTATCTCAGAAAACCAAACTCGAGTTAAACTGCATCTCTCCAACCTTCAACCGGTAAACCAACTTCATCTGATACTCAAACTCAACGCCGAAGACGGAAGTCCATTCGAAGAAGAAGTTTACTGGACAATACATCGGATACCAAAATAGCGTTAATACCAAGTCGCGGTCAGTGAGCGGAATGGCGCTAGCTACCGGTTCCGAACGTTTTAATTTTTTGGTACATTCGAACAACCTGCGGTATAATCCGATTTCAAGCCAGCATAGTCGGCAGAATAAGTTGTACTACCGTGATTATTTCGGTTGAATAATTCGTTCGGGCTTAAAACCATATGCGACTCTTCGATGCGATAACTCAATTCCCAAAGATTCCGATATTTGGTCGGATTGAAGGGCTCGAAACGGATGACGACGGCGAAGGCGTTGATAGCTGGCATGTCGATCCGATCGACGCTCCAGTTCTTTTGCAATCGGAGATTTCACAATTCTTTATCGTAAAAGCGATTCAAGTTTTGCCGTCTGGTACGACGCGAGAATGTTACATTGATATACAATTGCCTGAGCGAGCAACAGACTACGCTTATTTTGTTGGAGAGTCTGCGATCGACTTCGACTATCCTCATAACTATGAAGGGGAAATAATTTCCAAAGTCCCCATAGACAGTTTTGGAATATATGAACTGTTCTACTCAAAAACTTTGCCAGACATTGGAATCGAGGTGTTGCGGCGTGGATTACCGCAATCGAAAAGGAAATCGCATATTGCCCAAGACCTTGGATACATTTTTCGAGACGAACGCCGATATGCTGAAGCAGCGCAAGCATTTCAGATTTCGGCGGACGAAGGTCCTTCGAGCTACTTTATTTACGACGAACTTTCCGGTTGCTACGAGAAGATAGGAGAGCATGCACTTGCGCAAAAATATGACCAGCTTTTCCGGAAACGGAATTGAGGCAGAACAAATCGGCCCAACGAAGTCCTCCATGAGGTTACACAAATAACACGATCGCTTGGGGCGGACATCGTCGACCTTTAGCTTTCGGTGCAAAGAGATCGCTTTGAACACGTATGATTGGAAAGAGTTCTTAACGGAGTATTCCGCGAACTTGCTCAAAGATCCACTGCTGGAGCGTCGCGCTCGCATACCAGAGTATGCTCGCAGTTCCACATGGCTTGGTTTCCCGCCCGCAGCCGATCAGGATATTTTCGATGCGGAAGAACGGCTTCAAATTAAATTGCCGCCTTCATTGAAGGCCTTTTATATGGTATCCAACGGTTGGGCGGTCGCTGGTAATTTTATAAATTCGATTCTTCCGGTGGAGGAGATAGATTGGTTGCGGAAATTGAATCCGGCGTTGTTCGAATTATTGCGCGAGGACTCTCGTTCAGTATTTCAGATTTGTGACACGATCATCAGCAAAGCCGATGTCGACGTCGCTGCGAATAACTATTCTTCTGAAGAACATGGTACTCTCGAAGAAAGAGTTAGCCGATCAATCCTCGTTAGTGGTGACTCCGACGGAGACGTCTTAATACTGGATGCTTTCGCGGGTGATGAACGAGGGGAATGGCCCGGCAATATTTGGAATGCTTGGCATCCGGAAGAAAATTGGAATTGCGACGGCTTTGGTGGTGTGTTTCGACAACTTCGCGAATCGTATCTTTCGGACCCTGCCACGGACTAGATAGCGTCGTATAAATCTAGGGTTTGAATCTGCGGGGCGTGTAAGCGGATTGCTTCGATAGCGTGCGATCGTTGATGTCGACTCGTGATTGTATTTTGTTTGAAAGTCGCTGCTGTTAGCTCGCTACGGACTTGCTCCGTTGCGAGCTTGTTTGAGGTACTAGGAGCGAAGACGCCGGATTTTTTCTCCCTTCATTTCGAGGCCGCGTCGTGTAGGCTCCGAAACGCATCCGGCGGAGGCAAACTCCGAACGGATGACAGATCAAATCGGGAGCGGTAGACTGACGGAACTTGGATACCGAGGGCAATAGAACATTCATGTGTCCTGGCAATCGACTGGCCCATCGGTTCAGCTTAACGCACGATCCATCCCGCCGTCCAAGTCTGGATAGATCGCGATTCGCTTATCCGAAAGAAGAACGCAACTAACTTGCATTCAAAGCGATCTGATGGAGTTCCTGGCCTCCACGAATTACTCGTGCAATGTCAACCGCATTCTCAGTGACGAAATAGAGTATGACGTAATTGCCGAAACCGCTGATAAGCTTTGCTCGAAGGCCATCCGTATCCGAGCGATTTGTCGGTACCACGCCTCCCGCCTCCGGAAACTGGCAAAGCAGTTCTACCGTTGCGTCAACTGCATCGAGAAAACGCAAAGCTGAACGAAGGTTGTTTTTCGCGATTTGATTTGAATGGTTGGCGATGTCGTCGATGGCAAGTCTTCTGCGACGGGGCATTTTTCGCATCGTCATCTAACCACCATATTTTGTGCGAAGATCGCTTCTGATAGCGTCAATTTCAGACTGCTGCCACGGTTCACTTGGTCCACTCTCGATTCCCTCAATCGCTAGACACTCAACTTCCGTTTGTCTTTCGTTGATTCGTGTTATCATCTGCGAAACGAATTCGCCGACATCGTTAAAGCCGTTTTTTCGAGCTCGTTCAGCGACTGCCGACATGACCGAGTCTGACAAATCTACGGAGATCGTTGACATTTCAGATTCCTTTGTAATAAGATTTTCGTATTATAGCTGACGCCGCTGGGCAATCCAAGATGATTATGTCACACGCACACCCTTGTTGTTTTTTAGGCTCTTCCGCAGAAACTGTGGGTGGTTTTCGTGATCCGCAATCGATTTTAGCCGTGAAATACAAGGAAAACACTGGACTGAGTGA
>JAWXCK010000126.1:0-9119 GCA_034408855.1 Pirellulaceae bacterium
ACTTATCCATCAAAAATCATTGTGTTGCCAAACCTAGCTGTACCATGCTAGAATCGCTACCAAACAACAACCGCCGCCTAGCGGCTTACTTGAACAATCCAATGCACCTGAGTCGCGGGTCGGCCGTTTTTTACCATCGAGCATCACTCGCCGCGACCGCGGTGATGCGTGTCGTTCGTCTTGATAGAATGCTGCGATGGACACGATTTACATCGAGACTTCAATCGTCAGTTACGCGACGGCCTGGCCAAGCCGCGACATCCAGAATGCCGCTTTACAACAACAAGCCCGCGATTGGTGGAGTGTTGAACGACCAAAGTTTGACCTTGTCACTTCACAGTTGACGCTCGATGAAGCATCACGTGGTGATCCGGCTGCTGCCGGAGATCGACTGAAATTGCTGATAGGAATTCCGCTATTGGATATCGATTCCGACGCACAGGCCTTGGCCGGACTTCTATTGTCCGGGCACATGATGCCTGAAAAGGCTGCTGCGGATGCTTTGCATGTTGCAGTGGCGGCACTCGGTGGTGTAAAATATCTTCTCACGCTTAACTGCAAACATATCGCGAACGCACATGAACTTCCTCGAGTCTACAAACTGCTGAATGACGAAGGTTTCGGCGGCATGCTGATATGTACGCCTGCTGAATTTTTGGGTAGCAATTAGAATGACAACGACACAACCAATTCTTGACGAACTGCACTCGATCCGCGAACAATTGCTCGCCGAGTCAGGAGGTACTCTCGCGGGGCTCGTCTCGCGATTGCAGAAGGAACAAAAAGAGTCGGGGCGAATCATTCTCAAAACAAGACGAACAAAGCATTGCATCGAAGTCGCCGATCAGCCGCTTCCTGATAGTGGCTCTTCTGCGGCGACTCGATGAATCGGAACGTTCGTCCACTCAAGACCCACACACAAAACGAGATGATTGATTGATTCGAAACGTCCATTCAAACCTGCTGTTCGTCGGCAACGCAATGGATGCTCGCGATCTTAGACTTCTCTACGACACAGGCATCCGCGCCGTTGTCGACCTCGCGATCAACGAGGCTCCGGCGCAGCTGGGACGCGAACTGATTTATTGCCGCTTTCCGATTAACGATGGTGACGGCAATCCAGATTGGCTTCTGGCAATTGCGATTCGAACAATTGCGGCAATGATCCGAAATGAGATCCAAACTGTTGTTGCCTGCAGCGCTGGAATGAGCCGCGCACCAACTGTCGCGGCAGCATCAATTGCACTGCTCACAAATCGTGATCCGGACGAATGTCTGATTGAAATCATCACCGATGCTCCGAATGACGTCTCACCAATACTATGGACACACATAAAACGCGTATACAATACTTGACGCCGAACGACGACCGCCGAAAAAGCGGACGAACAAAGCGGTCCACGTGCGTACTGGAAATGGCTTGAAAACAAGTGGGTGCGACTCCCACCTGAGTAGCTCTTAGCCAGAGGCTCAGTATCGAGTGTTGCAGCGTGTCTGGTAACAGCGACGTTGAAGCGTACACAGAAAGGTAGCGAGGTTGAAAGGTATCGACTGACTGTCGAACCCTGAATGGTATTGAGCTCCGAAATCTTTGTTCCTGTCGGATCCTGCCCAAAGTGTGTGGATACTGGAAGGCAATATTCTTCATTGCGTCATGGCGAGTGATGAAGGAAGTCCCGGAGTCGAAGGCGCAGTCGCGTTACACATTATGTTTTCAAGGCAACCAGTGAGATCCCGTCGTTCTTTAGCATCGAGCTGTCGAGGCTAGAGTATGAGACACCAATCCGAAAACGAGAGGCGATCAAACGACGATGGGAAGTCGGAAGGCTGCATAGTACCGAAGAAGCCGGGTAACTCTGGTGGAGGGAAGGCGGCCAAGCGATGGTCGTCAGTCAGGGAAGCACTATCCGGACTCAGCGCCGGAACCGTAGTGAGAACGTACTTGGTTGACAGAACGATTCAGCCTCGGCTGAATCTGGATAGCTATCGTGGGGAGCCGGACATAGGTGATCGCGGTCGTTATCGGACTGAAGTAACCTAGACGCGACTCAGAGATCACGGCTTGCATCGAGTATCCGGGCCAAATCTACACCATTGCCGTTTGGTCGGAAAAACACGACATAGCGGCTTACGGTGAATGAACGGCAATTTGGCACACCAAATCCTTTTCGCACTTCACCTAGCCCGGGATTCTCGGCTAGCGTCTGGCACGCCTCCTGAATGAGGTCCAGCATTTTGATGGCAGCTGCTACGTTGCGTTTGGCGATGTACTCGCTTATCCCAGCGATGTCTGTCTCGGCCTCATCGGATAAAACAAAAGTTGGCATCGCTACGACCCAAGTCGCTCGTTAAGACGATCACGCAATTTCGTAAATGCAAAGGACCCGTCTACACTCTGACCCAAATCGATTTGCTCGAATCCCTTCTGGATTTCCTCAGCCAACGATTCTCTCGCTTGCAAAAGCCGCAGACTTTCCACCAAAACCTCGTGTTCAGAGAGAAAGCGTCGTCTCGCGACTAGCGATGCGACAAACGACTCGAATTCTTGCGGAACGTCTATGGTCATGATATTCTCCTATACTTGTACATTGTACTCGATCTCTGCGAACCTGCAAAATGGCGTTCAGAGATAATAGTGCCGACGGAAAGGCCGATACCAAAGCGATGCAGACGAAGGCCTCGATCTGCCGTTTTTGACTTGCGTTGAGTCAACTCCTCGGCCTCGCTGATCGCAACCGTTCGTTGCGATAGGATGCAGACATGGACATAGTCTACATTGAAACTTCGATCATAAGCTACGCGACGGCGCGCCCTAGTTCGGACCCTGCCACGGCCGTACTTCAGGATCAGGCAAAACGTTGGATGGCCGAGCAGAGACCGTTGTACGAGGCTGTGACCTCCCAACTGGTTATTGATGAGGCATCGTTGGGCGACCCCGATGCTGCTAAGCGAAGATTGGCGATGCTAGACGGTATTCCGATTTTGCCTGCAAATCCCGACGCTAATTCGGTTGCAGATGAAATCATCTCGCGGTCGATGATGCCCGCGATTGCCAGACTTGACGCATTGCACGTTGCCACTGCCGCCTTGGCTGGAGTACAATATCTGCTGACGCAAAATTGTACGCATATCGCGAACGCACATGAGCTTCCGCGTGTCTACCGATTGCTCAATGAACTTGGACTTTCCGGAATGTTGATTTGCACTCCGATTGAATTTCTCGGGGGTAACTGATCTGATGACACGAAACCCAATACTAGACGAATTGCACGCAGCAAGACGCAAAATCTTGGCTGACTACAATGGCGACACTGCTGCCTACCTTCGAGATGCACAGTTGCGGCTTGAAGCGTCAGGCAGGCCGATTTGGCAGGGCAAGCAACGAACAAAGCATTGCATGTGCGGACTGGAAATGGTTGAAGACAAGCGGGAAGAAAGCCCGCCTGAGTAGCTCTTAGCCAGAGGCTCAGTATCGAGTGTTGCAGCTTGCTTGGTAACAAGTAGGTTGACCGAATAGTACCGACGAAGCCGGGTAACTCTGGTGGAGGGAAGGCGGTCAAGCCATCACGCGATTCGAGCCGAACACCGGCCACACTTAGCGGTGGGCTAGCGGTGAGAAGTCGACTCGATCGTATCACGAAACGAGCGGAACATTATCCAGAGGCGAAGTTTACGAACCTCTTGACGCAGATCGACCTTGATCTGCTACGGATATTTACATTACGTTTTGGACCAATGGTTCGAACGTGACGTGAAGGCCATTATTCGCGTGACTTTCTGGGGCGCGCTTGCGATGGCGGCAACCGCCGGGATTGGTAAACTGTTTGGTGTCGCTGTATGACGCTCACTCCCTCAAACGACAGAAATCAGTTAAGGGCGGACATTGCTGACCGCCCTCCCTACACCACCCGCGAAGGTAAATCCCAGAAACTCGACTTCTTCGTGCGACACGATACGACTCTTCACCAACCTTGCTCCTTGCCCTGTGTACTGTTCTACGATCCGAGTGTGCCCTTGTTAGTCACCCATCGTTCACAGCTACGAAAACCAAGCGAAGCATAACGAGCGTCGAAAAAGTCTCTCTTGACCGAGGGCGAGTCGAAAGCCACCACCTCACTCTTCGCTCCTTTCGGCTTGGGTATTCCTCAACAGGTTGCGTCCCCGCAGTGCCTGTCTCCGCTTCACCAAGCCTTCCGAGTTTGGATCAGGTTTCTTCGCATTTCAAGTCTTTTTATTAGCTTCGCGGATGCTTGTGACCGACGGCTTCAATCAGCGGGCTACGAAAGGTACACTACGGCTCTGAGATGTCTTCGTATTTGCATAGTGAACCAAGGAAGCCTACGTATGCCTCGTCGAACGAATGAGCCTCATTTACGACCCAACGCGATCGCAACCAAGCTTCTTGATAGCGTGGCTAAGATCGATCGACCGGCTGAGTTCTGCACCAGTGGGCAGTGTCCAAGTACGCTTCCCGGATTGTATGTGGAAAAACTTGGAGACATCGGGCTTCCTCTTTCGGCGGCTGAGGCCAAACGTTTGATCAAAGTTTGCAAACAGGCTCCCTATGGGAAAGGAACAGAGACAGTTGTCGATACGAAAGTTCGTAAGGTTTGGGAGCTGGATCCCGAACATTTTTCACTGAAGAATCCCAAATGGGAGGCAACGCTAGAGTCGATTCTTCGCGAAGTTGAAAATCGACTCGGACTTCCCACTAAGATCTTAGCCGCCTATCTCTATAAGTTACTCGTGTATGAAAAGGGAAGCTTCTTTCTGCCCCATCGCGATGGCGAAAAACTCGATCGGATGGTCGCCACACTGGTGATCAATTTGCCGTCAAAGCATAGCGGTGGTGAACTCGTGATTGCTCATCAAGGCCATCAAGAAGTCATCACAATGCCTGGAGCTGCGTCGGGTTTGGAAGCCGATTACGCGGCTTTTTATGCCGACTGTCAACACGAGGTAAAACCACTCCTCAGCGGACATCGACTTTGCTTGACTTACAATCTTGTTCTCGCAAAGCCACGCAGCAAAATAGCGATTGCGGCCCCTGACTTTGAAGATACTACAGCGCAAATCGCAACGGTACTTTTAAATTGGGAGGCCGAGTCAAACGGAAAAGATCCCGCCCCAAAGAAGCTTGCCGTCATGCTGGAGCATCGCTACACAAAATCGGGACTATCGATCGACAAACTGAAAGGCGTCGATTTGGCGAAAGCCAACATTTTATTGGATGCGGCCGAAAAGGCTGATTGCGATGCGTACTTAGCCTTGGTCACACTTTGGCAAAGTGGAGCTGCCGAGGGCGAATATGACGACTATGGTTACGGTTCAAGCCGCCACTACTCGCACAGGGATGATAATGAAGATAAAGATTTGGATTCCGATAGTAGCTCGGAGCATATCATGGGCGAAATCTATGATTGTAGTTTGACCGCCAATCACTGGTCGAACCGACAGGGTAAAAAAGTTTCCTTTGGAAAGATCCCGTTGGAAGAAAGCGAGATTGTACCGCTGGACGCGTTGACCGAAACAGACCCCAGCCGCGAGGATTTCGAAGGCTATACGGGCAATGCAGGGATGACTTTGGAACGATGGTATCATCGCGCGGCGATTATCCTTTGGCCGCGAAGTCATCAGTTTCAAGTTTGGTGTGATGCGGGAACCGATGCAGCCATCGTTGGGTTCAACCAAATGGTTGCCAAGCTCAAGAAGACAAAGAAAAGGCAAGAGGTGCTGCTTGTCGAATGCCGAAATTTTGCATCGCAGATTATCGAGACTTGGCGTCCAGGCCGATCGGAATCGTATTGGGATCCAAGCGAACCTGATGCAACGAAGCAGGACAAGTTGGATCGCGCGTCACTATGGATGTCGTTAGCGGAATTGAACGAACCGCGACTTGTAAGGCAAACTATCGAAGAAGTCATGGTGAAAGACCCATGCCTTTCACTATCAACAAACTTACTCAAGTGGATATCGAAACAAGGCTGGTCGGCTTATACCCCGTCCTTGATCTCGATGATGACTCGAACGACGAAAGAAACACTAGCGCGGAATGTCATCGTTTTTCGCCAGGTTGCGACGATGCTCAATCAAAGTAGCGAGCACAAGACCCTTTGCAATCAACTGGCCATCATTGTCGTAGAAGCCATCGAGAGGATTGACTCGTCGCAGCATGGTTCATGGAACGCTCCTAAATTAGAACGCAAGGATGTGATCATCGATATGGCACGGTCCTTGGTCACCATCGGCGACGACAAACTTTTGAGTCGATTTTTGATTTGGCAAAGTATTCATCCTCGTTACGAGCTTATCGAGGTAAACATTCCAGCGGCAATCAAACTCGTACCGATCCTCAAGGAGCATGCGAAAGGGAATCGACCGATTCGGAATTGGATCAATGTCATATTGCAAGAGCTTCAGTCACGCACGAATGCGAAACCATCTGAACCGACGAATTGGAAACGCGAAAGCAAACTAGGCTGCGGGTGTGCGGACTGCTTGCGATTATCGGCGTTTCTGGCCGACCCAACACAACCCGAAGCGAGATTCCCCATGGCAAAGCAACGTCGACAGCATTTGCATGGTGTCATCGATCGCCATCAATGCGACTGCACCCACGATACACTGCGCGTTGGAAGCCCGCAAGTTTTGGTCTGCAAAAAAACGACTGCAAGCTACGAACGAGCGTGCAAGGTCTATGCTCGAGACGTGAAGCACTTGACTGCGATCCAAAAGATCGAATCCACCTTAGGATAAAAAAGTCAAGAAGCATTCGCGCAGTTCGGGCATGAACGCAGCAATATCTTTGTCGTTGAAAATTGCATACCGCTCGTCGATCAACGTGGACCGGTCGCTGATGTCGGGATTGTTCCGCTCGGCTAGTTGTGTGTCGAGAGACAAGGCTTTTGCGATTCGCTCGGCAATCGGCTTACACTGAATGGCACGCCGGAGAAATCCCTGCGCGGATGCTATTCTCCATGTTTTGTTATACGCAAGGTACTCTGACACTTCGTCAGGACTTCCCATTGAGACCCCAACTCGCGAATCGTTAGGCGTCCGATCTATGTCCGCCAAAGCCACACTTGGAAAGTGTATATTGTAAGCGAGTCCGCGACAAAACCACCGAAGCGCTTCCAAGTAGTATCCGTCTAAAATCTCCAGCAAGGATCTCGAAAAGACGTTCATGCTATCGACGTAATTGTCCTGGAGGATTGAGCGTGCTTTGTACGTGGCTTTCGCGGCAATATAGAGGCTTGGCAGAAGATATCGGATACCCTGATTGTCATCTGGATTTAGCGACAATATCCGCTGATATACCTCCGCAGCTTCCAAAACACGTCCCTTCCCTTCCAAAGCCAAGCCGTAGCCATGAGCAGCTCGTAGGAAAGGACGGTTTTTCAAGAATCCCCAACGAAGTTTCTCCGAGAAATCCTTTGGCAAGGAGAGCAAACCTATTCGATAGCCCATTTCGAAATATTTTAGGGCACGATCACGGCGATTTAAACGTTGTTCGATCAATCCGAGGTGATGGTACAAATCAATGTGATAGGGAAATTGTTTGAGCAAGGCTCGGATCGCCTTGCTCGCTTTGGTGCTTTCTCCGCATTCCATCCATTCGAGAGCAACATCAAATCTGTCGTGACCGCTCGAATCGAGACTCTCAACAAATTCAGAATCATCGTCACCGTGAGAAATCAGTTGCGGTGCAGGTCCACCAATGTAGTTGGGATCGACTCGCGATGCCATCAGCACGCATTGGATCGGCGTTTCAGTCGGGCTTGGTTTTGAATCGGAGCCAACCGTTTCGACGACCACGACTTCGTTCTCAACAAGCTTCGTTCGTCCGCCGAGATCTAGCCAAATTGGCTCGACACGATCGAGCGATTGTGCCAATACTTTATTGCCAGAAGTTTCCAAGACACGGTATGTATGCAAAATAGTCGAATTCTCTTGTATCTGTGATTCTGTCGATTCGCGTCTGTAACGAGATCAACTCTCACTTGAATGTACTCTCAAGCTTCGTTGTTCGCTCAGCCATTTTCGCCGAATCGAATTTCCGTTGTTCTTTTTTTTAAAACTCAAAGATATCTTGCTCATCAGCCGTCAATTACAACGGCTCAAACTCCTCCATCGTCTTAAGCTGTTTCTCGATGCCGTTCAAAGGTGTCATGGTATCTCATCCTCGCCAAATTAGTCGTTATGGGTACGAACCTAACCTAATCCGATTATAGCCCATTTGACTACCGAAATAAAACTCAGATCTGCAAATAGTTCTTTTAATGTGATCGCTTTTGATCCAACATCGCCCCTCGAGAGGACGGTGATGCGTGAACGGTTGACTTGCTTTTTGAACGAATGAAAGGGGTGCCATCATGGCCCAAGAAAAACCTGTCCACGAAGTTCGACTCGGCAAAGTGAAAGCGATTATCTGGCGAAATGAGACCGACAACGGTACTCGTTTCGGCTTGACGTTTTCAAGGATTTATAAGACCGATAAGGGCTGGGAATCCAGTACCTCATTCGATCGGGATGAACTCCCACTGCTGGCCAAGGTAGCTGATATGGCTCACACTTGGATTTACCAGCAGGCTGAACGCGGCGAATCGAAGAGCGATAGACAAGTTCGCGTGCGAGTAACCCAGCGTGGCTTTCGAACAAAGGAAGTCATCGTCGATACGACGCTACTCGATGAGACAGAGACAATGATGAGCGATCTGTCGAATCTATACCGTCAAAGGTGGAATGCGGAACTCAATCTAAGAAGCATCAAAAACATTCTGCAGATGGATCATTTGCGATGCAAGACTCCCGAACGAGTCCGCAAAGAGTTTTACATGCATATGCTGGCGTATAACTTGATACGCAAAGTCATGGCCATCGCCGCTAAAGAAGCCGGCGTTGCACCGTATCAAATTAGCGTCAACGGCGCATTACAAACGCTCAACAATTTTCTGCTGAGCTTGAACAAGCAGACTGATATCGAGCAGTGGTGCCGAGCACTCATCAACGCGATTGGCACCCATCGAGTTGCCGACCGCCCCGACCGCTATGAACCTCGTGTGAGGAAACGACGGCCCAAGCCATACCCCCTTATGACCAAGCCTCGAAACGATTACAAA
>JAWXCK010000127.1:0-41482 GCA_034408855.1 Pirellulaceae bacterium
GCTCGACGCCAAGACGGAAGTTTATCGCGAGACGTTGAATTGCCTTATGGACGGAATCTTTCAAGCGATGGCCAACCAGATGGCTTTGGCCAAAGCCATGCATACAGGCCGTCGCGTCAGTCCCGACGAATTTTATAAGCGGACCAGCCGTAACGTAGCGAAGGAAGTCGAACTGATCAATCAGCACGGCTTCGCCACCATGAAAGCCCTGTTTACATCGACATAATATACAAGCCTCTTACCTATGTCGAACCGGAAAGATATTGAAGCAGCGTCCGCCTACGTTCGGCTCTATACCAAAGGTGGCGAATGGTCGAAGGGTTTGCACAAGGCCGGCGAGCAACTAACCGATTTTGGCCAGCGGATCAATAAGCTGGCTACCAAACTCGCCATTGCCGGCGGTGCCATCGCGGCGCCGCTCGTTGCTTCGATCAAAGCCTATGTCAATCTAGGGTCCGAGCTGCAGGATGTTTCCGATCGCGTTGGAATCCAAGTCGATGCACTTTCTGAACTACGATTCGCGGCCGATCAATCGGGGAGTGGCATCGAAGCTCTCGAAAAAGTCTTACGTAAAATGCAGATCGCGATCGACGAGGCTTCTAACGGGAGTAAGTCGGTTAAACAGGCGTTGCGTGATATGGGACTCGAAGCCAAAGATTTTATCGGTCTCTCAGCCGACC
Organism: Pirellulaceae bacterium; assembly: GCA_034408855.1. Classification (GTDB taxonomy): domain Bacteria; phylum Planctomycetota; class Planctomycetia; order Pirellulales; family Pirellulaceae; genus JAIYDQ01. The sequence goes on from JAWXCK010000127.1 coordinate 681, forward strand.
AGCAATTTGAAAAAATCGCCGACGCTTTGGCTTCCATTCCCGACACGGGCGATCGTGTGGGAGCGGCCATCGGTCTTATGGGTAAATCGGCTGCAGAACTGATGCCGCTCTTCAATCAAGGGGCGGCCGGCATTCGAGCCATGCGTGAACAAGCTAGAGCTCTCGGACTATCGATCGATCCAAAGCAAGCTGCCCATGCCGAACAATTGGGCGATGCTTTTTCAATTGTGGGCAAGGTCGTCAATCGACTCGCATTTTCGATTGGAGCTGCTCTTGGGCCTGCCGCCAGAGAGATCGCCGCTTGGATTACCAAGATTGTCATGGCTACTCGTGAATGGGTCGACAATAACAACGAAGCGATTGTTGCGATCGCTAAACTGGCCGTTGGAATTTTTATTGTCGCCGGCGCGTTGGTCACCGTCGGTAGTGCCATTCAGTTTGTGGGATTTAGTCTATTCGGCTTAGCCGCGATCACTAAAACAATCTCGATTGCATTCCTAGCACTTGGCAAGATCGCAGCCGTTGCGATCGCAGCCGTGACATCACCGATCGGAATTGCAGTCACGTTATTAGCCGCTCTTGGTGGCTATGCACTCTACGCATCAGGTGCTCTATCGACTCTCGCTCAAGGTTGGTCAGCACTCGGCCAAACTGCCAATGCAGCTTGGTCTGGAATCGTAGCGGCCGTCGCGGGTGGTGACCTAGCCCTGGCGGGTCAGATCGCCATGAGCTCGCTCGGGTTGGCTTGGTTGCAAGTTACAGCAACCATGAAAGAAGCTTGGAATCAATTCGTCGACTACTTATATCAACCGTGGCAAAAAGCGTCCGACTGGATTGCCGATACGATGATCTCGGCCTTTTATGGTTTGCAATCTGTGTGGGCTGATGTGGTCTTTCAGTTCGGCAACCTTTGGGACAAACTCACTTACGATATGACGAGTGCCTGGGATACCTTCGTCAGCTACGCCGAAGAAATCTGGCAAGGTTTTTCAAGCTTCTTTCAGCAGCTCTGGGCCGATGTTGTCGCAGTCGTCGACCGAGAAGCATCGAATAAGCTGACGCGAAGCATTACCGATCAAAAAACGGATCACGAAAACAAGCGTGGCGAACGCGAAAAAGCTCGCCAAGCGAAAGCCGATCAGAACGCAGCCAACTTTGGCCAAGAAGTTTTAAAGAATCAGCAAGCGATGGACGCCAAGAAGGCCGCGATCGATAAGAATCGAATCGGCATGCAACAAACAATCGCCAGCCAACACGGACTTCGCGATAAAGCTGCGGCTGGTCCTGATCCTGAGATCGAAGCCAAGAAGAAAGAGATCGCGGCTAAGAGTCAGGAGCTTACCGCTCTCTCCCAGCGAGCCAAAGACTTACCGCCGATTCCAGGGTTAACCCTTCCAGAAATTAAGGCACCCGAACTTGAGTTGTCGGCTAAAAGCATTTCGAAAGTTTCAGCGACTGGGATATTTTCGGGATTCGCTGTTCGCTCCTTGGGTGGCGACGTTGGCGGTGGTTCGCCCGCCGAACGGACTGCTCGAGCGACTGAAAAAACGGCCAAGAACACTGACGCGATCCGAAAGCAGGGAGCCGAGTTCACCACATGACCACGACCGTCATCGAAAGCTACGAATCGCAAGAGATCAGCCGCAACTATGACGAAGCGGTTCTAGAGCTTAAAGCTCATATCACCGGTAGTGAAGATACGGCCGTGGTCGAGCAGGACTTTTTTAGTTGGCTCACTACGCATCCGGCGACCGTCGGAGCTGGCCTGAAACAGACGAACGTCAAGCACCTTGGCGGCGGCATCCACGAAGCGACTGCAACCTATGTGGAAACTTCCGCCGAAATCGTTAAGACGGTTCGCTATCGAACGACGGGCCAAACTGCTCGCATCATCCAAGGCTATGGCACGGTATATTCCGCGGCTCTCACCGGTTCACCACCGAATTTTAACGGGCTCGTCGGCGTAACGCGCGACGGAGTAGAAGGGGTCGACGTCCCGATCCCGAGCTTTTCGTTCTCGATCGACTATCGCTTTAGTGCCGTCTCACAAGCATACCTTTATCTATGCCATCAATTGACTGGCTGCGTGAACAATGCACCCTACCTTGGCTTCGCGATCGGCGAGCTACTCTTTAACGGCATCGAAGGCGAAGTCGGTATGACGGCCGGTGGTGCGATTGTCTTATCGTCGTCGCCGATCAGCCTTAATTTCGAAGCTTCACCTAATCTATCGGGACTACAGGTCGGACCGTTTACGATTCCGTTCAAATTTGGCTGGGACTATCTGTGGCCAAGAACGGTCGAAGAAACCAGTAACGATGCCGTCATTCGCAAGACAACCTCTGTGCACATTGATCGCGTTTTACGTTGGGCCGATCTTTCCGCTCTGGGAGTATGAGCCATGCGACAACGCAAGCGGGCTGGCCAGCGACTGAGTCTCTCGGCATCCGATTGGAATGCGATGCTCGAAGCAACCGATATGCTTCTCGGTGGCAAGCAGAATCGTCGCGACAATACTCTTTCGGTTGCACGCGGCAACCAAGATGTTCTCGGCAAGAATACGACCGGTCAAACGCTGCCAGCCTTTTCGATTGTCGGACTAAGCAATACTGTTGCCCCGACACCTTCCGCCAATCTTCTAGAGTGGAAGCAACAGAACCATCAGTTCAACTTAGTCATACCTGCGATTCCCGATCACATTGGCAAATGGGGAGTTTTACAGGAACCGCTTGTTAACAATGCCGTGGGGCGAGTTCGCATCGCGGGAATCGCGATCGCGCATGTAACAGGCGATCCGCCCGACGACGGTTTTTCGTATTTCGTCGAGTGCAGCGACAATGATACCGCGACTCTCGAAATTCAGTATCGCGGGACAGCTCAAGTCCTGTGGAAAGACACCGGCAGCGACGAGGCCATTATCCGGATCGGCAACGCCTGGCGTTCGCATGCGATCCGAGCGACGCTCACAGACGGCAACGACTTCGAAGATGAAACCGCCAGCGATCCGCATACAGGCGGATCGATCATCGGCATCGACGCCATCTGGCACGGCGAGTCGACAGTCGACCTTTACAATCCGATGAAAATCAAATTATGGCAAGGCTGCGATATTTCAGCTCACTGGAACGTTACCGAAGAGCAATGGGAAATCAACGCCGCGACCAGTGACAAGGTCGTACACGGCATCCAGCGGAACGTCACACGATGTCGATTTGAAAAACTAGATGGAGCCGCCGGCTGGAACGATTGGAATCGCAACGCCAATATACCGTTTATTAAGGACGTATTCATGGAAGGGTGCGAACTGGTTTACAAGACCGCATGCAACGACATTATCCCGATTACCACGTTGGACTTCGTAAAATCGGTCAAGGTTGGATCGGGTGCCAACGCGTGCCAGCTTGTTTACACTACCTGCGAAACTTCGTGTGGTGAATGCACCTGGGAAGCAACTGGCACCACTCCACCGTTCACATGGGTCAAGGCAGGCGATTGTTCGGGCGACTGCACTTGCTCGCCGCCACCTAATCCGCCTGAAAGTTTGAATGAAACGGCGACCACCAATTGCTCTGGCGGCACCGGTACTCCGACCGAGCATCCGATTGTGAACATCGATTGGATCACGGGCGTTGCGATCAGCGGTTGCGACTTGACGGTTACGAAACGGTGCAGTAGCCCAGTCATAACAAGTCCGTTGAGTAACTTCGTGGTCTCGGTGGGTGCAAATGCATCGGCATTATATTACCAGCAATGTAACGGAACGATCGTTCCGATTATCGATATGGGGCCATGCCCGACGCCGGTTGTATGTGGAGAATGCCAATGGGAATATCAGCAAGTACCAGGACAAGGCACTGGAATTGGGCAGTGGGTTAAAACCTCTGATTGCTCCAACGAAGTCTGCACTTGTGAAGTGCCGAGCGGAACTCCGTCGATCGGCACGACGGCAACGACGACTTGTTCGGAGCCGCCCGCATAATGGCCCCACGTTTGCAAACCTACGATGGAAAACTACTCTATCTCGATGGCAAGTTGATATACGATGACGGATGTTGCTGCGCCAACTCTTGCGAGAACTGTGCATCATCATTCGAATCAATATGCACGGCGACGCTTAAGACGCCGTTCGGAAATATTGAATTTAAGACCGACTTTCCAACGCAGCCGCGAGTCCGTTGGAATACGGAGATTCGAAGCGGTGCCTGCTGGAAGGTCTACGAAGAGACACTCTATCAACATGGCTGCATCGGGAACTGTGAAGAATCATTCACACCCGATGCGCCGGATACGATTCTGATTTGTGATTTTGCGTATGAGCCGCCCGCCGATCCAGATGAGGACTGTCCGAGCTGTCCCTATTGCCCAGATCCGCCAGAAACCGGATTTATCGGCACAAAAACGTCCGAGTACTTCGGCCAGATGGCTCACGTCTTTCGACAGTTAGCTTCGTTTGGTGTGCTTCGCGTGCAGTATGAATATAACTGCGATACGCAAATCCTGTATCGCAAATTGTATTTCGAATACATCTATTCGCAGGACCTTTCCGGTTATTTTCGAGGCGACCTAATCTATCGAATCGACGTCGACTACCCAAACGAGTCGCCGCCTTGTGTCATACACACCGAAGAGATTCTCACCGTATTCAATAAGCATTTCGACGGCTGCGACTACTATCCTCTGATGCCCAATCGCCCTGGTCATCCCGTGGCAGTGGATCAAGAAACTTGGCAAGGCGTCGGTTCGATTCAAGGCGGACTGGACTATGGCATCTGCGGCAAGGTTGTGTATGCCGAAGATTGGACAGTCGTTTCCACGCCACCCTTTCAGGCCGATAGTAACTTAACGCCGAAAGTGACAGACATCCCACCTGATTTTATGGGGATTCATGACTGCGATGTTGTAATCGGTGAAAACCAGGCAATTCCCGTCGAGTACAAATGCGATGCTGATCATCGGCGTGCATTTATCGATTACGTGGCACCAGAGGAATTCAACTGTTGGGAATGCGGACCACCCGAAATTCCCTTTAAGCTAATCGACGGCGGTTGCCCTTATCCGCCTGAGGGCGTGATCTTCGTACTGGACGAACCCGTCCCCACCCAACCAGCCGACTTGGAAGACGAGCCCGATTTTACGCCGAACAGTTTTCTGCACGAGCTATCATTTACAACCAAGCCATACGCCGAGGACTGTCCTTTGCCATGAGCCACGATCATTGCCAGGGTCATTCGCAGTATAAGCAGGCCTGTTTCGCATGCCAGCGGATCAAGCAGATCCGAGAAGAAACACGATTCGCCAACCGACATCTTGGCCTGCCGGATAATTCTCAGCATTCATCCACGTTGGCCGTTACGCCGCCATCGAAGCCCGAGCAACGTCGAAAGTTAATTCCATGCCTCCATCGCGGCGACTACGTTGGCGAACTAGGCTGTTCCTGTGACGGTACCCGAGAAACCTATCGCTGCACAAAACTCGAACGCCCTGGACATCCTGGTGAAAAAGCCTTTTGCATTCAGGTTCTGACCAGCGAACCCTATTCGAGAATCGTCGCTCCGAAAACAAAGCAGCCCATGCATCGAATCAAGAACGGCGAAGTGATCCTTTGCAGGGAAATGCACACTGTGACCGTGAACGGCAGCGAGCAAATAATGGGCTGTCCAATGTACAACCCGATTGAAAGTTGAAATGCCGATGAACGTGGGCTACCATCTTGGCCATTTTCGAGAATTGCAACACTTGCAATCTGCTTCCGGTTTACATAACATTTCGTCTAAGAGCTTTTGAGACCTACCCGTCTCGGGCTCACGTGCCCCATTGGACTACCTGCCCCAGTCTGACGGGGTTTTTGTTTTGAGGATTCAGCGTGTCGGAGGTTCGAGTCCTCCCGAGGAAGGCTCCCGACATCGGTCGACAGCCACAAGAGCAACATTATGGAGGCTAGGTTAAAACGAGTTCTCGCGCACAATAGTCCGAAAGGTCGTGACAATCTGCAGGGGATTCCGCCACGCCGATTAAACGCAGAATTCTGCTTTTACACATTATGCATTGTACACATTATGTTGTCTTGGATCCAACCAATCTCTTTCGCAAATTCAAATGCCCCAATATTATCTCCAGCAACAAGAAATCGAACGATGCTCAGCTCTTGCGAAGACAATGCTAGGCCGTTTATTCGATAATCACGGAAAGCTTCCCATGCTAGTGGCACCCGGTTCGCGACAATCTGTTCCCCAATGACAACCGCATACTGCCGAATTTCATACTGGGCATGCGAGTCCATCCTCAACGCAAGAAAATGCATTAGGTTGTGCAAATCGATTTTCCAATAAGCTTCGGTGTGGGTTGATAAAGCCCGAATTTTGCGAGCTTGTTCGCGCGCAACCCCAAGCTCAATCCTCCGATGGTAGACTTCACGAATATGTTCGCGTGGTTTCCCATAACTACATGTACTCGGTCGGGCTGCCAATGCTTGTTGCCATGCAGTCCCAATGCTTTCTCAAGCCAATTAACGCACTTTTCGTAGCCCTCCTTCGATCCCAAAGTCGTAAAGTCACCACAAAAAAGAATGGCGTCAGAGTCATTTGCTTGCTGCTGTAACTTGATCAACACCGGCCGTAACGGATTAGTCGCAAGCTTGCGCAAAGGTGCTTGAAATCCCAGGATCTGACCGCATTTTTGGTGTCCCGGTGGTTTCATCTCGCAGGAATAATCTCGTCGAATAAAGATACTCAATGGCGTCTAATGCCAAGCGTGGCTATGAGAATCAATATTTGGTACGATGCAACAATGTTCATTAGAGTGATTACGGAAAATGCCTGAATCGGCTTTGTCGTCAATCCCGGATTCGAATTGAAATGTCCTGCATTCCTTCAACCACCAATACCAGCGTAGGATGTAAACAATGATTCATCTATTGGCCAATTCTTCGCGAATCTTGGTGTTTGTACTCGCAACGTATTTAGGAATCACGTCGACCGTCGGGCAGTCCCTGGAAGGTGATCGAAAAACTAAGAAGAGCAAGGTCGAAGCGACTTCCTTCGAGGGAAAATGGTCGTATCGTAGTTTTAGAAGCGATCCTGATCTCTCGGTTCCCGCCAACGATCTCTTGTTCGGAAGTGGAACTTTAGAAATAACAGTTTCGGCAACTGGACAAGTGACCGGAACATTGGGTGGCACCGGCTGGCAACTTAACCTACTGGGTACTGCAACAAATGGATCGCCGTCGACAATCCGATTTCAGGGAAAGGGAATCATTGGCGGTGAAGAATGGAGGTACGACTATCTCGGATATCAAGTTCCTGAAGGGCCAAACGGCGTCGATCAACGACCAGCCATCGTCGGTTCGATTGTCCGAGCGATTCCCCATTCCGGCGGTACTTCAACCGCTGGCTACGTTGCTCAATGGATTGCCGTGAAAGGCGATCTTGAATCCCATCTCGATTCACAGTCAATGCAACTCGAGGATTCTGGAGAGAAAAGACTTCGAGCGAAATACAAAAACGACCTGCTCAAAATGTACTTGAACGAGTACGGCGAAATGGTAGATCGACGCAAAAGCGAGGCGATTCTAGGTTCGAGCACTATTCCTGCAATTAAATCCAGTCTCAATCCGGAGACGATCAGTTCGGTCAACGGTAGACTCGATGCGACGCTACGAGTGCGATACGCGAACTTAAGCATCGGTAATGATACTGTTCGACTGCGTGTTTACAACGACAAGCTGGCTGGCCCTGTTTTGCGGGCAAACGCTGGAGACACGCTTTACATCACTCTGATTAACGAATTGCCTGTCGTACCCACGGCTGGACATGGAAATGGTCACCACGATTGGAACACGACCAACCTGCACTTTCATGGACTGCACGTATCTCCCAATGGTGTTCCAGGAGCGCAAAGCGATAATGTCTTTGTCTCGCTGAAGCCACTACCCACAAGCGATTCTAATTATCCTGCAACCGAGAACTATGAGGTAACGATTCCCGCCAATCACGTGGCAGGAACGTTTTGGTATCATGCTCACCGACATGGTTCCGTCGCTGGCCAAGTCTCTAGCGGCTTGGCTGGCGCACTGATTATCGAGCGAAAGGTCATTCAAGGTCAGGCCGACAAGCTGAATCTGGATTCAATTCCGGAGATTGCGGCGGCTGTCGAAGAGATTCTGCTCCTGCAACAGATTCCCTACATCTGGTCCAACACTTCGCAAGTTGGAACAGTAGAAACAGCTAATGCTGCGGCAATGTTTGGGCCAGGTGCGTGGAAGAACGACTTTAAACGCTATATCACTGTCAATGGGGAGAAGATTCCGACCATTAAGGTTGCGCCCGGCGAAATTCGCCGACTTAGATTCGTACACACGGGACAGCGAGAGCCTATTGCATTAACTGTTCAACCCGCGACCGCGAGCGGTACGAGCGATGGACGCCTGACAATGCACGAGATTGCAGTTGATGGTCTGCCGACTGGAAAGCTTGCTTCACGGAAACGACTTGAGCTTCATCCCGGTTATCGCTCAGATGTTTTGTTAGAAATTCCTGCAACAGCGTCAGGGGTCTACTATTTGACCGACGAAAATGCGCCAGCAGGCGTGGGTGAGCGTGGTGCGACCGAGCCTCTGAAGTGGGTGGCGAAGATTGAAGTAACGGGACAAATAGTGTCGGACGATCTTCCGTCCCCAACGGCGATTAGCGGCGTTGGATTGGATGACTTGCCAGCCAACCAAGCTAATCCTTTGCCGCAATATGCTTTCTATGGAATTTTCTTGCCCGACCTCAAATTTTTCATCTCAAAGCGCAACCTTGCAACGACGGATGAATCCGTTTCCCTGACCAATCCAGATGACCGGGATTTCAATGAATTAAATTCAGCGAGAGAAGTTCATTTGGATACGATCGATCGATGGTTTATTGGAAGTCGCAACGGCACAGCGACTGGTGGCAAACCCGGCATTACGCATCCGTTTCATATTCATACAAATCCCTTTCAGATTGTTCGTATTAAAACTTTTCAAGGAACCGATGTGACCGAGCAGGAGCTGGGGACGGGATACAAATCTTTGTGGCGCGATACGCTGGCCATGAAGCAAGGACTGACCTACGAGTTGCTTACGAAATACGAAGACTTCACCGGGTCGTTCGTCAACCATTGCCATATCCTGGATCACGAAGACAACGGCATGATGGAAAAGGTCACGATCATTGATCCCTCAAACCCATCATCTCCCGTGCCGCTGTCCGCTACACAACCCCTTGCGCAATGGAAAGGAAAAACCGCAAAGCCTTCAGTCACATTTTTCGTGAAAGGTTCATTTTGCCCACATTGCATGGAACAATTGAAGGAAATGGCAGAAACCCTCGCGGACAAGGGCTTAGATGTCTCGGTTGTAGCGGCTTCAACATTGGATGATCTCACCAATTTTCCGAAAGTTCCGTTCGAACTTATTGCTGACCCCCAATTAAAACTCTTTAAAAAGTTTGGTGCGTATAGAAACGGTGAGGCAAGGCACGCTGTCGTTGTTCGCTCCGCGAAGGGGGAAGAGTTGATGCTGCAAATTAGCGATTTCCCCCTAATGGATGCCAGTTCAATACTGACAGCTATAGCCGAGCAGTGACAAGTTTTTCGTCCCAAGTCAAACAGAGTAACTAAGACCTTAAGAGAAACAGATGGAGTAGTAACCATGTGCCGATTTTTTTTCGTGGCTTGGATGGGCGTCTCAATTGGGATGATGGTTCCCACCGCGGTCTTTGGTGATGTCCAGGTTGAAATTCATGTGAATGGCCGAGGGCCGGGCGGGGTGAACGACGTGACAGACGATTACGTAACGTGGAACACTACATTGTGTGAAGCACGCGTGACGGGGCTACCTGCGGGTAGCGGCCCGTTTTCCGCTTACATTATCAATGATCCCGCCGTCGATCAAATTGTCGCCGCGTCACTTCCTACTGCGATTCCAGCTCAAGGGGCGAATAACCCCGCGCGATATGCTGGTGGTCGTGTTTGTTTCGCAGAGGAGCCTGCGAGCGGTTGGCCAATCAACACGACCGCGACCATTGAGTCAATAACGCTTACTCTCCCTGCCAATGGCGACTTCGTAAAATTCCGCATCGCAGGGCAGTTTGGTCGACCTAGCTATAACGACAAGGACGCCAAATTGCGTGTGCATCAAAACGATTCGAACGGAGCCGTCGTGGGAACCCATTCCCTGATGGTGCGTGTCAGGAAAAACGCAAATCGCTTGCACGACTTTGAGGTCAAGCGATTCCTTGATGCGATGCGCGAGTATAAGGATGTAATGGCGAGCCGTAGCTTTGACGAGAACGCGAACATTCACAAACGTTCGTTTGATGGGGGAGACGAAGCTCATAGTGGCGGGAGTTATCAACCTTCGTTTCTTTCATGGCATCGAGCCTTCCTGTTGCAGATTGAACGCGATTTGCAGACTATCAACAACGGCGAGTTTCGAGCAGTGACATTGCCCTATTGGAATTGGGATGAAGCGACACCTAGGATTTGGGCGGACTGGTTTCTTGGCGCTCCAGCCGCTCACAATGTTTTCAGTGCAAGACCAATCCTATTTCACCCAGACAACCCGCTGGATGGATGGATTGCTCCATCGGGAGGTCAGATCGTGCGACGTGTCACCAGGATTTTTGACGTCAACCGCCGCCCGCCTGGAAATGGAGGCGTTTTCGTGCCAGCACTTAAACCGGACCCACTCGCAAGTCCGTCAATACTATTGTCGGTTGTCTACGGAAGTAACGCAGCCGGCGCATTGGATTTGGCTGGGCCTCTCGAAGGAAGCGTCCATAATCCTGCACACTCGCTCAATTGTGCTGGCGGACAGATTCAAAGCGGCGATTCCGCTGACGATCCACTCTTTTATCTGCTTCACTGCCAAATCGATCGCGAATGGGCGGCGTGGCAAAACTTCCGGAACCGCTTCGGAAAGAGTGCTGACGATTACGAGATGGGGGATGGTGCGAGTTATGTTCAGGGAACCTCGACATCACAATACGGATCGCATCTTGAGGACGAGCTTTGGCCTTGGGATCAAACCGGTGGTGCGAATGCAGATCCCTTGAAAACGCGTCCGACACCACTCGGAGGCCAGTTTGCCACCTCGCCCATTCGAAACATTTGGCCACCGGCCCAAGCGAAACCGAAGAACGAGGACATGATTGACTATGAGGGACGCGCGAACCCTGCGTTATCGCTCGGCTTCTGCTATGACGATGTACCGTTTCAGAGAGGCGTGGCGCTTGGCGCGACTGGACCGTTGTTCCGGGTTCGAGCAGGGGCGACTCAAACTGTGGGCAATGGATTCAACGTTACTGTTGAATCTATTGACGCCAGCGGAAACATTCAGACGGGCTTTGTTGGCCGAGTCAGGTTGGTGCAGGAAGGTGGAACTTTTGGAATAATGAGCCCCGCCAACGCTGGCGTTTTCATTAACGGCACAGCATCGATCGACGACGACTTCCATGATTTTGTGTCCGCCGACGCAGGAGTACATGAGTTCTCCGTCGTGGCACACACAACCGAGTTGATTCCACGATTCAAAGCGTTCGCGTTATCCGGCGGACTACAGGGCGAAAGTAACGCGATCACCGTCAATCCCTGATCACATGCAACCCAATCCACAGGAGACTACGAAATGAAATTCGAAATGCACTTGATGATGCCGATGTTGGTTGTAGCGATGTGCTCAATGCTTTCGCCCATGAATCGTGCCGCCCTAGGCCAAATCAGCGAGGATCTTCGCCAGAATCCACCGGCTCCAATGGAAGGAACTCGACAAGAAGCGATCAGCGTATTTCTCAAAGCTTCCAACGACCAACGTCAACGGTATGCCGCTGGTCTTCGTCTCGCAAGCCCTGACAAAGCCGAGTCCGAACAATTGGTGGCATTTGCTATGAATCCGCAGAACGATGCTGACTTAAGACTGCTCGCCTTTGCTGTCCATCGTTCTCCGAAGGGAATTTCGGAGAACATCTTGAAAATCGTGCGTGAGCCGACTGGTGAGCGGCCCGAATTTGTTGTCGAACTGGTCGACCTCGTGTCCCGATGGTTTTTTGTTAATCCGACATCGGATCTTGCCCGCGAGGGAACGCTCGCGTTGCGTTCAAGATTGCAAGACGAGAGTCCAAATGTTCGCATACACGCATTTGAAAGCCTGTTGTCGAATAACGATCTAAGAGCGGTCGAACTGGCTACGGCCCAGATCAAGGGAACCGGAAATCTCCTCGTTCCTGACTATATCGCGGTCAGTCTCCTGGAGCGAGCTGACCCGAAAGCACACATCTCGCTTTTTAGAGAACGGTTTGAGCGCGAAATCAAGTTGGATCAGCCGCCGCCCCAGACACTCGCCGCGTTGGTGTCGGCGTTGGCTATCGATCCGGACCTGCAACCCAGACTGATGGAACTTGTGGGCGCTAAAGGGACGGACCCGGTCGTTAAGCGAGCAGGCCTAGAGTCGCTTTCACTTCATCACGCGAAAGATTTCCCCACAGTCGCCTTGAATATCTTGAACGAAGCCAACGAAACGGCTGGCGTCCGTCAAGATGCGGCGCGATGTGCTTTGAGGTTTATTAACCGGGGCACAACGCAAGAGAAGGAGGCGTATGCACTTCCATTCGGTGAATCAATAAGCAAGGTTTTGGAATCAAACCCAGATGACGCTGCACCCCTTCAGAATCAGTTGCGCAAGATTCAATCGTCGCTCTACCAACAGTTCCCGCTCATCCAAGAGAAACTGAAATGACTTGGTTTCGAACTACAAAGCGACTGTCACTGGTGGGTACTTTCACTGTTTGCATCGCTGGGGCGATCATTCTCCCATTATCGCATCTTGGCGACAGGAAGCCTCGAAATGTTGCGGCGATGGCCAAAGATAGCGCAAGCCGAGCATCCTCCGGCAAAACGCGGCCTGTCGAGATTGAGAGCAATAATCGGAACAGGTCGGGAAATACTTCCGTGGGAAATGATAACGCCGCAGCGGCAGCTTCAAAAGGCAGGATTTCGTCTATCGAACGTAAGCTGCTTGAATTTGATGGTAAGTCAGACCACCACTCCATCGCCGAGTGTCTAACTGTGGTTCGGGGTTTAGGGGTGAACGCACAACCTCTGCAGGATACATTACTATCCTTAATTTCACATCGCGCCAAGATTTACGAGGGCCGAGTCAAGTCGGAAGTCATTCGCCTTAGAGCTTACGTCTTGCTTGCAATATCAGACACGGGAAACGCACACGCGGCCTTACCTGATGTGTGTGACTATGTAAGAAATGCGGACGACTACGGTCTTGCATATGAGGCCGGCGTTGGAGCTCGAGCTGCCGGTACTTTGGGACCTGCGGGACGTGAGTTACTCGATGATCTCGTCATATTGTTTTATCGCGAATTCAGTGAACCGGAGTTCTCACTGGATCGGTACTCACTGGAATTCCCAGCGCAGGAGGCGACTACTGCAAAACTGGAAATCATCAAAGCTTTCCAGCAAATCGGATTTAAGAATAATGAACGCGTTGAGAAGCTCCTACAAACGTGTGCATTGTCTGATAGTTCGAGTAGTAGTGCTTCACGACTTGCCGAGGCAGCCTCCAGAATCCTGCGGGACACCGCCAACCAACATAGCGGGGGAATGGTTCTAAATGAACCATTGAAACCTGAGACCAACCGAGCTTCAATTGACTTACATGGGAAGCTCGAAATCGACTACGTGGATCAGAACGGTCGAAGCGGGAAATTGGTCGACCTGATCGATCGCCCAACTGCGATCGTATTTTTTTACACAAGATGCACCAACAGTCAAAAATGTTCCGCCGCAGTGAGTCAAATTGCGCAACTGCAGCAGATGTTAAGTGATCAGGATGTGAGAGAGAACGTGCGTTTGCTTGGAATTACGTTTGAGCCAAAATCCGATGACGCCATACGCCTCAAAAACTATGGGCTTGGTCGAAATGTGCGATTCAACGATTCCACGCAGTTCCTGCGGTTAGATCCCGCTCAGCACGCGACCCTGATAACACTTCTCGAAGTTCCAGTCAGTTATAGCGACGGATGGGTTAATACCCACGGCATCCTGCTTGTGATCATTAATGAGAACCACCAACTTGTGGCAAGATACGAGTCAGTGGCCTGGGAGAATGCGGCGGTACTTCGCGAACTGGTAGCACTTGAGAACAGTCGATAGGACATAGGGTTGCAAGTTCGAGAGCTCTCAATTGGGACGTGATGGCAATGAATATCGAAAACATCGGCGTTGTAATTTTCGACGGCGTCGAACGACTGGATATTGAAGGACCGCTGGGTGTTCTCGGTTGGTCGAGCCGAGTCAGCGGTAATCCACTCAGCATTCGCATGCTCTCCAAGCATGGGCGACCTGTGAAGGACCATCTGATTGATCGTCAAATCGAGGTCGATGGAGCAACGACGACTGAAGCAGGTTTCGATTTGCTGTTGGTACCTGGTGGCGACCTACAGCAATTTGGTAATGATTTGGAGTTGGTTAGTGAGATTCGACGATTGGGCAGTGCGAGTCAGATTGTAGCATCGGTTTGCACTGGTGCATTTCTTGTGGCGCAGACTGGGCTTGCCGATGGAAAGTCGATGACAACACATTGGCAGACTCGCACACTCTTTCGCCAAAGGTTTCCAAGCATTACACTCAGCGAGCATCGCTTTGAATCGGACGGAAACCTTTGGTCGTCAGCCGGTATTTCTGCCGGAATTGATATGTCGCTGAGGCTGGTAGCTTCGCTGTGGGGAACGACTGTAGCTAAAACGGTTCAAGATTTCCTTGAGTACTTTCCTGAGCCGCCCTACGCGCGAGAGCAAAACCCGCAGAATCACCCCCCAACAGTATGAGAGTTTTATGATGCTCGATTTCCGTGCGACGCCGCCTGTTCAGCGTTATTATCCGGAGGCCATTCGCACTCGCGAATTTGTGCGGGCGTTCTTATGGTTCACAAAGTCTACCCTCGGCATCAGCGAAGAGCAGATTGCTTTTCTAACGAGCGTTTGCAGCGACGATATCAATTCCATCGATTTCCCCGATACTAAGATGATCGGTCCCTTCATTCTTGGTGGCCTCGACGGTTACCCCTTCGTTGGCAAGACAGGAATCGGTGCGTTCTCTCACCATATTCCAGATCACGGTGCGGCATTGTTGTTCATTGGGCCGCACGTCGGCATCACGAACGCTGGTGAGGTCGGCAGCATTGTCCGTCCTGGGCATTCGCATCCAACTTCCTGTTGTGGAGCAGATATGGCGGGATTGAACAAACTCCGGGCTGGGACGATCTCACCGAAGGACCCCTGCGACTTCGATCTGGAGGATTACCAGCAAGAGACGCTTGAACAGTTGATTTTGACGCACAAAGACGAGATTCTCGGCCTAGGGCTCGTTGACGAAGCTCGCCAGTTCATTCGTATGTCTGAGGTCCTATACCGTGAGGCGAAGCAGGCACTTTTTAGCTTGATGAAAGGCGCGAAGTTTGCAAGACCAACATTTGTGTTCGGTGGCATTTTGATCAACCAAGACGGCGGTCGATCTTCGAGCATCGCCCTGCGCGATCTCAATCGTGTGCTGGAGGGCGAGGTCGTAGATATGACGCATGAGTTTGTCCAACGCTGTAATGAAAAATTCAAGGAACTCGAAGAAGGGCATCTCGATGCGTTTCAGTGAGTCCTCGAATCGCATTTGGTAAGTGTTCTTCGGACAAAACATCCGGTTTAAGTAGAACGCTAGTTTAAAACGAGACTTGATCTTCGACCATAGGTTTCACGGGGATCTGGCTATGGATTCGTGATTGAATGCCTTGGGCGCCTGGGCGAAAAGTTGGTGATCTCCCACTGGAAGTTTGCCTGGGCACGTCTCCTACGCCTTCGCTTGCAACAAAAAACAATCGAGCTAGTTTTGAGGCGACGCTCAAAAAGGATCGACTTCTACTCAGTCACACTGGCAACGCAGCCGCAATTGGAGAGGCTGTGTATTTGGCGTTGATGATGATCCCAGAACGACAAAAAATTATCCGGAAATTTCGGGAAAAATAGTTGCACTTGTCAGTCGTAATTGCTACGTTGCAACGCCACGGGCTAAGTCCGAGGTAATCTGGCAGGCCTTCGTGTGAAACTTTGAGCAGAAATTTTACCATACAAGGGGTAGTCAATCATGAGGCGTTCGTGCAAACCATCCGCTTGCAACTGCAACCATTCCACAAGAAAACTTCCGAGTTCCGACACGCGTACTCCTCTTACGCCCCTCGACCTGTTTTCGGGGAGAAAGGTTGGGGGCGAGGGGCAAAATCGCAAGGCGCGTTCAAATCACAGACTATCTCTTCACCTCTCGAAACTTCGATTCGCCTTTCGCGAACTCCTCCGCAACGCACAGTCGTTACAGTCTCGTGATTCTAATCTCCCATTCGATCGATCCCCATTTTTTATTTCCCTGCCCAAAAAACGGAATAAGCCTCGGTCGCTCCACATAGAACCGCTTGAACCACGCTTAGTCTTCGCTTCGATTTGTCCCGATTTCGCAAGTACTATTCCAACGCCTTGTGAAGATCAATGTTCTTGCAGCGGAATAACGAGCAATGGTGGCCCCGCAAACCCTAACGCATCGTACGCCCCGTCGCTCTTCTCCACCAATCCCATCAACTATTTCAGTGGCATGCCGTCGGTGAAAAGCGTCGATCTTGAAAGCGATGGTTTTGGAACCTCGCTTTCCTTAACGCGGACTTGGTCCGGAATGAATAACGCAGGTATGGCTGGTAACGGCTGGGTTGATACTCAGTTACCCTATCTCGTTGTCTATAACATCGTCAGCGTAGATCCGAACGTGTACCAACTACCGGTGATCGGGTTCGTGCAAACTGGTCAGAATATTGTCCTTTTTGACGTGGATGTCGACAAGCAAAATGGACCATGGGCCAGTCGATTCTATCTAAAGCAAACTCTTGCGTACGATTCCACGACTGGTTACTTGACGGTCACCGATATCGGAGGAAATCGCTTCGTGTTCGCAGATTTACCTTTGTCTACCAGTCAGATTACCGGGGGCGGCGATACGGGCATCAGCGGAAAGCTACTTCAGCGCTTCGATGCCAGCGGATTCGTAACCGATTACAGTTACGATACAGCCGAGAGAGTCCAATCGGTTACGGAAACCGATCCATCATCTGGGAAATCACATCGTATAACGTATACGTACGCTGTCGTCGAAAATTCGCTTGGTGGGAATGGGAATCCGCTGAGCAGGACACTTCTGAGTAACGCCACGCTTTCGCGTCGAAACTCGAGTGTCGATCCATACGTTGCAGTTCGTACCGCAGTTTACGATTACTACACCGGTGAAGGAACGGATTCGGATTATGGCCGACTTGGCGATCTCAAAGTCGTAACCATTCGCGATGGTTCGATAACCGGAGCACTCATCGATCAAAAGTACTATCGTTATTACAAGCAATCGGGGTTAGAAATCGTACCATCGTCCTTCAACAACGAAAACAACGGTACCGACCCAACTTTTTCGCCAATCGAAGGCGACAATTCGGTTTGGAGCGGCTTGAAGATGGTCGTCGAAAACGAATCGTTCTCGCGGATGGCCGCTTCGATTCCTACGTTTCTAACCGCATCTGACGAAGCTCTCAAACCGTTCGTCAATAATTTCTACGAATACGAGCGATGGGGTGACTACAATTGGAACTTCCGCGACTATGGGAATTTCAATTTCGCGAATGAATATCACTATTACACGCGTTATCGAGTCACCACCGAAGTCTCACAGGGAGCCGGTTGTAGTTCGTGTAGCGGTGGCTTGGGCGTCTACAAGTTCGAATATCACGTCAATCAGGACGGGACCGGTTTGGGGAATGAAACATTCGAGCCAAACGTTTGGCGAATGCGAACGATCGAATATCTTCCTGATACGACGCCCGCTGACCTGTCGGACAACGATCGTAACGTTGTCTACACCAACGAGTATGGTCAGATTATTCTCAAGAACGTTGTCGAGACCGATAATAATACGAGAATTGCCGCGACGGTTTCGCGAAGTCAATCTAGTACTACCGTTACCGTGACGACCAATGCTCACGGTCTCTCGACGGGCAATCGTGTTGCATTTGACGGTGCCGAATATACCTACGTCGACGAATCGGGTGAAAACCTCCCAACAGAGCTCCGAAAAATGCCGACGTATAGCGGTGTCTATACAATAACGGTGCTGAACGCCAATCAGTTTTCCTACCAACTACCGCAAGTCCCGAACATTGCTGCGGTTCCAGATAATTCGACGATGCACTGGACGAAAGTCGACCACGAGTATCGCGATTACTATCGCTACAACGGTGCAGCCAATGGTGGCTTCAACGGCTATGGACAACTTGTTTTACACGCCTATCCTTCAGCCGTGAACGGGTACAGCGAATCAAATATCGGACTGGTAACTTCCAGTCTCGTTTCCACGGACGACAACGAATTCCTTTCCAATTCTACCGGAAAGATTGAAGTCTATACCTATTACGACTCAACGTCGACCGAAATCGAAACAACGGCCGGAGGCGTTTTCGGTTATCCGTTTGAAACGCGAATTAAAAACGGCGAACTCTCGGGTTCATCAACCTTACTCACCGGCGGTATTCTCACCAACACGAAAAACTACTTCGCAAAAACGGCGGGCGCCGCGACAGTTTACCGACTCGCCAACGATACCAAATACCGGAATATCGATGGAACAGGAGCGGAAACCACGAGTTATGCATATACCTATTTCACGGGAACCGCAGAAGTTCAATCGATCACGACATCACTTCCCGTCGTTGCAACCAATCAGAATGGTCCAGGAACCGCCGACGTCACTACTGTTTTCAACGATATCTACGGGCGGCCCATTTGGCGAAAGGATGCTGATGGTTTTATTCAATATACCCAATACGATGCCGATAGCGGAGGCGTCACCAAACGCATTCAGGATGTCGACACAAGCTTAACGGGAACGTTTTCTGGTCTACCATCCGGATGGACAACGCCGACGAATGGAGGATTGCATCTGACAACGGCGATGGTCGTCGATGGACTTGGCAGAACAACGAAAGTGACCGACCCCAACGGTAATGTCACCTACACCGTCTACAAAGACAGCAACCAAGAAATCCGCATCTATCGCGGCTGGAACGCGACCACTGGAACCACCACCGGCCCCATCGAAATCCAGCGGCAATATCGACCAATTGCAAACGCGATTGAAGGCGAACGCACAGTCTATAACGAATCGATGCTATTAGCAGCAGCGCCATCAACGTCCGGAAGTTCTGGAGCACTCTACCCAACCGGCAACGAAACAATCGTTACTGACAATATCCGCTCGCTTTCGCGAAACCTGACAAATGACGCCGGTCAAGTGATACAAGTAGATCGATACTTTTCACTTGCCGGATTGACCTATACTGCAGCCATCCCCACACTTGGCGAAGCATTTTATTATTCAAACTACGGGCGACTGCATTCAAGCTTTGTTGATTACGACGGACGCGGGCGTCTAAAGCGAATTCAAGATGGAGTCGGAACAATTACTCGTATTCTATACGATGCAAGGAACCTCCAAACCCAAACATGGATCGGTACCGACGACGAACCAGAAACGGGCTACTGGGCACCTAACAACAATTCCGAAGCCAACATGGTGCTCGTCTCGGAAAGCCAATACGACAACGACACCTTCACCGGAAATGGGCTTTTAACGAAGACGATAAAATTCCCGGGAAATGGTGCAGCGAATCGAGTCACCGAAATAGCTTACGACTGGCGAAACCGTCCTGTTGCCACAAAATTCGCCGTCGATCCAACGGAATTGGTCGATGATAATACGCATTTCATCAACTACCGAACGTTTGATAACGTCGATCGAGTGCTTGCGGATATGATGTACGACGGTGATGCCGTCTCGATTGCCGATTCTAATAGCGATGGCGTTCCTGACCAACCGAACGCGGCGCTCTTGAGACGACAAATCACGAATGAATACGATAATCAAGGGCGAGTGTTCCGAACGAACACCGCGACCGTCGATCCGACAACCGGTGCAGTTTCTACGAAATTGCTTACAACCGACACGTGGCGTAATCGGCGCGGGTATGTCGTCAAGTTTGATCCGTATCAGACCGTATCGACCGGTACACCGATCGAAAAATTGTCTTACGACGGAGCTGGGCGAATGACTCTCAGCTACAAAGTAGACGACAACAGCGAATCCTCTTGGTCTGACGCACAATCGGTCATCGGCGACACCGTAATCTCACAAACCGAGATGACGTACGACGCAGCCGGAAATTATATTATGACCCAACATCGCGATCGATTCGACGATTCTTCTGGCCTCGGCCAACTCCAAGGTCCCTCCGACTCGACGAACCCGTCGCGTTCGCAGTTCTCGACGATGTACTATGACTCTGCCAATCGACTGATCGACATGGTCAACGTCGGGACCAATGGGGGAACCGCCTACTCGCGCCCGGCAACCGTCCCGTCGCGTTCGGACACCGTTTTGGTGACTTCGACGCAGTACGACGATGCGGGACGTCTCGCCACAACGATCGATCCGAGAGGGATTGTCAATAAGAAAATATTTGACATGATCGGACGCACGACGCAAACGATTAAAAACTACCACGACGGAATTCCTGGTAATAACGAAAACATCACGGTCGAGTTCGCCTTTTACGGCGATAACAGTCAATTCAGCGTAAACGCGTCGGGGCAGACGACTGTGTTTTCTCGAAATGCGTCAACGGAACGAGGTGACGCGATCAACAGCAACAGTATTTTGGTTGCGACGTCGTACCCCGATAAAGAAACAGGGGAAGCCAGCGGAGATGAAGCAAAGTCGATGACCGTGAACGCGCTTGGGGAAACCATCAGCCTCACCGACGAAAACGGCTCGACTCATGTTTACGTCCATGACGTACTTGGCCGCATCGTTTCCGATACGGTCACCGTTTTGGGGACCAATGTCAACGGTGCCATTCGGCGAATTGGAACGACCTACAACACGCAAGGTCTCATCGATAAAATCACGACCTATAGCGACGTGTCTGGCTCGAATGTTGTGACGCAGATTCAGAGACTTTATAATGGTCTCGGACAAATGATTCGTGAATATCAGTCAGACAATGGATCGGTCAATACTTCGACAACACCGTCCGTTCAATATGTTTATTCACTGGCTGATCCAGCCAGCTCCAGCAACTTTAGTCGACTGACGAGTATCGTTTACCCCGATGGTCGCGTAATTTACTACAGCTATTCGAGTTCGACCGTCGATCAGGAGATCTCAAGATTAGGAAGAATCTATGATGCAAACGGCGATCTTGAGCGGTATGATTATCTTGGTCTCGATAAGATTATAAGAATGCGAAACGCATTTTCAGGGAGTACGATGCGAGTATTGGATTACGCTAAGCAAACCGGTGAGAGCAACGGCGAAGCTGGCGATAAGTACTTTGGCCTCGACCGCTTCAATCGAGTCGTTGATCAGCGTTGGATTGTCGATGGCATCGATATCGATCGCTACCAATATGGATACGACCGCGATGGTAATCGATTGTTCCGCGATAATCGGCTCAGCTCGAACAAGAGCGAACTGTACTCCTATGACCAACTGAATCGCGTCATATCAACCACGCTTGGCACGCTCAATTCGACCCGTACCGGAACGGTTGGAACGGTTGTCGGCTATCACGAATGGGAATTGGACCTGAATGGCAATATGACGAATTTTTATAACTATGGCGTCCAACAAGAACGAACGTACAATAAGCAAAATGAGTTGATCGGCATCGACAATGCGGAGCTAAATTACGATTCCAATGGGAACCTTATAACGTCAAGCCGCTACGACGCCTGGAACCGTGTCGTCGAGCAGTTGAGCACTACGCCTTCTCAAATTTATCGATACGACGGAACCGGCCGCCGGATTCGAGAAGGAAATCGCACCATATTCTACAACGACAAATGGCAAGCGATAGAAGAGCGGATTACCTCGACGAACACGCCAGTCGTTCAATACGTTTGGTCGACCGTCTACATCGACGCGATGATTCGCCGCGATCGTGACAGCGACAACAACGGCACGCTCGACGAGCAGTTGTACACCACCTACGACGCCAATTTTAATGTAACGAGCTTGGTAACCGCATCGGGTACCGTCGTCCAACATTTCCGATACGACACCTACGGTAAGCGAACGATATTAACACCGACGTGGACAACCACAACCGTCAACAGTTACGCCTTCTACCACGGGTTCGCCGGTGGCAAACAAGACGCCATCAGCGGCCGAGTCCACTTCAGAAACCGCGACTACGACACAAACCTGCAACGCTGGATAACGAGAGATCCGATCGGGTACGAGGGTAGCGAATGGAATCTTTATGAGTACGTAAGTGGCAATCCGTTGAATCGAGTTGATCCGAACGGTTTGATGGACAATCCCGCAGTAGATGGTCGCTCGAAAAATCCGTTTCGTGATCCGCCACCGCGTCCGTCGCCATCCAATAGCATATCCGACATTTGCAAAGCAATCCGAGCATCTGGATGTGGGGGCTGCGGTGCGAATTGTGAGACAGAAATGCAAGATTTGTTCGACAGAGTTAGGAACACGCCGCCAAGAGGATTTCCCAATCGCTGCAATAATTGGGTGTACGATTTCGGAATGAACGAGAATAGTCCCTGTTATTCGTTACAACCGGCGGCGTGGGAATACGGCGCAGGCGGAATACCAAACCCCCTTTCTAATGGAGCCGGTTTGGGGCATGTTGCGATAAAAGTAGTTCTTTGTGATGGAACGGTATTCTATGTCGATTCCGGTTGGTGGGGCACGAGCATTGGCTCGGGTGGAGGTAGCTTTTGGAGTCCGCACAATACTTGGCCCGTGTTTCCATTTATTCCTTAATCTCAAATCCCACGTTTTCGTATGAAGAGAACATTTAAACTTGCTATTTCAACAGGAGTGGGTGCGTTGTTGGGCTTTGGATCAGCAGGGATGCTATTCAAATTTGATGTCGCTCCGTCCGGCTGGCATCCGATTCCAGTTTGCATAATCAGCTTGGTTGCCGGCGGGCTTTTCGGCGCTTATATTGCGACCGCATTTAAATTGGGTCGGCGTTAGGGGGAACCAGTTGACGAGGGAACCCTGCAGATTGTCAGGACATCCGGAAGATTTATTTTCGAGTCTTCGACATTTTCGGCGAGTCGTTTGACAGTCGCATGATCGCGCGAGCAATTGGCCAGAATTATTGGCCGTTTGCTTGGCTACTGGATCATTGCTTTCTGAGGTAAAACTCGCTGGAGGGCCTTTGCTTGGCTGCTAGCTCAGCGCCGTTATTGAGACTCGGCATGCAAAAAATAATGATCTTGCGAGGGTACTCAAAATTGCGACCGCTGAAAACGACTTGCTGAAAACAGTGCGGCCGGAAAATAGAACTTTTAAGCGAAGCGAATAACCCATCGCGATGGGCAATTTCGATCTATCTGCTCCTCTCACCGAAAGCAACCCTATGTTTTTGGCCTGCTGGAGGGAACGCAATCGTCGTTAACCCAGACGGAGAGAGACTCGGAGATCGGAGAGATTTTGAGGTAAGATTCGGTTTATCGAAGGCCAAGGGGTAAAAGACAAAAGTCTCTGTTGTGAGATCGCGAGAGACAAAGGGAGTCGCGACCTCGTCGTAAGTTCTTACCAGCCTTGCCATTGTAACGAAAAAAGCCAACGCGGTGAGACGTTGGCTTTTTCTATAACCCTAGGGTAACAAATGTTTGCTACCGGAAAAACTAGTTGCGGAGGCCAGATTCGAACTGACGACCTCGATGTTATGAATCGGATTTTAACTCGCAGCGTCAATTTATCGATAAGGTTACTCCGCGATTGCACCCGTCTCGGGATCCTGGTCCAGTCGCGCAACTCAAGACCCCGGTCTGCTTGACCAACGAGGATGCGTGGAGCTGCTCCAAAGTCAAACGCAAAATCGACAAAGATGATGCCCTTAGGCTCGCTCGCATGCCACCACGGACGAAGCGTCGTCCATTTGTGTTCTAGGCCAATTGGCAGTTGAGCACAAATGATTGAATAGAAATCGCTGATCCGTTCACAGAGAGAGATTCGGCTTGTTGTCGTAGAAGTGCTACAACGCTCGCGTGCGAGCCACTACTAGCGGCGCTAATTCGGCGTACACGAACGTCAGCTCCGCAATCACATTGCCGGCAACACCCACGGGGCTAACGGCGAGCATTGTGAATGGCAGTCGAGTCGATCTGGCTTGGACCGATTGGTCGGGAATCGAGACCAGCTATTCCATTGAGCAGTGGGATAACGTTAGCAGCCAGTGGCACGAGGTCCAGACGTCGGCTGCCGACACCGAGAGCTTATCAGTCCACGGCATATTCGAGCCAACGATCCAGTACAAATTCCGTGTCAGGGCGTATGACGCTGATCTGGACATCCATTCTGCGCCGTCTAATGAGGCGACGGCCACCGCGCTCGGCTGGCCGGCCGCTCCAACGGACCTGACGATGACGCCGGTCTCGAATACGGAAATCGACTTGGTCTGGATCGACAAGGCCACGAACGAAAATGGCTACACCATCGAGCAGACCACCGATGGCGAGAACTGGACGCTGCTGACGCCTACGCCGCTGCCGGCAAACACGCAGTCCTATCAGGTCACTGGGCTGACAGACGGTTCGCTTTACGGCTACCGTGTGCATGCAGTCAACGCGGTCGGTGGTTCCGGCTACGCCGACAATGTTGATGCCACGCTGCCCACCGCCCCCGCGAACCTCCAGGCTACCGTCGTTTCTGGAACGGAAATCGACCTGACCTGGACCGCTGCTCCTTATGCCACCAGCTACACGATCTGGCAGAGGGCGGAATTTGATTCGGACTGGTCGCTCGTCACCAATTCAGTCCCTTCCAGTCAAACCAGCTATGCCGTTACCGGACTTGCGGCGGGCGGAGTCTATTATGCTTTCTGCGTGGCCCCCACCAATAGCACTGCTGGATCGGCGGTTGCCTACGTTGATCCGCCAACCGTGAATCTGCCTCCGAATGTTGCCACCCCCACTGTCGGTGCCAGCCCGGTAACCACGACCAATACAACGCTGAGCGTACAAGGCAGCGACGAACGGCCCGAGAGTACGCTCACGTATTCATGGTCGATCGTATCGGCCCCTAGCGCTGGTGGTGCTTACTTCAGTCTCAACGACAGCAACACTGCAAAAAATACGACCGTCACGTTTTATGCGGGGGGCAACTTCACGTTCCAAGTCACCGTTACAGATGCTGGTGGATTGTCCGCTGCTAGCAACGTCACTATAAATGTTCAACAGACCCTCACGGGCATCAACGTCACCCCCCACGATGCAGCAGTCTTAAAGGGCACGACTCGGCAATTTGCCGCTACCGCCGTTGACCAATTCGGCAACAATATGACCAATCAGACTTCGTTCACTTGGGCCGCCAACGGTGGCGTGGGTAGCATCAATGCCAGCGGACTCTACGCGGCGCCATCCAGCGGCAACGATAGTTCCTTTACTGTCAGTGCCTCATCCGGCGGAAAGACTGGCTCGGCGAATGTTGCTTTCAAGAAGGGCGACGGCAATAGCGAAGACGTTTCTCTTGTTTCGGACGCTCAGCCACCAGCAAACCCAGTATACACACCTAAATATGTTAATCTCAGCAGTTATCATGGGATCACACGAATTGTTGTCACCAATTTGGACCCGGCCGGGCTTGATTATGACGATTTCAGCTTTGATACGCCAAATGGTCACGTTGTTATTAACTTCAACGAACTGGCAGATGGAACAACTGTGGCCAACCAATATCAAAGCCAGGGTGCGACCTTCTTGGGTGGCATCGTAAGTCACTGGTGGTCAGACGATCTGCAAGTCGGCTCAGACCATGTTTATATGCCACCTGCTGGCTGGACCGGTCCTCTCGAAGTCCAATTCTCATTCCCTGTCGAAAACCTGCACTTCAAGATAACCGCAATTGATACCTCCGCACCAACAGCGTTCGCCACAGTCACGGTCTACAAGGACGCCCCAAGACTTCTCGAACTCACTGTCGCTGACCATAACAACACCGACAACAAAGCTACCGCAATCGACGCCGCGATTCGCGAGCTGTACGTGCCCGAGGACGAAACTAATCATTCCGCCGAGGTTGGCATCAGTACGCTTTTCGACCCGAGCCATGCCGCTAACAAAATCCATCTAAAGGTCCAACGCGACGATGGCTGGATCGTCGCTGACGATCAAGTCACCACACTCGACAAAATCTTACAGGTAACCGAGCAAGCAAGAGTGTTTACCATAACCGCCTGGCTTGACAAGAACGGAAACAACCAATTCGACTCAGGCGTTGACGAACAAGAGCAGATCAAGGTTCATGTCAAGAAGCCGTGGACATCGCAAGGAACTTGGACGGTAGGGAACGCCGCAATCGTCAAAGCCAACGCTGATGGAGCTTCGTTGCAGCAGTTGGCTCTGGACATTACGGGCAATGCAGCCGATGCCTCCTTATTGGGCAACATCGGCAAAATCACCAAGGACAAGCAGATCGACGTGACGGCACTGCTCAAGAAGTTGGAGGAGCGGACTCGAACGAATGTTGTTGCAGCCGCAGGTCCCGCTACTGCCAAGAATCTCATTTGGCGTGGAATCGGGTCTGGAGGAACGGGGAACGTGGCGACAGAGACTCAGATTAAGGCAGTTTTCCTGGGTGGAGGGCCGCCCACTCTGACAGGCAACTGTGCAACGATGACGATGCTGGAATTATCATACGGCTTGATAACCCAGCTTAACTCTGGCGAGTTTGATAAGCTCGGGATCAAGCCGCGGGACTTCTTCAGTTACTCCAGTTTACAGTGGCCACACACACCTGCATTGTCACCTTATATGACTAACAGGCAGGTTACCCTCTCTGGTCTACAACCTGGAGACTGGGCGCGGTTCTGGAACAACGGCAACTATAGGGTTGTGCAAGGAAATCGCGCGATGTTTGGCTCTGAAAATGTAATCGTGGTAGGCAACGGGTCAATGTACTTTGGCTGGTGCGAGAAGCCCCAGACACTCAGTTACACCGGTTGGTTACAACAATTGCGTGATGAATACAATAGGGGGCTTGGGTGGTGGGATAGGATTGGAACGAAGGACGTGGAGGGATATAGTGCGAATACTGCGGGTTTCATCAACATCCCCAAGATAGGTCAGATGATATTCAATTTGCGAACAGGCCAGGCACCTTGACACTGCGCCTCTTCGACGACAGAGAACTAACCCATGAACATATCGTTTCGTCAGCTTCTTACGCTTCAAGTCGTTCTGGTAGCGGCCGTAATACCGATTCAATCAGGGTGTGGGAATAAACAAGCCATGACTCAAGAATCGCACATAA
Organism: Pirellulaceae bacterium; assembly: GCA_034408855.1. Lineage (GTDB taxonomy): Bacteria > Planctomycetota > Planctomycetia > Pirellulales > Pirellulaceae > JAIYDQ01. The sequence continues at coordinate 28,125 of JAWXCK010000127.1, forward strand.
CATGGGATTCTCCCAAGATGTTCGAAATCAAAAGAGAATGGGATTCATTGCGTGATATCTATACAAAGTCGATGGAGAAACTTTCAGAAGCCAAGGAGTCTCGGGACACGCACAGAGAACTGGTGAGGATGCAAGGCGATCTCTTGAGAAAGAGGTTTTCCGATAACGATGTCCGCCAGTTGGCAGCGAATTGTGAATCATTGCCAGTTCATTGGAGAGACTGGAGCGAGTTCGACCGAGCAGTGGTACACTTCATGTTCGACGTGCTCGTGTATTTGCGGGACCGCGAAAGTCTTGTGACATTGCTCTCCACGCGATTTCCACTCCGTATCGGCAACTGGCCTATCGAGGAATCTCTGGCCCGAGAAGCAAGGTTAAACAATCCTATTTTGATTCTTGGGGAGGCTTATGCGAAGTGCCGGATTCCCGAAGTACGCCATGACATTGCAGCCGCAGTTCGCCGGGCCTTTGGCGGCCTTGGAATCACCGGAAAGGACGATGCAGATTTTGTCACGAACGCTTTGCAGTGGTATGGCAAAAACAAGCAGCATTTGGCGGTTAACACTGGGTATTGCGATGATATGTGGCCAATAGAACCTGAGGAAGGAGGCTTAGGACGTATATTCTATGAAGAAATATGGAGTCACGCGAAGCTCTTTACGACCATACGGAATAAGGGACAGCCAGTGAGCGGAACAAGTCAATCAGACCAACCGAAGTCCGAGACTTTAGGCAAGCCTGTGAATGAGGCATCTTCCCATCGCGAGAATAGCTGGCGGGCCGAAGACGAATTGGACCGGCTGAACGGTACGTGGGAAGTAATCGAAGTCATAGCGAGGACGGAGCCAATACCCGAAGCAAAGATCAAAGGCGTTCGGATGGTCTTCCACAAGGAAACGCTTGAGTGGATTGGTTCAGACGGGAAGAAAGAGGATGAGTTTCGTGTCCGGTTGGGTAGCCAGCAAGAGCCGTCAGCAATAGACCTCGTACAAACGCCTAGTTCCGCGATGAAGAAAGAGCAGGCCACTGGGTTGGTCCACGAACTGCAGGATGAAACTACCTCGGCCATCTATGAATTGAAAGGAGATACGTTACGGATTTGCCTTCCTCGGCATGGCGCGTGGCAAAGGCCAACTTCGTTCAAGACGGAAGAGGGGTCGGACACGAGCGTGATTACCTTGAGAAGAGTGAAGTAATAGCCTTGGAGGTAAGCGTACACGAGAACGATTGACTTTTTTGGCGCACGAGCGCATGGCAGGGGGTAGGTTTCTTGCGGTGTTGTTTTGCATTTCTGGCAATTCGCAAGGAGTTTCCTTACCGTGGCCCGTTCCGTCAATCCAAAACTCGTCCAGCTTTGGAAAGCTCGTCTCGATCAGTTTAACCGAAGTCAGCTCACCGTTCACCAGTTCTGTCAGTCCCTGAGATGCTCGACCACGAGCTTCTATCTCTGGAAACGAAAGCTTCAAGACGCCGCCGTGTCGGTGGATGGCAAGGCTGGAGTCAATACAACGCAGGCATCGTCCGATGGTGGTTTCATTCCAGTCATGGTCCGGCAGGATGTGGCTGGCGTTATCAAGATCGAACTAGCCGGTGGCACGACGATTCATCTGCCTGTCCAAGCTATCGAGGCTTTGCGACTGGTTCTCGATACTGACGGTATCGCCATTTGGATGAAGCGGCTCGAGCGAGGAAGCCTACAGCATCCACAACCGGCTAACGATGCCAAGCACCTGATAATCGATAACACGCAACTGAATCTATTGCTCACGGGCATTGCAGCAGATCGTGGTTGCAGATCGTGGGGCCATCCATCTTCTTGACGGGTTGGTTTGCGACGGGTACATTGTTTGGAAAAGAACTTTTACTTGGACTTTGTGTTCCGATGAGGTGATGTATGGCTCGGCAGAATAGGATGGATATTTTTGATCATGACGAGGTGGGGGTTTATCATTGCGTACAGAGAGCGGTGCGAAGGGCTTGGCTGTGTGGGCTTGATCCGCTGACTGGAAAATCGTTCGAACATCGACGGGAATGGATTCAGGAAAAACTCAAAGAGCTTGCAGAATCATTTGGAATCGATTGCCTTTCGTTTACGGTCATGGTCAACCATGTCCATGTGATTTTGCGGAATCGACCCGATGTCGTGGCGACTTGGTCGGATGAAGAAGTTGCCAAGCGATGGTGGCAGCTTTTTCCGCTACGTCGCGATAAGAATCATCAGCCAGCTGAGCCGACGGAATTCGAATTGACGATGTACCTACAGCCGAAAAGGCTGAAGGAATTTCGGAAGCGATTGGTCGATATCTCTTGGTGGATGCGAGCTTTGGCGGAACCGATTGCTCGTCGCGCGAACAAGGAAGATGTTTGTACTGGACGCTTTTGGGAAGGACGCTTCAAATGCCAGAAATTGACCGATGAAACTGCGATTTTGGCATGTAGTGCTTACGTCGATTTGAATCCAGTTCGAGCAGGTGCAGCAAAGACACCGGAGGAGAGTCGCTATACGTCGGCTTATGAACGAATTGCGGCTGAGCAGCGATCGCGAGGAATTTCGTCTGCTAAAGAAAAGAAGCCGATTCGAATGAGTCGAGCTCAACGTCGTGCGGTGCAGTCAAATCAACGAACGATGAAGTCGTCATTTCGCGGAGATGCATGGTTGGCTCCGATTGCGATCGACGAAAAATCGAGATCGTACAAAGGGGCGATGCCCAATCTCGATGGGAATCGAGCGAGTGACAAAGGATTTCTGGCGATGACTTTGGAGATGTATTTGAAGCTATTGGATTGGACGGGGCGGCAACTTCGAGCCGATCATAAACGAGGGCGTATCCCGGCGGAGCTTGAACCGATCTTAAATCGAATTGGACTATCGAGTGAAGTCTGGTGCGACGTCGTTAGTCGTTTCGGCAAGATCTTCAAACGCGTCGCCGGAACGCCTGAATCGTTGGCTCGGGAAGCCAAACGACGGATGCACGGCTACTACCAAACCTCCGACTCGCCACTAGCCAGTCCCGCCAGCTAGATTCTCCTAGCGGCTAGTCAATCGCAAGCAATCTCACCTCATCGGATTGCGGCAAGCAAGTTCGTGCGCTTTCGAGCCAAATCATTGAATCTGTCCGTCCATAGTCATACTAAATCGGACGGTATCCATCCGTAATCCAGCAAATTGATACGAATTCTTCATCGTAAAAATGATTCGCAGAATACAATCGACCGTCACAATTCTATGGATGGCCCTGCGTTGTGCTAACGGTTCGCCAGCCGATCTTCAGGCACTTGGCGATCGCCATCGACAAGTCTCGGCCGCTCTGATGTCGCTAACTGTCATGCTCTCGGATTCGGTGAAGGAAATGACTCCAGCCGAGCGTGGACGCGTGATGGGGGCGATCACCTGGGAAGTCGCTCAAACGCTTGCTGAGATCCTCTTCACCGGCGGAGTCGCATCGGTCGCGACGAAGGGTGCCAAGTTCGCTCACATCGCCGACAAACTCAACGACTTCGCCAAGTCCGCCAAGGGCTTTGGCAAAACCGCGGAATTAGCCTTGGCAAAACTCAAGGTCATCACCGGCGAGGTTGGCGAACTCCGGAAACTGCTGAACAAATTTGATGAGGCTACCGTCACCGCCGCACATGTGGTTTCTGAAGTTGCGGATACGCTTGAGAAATTTTGTTTTGCACCTGAAACGCTTGTCGCCACTCCCAACGGACGTAAAACGATTACATCAATCGTAAACGGCGACGAGGTTCTATCGTACGACGATTCGAGTGCTTCTTGGAAGGCGTCCAAGGTCACTCACTTTCATCGCAATCTGTTTACCGGGAAATTGGTGTCGATTTCATTAGGCGACAGTACCATCCAGGTAACAGGCAATCATCCGTTTTGGATCGTTGATGGTAAAGCCCTTGATTCTCGACCAGCCGTTACTCAGCTAAAGGGTGAGGAATTGAAGAGTCTCAAAGGTGGACGATGGATTGCGGCTGAAAACGTTCAAACTGGCGATTCGCTGGTTCTGCGCGCTGGCAAATTAATTCGAGTCGAGTCGATTGCTTGTGACGACGTTTTCGAGTTTGAAGTCTGCAATCTTACTGTCGAAGGATTGCAGAATTTTGCGGTTGGGTACGATGAGATTCTCACGCACAACGAAGGATTTTGCGGTGCGCTGACACAATACACACAGAATCTGGGTAAGAGAGCCGAGTTCGTCGCCGCTCGTAAACGGCTTGCCGAGCAATTCGGATACGGCGACAACATTGGGCGCATTCACGGTCACCACATCATTCAGAATCTGATTCCAAAGCAGATTCACGATGTGGTCGGTGGTCAGCGAATCGGCAGCTACGACAAAGTGGATTTGAACTGGAGTATTAGTCAGCAGAAGGCATGGTATATTAATGATCTGCACATAGTGGCCAAGAAGCACGGAATCGCAGAAAAAGCGGCGAACGAAACCGCAAAAGCTGGAAAGACGCTTTTAAATCTTACGCTTGCTCCAAACGGGAACGGAACTCATACGCTTGAAACGCAAAAAGAAGTTTGGGAGCGGCTGAATGACGTCCGAGATTCAGAAAGCCAGTTCAAAAAAGTTCTCGAAGAGATTGGCAAAGAGTTTTTGCAAGGGGCTTTACCACGACCATGAGTAACAATTTAGCAACTTCAGAGTTCGATGCAAAATTCGAGAAATTGATTGAAACCGGCGCAATTTCGGACCTAGCGCATTTTCTGCAACTGCATCCACGTGCAAACGAAACGAAATGCTTTGGAACTCAACCGTGGCTCAAAGTCGCTATTGCACATGAACGTCCGGAAATTGTCAAATTCCTGCTGGAAAATCGCTTTGACCCGAATGAAGATAATGGCCCGCCTGCGTTCGTTACGCCACTTGGATCGGCAATTTCAAGTGAATCTTTCGAAATTTTTAGAGCATTGCTAGAGTACGGAGCGAATGTCAACGGCGCCGCACCTGATCGTGCACGGTACCCGATTGCCGCCGTAACAAGTTCGAAGGATACGTTGAAGCTTATCAAGCTTCTCGAAAAGTACGGTGCCGATCTCGATAAAGACTACATGCACAACGGCTTCAAAAAGATGATCAACGCATTAAGTATGGCGCAGATTTTCGAGAAACAAGACGTAGGCGATTATTTGCGAAGTAAAGGGCTGAGAACCCCTGAAGAAAAAGCTGCGGCTTCGCAATCTGTTAAGCAGGACGCGCTACTGGCTCCGAAAGAACCAATGCACGAAGTTTTCGACTACTTCAACAAGATTGTGGGTACGCCGGAGCCGCTTTCGATCATCCAGATCGTTCCGACAGGGACTCCAATCTCGATTCACGCGATTCCATCGGCCCCAGATCGGCCTTATGTGACGTTGTTTACGACTGGCTTGTCGGATCATCGGATGAATGTTCCGGAAGGAGAAGATGACTGGGCACATGCGGAGCTTTACATACAGTTACCAGCCGGTTGGAAGTATAAAGAATACTCCGATCCGAATTGGGGATGGCCTCAACATTGGCTGCGTTCTATGGCTCAGCATCCGTCGCAGAACAATACATGGCTCGGCGGCCCGGTGGCTTTGGTGGCTAATGAAGATCCGCCAAGACCGCTAGCACCCAATACGACCTTTACAACCCTCTCGACGCTCGTCGATCGCTGCTTTACCAGTCGCGACGGTCATACGATCTAGCTGAACCGGGAGCAAAAGTCGAAGATGTTCAGCAATAGGCTGGCCATGCTGACTTGCGGACGACGCAGGAGTATATTGCGGATAAGCAAAAAGAGAGCCGAACAGGCTGCTCGACGGTGTCAGATTCGGTAGATATTATATGGTCGGAACCAGAAAGTAACTTCGGACCAAATTCTTCGGTGAAGACCATTACAACTTCGTTTGGAAGGTTGCTTACGTTTTCCGCCGAAAGCCGTCCAAATCGATAACGGTGATAATTGGTGGGATTACGAGTTCCAACAAGACGCTACCAGGTGAATAAATTGTTCGGCTGTTCCAAAACTCTGTTTCAACATTTGGAGATTCTAGAAATGAGATTTGTTTTTGCACTTCTGCTTGCTTGCTACTGCGTAAGAATTGCCTCCTCGCAGGAAGTCAAAACCATCCCGGAAAAATCAATTGTTACCAAGCTAGTGAGGTTGCACATCGTAGCAGGTGACTATGTCTCTACGTCGGTTATCGAGGTCAACGCAGATTTATTCGACAAACTACCTACTTCAAAGGAGGCCACACTTTCCGCAGCCACGTATCGATTAACCGCCGACCACAAAACATGTGAAGCATATAATTCCGTTGGTCACGCGCTAAAAGTATCGGACACCCAGATCGCAATCGTTTTAGACGAAAAAACCAAGGGCACCTCACATTTGCTTGCTGAAAACCTGAATACGGCAGATCCACTAAAGCGTCACGCTATTCTGTTATACCCGCCCAAACCAAATGATCCTACGCTCGCATTCGCTGGCCAAAGCGTGACGGACTTTTCTGCGGCAGTTCAGCCGCGGATTGACGATGGCGGCCTTGTTGCTTATCCAGTTGATGTAGGAGTTCGTCCTCTTGCGGTCACCTGCACGTGCAAGGCGTTCTTCGGTTGCACATCGGGTTGTTGTACTAGCCCTTCGTGCAACGTTGTTGTCGGTACCTGCCAAAGCAACTCCGATTGTAAGAAAGTAGACACGTTTTCGGATTGTTCTTGCAGACAATAGCCGAACCAAGCGATGCACGTGCGGATTGGAAATGGTTGAAGACAAGCGGGAATGAAAGACCTGGGATATTTTATTATTTCTCCATTTCGTGACGCGTTATTCCGACTACCTTTCCCAAAACTCGAAAGTCGCTGTCCGGCTGGATAACGATTGGTGAATATTTCTTATTAGCAGGCCGCAGCTCAATTAACTCGTCGGAGATAAAAAGCCGCTTCACGGTCGATTCGTCGTTCACGAGTGCAACAATGATCTGACCGTTTTCCGCGATCGGTTGTTGCCGTACGATCACAAAATCGCCATCGCGAATGCCAGCCTCGATCATGCTGTCGCCACTGAATTTGAGCGCGAAACATAGACCACGTTGGGTAATGTTTCGATTCACCATAACGATGCCAATTCGATTCTCGATAGCCAACATCATTCGCCCGGCCGTGACTTTCCCCAACAATGGAACGGGAACCTGAGTCTCGATCGATTGTTCTGGTTCCCGAATCACCGACAGGCTCCGTGCTTTGCGCGGCTCCCGGCGAACAAATCCCTTTCGTTCCAGCTGCCCGACTAGATTGTGGGCGCTGGCCGAAGTGATACCCAGCTTGGCTCCCAACTCCGACATCGTTGGAGGGTAGCCCATCCATTGGATAAATGCCGCGACTTACCTTCGACGACGATTTCGCCGTCGGCATTGCGTTTCACTTGTGGTTCGGATTTCTCTGCGACGAGTCGCTGATATTCGGCTTCGGTGAGCGGAGTAATTTCGTCGGTTTCAGTGTCGGTGCTAAAAACGGAGTCACCCGAAGCTCCGACGAGTGCTCGTTTGCGTTTCGATCGCTTGAGTCCTTCATCGGTGAACCAAACAAGCCGTCCACAAGGTCGATAACTTGGTGGGATTCTTGCAACCATATCGTTTCGGTTGACAAATCGAGCGTAGCGTCCGAGAAGCTTGTCGTCGATTCGGTCTGCGAGCGGTTGCCGCGCAACCATCGGTTGACCAAAAGTCATCACACCATCCAAGGCTCGGCCTGTTTGATCGAAATCGAACGCGCAGCAAACTGCGAGTGCGCCGCCGAGGCTGTGGCCGCAAGTCCAAACGTGCTTCGGTTTGCCTTTCTCGAGTGCGCGAAGGATCTGCGGCTTCATGGCAACGTAACTTGACCAAAACCCAGAGTGGACTTGCCCGCCTTCGATCGTCATCGGTGTACGACTAGCGTTGGTCCACCAATCGCCAAACTCACTTTCACTTCCACGGAAAGCTATAACCGCAACATCGTCGTCTACCACAACGTAGCCAAACATCGTTGCCGAGTTGAATGGAATCACTTCGTCGAAACCCAGTGATCGAAATGCTGGGTAGGCCTCAACAAACGGTAGATATGCCAATTTGCTTACTTCGCTAAGTACATCCGCGGCTGGCCAGTCTGCGGTCTCTTCGGAATCCCAAGGTAGCTGTAGCGATGCGAGTTTGGACTCGTCAATAATCGGCGGAATCCAATCCCCTCCTCGCTCGTCGTCCGATACATCTATTTGACCTGGCGTCGAGTTTAAAACCTTGTTGATGCCCATTGCAAATAGAACAAGTGGGACTAAGGTAACGACCATTAGCTTTCGATAATCCTCTCCTCGTCGCCACAGCCTAAACGTGAAAACAATGCCAACTAGGCTTGCTATCCCGATCAGTAAAAGGTTGGATGTGATAATCTTGTTGATGTCCATTGGCGAGTTCTTTTGCTAATTGTGACAGTTCACCAACACGTTGGCTGACTTGTCGCGATTTTTGAAAATCGGCCGTACCCAAGGCCGGTAGCGATGACGTTGGAGGCGGACGACGATAAGAGCCATTTTGGGCTCATTCGATGCCTTCGGGCGAGAGCGGTTCTTTTTGGTCCGTCGTTGGTGCCTTTTTCCTTGGTCTCCTTTCCCCAGGGAATTGAGAGTGCTCCACTTGTACTAAAGCATATTAACAACTGGTAGTGCTACGCATGTCGCTCAAAAATTGAAGCGTAAAATCTTTACAAAAGACGGGGCCCCCCCTTGCTCGACTTAAACTCCCAGTTTAACCTGCTCGCGGACACTTTGATTCCCAGCGAACCGACAGGTTCTTCCTTAGCCTTGATCTTCGGATGTTAGGCAAAGGACTAAATCGGTGCGGATTTTCCGTACCGCACAATTGCCACGACATAGTAACGTCTAGGCGACCATTGGACTGACTTCCATCCCACGGTGTGAGTCGGGGCAGGATGTTATGGAGTTTGTTAACGGCCACGTTGGTCGGATTCGAAACTCCAAAGTTCCTCACATGGGAGTCATGTTTATGAGCGGTAAAGCCCGTTTTGTTGTGTCCAGTAGGAAGTTGGAATTGGACGCGATCACTAATTTTTGGAGATCTATGCCAAAGCCATCAGAGTTACCTGGAACTTTGAGGAGGTCGTTGACCAGCCTTCGAAGAACTGCAGAAGAGTGTTTGTCAAAATCGCCACCGGACCTAAAAGGTGCGAGATCGGCGACTGCGGAAGCACTTTACTGGATGCGTTCCGACAAGAAAGGTTAGCGACTTCCTTAAAACATTACGAAGTAAATATGCGATTTCTCGGAAAAACAGCTAAACGAATCCGATTTAGTTTGGGTAAATCACAGGTTGTCATGGCAGAGGCACTTGGCATATCGGTCGTGCAACTAAGCAAAATAGAGAATGATCGTTCGATGCCGTCGCCGAGCTTGATCGCAAAGTATAGGGAGGTTGCGAACGTCGACTTATATGTAGTTGATTGGTGCGACGATCCCGATCTGATGAGCTTGCCGGAATCAATTCGAGCTGCGGCAAATCAGCTTAAGATGGCTTGGGCGAAAGAAATGGGAGGTCCTTGATAATTCAGAATGTCGAATAATAAACCATTTTGCTTGCATCGCATCCGGCAGCTCGCTTCACGGCTGGGGACCGATCAAAAACTTCTTGAGCGAGTGGCTGAAATGCTTGTGCGAGGTGAACGCGAAGAATTCATCAATCAATTTACAATAGTCGACCCTACCGGCAAACGGAAAAACCGCGATGTCCTCGCAATCAAAGGTGATTTACGATTCATCCAACGACGACTTCTGAACCGTCTTTTTGCTCCATCATTAGTTCCGTCTCAATCGAGTCATGGGTGCATACGCAATCGAAGCATTAAAACGAATGCAATCGAGCACGTAAACTCTCGCTTCACATACTCTACGGACATTGCCTCTTTCTATCCTTCAATTCATAACGACCGTGTTTTTAAATTCTTTCGACGATCGGGGTGTCATTTTTCGGTGGCTCGGATTTTGACGACATTGACGACGCTAGACCATCACTTGGCACTCGGTCAAATTACCAGTCCTATTTTAGCAGAAGCGATTTTCCATGATGTTGACCAAAGAATCGCTGCGGTATGTAAGAAAATGGAATTGGTCTATACTCGGTACGTCGATGATATTTGTATCTCTGGCAAGTTTGACCTATCAGAATCCGGCATTGCGGCAACAGCAAACTCGATCGTAAAAGAACATGGATTTCGCATTCGTTCTTCAAAAGACAAGTATAGCTCTATCGACGATGAATGCAGTATCACGGGCGTGAGGATAAGACGCGGAAGGCTGGACGTAATTCCCAATTATCTGAATGAACTCCTCGAGGACATCGCTGAAGCTCGCAGAATCGCGGCAGGCGATCTACCAACGCGACTCTTCTATACGAAAGAACAGCTATGGGGAAGAGTTCAGTTTGTTCGTTGGTTGAATGTTGGTCGAAGTCGCAGTCTCCTCGCGGCTTTTCGAAGTGTTAATTGGTCTGATCATCGAAGCGAGAGTCTTCTTCGCGGCTTGATTCGCACAAGACTACAATTTATTCCGGTGAATACTAATTGAAGAGAGCTTAAATTATTTAGCCGGAGCTCGATTGCTTGCGATTCTCAACAGTCATAATATTCTGGACGAAGGCAAGCGAGTCGAGGTCGTGGCCCAGATTTCCGAGCTATCTTTGAACACCCCTGACTCAGATTTTCTGAAGCAGCCGTTTTGAAATTGTTTCGGGATGAAGAGTACTATCAATTGCTCCTAAAAGTCTCTACGGAACTTGCTCCGAATGCTCTAGATGTCGGTGAACAGTGGAGGTCCGACTTCCCAGCCAGGGACGGCGATACACCTTCAAGCCATTTCGAGCCACTTGCAACGGCGTTTAGGCGTTACCGAAACTTGTTTGAGAAGGACAATTCGGAGACTGCCGCACTTTTTGGCGAAGCTTGTAACGCGATCGACGACAACGTCAGAGATATGGAGGAAAACTCTGCGGCGAGCTACCGCGAGTCATATTCCAAACCCATCAACTCTGAGTCGATTGCACGCGATGCACGTTCGATTTTTGACGGTGTCGACGAATAATTGAGCAGTGTTATCCAATCAGGTCCAGTTGAATGAATCGACCAATGGACCACAGGTCGAAGGCTGCAGCTAATCTTTAGTTGAACTCCCAATAAATGAATCCATTGTTCCGGAACTCTTTCCAACCCCACAAAAAAGGAGAGGATTAGGCAAACCAAAGAAGAAATTGAGCCATGATTTCTTGCGCCTACTGCCATAAGTTGTATCGGCCGACTCGGGAGCATATTGTTCCACGACGGTATAGCTTAACGCCTGGTAATTCTGAGACGTTTAAGCACAAACGGTTTGTTCTCTGGCGACGCACCAGTCGCAAGAGAATGAGTCGGACGTTGGCGGCGATCAAACTACCATTGCGGCGGCGTCGCCATTACACTGTAGGTGAAACAGGTCGTTGGTTGCCGAGTGTGATTCGCCGATGGCTGGGTTACTATGACGTTCCCGATAACATGCGTCGCCTCGATGAGTTCGTCTTCTCTGTCACTAAACTATGGCTTTATCGACTGCGTCGCCGCAGCCAGAAGGCCGAGTCGCATGGCCATGGGAACGAATGAACCGACTTGTTGATCTCTACCTGCCCTAGCCGAAAATCCTTCATCCATATCCCAAAGACAGATTTCGCGCTCGATTAGAGGCAAGAACCGCAGGAGGTAATGCTTCACGTACGGATCTGTGCGGGGGACCGCTGGCGGCAGCGGTCCCTACCGCGATCCCCGGCGCTGCCACTTAGTAGATTTCCCGCAACATTCTCGAATAGATTCTGACCAGTTTCAATGCGACATCCGCTCCTAGCGTAGCGGAAACTTCGTGAAACAGCGAAATGAAATGTCCCGGGTTACAGAAACCATCGGTATCACAAAGGAATCGAGTTACTAGCGATCCTCCCAACAGCCTCGACAAAACCCCATGCTCAATCGTAGCGTCTTCCCACGCAGATTCCGATATCCAAACAAAATTTCAGGAAAGAAGCTTTTGATGTGCTCCTCGCGATTCTGCCACGTTTGGTATCGCTCCGGATCAACGGTCCCACCAATATACAAATCGTTGTCGCCATTTGAAATATATGCCGCGACTTCATTTGTCAACCAATTGATCTCGCCAATTGCAAGTTGCGGCACAGCTTTCTTAATCGACTCTTGGTTGAGCAACATCGTTCGAACAGCATCCTCGAACGAAATTGTTTCGTGCGTTGCCAAAACTTGCAATAGTTCATCGAAATACTCTGGTTCCAGTTTGTTCAAAGATCACGTCGCTCGTTGCTTGCTAGGCGCGGTCGCTCGTCGCGTAGTCCCAAACAATGGTCAATCGTCGGCCTCCGTGGCCGATTAAGAGCCCATAAATTAACCCGACATTGCGCTTCGCACGCTAATTTTTTCGGATAATAACTGATGCAGTATCCGACAGTGAAACTTCCAACGGCGACTACTCCACAAGACGCTGCAGTACCGGCTGTAACCGGAATTCCAACGGCTGCCGCCGCTTCGCAAATAACGGTTGGTGAGAACTCGTCCAAAAAAATTCCAGAATCTCGTGAGACGATGCACGGCACAATTCAAGACAGGCGCGCTCAACGTGGACTCCTTACCCGAATGCGTCAAGAACTACGAAAAACAGAACGAAGAGAACGATACTTCCAATCAATACAACGGTTCCTTTTATCGCACCCGCATACAAAAAATACAATACATCTAAGAAAAGCATGATAAGGAAACCACAAATCGTACTCAGCCGGTCGTACTCAGATCTCATAATAGCAATTCCTAATTTAAAAGTCCTCCACCCCCCGCTTGCTGGAGTATCCATTGTTGCAGTTGTCGGCAAGCTAGAGGTGCAAGTTGAAAACATAATTTATCCACAACTAATTTCCCGCATCCCGCTCCACACGCGACCGTGATAGCGAATACGGCCGCTGGATCGTTCAATATTGCCGTCAAGTAGATTTTTACACAGTCCGTATAACAGTTCTTCCACGCATTCCCACCAATCGGCCATTGCTGACAAACGTCCGCACAATCCGCCGCAATATACGTAACCGTTCCAACGCAAACTGAACAACAGGCTACCACGATTCCACGCCTACCGAGTGGATCGGTTTTGATCGTAGGCATGGAATCAACGTATTCGTACAAATTAAACCGGGAACCTTTGTACCCGACAGGGTCTCTGGAGAGAGACTCCAATCGGATGCAACTTTCGTAAATCCAAAGACGTATCTCGATGCGATTGAACGACTTGCAAGCAGACTCTCGATGCGA
>JAWXCK010000128.1:0-14074 GCA_034408855.1 Pirellulaceae bacterium
GTTCGCACGACCAACTTTATTCCAATCCATCAATACTTTTTCGATGGTAGTGAACATGTTGATCCACTTAAAGAAGCCAATGCGCAAGCTGCGCGACTATCGCTGCTACAGATGGATCATCGGTTTCGATGTGAGCTTTTTTGCCGTCCCCTATTTCTTCCAAGCGAGACAGTGCAATACCAACGGCGTTTCTCCGCTGGCGATATTCAACCCAACTGCGCAACCACGCTAAGAACTGACAACCAGATTGGGCTGCCCCCCGATCGTATTTCCCTCGAGCCGTTCTGTGTCGCTTTGCGAAACCTCTAATGCTAGGCTACTTCCAAAAACTTTTCCAAATGTCGATTTGTTTTTTACTATTGTGGCCGCTCGCGCTATAATGCTTTAGAGAAATTGTTTTGTTTGTTGAGCCTGGGTTGTTGGGTTCAAAATAGCAATCTCTGACTCAGAACATAAGGTTTACTTTGTAAACCGTTTTGAATAGATCGTCTTCAAAGTCCCGCAAGGATTTGTTTTCCTTGCTGAAGGCTTTTCCCCATGTTTTTCAATGAAAGGACTGTTTCGATGTCTGTAACCCTGGAAATGATTTTGAATCAAGAAGAGTGGTTGGAGCTGGCGCTTTCGACTCTCGATGAGTATCCGAAACAAAAGACAGCGTGGGGAATCTTGAGATGGTACGTGACTTCCGAGAATGGCGAACTTGAAGAGAACGAATTCCTGAGACAAGCCAGGCTACTTCATGCCGCTTGGAAAATGCGAAGGATGATCGAAGCGGGGCTGGTCGAGTTCGACTTCGAACGACAAGTTTACCTCCGAACGTCAGAGGGAGAAGAGATTGGCGAAGCCCTGCGTCGAAGCCACTCTACCACTTAACAAGTGTTTGGCCCAAAGATTCTAAGTTCCGATTTGTTCTTTAACAGGAGAGTCCATTATGAGTTATGACCTTGAGGATTTCGTCAACACGGAGCAGATGCTCGAGTTGGGTTTTGAAATACTTGTCGATGACGACGAATCTGAGATCGCCCAACAAATCATCGGATGGTACGCCGTTCAATCCGACCCAACGATATTCGAAGATGAAAATGTGGATCGCTATATCGCTGCCGTCAACTGCCTAATCGCCCAAGCAGTTCTTCGAGATTTAGTTGAAATTGGAATGCTGACCTTTGACTTCGAGAGTCAGAGATACTTTAAGTCTAGATTCGCAAAGAAGATGCTGCGTGAATGTTAAGTAATGGTAGACGGACAGAATGTCACTCTTCCCAGCTTGAGCTTAAACACTTTTTCCCTTGAATTAGTTTCAAGGCGAGAGTCAGTTGCAATTGATCGTTTTTTCGTTAGTTTCACCATTTGAAGGAGTTCGTTATGAATCATCTCTTGAATCAAGCCACTTCCGAGTTGGCCAGCTTTTTGACACTACACTTGCCAAGACTTTCATCGAATTGGTGGCAAGATTTTGTCGATTCAAAGCTTAGTTTTAATCAGAGGCAATTTGTTCAATGGCAAGGTGCAAACTCGCTTTACCAACTTGACTTTGCAGCGTTGCTGCGCGTTATCGATCTAGGTTGGTGGGAAATATCGAAATGCTGCTTTTTTCCTCGCGAAACCCGATGCTGGGTCAAAGAACTTCAATCTGTCCGCAATAGATGGGCGCGCCCGTCGGCTCAACCTATCGTCCCGAGCGATTTCTATCGAGACGCAGATACACTTGGTCGATTCATCGCGGTTTTGAATCCTGATTCTGAATTGCTCCGAGCAATAGAATCCGTCAAAGCTCGCTCGATACTCGCGATGGCAAATGATGTCACTAGGTCGTCCACGGACGCTTCGTGAAAGACATACCCATCAATACGACGGAATCGAAAACCAGTTCGAGCTGGCTGGAAATGGTTGCCATTTCCAGGCTAGTAATCCCAAGGATTTCATTGATCTGCCAGTCCTGCTATACAACGCAAAGGTATAGCCGTAAAATACGTTGTCCTTGTTTGGTCGATCGGTTGTTTTATCGGATTGGTATTCAACATCTCGGAGGCGAGCAAATATGATACGCTTCGATCGTTTGCTGTTCTGTCTTTTGGCGGTCGTTCTTCTGCACGGTTCGGATTTGTTCGCTGATCCGCCGCAGCGAAGCTCGGGCTTTGATAAGTCTCGCACTGGAACAACTTCGCCTTTCGGCTCTGGGACGAGAACCCAGCGAAGCGATGGTACATCGGCCCGATCGAGCTCGTTTGGGAAAGGAACCATCACCACCGAGCGAGACCGAAGTGGTAAGACAATAACTGGCACGACTCAACCCTTTGGTTCGGGCACGATCACTCGGTGGTCTGACGGAACGACGACACGAACATCGCCGTTTGGTACGGGTACGTTGTCGCGGGAAACGAGCAAAGACGGAAAGACGATTACTAGCCGAACCTCGCCCTTCGGCAGCGGGTCATCGACTTATCGCTCGAACGGCTCGACCAGTCGTACGACCCCATTTGGCAAAGGTACGTTGCAACGCGATACGCCCCCGACCAGCCGCACTCGACGCTGACACGTGCGTGCTGCCATTTTGAATTCGTATTCCTCAGTTCTGAAAGGGTAATGAAATGTTTTTTGATGAGGACGAGCTGTCGATCTACGACATGATTGCGATCTCTGACGAGAAGAAGCAAAGCGCCGACGTCGAATCTTCACGGCCAGACGATTCTAACAAAACACTGGCGAATGCATTGAATGAAGTCGATTCCGATGAAGAGGGGGACGACGAGACGATCGACGGTATCTAGCGGCACGCGATGGTGAGTACAGCGCGAATCCCCGTAACATCATGTTTTTTCGAGATTTCGAAATTTTCATGACCAAATGTTTCGTAGAAGAAGCCCATGCTTAGATAATCCATTGGATCTTTCGCAATGGTCGTTCTTTGTGGCGTCGATGAGAGAGATCGATAGTCGTCATTCGAAGAAAAAGAGTTTGTCGCTGAAATCGGTGATGGAGATGCAAATGTCACCTTGCAATTTCGCGAGCCTTCGTCAGGCGATTTATCAAAAGGCTGGTTCCGGGGAACGCGAGGGAAATCAATGAAGTTGAAGTTATTATTGTGGAACGTGGAATGGTCACCGAGCGAAAGTCGGCAAGCTAAAATACGATCGGTTTGGAAAGCGTATGATCCAGACCTCGTCTGCATCACGGAGGGTATCGACGTTCTCTTCAAGGGCCAATCCAACGTCATTTCTTCGGGTGACAACTATGGCTATCTGAACAATGGCGACCGGCGAAAAGTTTGGCTTTGGAGTCGCTTTGGTTGGGATGAAGTGGACACTGTAGGCTCCAAGGAATTACCTCCAGGTCGCTTCGTGTCAGGTGTTACCAACGGAATTCGCGTAGTCGGAGTTTGTATTCCTTGGCAGCACGCTCATGTTTCCACCGGCAATAAGAACCGAGCAGCTTGGCAAGACCACATATCATATCTTGATGCACTTCGCGATATTCTCTCGCGGTACGCACAGGACGCCTTGCCAATTTGCCTTGTCGGCGATTTCAATCAACGAATCCCTCCTGGAGACGCCAATAGTCAGGTCTACAAACGACTGGCCGCCGCGCTCGGTACGAATCTCACGATCCGAACCGCAGGCATTTTGGATGTCGATGGTAAGCCACTCATCGATCATATCGCAACGACAGAATCGCTATCCTTCAAGCTTGACAAAACGATAGGAAGAAAATCGGAGGATGGCGAGCATCTTTCCGATCACCCCGCCATTCTCAGTACTTTAAGTCATCGCAACTCCAAGCGAATCGGCACATGGAATTTGGAATATGCTTACGAGAAACGGTTGGATGCAGTGCGCAAGGTTCTTGATAAGAATCGAGCTGATATATGGATACTCACCGAAACTCACGACGACCTTGTACCACCCAATTGCCCGTACGTTGCCCATTCCGAGCCAAGGCCGAAGAATTGGTCTGGCATTCGTGACGGAAGTCGTTGGGTATCGATTTGGAGCAAGTATGCAATCATCGAAAAAATAACCACATCGTCCGGCGACCCCGAGCGCACAGTGATCGCGCTGCTAGACCTCGGTAACGAGAAAACGATGTTGGTATACGGCACCGTGTTACCGTGGAAAGGAGATCGTGGAATACAAGACTGGTCCGAGCATCATCGCGTGATTCCCGAGCAAGCCGCCGAATGGTCATATCTACGGCAGAAGTATCCAGACGTGCCGCTATGCGTAGCCGGCGACTACAACACGGACATGGGAACCGGAAGCTATTATGGAACCAAACAAGGCATCGCTGCGTTGCGGAACGGCTTGGCCGAAAGCGAACTATTCTGCGCTACCGCACCAGATTTTTTTCCCAAAGAGCTATTGCCAAACTTGCCGATCGACCACATCGCCTTGCCAATCGTGTGGAAAGAATTGACATCGGTTGTAGCCGCATGGCCGGCCGCGAAAAAGGAACTTTCCGACCATAGTGGCATGATCGTCGAAGTTGTATGCCGCAAGTGTTAGCCTATTACCGCGGCGCAGAAATCACATTCGTAATCTCCGTTGGTAGGCAACTTTTTTCAGTCTTCATCCTCTGCATCGTCGTCGGAATCATCTTCTTCGGGATCGGCTGCGATTGATTCTAGGTATTCAATTCTTGCGTCCCTTAACGAACGACGAGCATGAGCATCCACTAAGAAGAACCACCAGCCATTGGCTGGTCCTCCGTTGATCGCTTTGGCTGCTTCCGATGGGGTTGAATAAATCTTGCCGCCAACATCAATGCGACCGTCAAGCAACAATATTGCAACTGTGTCGGCAAACTTCTTGCGACGCGGTATCAGAGGCATACCGGGCTGAAGGCAGCCTGCACTGATTAGATCCAAAAGGTCGAGTCTATGCCGGGGGCCGACCTTCTCAGTTCCAAATCCTGAACGATGACCCTCGGGTGCGGGCCAGATTTCGATAATGTACTGTGATAACACATCTGATCGCAAACGGATGCCTGTATCAGTCCACGTGTCGCCAGTCGTTTTCAGAAGCTCTCGATTAAGTAGCAGTACATCGTGAGTTTCTAAACCCTTCCTTTTTCCACTATCGCCAAGCCATGGTCCGTTGGAAACCTTGGAGTTTAATCGCGACGTCAACAATGTTAAATTGCCAAGTGTGTGAATTTGCGAATCCCGTTCGACTTCCCCTCGGGCGCCGTCTGGGTGTGGCCAGTGAGCATTCCATTTTCGGGGCATGACATGCTCGATTGCATACTTGCCTCTTGCGATACGCTCGCCACCAAGTCCTGATTGACTACCTCGCCACCCACGCATGTGGTCCTCGATTGCTTCGAGCACCATGCGAAGTCGCCCGCGGCTAAGCCTTCGATAAGCCGGTAGAACTCTCAACTCGTCGCGAATCTCGATATCATCTGGCCAATAGCTGCTTCCACTGGTTTGCTCAACAAGGTATTTCTCAATTGCATCCCCGACGATCGATCGATCGACTTTTTTAAGACTCCGAATTAGGTCGGCAACAATCTTGTTATAGCCTTTGGTCGTCGCCCGCACGAGCATTCGTCGTACCATCCAGCTTTCGACGACATTAAGGGCCTTTGTAAACTGATCTGCAGGAATTTGTGGCAATTCAGAATCGCGAAGGAAAAGCACCAGCGGCTTAATTACTTCACTTTCAAGGACGCTCGTTCTATACGCGAATAGTCCAAGTCGATCAATGGAGCTGGATTTCTGATCACCGCCCTGTACGAAAAAGCGATAGAATTCAGCGCCGCGATCGACTTGGGCAAGAATCGATTGCATCGGTTGCTTTATCTCATTCGCGTATCTCTTGAAGCGAGTAAAGACCTCGCTAGCTACGAGATCCTCTCCAGTTCGAGCAACTAACCAATGGTAAAGAAAAATCGATGAACGCCGCGAGCGAACTCGACCGACGCTAATTTCAGTCTCCCAGAAAGCGGATTCAAAACCCTTCCAATATTGTTCGTAAGTTTTCTCGACATCGGCTCCTGCTTCCAGCAGCCTCTGAAAAACAAAGTTCTTAATGAGGTCCGCTGCCGTTAGCTGAGCCCCTCGAGCGTTCAAGGTTTCGAAGATTTCTTGAGCGTTTTCCTCGGCGCCTAAATCAATGACGACCATTTGCAGGTGATCTCGGACGACCGTTTCGATCGCAGACGCTCGACTCGCAATATGGTCAGGGCCTTCGCTTGATAACCATTTACGAGCTTGCTCGCCGAAGTAGCGGTGAGCCTGAACCATTCTTTCGTTCGCGTGCCCGACAGCACCGTAGTCGACTGGCGGTTCAGCCGCCATAACGGCGTTGAATGCCGGACGATCGCGATTGGTAGGCCAAACTTTGAAGCGATCCTCTGGCTGCTGGCAGAAATCAACTGCATTCACTATCAGTGGTTCGATTCGCTTGGCAGGTGCAGTTGCCTTTGCCGTCATAAGCTCCGCATGAAGTGCATCGAAAAAAAGCTGTAACGTCGTGAGCCTTTGTTGCCCGTCGATGATCGTGCGTTCTTGCATCGTCGCCACAGTGTTTTGTACTTGTTGCAAAACGACCGCGCCAAGAAAATGTGGAAAGTGCTTTTCGTTCGGTTGCCGCATTATTCGATCCGATATTCGAACAATATCATTCCAGAGCGGTTCCCATTGCTCAACTTCGTTCCAGACGTATGGACGCTGGAAAAGCGGCACGACGAGTCGTTGAGGATGTGTGAAAATCTTCTGAGGCGTGAGGACTTGTGTTTCCAAGATGCAATAGCTCCTTCTTAGGGCGTTCGAAGAGTGGAGAAGTTTAACATCGCGCCACAAGTATTATTAAAGCCGCTTTGGATTGACGTCGTTACGTTACGAACTCAACTGCCAACTCTCAGCAATAAGCACCCATGCAAGCAGACATTGTCTGGCTCATTGGCAAGCGTAGCGAACCTTGGTAAGGTTTGGCTAGTTGGGGTAACCATTTATTTGCCTGGAGACTCTCGTGAACAAGCTCAAGGACTTCCTACGAATCACTGATGCAGCTAAGTACTTGGGGGTTTCGCCGAATACCCTGCGTAACTGGGAACGTTCAGGGAAAATTGTCGCGCACAGACATCCCGTAAACGGATACCGACTATTCAAGCAAGAAGAACTCGACGTACTGCTGAATCTGGCTGAGCTTCCTAGCACAAATGCCGAAGTTGCGACTCGAAAGCCACGATGACATTAAGAATATAAACGGAGCGATAGAGTTCAGAAAAATCCATCTCGCTTAAGTCAATTGAAACGTACATGGTCCAAACGAAACTTTCACTTTCTTTTACTGCTGGTGGACTCCTCTACCACGAAACGGTCGTGGTTGCGGAATCGTATGTAGCGTCAGGTTGCGACTGGAATGCGGCTCTCGAAAAAGTGGAAAGTCAAAATCTTCTTCAGAGCCGAACGGCTAGTACGGCTAAACGCAAATTGAGAGAGATCGCTCAGCGACTCAAACAATTGACGAACAGCGAGATACGTTTGCTGGTAAGTGGCACGCGGCAGGAGCAAAAGCTAATCATCTGGTTGGCCTGTTGTCTTCGGTATCATCTTCTAGCAGACTTTGCGAGAGACGTTGTTCGGAGCAAGTATTTGCAGCTCGATTACTCGATCGATCTAGCCGACATTCAGCGATTCATCGAAGCGAAAATGGCGTGGCACGAGGAACTCGAATCGCTTGCACCAAGCACTCTCGCCAAATTGCAAACCGTGATGATGCGAATGCTGCGCGAGTCTGAACTAGTGTCCGACGATGGGCTGATCACCTCGCCACCGATTTCAGAGGAACTAAAAAAGGTCCTTGTATTCGATTCACCAGAACATTTGCTTTTGTTTCCACTAGCGATCGAAGAATAAGGCTCCATTGTAAATGACGCATGAATTGCAATCCGCGCCGATTCCAGAACGCTTCGATCATCTGCTTGCCGTAATAGGCAGTCAACGTTTTCTCCGTATGGAAGGAATCGGCAAGGAGGTGCCATTTTTTGTGGTCCCCTATTGCGCTACCGAGCATATCGACATCGAAAAGATTCGAGCTCAGCTCATCAATAAACTCAAACACAAGGGGATTCGGGTTCTCGAAGTCAATCTCTATGACGTAACCAAAGAGCTCATGGAAGAACAAGGGGACTGGGTTCATTGGGTCAAGCATGAATCCGATACACCCAAGGAAGCGTTTTTGGAAGCATTGGAGAACCTGACGGATGCTGAGACCAAGCTTGCGCCCGCTATTGCATCGACAATGAATAGTACAGAATTCGATGTGATGTTCCTTTCGGGAGTCGGCGAGGTTTTTCCATATATTCGTTCACACACGGTTCTGAACAACCTCCAACGAATCGCCAAATCGAAACCCACGGCAATGTTTTTTCCGGGCAATTATTCGCACTCATTGGAAGACGGTGCATCGCTTGACCTTTTTGGACGTCTGCATGACGACAAATATTATCGAGCGTTCAATTTATATGAACGAGAAGCGTAGACTCTGCTTTGTTGTCAGCGAATAGCGGCACGCAACACACAACCATCCGAATCAAGATTCCAAACCATGCAACTACGAAACATTTTTGAATTCCCGATCGACAGGCCAATCGAAGGCGTCATCAAGGCAGATGATGATGCCTGTTTGAAGACAGAAGTCGAAGAGTACGTGCTTACGGATGAACTCGAGCTGCGACTAGACGACTTCCTCGATACGTATATCAAATACGAGAATGCGAACGGGGTCTGGATTTCGGGTTGGTTCGGGTCAGGAAAATCGCACTTGCTCAAAATGGTAGCGATGCTGCTCGCGGGCCGCGATTTTGATGGCATCAACGTCAGCGAAGTCTTTCAAAAGAAATGCGAGAAGAAGAACAAGCTTTTGGCGGCCAAAATCGCTAAGGCCGTGGCAATTCCTTCGGAGAGCATCCTATTCAACATCGACCAGAAGGCTGATGTGATTAGCAAGAAGGACGTCGATGCATTGCTCGCGGTTTTCGTCAAAGTCTTCGACGAAAAGTGCGGCTACTACGGCAAACAGGGATTTATCGCTCACTTCGAGCGACAATTAGACAAAGACAGTCTGCTCGATAAGTTCAAAGTGGCTTTCGAGAAACATGCCGGCATGGCGTGGGAGAGTGGTCGAGAGCGTGTGATCCGCGTCGGCAGCCATATCGATAAAGCCTACAACGACGTAACTGGCGAGACCGTCACGGAAGTCATCAACAAACATCGCGACGACTATAAGCTCTCCATCGAAGACTTTGCGGAGCAAGTCAAAGATTACATTGACCGCAAAGGCAAAGACTTTCGTTTGAACTTCTTCGTCGACGAAGTGGGGCAGTACATTGCCAAGAATGACAAGCTGATGGTCAATCTTCAGACAATCGCCGAAAGTCTTGCGACCAAGTGCCGGGGTCGCGCGTGGGTCATCGTCACCGCGCAAGAAGAAATGTCGAAGGTGATTGGGGAGTTAACGAGCAGCGAGGGCAACGATTTTTCGAAGATTCGCGCCCGATTCGCAACTCCGATGAAGCTGACTAGCACAAACGTTGCTGAGGTAATTCAGAAACGGTTGCTCGCCAAGACAGAGGATGGAGTAAAAGCACTACTTCCCGTCTACATCCGCGAATCCGGGAATTTTCGGACTCTCTTTGACTTCTCGGAGGGGCAGAAGTACCGCAACTTTCGGGATGAAGACCACTTCTGTAATTGTTACCCTTTCATCCCATACCAATTCGAACTGTTCCAGCTGGCGATTCGCGGTCTTTCCGCTCACAACGCATTTGAGGGCAAGCACAGTAGCGTTGGCGAACGATCAATGCTGGGCGTCTTTCAAGAAGTAGCCATCCAGATCGCCGATAGCACGATCGGTGAACTAGCTACTTTTGATTTGATGTACAAAGGCATCAGTTCAGCGCTTAAGAGCCATTTGATGTCCATCAGCAAGGCGGCTCAGCAACTCGACAACGAGTTGGCCATCCGGCTTTTGAAGGCGCTGTTGCTTGTAAAATACGTGAAGGAGTTTAAAGCATCGGTTCCAAATCTCTGCGTTCTGATGATCAGCCGATTCGATCAAGACTTGACCCAGCTACGCAAAGACGTCGAAGAGGCACTGAGCCTGCTCGAGAACCAGATCTACGTCCAACGCAACGGTGAGTACTACGAGTTCTTGACTGACGAGGAAAAGGATGTTGAGCAAGAGATCAAGAACACCGAAGTGGACGCTTCCGAAGTTGCAGACGAACTCCACAAGATCATCTTCGATAACGTTCTGAAAACCAAGAAGCTGCGATACGACCCCAACAAACGAGACTTCTCCTTTACTCGAAGGCTGGACGATAAACTCTACGGGCGCGAGCACGAGCTTGGTGTGCATGTCCTCAGCCCATTCCATGAGCACTCCGGAAATCCCGAACATGTCCGCATGACCTACATGGGGCGATCCGAGCTGACCGTACTATTGCCACCGGACGATCGTCTCATCCGTGACATCACGCTGATGAAGCAAACGGCCAAGTATGTCGGCATCAACTACGCCACTGCCAAGAAGGCAAACGTCAAGCAGATCATTGGTAATAAGAACGAAAGCAACCGCCTGCTGCAGATGCAGATCGTTGAACTCGTCAAGCGCCTGATGGGTAAGGCTCAAATGTTCGTCGCTGGCTCGTTGGTCGAAAGCACCAAGGAAGATCCGAACCTTCGGATTCACGATGGCTTTGAGAAGTTGGTCGAACAAACCTATACCAATCTGCCGATGCTGCGAGGCGTTCCGTTCACCGAGGCGCAGATTGACCAGTGTTTGAATGAATCGAGTGACGGGCTGTTCGGCAACGACGCAGCTACGATCACCGAGCCGGAAACGGAGATGCTCGGCTCCATCAGTCGCAATGTGGCCAAAGGGATTCGTCCGACCATGAAGATGTTAGTCGACGATTTCGAGAAGCGACCGTTTGGCTGGCCACTACCTGCGATTCAGTGCGTGCTGGCAAAGCTAGTTGCTCGTGGCAAAGTTGAGATTCGTTGCGATGGCGAATTACTCGAAGATGCAGAGTTAGCGTCAGCGCTAAAGAACACGCAGAAGCATGGCAACATGGTGCTTGAGCCGCAAATCGAGTTCGGTGCCGGAGCCGTTCGCAAGCTTAAAGAGTTCTTCTCCCAATTCTTCGACACCCCAGCCAGATCCAACGAAGCTCGAGCACTTGCCGAAGAGACCGCTGGTGCGTTCCAGAAACTACATGGCGAGTTGCAGCTACTCATCGCCCGCAATCGCGAATACCCATTCTTGTCGACATTGTCATCGCACGTCGATGATTTCGCCAAGCTGACTCGCAAATCGCACAAGCATTTTCTGGCCGAGTTTGATACGGATTCGGAGCGATTGCTCGATCTCAAGGAGCAGATTCTTGACCCTGTACGCCGTTTCATGGTTGGCCCGCAAGCCGCGTTATACGCAGAGGCAAAATCATTCATCGATCACAACGCCACTAATTTCTCCTATCTGGATGGCGACGAACACACCCAACTGAAACAGTTGCTCGATGATCCCAAGTGCTTTGCCGGCAACGGCATGAAGCAAGCCAAGACGCTGCTCGACAGCCTTCGTGGTAGGTTGGAGACCTTGGCCACCGAGGCCCGAGCCGCAGCCGAGCAAGCGGTCACGTCCAAAGTCCAGAAGCTTGCTTCGATCGAAGGCTACGACCAACTAACTGAGGCACAGAGGCAGCAGATCGAATCGATCGTCTACGAGACCATCGAACAGATCAAGTCGCAACCTTTGATTGCGGTAGTGAAGGAAGCGGCGACTCGCTTCGAGCAGAAAGGGTACACCGACATCCTCGGGAAGGTAAATTCTTGGACTCAAAAGCCTAAAGAGACTGCGACTGGTGATTCGGAAACTAAACCGAAGCCAGCATGGAAGCCGCCTGTGGAGTTCATCGGCCTTAGCCATCTCAGCGTTTCATTTGAACGCCCTTGGTTGGAATCTGAGCCTGACGTCGACGCGTACCTTGGTCGGCTTCGCCAAGCCATGTTGGATGCAATCAACGACGGCAAACGAATCCAAATCTAAGCAATCCAAAATCCAAAATCGAGAATCCTAAATCCCATGTATCTGATGTACGTTGACGAAAGCGGCGACTGCGGACTGCCATCCGGTGGTTCCCCTTCGACACTGTTTTGCTTGGCCGGTGTAGTCGTTCATGAACTTGCGTGGCAAGACACAATCAATCAACTACTTCAGTTCCGACGTTGGTTACGAAGCAAATATGGGATACCCCAAGAAGCCGAGTTGCACACTGCGGAAATGATTAGCAAACCTAAGAAACTTCACGCTTCTATCCAAACGCTCTCAAAGCACGCGAGACTGGCGATTATTCGAAACTTTGCAGATGAAATTGCAAGACTCCGTGATGTTAATGTCATTAGCGTTGTTCTCGACAAGGCTCACGGTGTTGCCACTCCAGAGGATGTTTTCAACTACGCTTGGTGTTCGTTATTTCAACGTTTCGAGAACACTATCGATTACAAGAATTTTCGGGGTCCATCCAATCCTCAAGAACGCGGGATCGTGTTCCCAGATGACACGGATGGCGGCAAGTTGGAGCAGTTGCTTACACGCATGCGTGTGAGTAATCGACTAAAGATCAATCTTGGACATGGAGCTTCGACTCTCATCGATCGTCCAATTCGGCTTGTCGTTGAGGATCCAATTAACCGAGACTCAAGTCAGTCATACTTGATCCAAGTTGCAGATTGCGCGGTGTTTTTGTTGAAGCAGTATATGCAACCAAACAGTTATATGAAGCAGAGTGGAGGAAATGCTTACTTTAAGCGTCTCGATCCCGTGTTATGCAAAGCTGCCTCGAAGAAAGATCCCGACAAGATGGGGATCGTGCGACTGCCGATGTAGCAAAAAAATGGGGCCCTTTCGGGCCCTGGTGGATCCTACTACCCGAATGACTCGAGGTTCAGATCACGTCTAAAGAATATATCGGCAGATACGCCGAGTCAAGGTTAAGTGTATTGACAAGAAACGAATCCAAACGTCTCGCCCCGTGCAAATCCGAACAACCAGACAAATCGCCGCAAACATCAAATCTATGTTTCTCTATGAATCCAAATCGAAACGGACAAGCCCCGTGGATGCCACGAATACCGGTTTTTCCAGCTTTTTTTATGATTTTCTTTGTTTTGGGGCACTCGATCGGGCAAAGCCCCTTGAGTCTGCGAGGCGTCAAACCGAACCATCCACCCAATTTGGGGTGTTTTCTATGTTCGTCTATCGGACAAATCAAATGCGGCAACGGTCGGCCATGGGCATGAAATCCAGTAATTTCCAGGGTTTTCTCTTTTCGTCTCTCGGACAAATGATTTTCGATTCGCGATTTTCGATTTTCGATCCGGGAAAAATCGCCGCCCTTAAACTGCCAAATCAAAATCCAAAATCCAAAATCGTTCCACCAATTGGCCAACGCCATCAACAAACATGCCACAGTCACTTTCGCAACTCTACGCACATCTAATCTTCAGTACGAAGGATCGCTATGCGTTTCTCGCCCCCTCGATACGAGGTCAGGTCCACGCCTATCTGGCAGTTGTTTTACGAGACATGGGATCGCCGTATGTAGTCGTTGGAGGCGTCGCCGACCATGTACACATTCTTTACGACATTGGGCGAACGGTTGCCGTGAAGGATTATGTGGAGCAGCTAAAGCGTGAGTCATCCAAATTTGTGAAAACGTTAGGAGTTGATTTGGATAAGTTTTATTGGCAACGAGGTTATGGGATATTTTCGGTCAGTCCGACTCATCGCGAAAGCGTTGTAAAGTACATCGAAAACCAAGAGGAACATCATCGAACGAAGACATTCCAAGAAGAGTACCGAGAGTTTTTGAACCGTTATGAGATTGAGTTTGATGAACGATACGTATGGGATTGAAGAACCGTTGAATATGGGCGTTGCCCAAAAATACATGGTGGGGCATCAACACCTAGGGCGTTGCCCTAGGCTACGATGACCATGGGCGTTGCCCAAAAAACCAAAATCCAAAACGCAAAATCCAAAACGCAAAAACCAATAACCAAAAC
>JAWXCK010000129.1:0-4356 GCA_034408855.1 Pirellulaceae bacterium
CCGCCAAACTCATTGCACCATCCAAACCATAGCAATTTTTTGGGTAAGCATTTCCGATCAGAAAGCGAACCTTGGTTTTTGCAATCACTCAGTCCAGTGCTTTCCTTGTATTTCACGGCTAAAATCGATTGCGGATCACGAAAACCACCCACGGTTTCTGCGGAAGAGCGTTAATTATTGGGTTGCACGAGAAGTTGCGCGAGTGTTTGCGCCAGAGATCGGAGCGCATCTTCGTTGGGCAGGGTGAACTTTAATTGCGGACGTCCTTGGTCGTCACGCTCGACACACGAGGCGAGTCGGTCGGATATTTCCGAAACCACGGCGGCCGCCGGAGGCTGACCCTGGCTGACGAGCTGCGATACTAGGTTCAAAGCGGCCCCTAGCAGTTCGCCACCGGCGGCCGCTACCTTGTCTCGTCGCTCTTTGGTCGCCTCGATCGATGTCTCGACATCGCGCCGCATCGATTCGTCGATTTCCGCGACCGGTTTTTCGCCGAGAATTTTTTCAAGCCGCCTTTTTAGTTCATCGATACCTGTCGTCATGCTCACTTCGGTTAGATCATTGTCGAAATCGAGCGCTGCCGATGCGAGCTCGGACTTCGCCGCTAACGTCCCGAGCAAGCGTTCCTCGATCGTCTCTTCGGTGATGAGGATATAAACATGGACAGGACGTTTTTGACCCATGCGATGGGCGCGGGCGATCCGCTGCTCGAGTACCGCCGGATTCCAAGGAAGATCGACGTTGATGACGGTGTTCGCCGCTTGGAGATTTAATCCAGTCGAGCCAGCATTGGTCATGATGATCGCGCGACATTCCGGGTCCGTCTGAAACTTGTGGACCAACTCTTGGCGTTTCTTTTGAGGAACTTTTCCTTCCAATCGAACGAACTGGATACCATGCCGCGTCAGGAGTGGTTCAATCAAATTCAGCATGTTTGTCCATTCGCTGAACAAGATAATTTTGCGAGTCGGCTCGTCAGACAGTTCCTCGAGCAATTCGTCCAAAACCTCCAGCTTGCTCGAAAAACCTGGCGGCTCCTTGTCGACCAAGAACGTGCTGTCGGCGGCCATCCGCGCGCAGAGCAAGTGCTTTTGCAGTCGCAGCAAATCCATCTCGGTCAAGTAGGCTTTGGCCGCGATCATCGTCGCCTTCCGAACGTGCTCGTCGCTGAGTGTTTTTTGTTCCTCGGTTGGACGAACACGTACAAATTCGGTCGTGCGTTCCGGCAGCTCCTGCATCACGCCCGCGCGGGTCCGGCGCAATAGAAATGGCTTCATCAACTCGCGCAGCGAATCAAGGTTCTTGTAACCCTCGACTCGACCAACATCATTCACCATGCGATGTCGATGGAGAAAGCGGTAAGCTGGTCCCATCCGCTGGCTGTCGATAAATTTGGCCACGGTGTATAGCTCTTCGAGTCGATTCTCGAGCGGTGTGCCTGACAAAACCAAGGCGTACGTCGACTTCAACATGCCGAAAGTCTGCGACGTTTTGGATTCCCAGTTCTTGATCCGTTGGCCTTCGTCCAGAATGATCAAGTCCCAATGTATCTCTTGGACGATCGCTTCATCGCGAACGATTTGCTCATAGTTGGCGATCTTGAAGAAGCTTGCATCCTTATATTGCGTGGCGCGTTCGGCAGCGCTTCCCAATACAATCTTCGCAGTTCGATCCGAGAATCGTGCGATTTCCGCCGCCCACTGACTTTTTAGCGAGGCGGGGCATACCACAAGGACGTTTTGAACATTCGCGAGTTGCCCCAACATTTCGGCGGTACCAATGCCCTGAATGGTTTTTCCGAGCCCCATGTCGTCCGCCAAGATGGCTCGTCCATTGCCCACCGCAAATGCGATTCCATCCAGTTGATATGGGAGCAATTCGACCTTCAACAGCTCTTTGCGAAGCGGATGTTTCTTTGGATTCTTGCGAATTTCGGCCGCCTTCTCGGCCAGACTTTGTTGAATCAAACCATACTCGATAAAAGTTTCGGCGTCCGGGTAAACGTTCACTTCTTGCCCAGAACGCTCCAAGCTGCGTAGAAGTTTCATCGTTGTCGCGACATCGGTGGTTGACTGGTCGCGAAGTTTCCCAAGCAGAGATCGCACTTCCTCGTTCGGCTCGCTTGGTAGATTCCATCGCAATCCGATGGTCGGGTCGTTGATGTCCCCGTAGTGCATACGCAACGAAAGGTTCTTTCGTCGATACGGTTTGGCAAGCGTCTGTTGGCTAAATTTTTTCTCGATCGTCTCTTGAACACGTAAGACGTGCTTGCACGTCCCGAGCTGGTTGGTTCGGAAATCGGGACACGAGCAATACGATTGGCCAACGTCGATCCCACGCAACGACACGCGATAGCTTCGTCCGGATTCCTTGCTGGTTACGCTGTAGTCGGTCCAAGGTGTTCGGGCATCCTTCGGAGTAACCACCATCCGTTCCGCTGCGGCCCGCGCTTTTCGATCCGCGAGAGCCCTGGCGACCAGCTCGCGCTCGGTGAGATTTTCGATTGGCTCCTTCGGATCAGGCTCCTCGGATAATCCGAGTACCAGCTTCGATTCCAGAACTTCCGACAACGTCGCTGCAATATGCTCGCAGGTCGTTCCGCACGCATCGCAATTGAACTGCACACCATCGGTCCGATTCGACTTCTCGACAATCGTTACACGCGCAATCCCACCCTCAATCGAGCCATCCGGCACAGTGCAACAAAGCGTGTCGCCGACAATCGATATGTTGACCGTTGGGTCGATTCGTAACTGCCGCCCCTGTCGCAACTTGGTCGCTCCGTCTTGCCCGAGCCATCGTTCGGCCTGTCGGCAAGTAAGATAACCAAGCCGATTGCGAATATCCCTGCGTTTGGATGGCTGCGATAGAGATGCCTTACTACGCGAAACCGTCGTTGGCTTTGCCATCGTTTGGTATTCCTTTACAGATGAATTAAATGCGACCGGCGGCGGCAGGCGATCGATTTAGCTTGGTCTGCTTAGCTTGATCCGCCGCTGGCCAAACATTATGGCGTATGCATCGGCAAAAGAAAGTGGATACCGGATAGCTAGACCGACGGATTTAAGAATCGGGTCAAAAATAACGTCGGGTTTTTCTAAATCGGGTGGCACGCCCAAATTTTCGGACGTTATTCTTGACATTTTCATTTGAGTGCTATGAAAAATCGCAAGTCAACCATTGGGATGCAGCAGTTTCTTTCGTGGAGGACGTACTTCAGTGACCCGTCCTAAGACTTCGCGAAGAATCTTTTGTTCTAACTCCGTATCGTTTTCTTGGCGTATCCAACCGAGTGTAATAGGGAGTCCCGTCAATTGATTATCCGATCGCACAATACCTCCGTCGTGTCGAACCGACGCCGAGCCTTCGCCTGAAGAAACAGATCGATCGACATCTTCAAGTTCTTTCATCACTTCGATACTCATCGAATAGCCAGTCGCCATCGGCGTTACACGGATATACGCCGTTCGGCGAATGGTTTGAAAAGTGCTTTGCCACCGCTGAAAACCTTTGACCGCATCTTTCCGCCAAGGCTCCAGTTTGGTTGCTCCGATTTCAGGATACGTTTCGATATTTCCTTCGAGCCACTGCTCCGAGTCGCGACGAAAGCGCTGTTCTGTTTTGATCCGAAAGTAGTCGTCGACCGTATCGACGATTTGAAGCCAAAGAAATTCAGGATCCTGCTCGGCCAGCGGGACCGGATTGTTCACCGGCACCGAGCCGTCTAACGGAACACGTGGAATGGACGGTTTGGGCGGTATAAAACTAGGAATCGCGATGCGCCCTTTCCCCTCGGGAATCTGAAAAAGTCCATGCTGCCCGCATCCGGAAAGCAATATCAATAAGAGCCCCCAAAGAGCCGTCCTAGGTTGATAAAGTTCAAATTTGACGATAGGTAGCAACGGACCATCCATCCATGGAAGTTTCCCAGTTTCATTCGCCTATACTCTTTCAAAAAAGCCGGCCAGTCGCAAGTGCTATCGAAAATGAATCCCAAGTCCAGCCAACAATCGATTACGTCAAACAAAACGCCACTTTCTCGTCAATTGCTAGCGAAGCAGTAGCATGGCGAGCAGAAGTAGAGAATCAACCCGTAAGATTTTACTTGTCTATTGCATGCATGGTCACGAGAGCAAGGGCGCAAGCCCTGCGATTCTTCCTCCCCTCGCCCCGTCTTCGGGTAGAGGGGTCGGGGCATTCTTAACACTCGCTTGTTTATAAAATTGGCTCTTCCGCAGAATCTGTGGGGCAAAATTAACTATTTATCGTTACGAATAGAAAACCGAAGTTTCACCGGACACCCGTTTCGCATTGGATTTTTGAGGCATCACTCCGATGTCCAAAGTTGAAGAAAAA
>JAWXCK010000130.1:0-6783 GCA_034408855.1 Pirellulaceae bacterium
GAGCCAAAGACTGGACTGATGAAAATGTTAAAGCACGTCACAAAGACTCGATACGAAAATCTTTCTCCCCCTCTCCCCGGAGTACCGGGGCGAGGGGGAGAAAGATTTTCGTATCGAGTCTTTGTGACGTGCTTTAACATTTTCATCAGTCCAGTCTTTGGCTCTCCGTCCGATTAATCGGGCGGGAGCGGCGCGGGTATCGTTGCTCCCGCCCGATAAAGCCGTCGGAGAGCGAGTGATCGTCACTGGCGTTGTATTTGTAGCTGCCAGTTGCCGCTCCGCCGGATAAAATCCGACGGAAGCGTAGCACGGTCCAAAATAAAGCACGGTCCAAAACTCATCTGCGAGAACAGCTTATTTGTCGCTCGGCAACTCAATATCATGCAGGTCAATCGTCTCTCCCGGTTTGGCTACAAAATCGATGTTCTCGGTAACCTTCCCGTTTGCCAACTTGCTAAACCGATACGTTGCGCCTGGAATCAAGTTTTCGTAAACGATTTCGCCAGTAACATTGTTTTTTTGACTGAGCTCTGTGCCGGCTCGATCGATATTGGCAACAAAATCTTCATCGGCTGATTTCTCGCCATTTTTCTCTGCATCGAAGTCGAAACGCGACGCACCGGGCGTTACGACCAAACTGAAATCGAAACCCATGTCAGTGCGAACCGTACCATCGCTATTCACAAAGCGGACCTTGGCTGTCCCACATGGTTTTAGCATGATCGTCGGCTCGGGATCGGATATCTGGAGAAACGCTGTTGCGCCCAGTTTGTTTTTTGCGTCGAGAATGAATAACGGGTATTTTTCGTTCGCACCTAGTCCGCTAACTCCCAAGTTCCCTTCAATGACTTCTTGAGGATTTGACCTCCAGCGAGGCGATGTCGGGTATACCTTCAACCTTGTTAGGGCGACAGCTTGATCGACAGGTCGTCCAGAACCATCCACAATTTTGGCTCGTACGGTGCCACCGGCCTGCAATTCAATTTTTAGGTTATCGAGTGGATTGCCAATCTGTGGATCGATCTTCGCAAAGGCGTGGGCATAGTTTCTGATTCCGCCTGGTTTGTAACCGTCCAATTCACGAGATGTCATCTCATGAAGTAGATAGTGGCTTCCGTTGACGTGAACGAGGAGCGTGCCAGGCCCAGGTAATACAGAGATGCTGAATTCGCCTGCTGCATTAGTAGTCTGAATGCCTTGCCAACCAGTAACGGTTTCGTCGGTCACGTTCGGATTTTTGAATCGTTCGGGAATGTATTGAACCGACGCGTTCACAACAGGCGTTCCGGTGCTCGCATCGAAGATATTCCCGTGTGCCAGCACACCAGCAGGCAATCGAATTTCGATATTCTTCGACCCAGCCCCAGATTCCCATTTCAAATCGTTTAGCCGACGAATCGAATAGCCACTCGCTTTGGGCGGGTGAGCTATGATACCAAAGCGAACACCTGGGGAGGGAGTAAGTCGAAAGCGTCCATTCTCATCCGTCTGACTATCGTAGGAATACATGGAACCCAGAAACTCTTGTTGACTAGCCCAGATCGAGATCCGGGAGTTGGCAGCGGGTTCATTGGTTTCACCCAGGAGTACACGCCCCTCGAAAACAAGTGCTGGCGGTAGCGGCAATGTCGGAATTTCATCAGCAGGGAAGTTCTTGACAATGCTTCGATAAGTACGATCGTTTTCGCCGCGTTCCTCTTTCCAACCGCAGTTCAAGGCTAGATGCTGCGGAGCAAAACGGTCGTCGGCTTTCACTTTCAGATAGACCCCACAAAACTTGCTGATACCCAAGACCGTTAAAATCCCTTCGTTGTTGGTCGACAAGGATTTTGGCCAAGCGTTCGGCTTGCTCGCGAATTCATGAAAGCCGGTTCGTTCAGAATGGGGAGATTGCGATTCAGGGACCATCGTCTTCATGACACATCCCAGATCGATGGATGCATTGGAGGCCGGCTTTCCCTCGAGATCGATCAAGCGAACTTGAATCCGTTGCTCCGGTTCCAAGGTTAGATCGAACGACGTATTCGCTCCATCCAAATTTAGATTCTCCCACACCATGCCGTAGCCATCGGCACGAGCGATCAACCTCGCTTCTGCATGGGTCTTCGACGTTCGATCGCCATCGAATGAAAGTTCAAATCGCCCATCTTCGTTTGCAACTGTTTCTGAAAAAACTTCGCTCTTCGTCCAACTTCCCTTTTCGATACGTACGGCGATAATCGCTAAGTCGGCGCCAGTCGCAGGCTGTCCGTCGACCTTGCGCCGTATGGTCCCGGTGATCGTCTTTCGATCTGTAGCGGAAGTCGCCAAGACTTTCGATGCTTCATCGCGGACCTCCGTACTCTTGGCGCGTTCGGCTGGCGGTGAGGCTTTGCTTCCCATTCGCGTATCCGAGCTAGAAGAAGCCGCTTCCATATTTTTTTTGTTATTCTCACGCCCTGCTACAAATTTGCGATCCTTCCCAAGATTGAGTGTCCCCAGCTCGATTTTTTGTCCAGGTTGGACTTCGAGTTCGTCGACAACGTTTGCAACAATATCGACAGCTTGTGATTGGACGAACAATTTGTACGCGCGCCCTGTCGGAAGCTCGCACACAAAGCTTCCATCTTGGTTGGTCGTGACTATTTTCAAGTATGGACTGAAGTCGCCGACAGGAAGAATGCGAAGTTCTATCGGCAACCCCGACAATGGCTCGCCTTGATCCATCAATCTTCCCGTTACCTCCGCTAGTGGAAGAAGTTTGATGTTCATTTTTCCTTGTTTGATCTGTTCCGGTCCAGCCTGCGTCGCACGCCCTATCTTCCGATCTGGATGCAATACGACGATCGGGCGAACCTCATCGGAACCAAAGCAAATAGCTTCGAATATGCCATTGTCAGTACCCGACAAATTGCGATAGAACTGTCCTCCGCGGCGTGACAAACCAAGGACGTTCGCACCTACCACCGGTTGGTCTTTTTCATCGACGATTTTTATTTGAAGCTTCCCACCCGGGTCCAATTCAAAATTCAACTCGATCGATTCGGTGTCGGCCGTTGGATGGATCCCGAGCATCGCGTCGGGCCATTTAGGGCTTGGATTGATTGGGTTTGAATAGGTACTCAACCATCCGGATTCTTTGTCACGGATTGGTGTATTCTTGGCAACTTCTTCATAGCCCTTTCCAACTCGATATTGCTTTAAAACACTCTCTGCACCGACGATAGCAGGTCCTGGCAAACCGACTAAGCGATAGTTTCCATTTTTATCAGTCTTGTAGCGAGCCTGATCACCACGAACATTTCCGTCTTCATCGAATTCTGGCAACGCTTGGGCAAACTCATTGGTTCTCCAAGGCAAACAGGACATCCAAGCACCCGCGACGGGTTCTTTGGTAACTTGATCGGTTACGCGTCCAGAAATCCAAATACCGCGATGTAACTCGATGGTCATTTGCGGAGCTGCGAGTTCGGTCGGATCCGGTGCTTTGACCTGACGCATAAAATACGGTTGGCTGTCGTTAGGTCGAACGAGGATATCCGTAACGCTCTTCTGCGGATAACCGATCAGACGAAAATGACCTTCCTTGTCGGTCGTTGTTTTCAAAGCAGAATTACCTACGAAGGGATCGTTCGCAAACCAATAACTTCCAACCGAAACATCAGCAATCGGTTGTTTCGTAGCCGCATCGATCACGATGCCTGTAATCGGTCGACTTGGCGAGGCAGTAAATGTAAACGTCGCTCCAAAAAGCGGTTGTTTTTCCGCGGAACCAAACCAAGTTTGAATTTGAGACGCCGGCCTCGCTTGCGTCACGACGGCAACGTATTCGTAAGCAACGCAGTCGCTGTGAAAGGTAAGTTCCACGACGCGATCTCGACCGATCCCTTTCACTTCAAATGCACCGTCGCTATCGGTGATCAGTTCACGTCCGATTCCAAGTTCGCGTGGATGAACTCGGTTGACAAGATATTGTGACAAAGTCTGCGCGTCGCCACCTGCGTCAACTGCTTTCAGCCAAGTCGATAGATCGTTATTCTTACCGCCTCGTATGGTTGCAACTTGGATCTGGGTTTTCGCAAGCGGACGTCCTTCCAAATCGACAACGCGTCCGCGAATCGGCATGTCTTCTACTAATTGAAGTCGGATCGGTTTGGATGGATTGATCGAAGCGAAATCAATCCAAGCTGGGCCGAAACCATCTGACGATGCGGAAATCGTCGTAAATTGTTTCCACGACTGATCGTCCACTGGCAAACGTTCTCCATACGGACGTTGATTGACTTGGATTTCAAATTCACCTCGCTCATCAACGGTTGCGTCGCCAATCGATGATTCACCTCCGAATGGAGCGAGCTCTGGAACGGGTCGATAAACGCCTGGGATCGAACGAATCGTGGCTCCAACGGCGGGTGACCCATCGGGCTTGAGTACCATTCCTTTGACAATGATTCCTTTGTCCAAATTCAAAGATACATCGGCTGGGCCAGATGCTTCTTCAACGCGAGTATCGGATGTCTCCACGGTTACCGCAGGTTCATCCGCATCGGCTTGACGAGCAACCGGACGAACAATGACGATCGACGCGACGAACAGCGACGCCGTGATGGCTAATGCAAGGGCCGTTTTGTTACTGAGCGGTAATCGCGAACGAGCGGTGTCGAGGATGGCTCGGATGCGATCGTCGAGGCGTGCGGAACTAGCCATCGCTACTGAGACGCTTGGACGATAAGGTCGGTAAGCTCGAGCGACAACGACTAGCTGCTTAGCGTACTCCGATGGCAGCTCGCCGGCTTCCAAGACACAATCGTCGCAGGCAAGTTCTCGTTCGATGCGAAGCTGGCGAAGGGCGTGCCAAACGAGCGGATTCATCCAGTGGACGGCGGCGGCGAAACAACCGACAAGCTGATACGCTACATCGAAACGCTTGATATGGGCCAACTCGTGAAGTAACACACATTCACGCTGCTCGGCGGTCCACCCGACCCAATCGCGAGGAACTACAATCACGGGACGAACGACTCCCAATGTCATCGGGACGACCGAAGCGTCGGCTTCGAAAAGTGGGACGCGGCGATTCAAACCAAGTCGACTCGCGAGGGTGCCAACCAGAACTCGCTCGCGACCATCGAGGACTTCTTCGGACTTTCGAATCAACTGACGATTGGCGACGAGTCCAGCAAGAATCGGCGCGAGCTTCCACAAGAATCCTACAAACCAAATGACCACCAAACCCAATCCGAGATCGAATCGCATCCATGCTTGCTTCGGTGAGCCAAGTTCGGACGTTGGCGTTGTCGCGTTGTCGTTCGCGTTCAATGGCGTTGTCTCGACAAGCATCGGCTGCTCGGTTGGGGGCATCGCATCTGGAAGAAAATTGCGATCGAATGGCGGCGACGAAAAATCTTTGGCATTGTAGGAATCGATTGGCAGACCGGTTTCTTGCGATAGACGAATCGATTCAGAATTAAGCGTCGGGACAATTGCTTCTACGGGTGTCGCTAACGATCGTGAAACATCGCGTTGCGGCAAGATAGGGATTTGCCATTGTGGCAGGACCATCGACAGGATTGGGACGAGCAATGCACTCCAAAGACTCAATCCCCATACGCGATGCCGAACGGCGGCCGATGAACGAGCTAACATTCGATCCAAAACAATCGCCAGCATCAGGATAAGACTTGCTTTGATCGTCGCGTCGATGATCAGAGGTAAACTATGCTCTGAAAAGTAAGTTGAGAGATTGTGCAACATCATCGCCCTTCCTTTCGAGCTTGTTCGATTAGTTTTTCAAGCTGGTCCAGCTCATCATGGCTCAGGTTATCGGAAGACAGATCAAAGACGGCGGCGACTGTATCGGAAGCCGAACCTTTGAAGAAAGTTTTCATCAAATGCGACAGGGCCGATCGACTGGCCGTTTCATGCGACTGAGTCGGACGATAGACATATTTCGTGCCTTCGCAACGATGTCGCAGCAAACCTTTGGCTTCAAGCATCCGAAGCATCGTTCGGACCGAATCGTAAGCCGGGGGATCGGGAAGTTGTTCAAGGACATCGCCGACCGAGGCTTCACCCAACTTGAAGATCACTTCCAGAATCTGCCGTTCACGGCGTCCGAGATCGGAAGCCCCCACTTTTTTCTTTGCCATCGACATCGCTCCTGTTAGCAAAAACGCCACCGTTTCACGTGGTAATCCACTACCAGTGGTAATGTAATACCATGTGAAGGACCCTGTCAAGTATTTTTCCGAAGAATCGAGAGATCTATCGGAGAAATTGTTTGGGCGACTCGATCAAAGCGTGTTTCGCCACGGATGGCGTCTGGATGCGACCTGTTTTTTCATTGGCAAGATACTTGTCCAGTTAACAACCTTTCGGACACTCAAGCCAGCCGTCGTCCTGTTTGGTTGGGCACAATATCCAGTCGCCCAAGACAAGATAAGGTCGCAACCGATGTGGCGGTTTAATAGAGATCGTGCTGATTGCAGATCTGGTTCAATATTGGGTACACCGAGTGTTCCATCAGAACCTATGGCTCTGGAAGTTCCATGCGATCCATGATTCCGCTGAAGTGATGAGGGCAGACCAAGCGGACACCCGCAAACTGTTTTGGCATTGTTCGGCTCGGTTTAGTATCGATCGGTAAGTGAGGGTTGAGGACATCAAGAATTGGGCTCGAAGGGAGTCCATATGCGAGGAGAAGGACAGACTGTTGCGGTCTTTGTTTGGAATACCTTGGAGCGGTAAGAAAGGCCCAAGCGATGATTGATATCAGTGCTGTTTTTACTGACTTGTGAGCAGCTC
>JAWXCK010000131.1:0-39145 GCA_034408855.1 Pirellulaceae bacterium
AAATCCAATGCGAAACGGGTGTCCGTTGAAACTTCGGTTTTCTATTCGTAACGATAAATAGTTAATTTTGCCCCACAGATTCTGCGGAAGAGCCAAAAAAGGTTATGACGATGAGCGATTGGCTCGAACAAGGCGACAAGGCCCCGTTATTCACATTGAGCTCTGATTCAGGCAAGAAAATCAAGCTTAGCCAACTGAAAGGCCAGCCAGTTGTCCTTTATTTTTACCCCAAAGACGACACGCCAGGCTGCACCAAAGAAGCCTGTGCCTTCCGCGACGCCGAAGCCAAATTGGCTCAATCGGGGGCCGTCGTGCTTGGCGTCAGCCCCGATACGGTCGAATCGCACATCAAATTTCGCGACAAATTCGAGTTAAATTTTCCGCTTCTTGCTGACCCCGACCACGCCGTCGCTGAAGCGTATGGTGCCTGGCGAGAAAAGAACATGTACGGAAAAAAATCGATGGGAATCCAGCGCAGCACGTACCTGATCGATGCTTCTGGAAAAGTCGCCAAGGTCTGGAAGAAAGTCAACGTCGAAGGTCACGACGAAAGCGTCCTCGAAGCGATTGCACTGCTTTGAACTAAAAGCAATCTGCATTATCAGTCAAGAACGCGCTAGTCTATTGGAATTTTCTACCGAAGATTTCGGATGCGATAAATGCGAGTTTAAGTGAGTCGGGGTTTCGAAGAAGTTTTAACATGTCGAGCGACGTCATTCTTTGGTTTCCTTGGGGGCCAACGCCGCTCTCCATCGAGGCCCCTGAATCGGCCGTGGATGAATCGCGATTAGAAGTCGCGATCGTCGGAACGTGAGCTCGTGCCTGCCCTTGTTGCTTGGGCTTTTTTTTGCCTTGACGTTCAAGTGGGGCAGGTGAACTACCGAATACTTCCTTCACGTGCGACTCGCGCTTCTTGTCGGCTTTCACAACGCTTTCGGAAACTCGATCAGGCTTTGGAATGTGAGGAACAATATGCCGCTGCTCGATCGAAATCGGCTCGATCACATCGAGATCGTCATTGGAGCTCAACGTTCGTATCGGTTGTTGGTTCGACTTCTGCGAAGAAACAGGTCGGGCTGGTGCCGAAGAGTCGCCTGACGCTTTTTTGCGAGCCTCGCGCCGCAAGGCTGCTTGTCTAAGAAAGTCGTTTAAATCGTCCGCCATAAAGCACTAGCTCCCTGTGGTCTTGCCAGCGTAGTTGACGGTATTGTTTCCGGTGCCGGCGATCGACTGCCGCATTTCGGTATCCGCGACAACGTTTTTCAGTCGATAATAGTCGAGTACTCCAAGCCGTCCTTCGCGGAAAGCACTCGCGATCGAACGAGGTACTTCGGCTTCTGATTCGACAACAGCGGCTCGACTCTCTTCAATTTTAGCGATCATCTCCTGCTCGGCTGCGACTGCCTGTGCGCGTCGTCCTTCGGCTCGAGCCCGTGCCACTCGAGTGTCCGCTTCGGCCTTATCGGCCTGCAATCGTGCTCCAATGTTTTCGCCCACATCGATATCGGCGATATCGATCGAGACGATTTCGAAGGCGGTCTGATCATCGAGACGTCGCGCGAGAACGGCTTTGGAAATCACGTCTGGGTTCTGTAAAACTTCTTTGTGCGATTCGGAGGAGCCGATCGCACTTACAATACCTTCTCCAACGCGAGCAATAATGGTTTCTTCGGTAGCGCCACCGATCAATCGTTGTAGATTTGCTCGAACGGTCACTCGAGCTTTCACTCTCAACTGAATCCCGTCTTTGGCAACCGCATCCAAGGTGGGGCGCGAAGAACCTCGAGGCGGACAATCGATTACTTTCGGATAGACGCTGGTTTGCACCGCTTCCAAAACATCTCGACCTGCGAGATCAATGGCGGCTGCTTGAACAAAACTGAGATTGATTTGTTTCGACTTTCTGGCTGCGATAAGTGCGCGTACTACTTGCGGTACGTTGCCACGCGCCAAGAAGTGCGCTTCAAGGGCTTTCGATGTTAGCTCTTCGTCATCGACTCCCGCTTGAACCGCCATGATCTTGCTCTTGACAATCATTCGAGCGTCGACGCGTCGAAACCACATCCCGACGAGATCCCAGATTCCAACGCCCGCGCCCGTCAGTACCGATTGAATCCAGAGGTTGAAGAAACTCGAAATAATTGAAACGACGAACAGCGTAAACAGAATGACGGCGACGGCAATGCCGATCCATATTTGGTCTGCAAAAGCCGCAACGAAGAAGTAGTGCATAGGAACGCTTAAACCAAAAAGAGGAGCCACTGGGAATTCAACGAATTCCTACGCTCCCTAATATACCAAGAATTTTCGGCAAGTCTAACTTGGGGCCCGCGGCTAGCGGCCACGGCTCATAGAGATGCGGCATTCGCAAATTGGCATGGCCAGGCTAGTTTTTGTCGAATCGTGCCGAGGCATGGGCTTCTAAAAGCGGGGCAGACGTCGATTCGTTCGAGCGATCGGCGACTAGGTTCATCATGAATTGATTGGCACAACTTGTCATGCCTGTATCGAGATCGTCGCCCGTTGCAAATTGAGCAAACTGATAGCGAAGGCCAGCCGAATGGACATTTCTTAGCGACCGACAAACTTCGTCGGCATCGCAAAGTTCGGAACTTTCGCCATACGTCATGAGAACCGGAAGCTTGCGAGCAGCCTTCCAATGAACCAAGGTATCTGACCGGCGAGGAAACCCGCCGTGGAAACTGACAACGCCCGCGAAATTCTGGCTGTTTCGCATTCCAAGCCATTGGGCGAGCGTCCCGCCAGCTCCAACCCCCATTAAAAAGACTTTTCGGCGATCGAAGGAAATGTGCTCCGATGTCGCTTTGATCGCTTGCAGTACATAGTCTTCGACCGTCGTCATGGCCGAAGTCGACTTGCCCCATCGGAAGCATCGCTCCTTGACTTGAGAGGCTCGCGGGCCGCGAATGGCCAGAGCGACATAGTTCCTGATGCTCAGATGCGGCATCACGCTATCCAACTCGTATTCGCTGCTGTCTTGGCTATGCAACCAAATTACCAACGGGTATGCATAGTTTGGCTCGTAGTGCTCGGGAGTAAATAAGCGATGCGGGAAATCGAGTGATAGAGAAGTTTCTGAAAGAGCGATGCTGGATCTTTTCGTGGCCAACGGCATAAACTGCTGCACACGAGATTGAAGATATTTCATCAGCGTTCCCTTGGAGTGTCGCGTAGCGTAATAGGGCTCAGACAGGGTCGGTTGGTAATTGGACAAGACCGACGGCAAACATTTCGGGGAACGGAGTTTTATTCGCCCGCTCGACGAAATGCAATGTCGATTCAAGAAAGGTTTCAAAAATTTGTCGACACAATGCTTGCATTCCATTTTGCGGACAATCGCAATCGCACACAATCAATGCGTTGTCCGCTGCGGCTATAAGCGAAACTTATAGCAGATGCTTGACGCCAGCTTGCTCGCTTAAGAGTTCGGCAAGCGTCTTGTTGATGCATTCCCGCGAGAACTCGTCGATCGAAAGGCCTTCGACGAGTTTGTAATCGCCGCCTTCGCAGATTACGGGGTAGCCGAACATCACATCCGCTGGAATGTCGTACTCGCCATTGCTCGGAATACCCATCGTTACCCAGCCGCCGTTGGTACCCAGCGCCCAGTCTCGCATATGGTCGATGGCCGCATTCGCAGCCGAGGCTGCGCTTGAAACTCCGCGAGCAGCAATGATGGCTGCTCCTCGCTTGCCGACTGTCGGAAGAAACACATCGCGATTCCACGCATGGTCGTTGATCATATCCTTGACCGAAGCTCCGTCGATCGTCGCGAAACGATAGTCGGCGTACATCGTCGGTGAATGATTGCCCCAGACAGCCAGCTTCTTGATGCTAGCCACCGGTTTGCCCGTCTTGGCAGCGAGTTGGCTCAATGCGCGATTGTGGTCCAGTCGAAGCATGGCGGTAAAATTCTTGCGAGGCAAATCGGGGGCGCTTTTCATCGTGATATAAGCGTTCGTATTGGCTGGATTGCCGACGACCAATACTCGGACGTCGCGACTCGCAACGGCATTCAAGGCTTTGCCCTGAGCAGTGAAAATTTGCGCATTTGCGGCAAGCAATTCAGATCGCTCCATGCCAGGTCCACGCGGCCTAGCCCCCACTAAAAGCGCATAATCGGTATCTTTGAAGCCCGTCATCGGGTCGCTGTGGGCTTCGATTCCAGCCAGCAATGGAAAGGCACAGTCTTCCAGTTCCATAATCACGCCCTTCAATGCTTCCTGAACCTTTTCGACTGGAACTTCGAGCAATTGCAGGATCACCGGCTGGTCATTTCCAAGCATGTTGCCAGCCGCAATGCGGAATAACAATGAATAACCGATTTGACCAGCGGCACCGGTAACTGCCACTCGAACGGGCGTTTTGCTCATAGTATTTAAAAACTCCTGAAAACGGATTTGAATCGATGCGAAGAAACCGGACGCTAACGCGTTGCGGCTGATCGGCGTGTGAACGGTTACGAATGAAGTTATCCACAGGCAGCCTAAAGCGTCAAGCCATCGGCTTTTTTCGCCTAGGTGCCGGTCTCAATCGGTAGTAACCATAGATACAGACTAATAGCAAGCCGATGGCCGTGATGGTTTCTCGAATGATCGATCGATTTGACGCAGCCGGTCGCTCCAAAAGCGGTTTCTCCCAATGCGTGACTGCAACCAAAGGTCCAATTTGTCGCAGTCGAGCTTGACCCGATTGCTCTGTTCCTATCGATCGATTTGCCGAAGTCGTTTGGGCAGTGTTGAATGACC
Organism: Pirellulaceae bacterium; assembly: GCA_034408855.1. Taxonomy (GTDB): domain Bacteria; phylum Planctomycetota; class Planctomycetia; order Pirellulales; family Pirellulaceae; genus JAIYDQ01. The sequence continues at coordinate 4,770 of JAWXCK010000131.1, forward strand.
AAAGGCGATAGAAAAATCCTTCGACTTCCATCGACATTCTCGGATACCAGACTGTCGGAGCATTTTGCGTTTCTGCTCCATGTTCCGAGCTTCGGCCCTGGTTGGCGACGGCATCTGATAACTCAGGCTCCACCAACCAAATTGGAATCTGTTTCGAAATAAGCGTGATTGGATACTCATCCTGAAAAAAAAGATCCTCTTTCCCTTCCGGCGATTTCATCTGGATCGTCATTCCTTGAAGTTTGGCCAGTCCATCCAATTCAAAGTAAGCATCACCGCCAAGCTCGGCTTGATCGAATTCATCGGAAACGATGATGCGGGTTGCGCGAACGATTTCAACGCGAGTTCGAACGCGGCGCAGCATCGGAGCGTCTTTTTCACGCAGGCAATCGATCGTTGAAAAAACAGTCTTCGCACGTTCTACGTCGACTTTAGGTAGCCGATTAGCACAATCGATGATCGAGTAGAATGCACGGCTTTCATCCGAAGTAATCGGCTTACCGCGAAGGCTTTGAAGAAGTTGAATGTGACCGAGATCGAATCCAGCCGCACCTAAATCTTGCCAGTCTTCCGCAATCCCAGGCACGAACATGTCCGAATTCAGCGCCTCTTGAATTGGACTAGCTTCGCCGGCCAGCCATGCCCATGACCATCGCATATGGCCGGCAATCCAACATTGGGGTCGATCGGGACTTGCATGCTCCCAATTGAGTCCATGCAGAGAAACCGGCTGCGAGATTTCTGTCGAAGTTTGCCATTCTTTCGGTATCTGATTTACAAAAACGTAGTGTTTAGTAGGCAGCGCGGCAGGATTGTCTTGTGCTTCAATACGCAATCGGTAGATGCTCCTCGGCTCGTCAGTAGGCGACGGAGTCTTTGCAAGTCGAATCGCAACAATCTCTCGAACCCATCCGTCTAAAGTAGTTAATCGGCACGGGCCGATCGATTGTTCGGTCGCGATCGCAATGGACAGCGGTCTCTCGATTCTCGGAAGTTGATACAGAAGTTGCACAAGCTGTGGAACCTCAGCCTCGACATCCATTACAAAATCGTCACTGGTTAGTCGCGACTGCGTTTTCTCATCGGACATCGATTCCAAATCGCTTCCAAGAATTTCACGAAGCAAGTTCAAGTTTGCAGTCCGCTCACCAGGTTCAATCCATCGATGCTTGCGAAACTTAGATGATCGAATGAAGTGCGTGTCCGATTCGAGACTCGATATTTCTGACAGCCATCGAATATCGAACACAACTAAGACCGGTGCCACATCGATGCCTCGCAGTGACGGATAGGCTAGTCGCTTGATCAATATCCCGGTCAATTCCGCCATCGGTGCATCCGAGCTATCGATCGCTTGATGCGGTACGGATTTAACGCTATTCGATTTTTTATCCGATACGCTCTTTATCAAGGGCCAGCCGCCACTGGGCGAATGAATCGCGTAAACACATACCGGCTGTTGGCTGCTATCATCCGGTCTAAACCATACGAGTTCATACTGGAATCTACCCCAACCTTCGATATCTTGAGCGACGGAATCAGGGTTCGTCAACGGCTGACCGCGCAGCCGCACGACTTGTCCTCGATACTCATCGGTTTGCTTGATGAGCGACGTAACTTCGACCAACGGTGTTGCTCGCATCAAGTCTTGAAAACTTTCTGCACCTGAATCCGGCAACGACCGCCAAGACTGAGCGCGCTGCAGGGATCGGGCGAGCGTCGGTCGCTCTTGTGATCGCCACGGTGCCGCATCCTTCAATATCTCCAATAGACTCTGGTCAAGAGCTAGCCGCAATGCTGTTCGAAGGTCGAGGTCGAAGGCTGACGATGCCCCTACAATTCCGTTCCGTGTCAAACTTGCCCACGCAGACCATTGCGATACAAACTTCATTCCAAGCTCGACGTCAGAGTTCTGAAAATTACTATCGACTTTGTTCGAATCGAGAACCGACTGATACTCGACTTTCCATTGACCGATGCGATCTTGAGAACTCGAAAGCCAATCGAGTGCCGCTTGAGATGGTTTTACCGGCGGCGGTGAAGCATCGGTGGAAGCGGTGACGATCGTGGCGGAATTTTCGGCGCGTTCCGCGGTGACTCGAGGCGTTGATGAAAATTCAACTTTTGCTAGTTCCTGAATGACTTCTTCCGGTGCACCCTCGAATAGTCGCTGCCACATTTGCGTCAATAAATCAACATTCGAGTTCTCCGGCGTGTTGAAAAGGTCGGCTATTGAATTTTTAGCACCCGCCATCGAACTCGCCAAGTCATTCGATGTTTTAGATTGAGGTTTCTGATTCTTATCGAGGACGGCTATCGACGTATCAGGCGGGGTAGCAAGCTGAGGCTTTACAGCTTGGGTTAGTCCGACGGCGCGAAAGCCAGGCTCGTATTTCCGAGGGTCGCTCATCTGCTGCATCGCCAGCAAAACCATCAACAGAAGTAGGACTAAACTTGCGACCTTACGAAGTCCCGTCGCTTCATTGCGAGCGCGATGGTACAACTGGCGCTGGCTGTCCTTGGAATACCATCGATCGCGTGTAAGTCTCATTGCATTTTACCTGTTTTGCGTTCGTCAGCCGCAAATTGTATCGCCAAACGCGCAGTATACTCCATTCAGTTGCCACGTCACAGTTTAGTTCACGATCCGTGCGGATCGGCGCTAGCCGCCGGTTCTGCTGTTCAATATTTCGGGGGAAACATCCGAGTTTCTGAAACCCGTGGCTAGCGCCATCGGCTCACACTCCGATGTTTTTATCAAGCCACCGCAGTGCTACATTCCTTCCGACAACTCCGCCAAATCTTTGCAAATCGAATCGCGAGGAAAAAGCGCGAAGGAAAACTCTCGCGACGTGAGCACCTTGCGTTCTCGTTCTAATAAACGCGCCTGATGAAGTTGGCTTGCCAGCGATTCCTCGGTCATGCCGGTAAGCAAACGAATCTCCGAATTCAACTGAGTCATCGCTCGATGCCAATCGCCCTTTTCTTGCCCGACATGGATTTTGGACAACATCGCCGACTTTTTTTGCAACAACACTTTTACTGAAGCTAACTCGGAACTCGTCAGCAGTTTCTCCGGCGAGAATCTCCAATCGCGAATGCGATTCAGAACTTGAAGCTCAGGTCGTCGAATCGACTCGAGTACCTCAGCATTGCGCGACTCGATCGGTAATCGAAGCGTTGCCGTTGCGACCAGATATTTTGGAGGACGTATCGGCCATACAGACTCGATCATAAGATCGGTCAACTGATCGTATTTTCCGCCGCCAATGCCGTGTATAAAAATATCGCCGACTGCAAGTCTTAAAAACATCGTCGTCGTAATCGCTCGAGGTCGAATACAGATTTTCTCGTCAAGCAATTTTTGCCACGACTCAATCCAAGTTGACGAACTACCGTCGCTCGGCAGTACGATGCTTCGTTCGCGACGATCACCAACCCACAGTCCGTTTCGTTCTCGCTCGACCCACAGCGGGCGTCGAATCGGATCGTCGACCGAGTAAATCCAGAAAGGAGCTTCCAGCCATCCTGATTCTTTCTCTAACTTCGGAATCGGTTGCAATCGATTTTTGATCCGATGATGGCGACGGTAGTCATCGCGAGCATCGTTGTAGCTTTCATGGACCGATTCAATCTTGTGCAATAACTCGCCGACGAAACATGAAAACTTCGACTTGCGGCAAGCTTGCTGAATGGTAACTCGAATGTTCGCAGTCCCGCCGAAAGCTCGATCGAATGCCTGGCTGCGGCGAGCGATTCACCAACCGGACGATTCTGACAAATTTGATGCAAAACCTTCGGCCACAATTCGGATAATAATGGATTGGATATGCCAACCGATTCAAGGTCTTCGATCACCGGCGTCGGAAAGTTTTCCCATTTCGATAGCTCGTTAGCGAAAGTATATTCCCAGGGGCGATTCGCAAACGAATCATCGATCGAAAAGTTTTTCTTTCCTAAGCCATGGTCGTTCGAGATCGATGGGACGCTCAGCGAGAATGTGCGGGCCAAATCATAGTCGACCAATACGTTGACGCCAATTCCCGAATGCCTTTTTGCAAGCGACGAAAGCAAGAAATTTTTGAACCAGACGCCAGGATGAAAAAGCTCCGGCTGATGCCCGCTGACAAATAAAGGCGAGTCTGACGCTAAATCGCCCCATGAGCCGTTGGCGTTAGCCACGGGCGCATAACCTCTCGTATGCTCGATCGCCATTTCCAGCGTCTCTCGCCGAGCCCATCGCCGAATCGAAGCTAGCGGAATATCCAGCCAGTGCAGCGATGTGTCGCTGAATGCAAGGCGATTTTCATCGATGAGCGATGGAACTTGATCGAGCGAAGGGACGCAGAATCTCGATCGATTTTCGCTGGGTGCTCGATAGACTGCGTAACCAGACATCTACGAAAGATCGCCACAACAAATGGCCGTTCGGGGGCAGTCGTCCGAAGGCAATCGAAATCCACGATCCAACATCGCTTGGACACTTTCGTCCAAGACTTTGTTGTAATAGGCCAGTCGAACTTCGGCTTGATCCAATGAACCTCCGAAGGAACGATTTAAGTCCAAATACAACCGCGGAACGGGAATCTCGATGATGCGGAATTTTCGCATGGCAGCCTGAGTCCATAATTCAAGCGGCATCGCATAGCCATCATTCTGAATATCCAACGTCGCAATCGCCGACGTTCGATAAGCCTTGAAGCCACAAAAGGCATCGGTAAGCTGAAGTCCAAAGCGTTCGTTCACTTGCCGCGTGATCTGCTTGTTGATGAACATCCGCTGAGCCGGTGGCTCGCTATCGCCCTCGTAATCTTTGAGGTAGCGACTTCCAGAGACAATATCGGCATTCTTGCAGGCCGAAATAAAACGCGGAATCCGCTTAGGTTGGTGCTGTCCATCGCAATCCAATGTCACAATGAATTCGTACCCTTCGTCGATCGCATAGCGAAAAGCACTTTTGAGAGCAGCTCCGTAGCCGCTATTTTTTTCATGATGAACGACGCGAATATCCGAACGCTCAGAAAGACGCGCGCGTGTGGCATCGGTCGAGCCATCGTTGACCACTAAAATATTGGCGGCATACTTTGCAACTTCGTCCAGAACCGAATGAACCGTATCAGCTTCGTTATAAACCGGCAAAGCAGCCAACCATCGAGTATTCATTTTTTCTTTCCTAACCTGTTGGAACGCTGTGGAAGTCCGTCGATTCCTGCTTAGCATTCTAGGCGGTGTTCAAGCAGGGTCAAATCGATATCCGGTAATGTCCCGGCTTCATTTCCCGCCGAACATTGAAACACCCACCCTTATTCGTTAAAGTCAACCGAACTCGCGAAGTCAAAACAGCCTTTTTGGCAATATAAAGCGACGCTTGACCGATGTTAACGTCACATGTCGACACCTAGAAGAGCACGAATCTATGAAAAAATCGTTTACCGCTCGTCCGAATGCCTATTGGTTGATGAAGACCGAACCGAATTCCTTTTCGATTCAGGATTTGGCGAAGGCCAAGCATCGCACGACTTGTTGGGACGGCGTCCGGAACTATCAAGCCCGAAATTACATGCGAGATTCGATGAGAATTGGCGATCGCGTGCTGGTCTACCATAGCAACGCCGACCCATCATGTATCGTCGGGACCGCAATCATTGCCAAGACGGCCTATCCCGATCCGACAGCTTGGGATTCCGAAGACCCGCACTTCGACCCCAAATCCGATCCAAAACAGCCGCGATGGTTCATGGTCGACATTCAGTTGGAATCGATATTCGAAACGCCGCTTGCCCTGGCGCAACTTCGGACCATTCCCGAGCTATCGAAAATGGAATTGCTCCGCAAAGGATCACGGCTCAGCATTCAAACGGTTCGGCCCGAAGAGTTCAAGAAAATCCTAACACTCGGCAAATCCAAAAATGTTAAATGAGCTTCACTTGCATTCGTCGCGCACCACAAAGCTAGCCACGCAGCGTTTCCTCTGTGCACTCTGTGACTCTGTGTTTCAAAAACATTCAACGAGCTTCGGTTGCCGTTTGCAATCTTGGGTCGTCAAGATCGAGCCGGTAAAGGATTTGATTGTAGTCGTATCGAGGTGTCGGAACGGGCTTGTTGGCAAATGTATGTGTATAGGTTCCCTCGAATAAAAGTATCGGAGAATCCTTCTGCGATAGTTCGCCGAGTACACGCGGGTTATAAAATGAATAGTTGTCGTGCGAAAGGATTTTGACGGCGGTTCCCCAAGGTCCCATCGGCGAATCGGCTTCTGCATACCAGAGCTCGCCGAACGCCGACGGCTTGCCAAAATGTTGCATGAAGACGGTTACCCAACGTTGACGAAATGCGTTCCAGGCAATCGAACCGGAATGGTGCTTTACGACTTCTTCTTGAGTCGAGCCGACAAGTTCTTTTGGAACGTCCAGCGATTCCCAAGCCGATGGAGTTTTCCACGCCGCGTATGTATCTCGACAACGTAAGCTTGGAAACGGATTGCCGAAGAGAATCCAGTTCTGACCATCCGCGTCGGTCCATCGCACCGTGTGCCCTTCTGGAATCTTTTGAGGAGCAGGTTGCCCATCGGAGGCTCGCCAGAGGACTTGGATTGCTTGAAATTTTTGCTGTTCATCGTCCCATTCGCAAAGTCCGATTTCGTGTGTATCGAGCGGCGGTTTTATCTTTCGATAGCAAGCGACGAGATGCTCTTGACCATCGCCGTCTTTGAGCGAAATATAGCCGGTCAGCCACGTTGGCCCGGAGCCTTCGATGGGTGCCATGCTCTTCGGAGAACCATCTGATTTGAGAAGATAGTCGAACACAGGTCGAATCGGAAGATCGATCGACTTGAATAGATTTAAATCGGTAAACGCCCCGGTCATGTGATAGTTCCCAAGCGGATATTTGGCCACGTTGGTATCACCCCAGTTCCAAAAAGCTCGTCCTTGATATTCGGTCATCTGAACACTATCGCAGCCAGTGATCGGCGATTCCTTCCATTCAAGGTATTCGCCTAGCTTCTGGCTTTCGGCTAACAATCCGCTACCGGTCAATCTTCCTAAGCGTTGGGCAATATTCTTTCGAACGACATGGATGGTATGCGACGTATTGGGTCGCGGAACGATCCGGAAACCGCGCATGCCGAATCCATCGGGCGGTACTTCGTATCCATGCCCTAGCACGTCAACCCAGGTTTCGCGATTCATGAACTCTGACGCATCGAAGGCAATTACGCCGGCGTTATCGGTAACGAACCGAAGCTGGCTCGTCGTCCGCAATTCGACGAGTGGAACTGGTTGATCGGTCGCTTTATCACGTACAATGATCTTGTATAGACCGTGCTGATCATCGGCTGCCGTAGGGCGAAGGGCAATACCGAGCATCAGCCAAGAAAGCCACCAACGATTGTTCGAGAGTGGCGACAAACTGTACACGAGGCGGAGCCTCCGAAGCAGTGCGTACCCAGTCGAGAGACTGGGAACGAGCGTTTTCGTGATGGCGATTAGCCAGAAGTGTCCTTTAATTTGACTGTTTCACTTTGCTGCAAAGGAACTCGGATATGTTTGGTATAGGTACCGCAGAACTTTTGATTATTCTAGTCGGGGCGATGTGCTTGGCGGGAATTGTGGTGATCTATTTTGTTGTGCGAGCGGCAACTCGCGCTGACAACCATCGTCCGCCGCGAGCTGAGTGAACGTGTCGCGATTTACGCTGATAGGCTGTGAATTTATTTTGCTGGCACGTAGATGCGTCTCTCCGAGACGCAGAAACTCCGCAGCTTTGCTGCGGGGGTCAGTCTTGGAAAGACTGACCTACGTGATTTTTTCACGGCTTGGAAGCGAAAGCCAATCATCAATAAATCAACTACACCAACTGCTTTAAAAACTTTCCTTCGTTGATGGTCGGCCGTTCTGGTCGGCCTTTATGGAGATAGGTTAATTCCATATTGCTGAGCCCCATTAAATGGAGGATCGATGCGTGCAAGTCGTGAACATGCACACGATCTTCTATGGCTCGCAGTCCCAAATCGTCGGTGGTCCCGATCGTCTGACCGCCCCGCACTCCGCCGCCGGCCATCCACATCGTAAAACCGGTTGGATTGTGATCGCGACCGTTGCCCTTTTCTGACATCGGAGTTCGACCAAACTCGCCGCCCCAGATGACGAGCGTCTCATCGAGCAAGCCTCGCTGCTTGAGATCTTTCAACAGGCCTGCGATCGGCAGATCGGTTTGCATACATAACTCGCTGTGGTTAGCCTCGATTCCGCTGTGCGCATCCCATTTGCTACCTGCTCCATGATAGAGCTGTACAAAGCGCACGCCATTTTCGGATAGTCGCCTGGCCATTAAACATAATTGACCAAAGGTGGCGGTCTCTTTTCGGTCCATTCCATAAAGCTGCTTCGTCGCTTCGGTTTCGTTCGAAAGATCGACCACACCGGGAGCTTCGGCCTGCATGCGAAAGCCGAGTTCGTAACTGGCAATGCGGGCATCAAGTTCGCTTTGTTCCGGATGGCTTCCAGCAAAATTGCGATTCAATGAATTCAAGAATGCGAGTTTGGAAAGCTGCCGCTCTTGGCTTACTTCTTCAGGCGGATAAAGATTCGGGATCGGATTTCCACCTTCCTGGAATCGAATTCCTTGGTAGGCTGCCGGCATGAACCCGGCGCTCCAATTCCTAGGACCGTTGACGACCGACGAACGATTGTCTTGCATCACCACAAAGGCTGGAAGATTTGCGTTCTCGGTACCAAGACCATAACTTACCCAACTCCCCAACGATGGACGACCTCCCAGAATCGAGCAGGTATTCATTTGGCAGACACCGGCAGAATGATTGATTCCGTCGGACCAGCACGAGCGAACGACGGCGATATCATCGACACATTCGGCGATATGCGGGAGCCAGTCCGAAACCCAAGTTCCCGACTGACCATGCTGCTTCCATTCTCGTTTGCATTCCAGGAGCGGAGATCGCGATTCACCCATCGCCGTTAAGACATCTCCAAAACTCTCCGGCATCGGCTTGCCGGCCAGTTCGTTGAGCAACGGCTTGGGATCGAAGAGATCAATATGACTCGGACCACCTTCCATGAACAAAAAGATAGCTCGCTTGGCTGTTGGCTTGAAATGAGGTGGTCGTTCGGCCTTACCGAGCTTTATTGTGCTTTCTTGGCCTAAGATATCGACTGTCCCTGCCAACATACCAGCTAAAGCAAGTGCCCCGAAACCGCCACCGCTTCGCGTTAAAAACTCGCGGCGTGATTGGGGCACGACGATATGCGGATAATTCGAGAATTTCATAATGGAACTAGTCGACGTATAAGAATTCGTTGGAATTGAAAATCGCATGGCACAGATCGACAAATGCCGTGAAGGCAAAATCTTGTGGCTTCTTCTTTGTTTTTGTTTCAGAACTGTTTTGAATGTTAAGTTGATTCGACGAGCTATCGCGCATGACACCGGGTTCGGCTTCGAATCGCCAGTAGCCAACCGTGCTTTCCGCGACCGACTCGGCGGTCAGCAGCAGTCGACTTACCGGAACCACGTTACTCGAAATCCTCACGTCGTCGATTAGGCCATCGAACACCGCTCGGTTGGTGGCACTGCAGGCACCAATTGTCAGTGGCTGATCGTTCTCCAAACCGCCAACGATATCGTGCTCGACTTTCAAACTGCTCATAGGGTCATCATCATTCGAGAGATCCTTTAAGTGAAAGGTCACTATGCCCGGTTTCTCGACGGTTGCCGGTTCGATCGAAGCTGCCGCAAAGTAGGGCTTATTCAACTCGACATACTGGTCTGAAAAGACAGCGGCCTCTCCAAATGTTCCGTCGCGTTTCTTTCCCCACATCACGACGACTAACGTTTGTGGTTTGCGGCGCGAGCCCTTGCCGGTCACCCCAAACGTCCAACCCGATTCACCCGACTTGCCGGACCATTTCGAAACGGCCGTACGCACCGATGCTGCCGCATCAATCGATCGAATCTGAAAATACGTTTCGATACTCCAGCGATTCAGATCCAAGCGTCGATCATCTGGAATTCTCATCGGACCTGCTACTGACTCCTTGTCCTTCGATACCAATATCGCTTGACCATCTCGATAGGGAATTTGTCCGGTTTCGCGTTTTGCCGTTTCGACAACCGACTCGTGATGGATTTGACCCGCAAGTTGTTGTTCGTGTTCTTTCAAGAATTGGATGGCGGCAATTTGTTCGCCTGCCGTCGGCATCCGCGAATAGGCTCGTTGGTAGACTTGCTGGATGCGTGCAGTGGTTTGATCGGCCTCTTTCCAGACGCGTTCGGCAAACGTCGATGCGTAGCGAAGCATCTCGGGGCTATTGATGAGCATCAACGATTGCACGGGGGTCGTAGTCGTGTTTCGCGATGATTCACTGGAAAAGAACTGTGGCAAATCGAAGATATCGAGTAAAGGATCACGAGCATTCCGCATCACCCGCGTGAATATCGATCGGCGAGGAATACTTGTTAAAACACCTTCGCCACCCACGATCCGCTGCGAACGCAGCCGTTCCAAATCTGGTAGGCCGTTATCGGCTTTTTTCTCAAGCGTACTTTCGATGACTTCTGCTTGCTTGAGTTGCCCCGAAACCAATAAAATCGAATCGCGAATTTGTTCAGCGTCTAAACGTCGCGTGTCACCTCGCCAATAAAATTGATTGGCTGGATCTCGAGCTTGAAAATCATCGAATCGCGGATGCTTGGTCGACTGTCGATACGTCGCCGAGGTTACCATTAATCGATGCAATCGCTTCAAGCTCCAGCCATCTTCGACAAAGGTAGCCGATAGCCAATCGAGCAATTCCGGATGCGATGGCGGTCCACCTAGCTTTCCAAAATCGCTGGCATTGGCTGCCAGTCCGCGTCCAAAGTGATATTGCCAAAGCCGATTGACCATCACACGGGCTGTCAGCGGATTGTTCGGATCGGTTAACCATTTGGCCAAAGCCGTTCGACGCTGCGTGGTCGCTTTGCCAGCCACCGTTTCGATCGACATGTCCGAAGCATTGAATAAAGTCGGAGCACCAGGCGCGATCGATTGTTTGGCACGCTTGGGAATCAGCGTTGGCGGTGCTTCTGCACCAACATCTTCAACGGTCAAGGCGGTCGGAAGCGGATCGGGTTTTTGGTCGTCGAACGCACTCAAGGTCTTACGAAGCGCAATGACGGTTTCTTTATCGTCACCTTTGAGCTTAGTTTCCAGTCGAGCGTATTCGTAGTCGACCTGCCGGTACGCGATCTCGTAAATTTGTCGCTCGTAAGGCGTTTGTTCGACTTCAGGCTTCGTTAAGATTGCCTGAATGTCGGTCGGGAATTTGATAATAGCATCTTTGCTCGCTTGACTACGATACTTTGCTTCGATCGCTTCGATTTGATCGCGCAGATCCGTCGTCGCGGTTTCCCAAGCTTTCAATTTTTCCGCATACGATTGCTGCTCTTCCTGGCTGGCAACGATAAATTCACGTGAAATAATAGGCTCGAAGAAGGCCCGCAATCGGAAATAATCTTTTTGAAGCAACGGATCGAATTTATGATCATGGCATTTCGCGCATTGTAAACCAAGTCCCAAAAATACGTCGCTGGTCGTATCGGTAACGTCGTTGAGAATCGTATACCACTGGGTCTTCACATCGCGATTGTTGTACTCGTAGATCCAATGTCGCATGAAACCCGTTGCGATTTGTGCTTGAGCGTCCTCCGGAAAAAGTTCGTCGCCAGCCAATTGCTCTTGAACAAATCGATCGTACGGTTTGTCGTTATTGAAAGCATCGATAACGTAATCGCGGTACCGCCAAGAATTAGGTCGATAATTGTCGATCCGATAGCCATCCGAGTCGGCATATCGAACCAAGTCCAACCAGTGCCTCGCCCAGCGTTCTCCGTATCGCGGGCTATCGAGCAATTCGTCGACCATCCGCTCATAGGCATCGGGCGATGAGTCCTCGACAAACTTACGCACTTGGTCCGATGAAGGCGGCAATCCGGTCAAATCCAATGCCAGCCGCCGCAATAAACTGACTCGATCCGCTTCGTCGGCTGGTGTGAATCCTTCGAGTGCCATTTTTTTGAAAATGAAAGAGTCGATAGGATTCTTTTTCCACTGCTCGACCGGAAGTCCCGGCAGCGCAGTGATCTCAGGAAGCTTGGGTTTCGAAACTGGTTGCAACGCCCACCATGTTCGATCTTCGTCGGAAAACCGATCGCGAATCTCGCGAATCGACGGTCCTTCGACCGAGCCAGGAAAGGGAAGCCCCATTTCTATCCATTTCGTCAGGATCGCAACATTATCTTCTGATATTCGACCATCGGGTGGCATTTCCAAAGACTCATAGCGAACCGCTTCGATGAGCAAACTCTCTTTGGGCTTACCGACGACAACTGCCGCACCTGATTCGCCACCTTCCAGAATTGAGTTTTTCGAATCGAGTCTCAATCCACCTTTGACTTCTTCTGGTCCGTGACAACGAAAACAATGCTCGGCAAGCAAAGGACGAACCTTGGCTTCGAAGAATTGAGTTTGCTCGGTAGAAAGTGCCGCGGATTTTTCTTCGGCAAATGCAACGCAACGCATCATCGCAACGGCAATCAACGCCATTGTGAAATACGAGGTCAGGAAATTGGTAGGAACTTTTATTGTCCGAGCAAACATGAAGTAAGCGTTCCGATTGGGAACTTTTGTTGTAGCATTCGAAGCAAACAGGTGTGATATGTTAGCAGCGCGACGCGAGCGGATTGTGGTGTACTAAGTCAACAGCCAGCTTGAACTGTACCGCTGTGCTTTGCCTTTAGGTGATTGTAGCCGAAAGAACGACATAAGCCAAAATATCGTCGCTCGCATTCACACAATTATTCTGGACGGTCGAATATCTGCCGACAATCAACCGAAAAGGTAAGCCTGAGCCAGGAATACAAAAACGCCAGCAAAATAGCCTAGCAAGGCCCACGGGCCGATTTTTCTCGCATACCACATGAAATCGATATGTTCGAGCCCCATCGCCGCGACGCCAGCCGCCGAACCGATGATCAAGCAGCTTCCACCCGTGCCAGCGCAGTAAGCTAACATCATCCAAAAAGGATCGTTCTCGGGCATTGTGTACATTTCGATACCCGCAGCCACGAGCGGCACGTTGTCGACGACTGCGGATACTAAACCGATGATGATCGCCACAACCGAATCGTTACCAATCGAAGTGCTGAGCCATTTTGCTAGGTTGCCAAGTATTCCGGTTGCCCCCAAAGCCCCTACTGCCAGCAAGATTCCTAAGAAGAAAAGGATGCTGGACATGTCGACCCGTTTCAACGCCGCTAAAACTCCTGTACTCGTCCGCGTCTTTTCGTCCATAGTATGGCTTACCAATTCCGAAACAATCCAAAGCACGCTCAGTGCAAGCATCATCCCGAAAAACGGTGGAAGGTGCGTCGTTGCTTTGAAGACTGGTACGCTTAACAACCCAGCAAGCCCGAGTGCCAAGAAGAGCATCTGATGCCACAGTTCGATATTCTTTTCACCACTATGCCGCGTTGACTTTATGGCCGGTGGCAAATCGCCCTTCATATACCTTGATAGCACAAGCAGCGGCACCAAAAGACATGCCACACTGCACAAAAACAGTTGCTGCATCACTTCGACGGTTCCGATCTTTTGCTTAATCCAGAGCATTGTCGTCGTTACGTCGCCGATGACAGTCCAGGCACCGCCCGCGTTGGCTGCGATCACCACCATACCGACGTATAGTTTTCGAAGTTCTCTTTCATGGACCAGCTTTCGGAGAAGTGAAACCATCACGATGGTCGTTGTCAAATTGTCTAAAACCGCAGATAAGAAGAAAGTGAGCCACGAAACGATCCACAGCAAAGTTGTTTGCTTCTTTGCGGTAATCCGGTCGGTAACAATGGCGAACCCTTCATGGGCGTCGACCAGTTCAACAATCGTCATCGCGCCCATGAGGAAGAACAAGATCTGGGCAATTTCGGCAATGGCATGCACCAATTGACCATCCAACAAATACTCGCGATTCAAATGTTCGGCATGTTCGCCATCCATCTTTGCCGAAAACCAACTCGGAACGCTCTCGGTAGGCATCAATTGATCCGCATCGAGTGCATACAGCGTCCAGCAAACAACGCCGATAAACAGTGCCGACGCCGCTTTGTTGATATGGATCGGATGCTCTAACGCAATTGCCAGATAGCCAAGTACAAAAACAACAATGATCGCAGTTAGCATGGTAAGTTAGCCATCATAGGAATGAAGTACAGCGACAGCAGAGCCGAGTCTTATCGGACGGAAGTCAAAACCGCTATAACGTACAACGGATTCCTGTCGAGTGCTACCTGCCAACACGATTGCAGGCGGCTTCTTCGGAGTTGAGGATAAAGAGTCGATTTTCAACAATCGATATCGTATCAAAAATCGGCAGACGTAGGAGTTGCCGCTCACTCCTTTGGCTTTGGACCGATACAGTAGAGATGCTTGTCTGATCGGATAAAAAAATTGCCGCGCGAGACGGCCATGGTCGCTTTGCACGTCTCGCCGAGCAAGTTTCGACCGATCTCTTTGTACTCGGCACTTGGTTCAAAAATAATCGACTCGCCTTCCAATTCGGTCAAGAGATAGACCTTTCCATCGGCGTATACCGGCGACGAGGTATGCTTGCCGCGAACGCGCTCTTTCCAAACTTCTTGGCCGGTCGCAGCATCGAGACACGTCAAAACACCGGCGTCGGTAACGGCGAAAAGGTACGGTGCGACGTAAAGCAACGATGCGATCGACGGAACGCCTTGATTCTGCTCCCAGGCGATGTGCGTATCGGTAACCGTTCCTGAGCCACCCAATCGAACTGCGCGAATCGTTGGCTTTTCAAAGCCTGAACAACAGTAAATGAAATCTTTCCCCTTTACAATCGACGGCGTCACGCCTTCGCCCTGGCTAAAAACCGTCCAGACTAACTCGCCATTGTCGACGCGATGGCCCTGAATGACGTCGCCCGCCGCGCTTACCAACTGAGGCATCCCATTAATCTCAAGGACCATCGGCGTCACATGAGCCAATCGCGACGATCCGCGCTTTCCTCGCCATTGAACGGCACCGGTTTTTTTATCAAGTGCCATCACGACTGCTCCATCCCACCCTTTTTTGAAACCGATTAAGTTATCTTCTCCGTCGCTGCTCCCGTCGAACGGCATGATCAGCATATCACCATGCAGAATAGGCGACGCGCCCAAACCATGTTGGCTGTAAAACTTGATTTCTTTATTTGTCCATTGAAGTTCGCCTTGGACCGATAACGCTGCAATTCCGCCCGACCCGAATACCGCAAAGACTTGTTCTCCATCGGTAACCGGTGTAGGTGTCGCATAGGAATTGTCTTTGCGTTTGTGACGTGTTTCTTGCTTGAAAACTTTTTTGTTCCATTCGATAGCTCCAGAAACGCGATTCACGCAAATAACGTGGCACGACGTTCCTTCTTCGGTGGTAGCGGTCACAAAGATCCGATTTCCCCAGACAACCGGCGACGACCAACCTTCGCCGGGAACGGCTGTCTTCCATGCGATATTTTCGGTATCGCTCCAAGTTAGAGGTAACTGTTTTTCACTTGATATGCCTTGTCCAGTCGGACCGCGAAAGCGCGGCCATTCTTCGGCTTGGATAAAACAAGGAAGTAGGCAATAAAACGTGAACGCAGCGATGGTAATTGAAAATCGGGTCGGCGCGGCAGGTAAATACATTTTCGAGTGCTTTCTCATTGGTCGTTGTGGACGATGCGGTTTAAAAAATTGTAACCGTTCACGCCTCGAAACAGAAAGCGTGTGCACGGAGCGAAATATGTTACTTGGCAAAGAAAAGATGTTTACCATCTTTAGCGGCAGCATGCGCTTCGTGTGTGTCCTGTGCGATTCCTGGATCGCTTTGCGAAGCGAGCCATCGATCGAGTTCTGCGCTCAGCGTGGCTTTGATTTCGGCATGCTGTGAATCGATAGCTAGATTGTTCATTTCATAGGCATCGATGGCGGTGTGATACAATTCTTCGGCAGGGCGGCTCATGTAGCGTTTGACAAGTCGATAGGTGTCTGGATTATTCCATGCTTCCCCAATCCAAGTTGGCCAATACGGGTTATTCAATGCACCCCCACCTTGAATACTCATCAGATGCTTCTCGATATAGATCTCGTTGGGAGTGAGGTTGCGAATGTATCGCCATTGGCCATCGCTAACCGTTCGAATCGGATAAGCCGGTCCTTCAGGGATATTGTTATGAGCTCCATAAACATACGATCGATGCCCTTCATTTTTTCCATGAAGTACTTCGGTGAAACTTATGCCATCGATGCCTTGCTTTACTGCATTCTTCCGATCGTCGGCCAGTTCGAGCAACGTCGGAACAAGGTCGGCATACTGCACTAAGGCATCCGTTCGCTTGCCGACCGGTACATGTCCTGGCCAACGAGCGACGAGGGCGGTGTGCAATCCAGTGTCCCACGACGTCCATTTGCAACCAGGGAATTGTGAGCCTTGCTCTGATGTGAAAAACACCAGGGTGTTTTGTTCCGCCCCCGATTCCTTCAGCGTTGCTAAAAGCTCACCAACTTGATTGTCCATGTAAGTGATCTCGGCAAGGTACGCCGAGAAATCTTCGCGAGTCTTAGGCGTATCGGCGATGTTTGGCGGGAGCTCGACTGCCTTGGGTGGATACCGACTAGCATCCCCCATGACCCAGGGAACATGCGGTTCGACGAGGGCTACGACCAAGCAAAACGGATCCGATGAACTTCGCGACATAAACTCGCCAACTTCCGACTTTTGGTGTTTTTGCGTCGGATTGCGAACGCTGTTCAGATCGTATCCTTGGACATATTCAAACGGGAAAGATTCTTCCGGTAATACATGGACCTTACCAGCGATCCCAACTCGATAACCCAACGGCTTAAGAAGCTGTGGTAAGCTTTGAGTACCGGGCCGACAGGCGGAATGATTCCATGCACATCCATTTCGCATCGGATATTGCCCAGTGAACAACTCGGCGCGACAAGGCTGGCACATCGCAGAACTAAGGTAAGCGCGATTGAACGTTAAGCCCTCGCTGGCGAGCTCATCAATGTTCGGAGTTTTCGCGTTCTTGCCGCCATAGATCGGCAGGTCGTTATGGGTGCAATCGTCGGCCATGATAATCAAGACATTCGGCTTGTCAGCCGCCTGCAATGAGGTAGTTGGCCATTCATTCTCCGAAAAAAGAAGCATCAAAAAAAGTGTGAATAGAATTCGATATTTTCGCATAGAGTTTGTTCCAGCACCTTTTCGACGCGGTTCTTCTGTCATGAAAAATACGTCGTCAATCAAAATCGACGAGAAAAATAGGTGGGCAAGGACAGGAATGAATTGCCGATGATTGTACACGATGGCATGCCTGCGGACGAGGTTTGGGAACCAGATGGCAGATTTCAGCGAGCAGGGGCAAAAAATCGCGGTATTGAATCCGCCGCAATATATAATGGGTTTCGCGGAAATGATTGATCGAATTGCGTAGCGAAAGAAGAATCGCTAACTCGCATTGTTTAAACCACGATAGTTCGCGATGGGTAGGTAGAAGAAATTATGATGGTTCGTCGGCTTTGCTATGAGACGTTGGAAGAGCGCATGCTTTTTACGGGTGCCGACCCTACGGCTGAAGAACAGTGGATGCTTGAGTTAGTCAATCGTGCTCGGCTTGATCCATTTGGTGAAGTAGTTCGTAACGCCGATGTTGGCGATTTGAATCAGGGCTTACCACCCGGTTCAATAACATCGGTGCCCAAACAGCCAATCGCTTTCAACCTTAAACTTATCGACGCCGCGAGGAGGCATAATCTATGGATGCTATCCAGCGGAATTTTTACGCACCAAGGAGAAAATGGGAGCAGCGAGTCCGATCGCGTCGCATCGGCGGGATATGCGCCTAGTGGTACATTTATTGTTGGCGAGAACCTGGCATTCAGCGGTGCGACAGGCACCTTGAATGTGCCTCTTTTAGTGCAGCGCGAGCACGATGATTTATTCAAAGACCCTGCGCATCGACTGATCTTGATGGATTCAACGTTTGATGAAGTCGGTATCGCTGTTCATGTCGGAGCATTCCAAGGCTTCAACGGCGTAATGACAACCCAGGATTACGCCACTCGCAGCAGTAAGCCATTTTTGACAGGCGTCGTATTCAATGATGCAGTCTCTGCCGATCGATTCTATACAGTGGGTGAAGGTCTGGGGTCGATATCTGTCAGCACACGAAGACTTTCCGACGGCGTAATTTCTAGCGCAACAACCTTTGACTCAGGAGGCTATCAGATCGAACTTGATCCGGGTGAGTATGAAGTTCAATTCTCTGGCCCTGGGCTTTCAGGTGCCATTGCTGAGACGGTTAACGTCGAGAGCGAAAATATCAAGCTGGATTTGAACACAACACTCATAGCCAAGCTATCGCTTTCAGTCGACACCACTTTTCTAAGAGAACCTGCCGGCACCGCAACGGCGGTTGTCAAGCGGGAATCGAGTGACATTTCTGCTCCGCTTCTGGTTACGTTGCGAAGCAATAGAACGACCGAAGCAGCTGTTCCCGCAACTGTCCTCATCGGTGCCAACCAAACGTCTGCTTCGTTTGCGATCACGGCGGTCGACGATTCAGTTATCGACCTAACCCAAAACAGCATGATAACCGCCAGTGCCCCTAACGCTCAACAAGCATCGATCGAAGTGCAAACGATCGATGATGATGGTCCGAGTCGATGGCAGAATCAGCGAAATTCTTCAGATGTCGACGATGATGGAAGCGTGGCACCGAATGACGTATTACTATTGATTAATCGGCTCAAGCGATTCGGGACAGGTCTAGCACCTAACACGCCTCTCAATCCACCACGCTACTTTGACGTCAGTGGCGATTGGTTCATTGCCCCCGTCGATGTATTGCAGGTCATTAACACACTTAATCGACAAGGCAGAGGTTCAGGCGAGGGGGAATCGCAGCCTAACATGGATCAAGTCGCTGTCGATTGGACTACTACGGACGAGGTTTGGGCACGAGTAGGTCATCGCCGGGCGTCCACCATTCGTCGATGGTAGACTGCAATTCTTGAAGTGTCGCTGCATATTGCGGCTGACCTGCCAAGTTATTCTTCTCTTCAAGGTCACGAGCAATATTGAAAAGCGCTGGTCCTTCTAGATAATTCTTCCACGCCGCTGGTCCTTGATGGGAGTGCGGTACGATCAGTTTGAAATCGCCATTCCGAACCCATCGATACGCGATATCGTGAGAAGGATTGCCAAGTTGAGAGGCGTCGCCTGGATAGATCTCTCCAAAGACCGGCCGATCATCGAGTTGCTTTTCGCCAATCGCTGCCGACCAAAGGCTTCGCCCAGGAAGCTTGGCGATCGCTTTTGGCTTTCCTATCGCTTCGAGCACCGTCGGTAGCAAGTCCACGCTGCTTACGAGTTGCGGTTGTACGCCGACTTGGGTATGCCCATCCCATCTCAATAAAATGGGGGTTCGCAAGCCATCTTCGAAAGGCGAATACTTGCTTTCGTGCGTGTGAACAAACTCGTCGGTTCGTTTGCTATCGCGCTGCCGACTTGGCGTCCAGCCATTGTCGCAAACAAAAACAAAAAGAGTTTGCGATGCTAATCCGCGGTTCTCGATCATCGAAACGAGTTCACCGACGGTTGCGTCGAATTGGCTGATCGAAGCTAGGTATGGAAGGCGATGTTCCGCAATGTCTCGCTCACGGTACAAGTCAAAATATTTCCGCGGGGAATTGTGTGGTTGATGAGGCAGGTAGGGTGCATACCAGATAAAGAACGGTTGAGTCGGACTACCTCGATCGAGAAAATCAGCGATCGGCTGCATCGTCTCGCGACCGATCGCAAGTCCATGGTCGCCGTTGCCATGCGCCGCAATCGAGCCATCCTTGAGAATTCGCGTTACCCCTTCGTAAGGCAACTGCGGTGCCGGTTCAAACACCGTCATTCCATCGCTGAACCCGGCATTTGAATAGTGTCCTTCCCAAAATTTCCCCGTTTGGAACGACCTGTATCCCAACGCACCCAAGGTTCGAGGCAACGTTGGCTGCTGTCGAATCCATTCAAAGGCAACGCTCCGTGCAGCTTCGTATTCCGTTCGATTCTGCATGCGATTGAAACCCGCGTTGCCAGGCGGCGGGTGATTGTAGTGCAAGCCGCTTTGATGCGGATAACGTCCGGTCAGCAGGACAGCCAACGACGGACTACAAAGACTTGTTGGTACATAGCCGTTCACAAAAGCGGCGGACTGCGAAGCCAATCTATCGAGATTCGGTGTTAAAGCATCGTGGCTTCCCATGAACCCATAGTCTCGATAGGTCATGTCGTCGGCGATGATGTAGACGATATTCGGTAATGCCGCGTCGAGAAGATTGCAATCGCTCGCAATGAATTCGGACAGCATTATCAAACATCCTAGAATCGCGAGTCTCATTGTCTTATCGCCATGATTAAGAAGTTTCAATGACGATACGGCATTTGATCGAGTTGGCGATGAAACACTGTTCATGGGCCGCTTGATGAAGGGCTTCAATCGCCGTAAGATCGGGACTATCAGCCGCCCATTCGATGCGTGGCCGAAGGGTTATTTGATGGATCCAAGGAATCTTGCGAAAGCTCTTTTTCATCAGGCCTATCGCCTTGTCTTCGTAACGATTGACCGTCCAACCTTGCTTCGAGGCGAGCCAAAGAAAGGTCAGCATGTGACAGCTTGATGCCGCAGCCACCAGCGCTTCCTCCGGATCGATAGCGTGTTCGCTGGACCACGGAGACGGCACGACATGTGGCGATGGCGAAGCAGGCACGCTGATCCCGCCATCGAACGACCAGACATGCTCGCGAGAATATTTTCCATGCAAGAAATCGGGACCTCGATTCTCCCAAACGATCGTCAAGCTATACTCGGGCGACGGTTTGTTCGTTGTCGGTCGATTGGCTAAAAGCACCGCTCGCTTTTCTGCGATGAAAGTCAAATGATGATCGACATGCCGCACGCATTTTTCTACAAGATCGCGAACAGTACATAAACCTGTTTCCGAATGAATGCCCGTTCGTAGCCAAGCTTCGTCGGATTGTCGTCGCAGGATTCGAGCCGTACGCCGCCGAAGGATACTCATCAATTCGATTTCTTCATCGAGATCCTGTTCCTGGAACTGAAGCCGCTCGGGATACGGTCGCTCGTCGACGCCCATCAATAGCGGCTTATCGAGCGCCAACGTCCTTTCGATGCGATCCGCGTGATAGATATCGGTATCCGTGAGATGGCAAACGACTTCAAGAATGCTCCATTTTCCTTCGATAGGACGCTGTTTGAGTTCGTCTGTCGTCAGTCCTTCCACGGCTAGACGAACGCGGGTCGCCCCCTGTTCGAAAGCGTCGATCAGTTGCGAGATTGTCGACGATGGATCGTCCATTTGCATGGTTACTCGCCTTGGTAGTGGTCGAGGCATGGAGTGATTTGGTTTGAAAACCTACTCAGGCAATGGTCGACCTTTGGTTTCCGGGAGGAAGTACAAGGCGACCAGACCTATGGCAAAGGCGATTGTCATATAACTTCCAGCATCGCGAAAGGCGTCGATGCGCTCGGTTGAAGTACTCGCCGACTTCGCGAGATAGGCTTGCAAGGCACCGATCGTGAATGGCCCAGTCGCTGCAATGTATCGACCAACGTTGTAGCAAAAACTGATACCCGTGCTCCGCAATCGCAACGGAAAGAGCTCGGGCAAATAAATCGCGAAGCCTGCGAACAGAGCTAATTGGAAGAAGCCCATGAAGAAACTCATCCAGATCGTCGAGGTACCGCTAAAAAATTGAAAGTACAAAACAGTAGCGATTGCTGCTGCGAAAATACCGAGCACAAAGGCGGGCTTCCGACCCAGTTGTTGAGCAACCCACGTGAAGCTTAGCATCCCGAAAAAGGCACCTGTGTTCTGAATGATGGAATTGATTCCGATCCAGTATGCTTGCGCCCCTTTGATTTCTTGGTCGGACATCCCTTTTGCCGAAAGAGACTGTCCAATGACGTCACGAACTAAGTCGGGGGCGAAGAAACCAATCCCCCAAACGCCAACTACACCCGCCACACACAGCATCATTCCGGCCAACGCATTGCGAGATAGAGTCGGGTCGCGAAATAAAGAGCTATAGGAGCCAAGCTTCACGCCGCTTAATTTTCCTGCTTCGCGGGCGGCTACCCATTTCTCGGGTTCCTTGAGCCGCATGGCAATCAAGACGCAAAGGAAGGCTGGGATCGCACCGACCAAGAACATGACTTTCCATCCCCAATCTTTTTGGATCGAGCCCGAAGTCACCATCCCGCCGACGACCATACTCGTCGCGCCGGCAGCAATGTTGCCAAGGGCCGACAATGCTTGAAGCAGTCCGAGCGCTGGTGTTCGCGAACGCTCTGGAAGAGTGTCGGCGACCAGCGCGACGGCCAATCCGAAGACACCGCCGACACCCAAGCCAGTGATGAAGCGAAAAATCGCAAAGTCGATCCAGCCTTGCGAGAATGCCGAAAGTCCGGTGCAAACGGAGTAGAGAAGGACGGTGACAGTTAACATCTTTGCTCGACCATAGCGATCACCTAAAGGACCGAAAATCAAGCCGCCGGTCGCCCATCCAATCATAAAGATCGAAGTCGCATATCCACCAAATGTTTTGACGAGCACAGTCAGGTCTTGGTCGGCGATACTCATCGACTTTGGCAGCAAGGATTCCAAGGCATTGCCGCGAGCCAAAATGAAAATCTGCTGATCTAAGCAGTCGAAGACCCAGGCACTTGCGGCCATTGCAAAGACAAACCAGTGATAACCCGTGAGGCCTTGCCACCATTTTTTTGAGACTGCTTTTTCAGACATTGATGGAGCTTTCATAGTTGGTTTAGGTGGGCTGTGCCGTGAATTGAAGTTGGCGATTATAGCCTAAAACGAGCCCCGTCGTCGCCCTATCGAACATCGCGTCGTCTGTTTACACGTTCCCAGGCGAAGCCTTCTATTTTCTCCCCAATAGTCGATTCATGTTTTTCTTATACGACTCGACGCCGGGCTGACCGTAGGGATTGATTCCCATAAGCCGCCCTTCAACGTTCGTTGCAATCATCAGCATTTGGAAAAGCTGGCCTAAATGCAACTCGTCAACGCGAGGAAGGAAAAGGTTCGTCGAAGGGCGACCGTCGGACATCAGCGCCTCATTCGTTCCTTGAATCGCCGCTCGCATCACCTCGGGTAAAGTTTTATCGGCGATCTCATTCAACGAGTCATAATCGCTCTTGCGCGAGCCAATCGCTAAATCGTCAAAGCGATAGTCGTCGACGATAATGTTGTTAAAGACCTTGTCGCGTTTGCCTTGTTGATGCTGCTGGTGTCGCGAGTGAAGATCGCGAGTATTGACGGTCGTCAACGGAGTAAACCCAAGTTCATTCTTGCCGAGACTTTCCGCCGACAATTGGTCATACCAAAGCCCGACGCTTTCCAAAGCTTTATTCCAGACGCTCATCACGCGAATGTTGATCCCACGCTGCTTTTCTAGCAAGTGATTGACGGCGACATACTGCAAAATAATATTCTCTTCGGCAGGCTTTTTCTCGAAGTGATCGTTCATCGCGACCGCGCCTTGCAGCAATTCGATTACGTTGATGCCGAGCATCGCGGCTGGAACAAGTCCGACGGCGGATAAAATCGAGCATCGTCCGCCAACACCGTCCGGAACGGGAAACATCTCGCTGCATCCAAGCTCGTTTGCCATCTTGTGAAGCTTGCCGCCTTCGCCTGTCACCGGCACCAGCAGCTCGCTTACCTTCGCTCGATCACCACCACAGCTTTTTTCGAGGGCCGCTAAAAACTGACGAAAGGCAGCGGCAGTTTCCAGTGTGCCACCGCTCTTGCTGATCACGACTAACCCCCAACGATCGGTTTCGTTCTTGGCTGGCTTGCCTTCATTTGCACCGAGCAAATGCAACAAGCCTTGCGTCGCATCGTTATCGACATTGTTTCCTTCGAAGTACATGCGAGGCTTGCTGCCGCGATCGCCGCGAGAGAGCTCATTCCAGTAAGGTTGACAGCAACCTTCCATCAATGCCCGGGCTCCCATGTACGAGCCGCCAATGCCCAAGACAACCACGCGATCGACGGCTGCATGCATCCGATTCGCGACCTTGAACAATCGACCCAGTTCGCTTCCCTGTCGATCGCTTTCATATTCGGTCAACAGTCGTCCTGGCAGAGTATAGAAACCGACATCGAGCGGCTGCATCGCTTCGGGCGTCGGAATTTTTCCGGCCAGCATCTCCAACTCGGGGCCCACCATCGCATCGCGAACCGATTCCAATTCCTTAGCCAGTTTTAGAACATCCGACTTGGCTACCCCATGTTGTTCTATAAAGGAACCTGACATATCAAAACGGAGCGGTTCAAGAGTATTGCGTCGAAGTTTCATAGTTTTATAAGGCCTTGTTGTAGTTGGCATTTTCAGTAGACGTCCCATGAAGATATCACGGAGTATTTGGTCTGAACATTACAGACTAAGCTGGCATCCCGATTTCGGACGCAGCGTTCACACCACGACTTTCAATCCAGCCGCCGTCGCCAGCCGCCGCTGGTTTGCGTCGAAGGTCAGAAACTCTGTCTGGCCGAGATGCAAGGCAGTCGCGATATGAAGAATGTCGGTCAGCCGATGACCGCCGCTTGCGGTAAAGCGTGTACTCAAGTCTTCGGCCAACTGATGCACCACGGCCCAGTCGACCGGGCAGGGCTTTAGCACGTCGGTGCGTAAGTCCGAATCTAGATCTCGCAACAATTGCACAGCTTCGTCGGGACCAAAGCCTTTCGTCTTATCGACCGATCGCAGCTTCACTTGCAAGCGTGTCGATTGCCGGAACTCCAAGAGCAAAAAGGCTGACACTGGCAACGGTCCGCTTCGATTGTTCATCCATCCGATTGCCTTAGGCGAATGAACCTGTTGACGATAAAGTGAGCATAGGAATGACGTGTCCGGAAAACAGTTCATCCCTCTTCGCCTTCAAGCTCCATCGCTCGCATCTCAGCAACTTCGGCTTCAGAGAAAACCCTGTCGCCCCAGATGGCTTTCTGACGAGCTGCGAAATCGGGATAGTTTATCTTCCCAGAACTCCCGTGCCGTACGCCGGTAAGCCAAGCAACTGGCTTACCTCGTTTCTCGATGCAAATCTCCTCGCCTTCGCTCAGCCAAGCTTCGAGCATCGCAAAATTGTTTCTCAGATCACGAACTGTTGCAGTTTTCATTATGTGGACATTTTAAGTCCACAATTTACTTTTGTCAATTTTTTTACCGGTTACCAACGGGGCCTGCCGAGATTCTAACTTAAATCGCCTAGACTCTCGATTCCGTTTTGAGCCAATTTGCGACGAACGCCGCATCGTTGGGAATCTGATTCAGAAACCTCTCGAATTGAGCCACGTTTTCTTCGAGACGTACCGGTAAAAATCGCTGGACAGCTTCATCAAAAACCTCGTTCAGACGCGACGAAGTTGGATCGAGACCGGTCACGACGGCCAGACCGCTGGGATAGGTCGGAATCGTAATGATCCGCAGATCGGGCCGATATTCACGAAGGATCGGCAGAATTTTCCAAGTGTCGCCCACCCAAAAAACCGTTTTCCGATCTCGATCGGCCGTAATCGGTGTTGCCGGTAGGACATCATGTAATACCACAACCGTTTGTCGATGGGCAAATTTTTCGACATGGATAAAGTCTCTCAGCGTTTGATCGAACGTGTGCAAGCCATCGAGAAACGCGAACTCGACAAAGTCGTGTCCAAGAACTTTACGCAAGTCTTGCGTCGCGAAGAATTGATCGCTGGTCATTTCGAACAGATCAACTTGTGTTTGCATTGCCCATTGAATGCTCATTTTAGGATCAACGCCAACCGCTCGAGTTGGAGCCTTGGCGAACCGCATCGATTGACCCGTCTCGACTCCGATTTCAAGGTAGGTCGCCGGTCGCATCGCGTCATGAAACCATCGCAGCCAATCGAGATACATCGGGCCGGGCATCCGCTGCTCGGCAGCCGTACCAAATCCCAAGTTCACTTTTGAAAGCGTCGTATGAAGTTCTTGTGCGCCAGGAAAATCTGGTGCCGTTCGTAACACTTGATCGCAAACTAAGGTCGCTTGAAAGTAATTTCCGTCGGCGAGATACTGCCGAGCTCGGACGAGTTCTTGTTCGGCGGAAATCATTGACGATGCGGATCCTCTGAGCGAGAGTATTTTTCAACTCAAGGCTACTTGCCTTCGCTTTGTTGCTTCTTGCGTTCAGCGATAATGTCGTCTTGAATATTGCGAGGTACCGCACGATAGACGGCTAGTTCCATCGTAAAGGTCCCTTGACCTTTGGTCATACTCCGGAGATCCGTTGCATAACCGAAGGTTTCAGACAAAGGTACTTCGGCGATGATGTACGAGACGTTATCGCGAGTGTCAGTCGATTGAATGATACCTCGTCGGCGAGTCACGTCTCCGACAACATCGCCTTGATACAATTCCGGGCACTCAATTTCGCACTTCATGATCGGCTCCAACAACATCGGCTTGGATGCCCGAATCGTTTCGCGGAAGCAATCGCAAGCGGCGATATAGAACGCTCGTTCGCTCGAGTCGACGTCGTGATAGCTTCCGTCCATCAATTCCATTCGCACACCGACGACAGGGTAGTCAGCCAAGGGGCCTTTGTTGACCGAGTCACGGAACCCTTTTTCGACCGGTGGAATAAACTGCTTAGGAATACGACCGCCGGTTACGGAATCTTCGAATTCGAAGAGGACTTCGCCTTCGGTCGAGATCGGTGTCATCTTTCCGACAATGTGAGCGAACTGGCCGGATCCACCCGTTTGTTTCTTGTGCTTGTAGTTAAAATCGACGGGTTCGCCCGGTGCTTCGCGGTAACTAACGCGCGGTGCCCCGACCTTTACGTCGACATCGTATTCACGGCGCATGCGTTCGACGTAGATATCCAAGTGCAATTCACCCATCCCGCAGATGATCGTTTCATTGGTCTCTTCATCGTTGAAGACACGGAAGGTCGGATCTTCTTTGCGGAAACGATTGAGGGCTTTCCCCATTTTGTCGAAGTCGGCACGGCTGGCCGGCGTTACCGCGACTTTGATAACCGGCTCGGGAACGAACATGCTTTCAAGCGAGCAGTAATCGCGGACGGGGCAGAACGTTTCGCCAGTCGCGCAATCGATACCGATAATCGCTACGATATCGCCAGCTTCCGCCGATTCGATTTCTTCGCGTTTGTCGGCATGCATTCGAACGATACGGCTAAAGCGTTGCTTATTGCCCGTTCGTTGATTGATATACATTTCACCTTTGGTCGCTTTGCCTTGATAGACGCGCATGAATGTCAACTGTCCAAACGGATCTTCGACAATTTTGAACGCCATGCCGACGAAAGGTAGTCCGTTATCTGCCTTGAGTTCAACCTTTTCATTTTCGTTGCCAACCTTACGAGCTTTAATTTCTCGTTCGAGCGGGCTTGGCAAGTATTGCGTAACGGCGTCGAGCAACAATTGAACACCTTTGTTCTTATAGGCCGAGCCACAGAAGACCGGCGTAATGCGATGCGATTGCGTGGCATCTTTGCAAACTTTGTAGACAAGTTCATCGGGCACTTGCTCTTCGCTCAGTAACAACTCCATCATTTCATCGGAGTACATCGATAGACTTTCGAGCATCGATTGGCGATACTCGGCAGCCTTTTCTTGATACGCGGCTGGGATTTCTTCGAGACGGACATCTTCACCTTTGGGGCCATCGAAATAGGCCGCCTTCATCGTAATCAAGTCGATTACGCCTTCGAAGGTTTCGCCAGCCCCGATTGGAATCTGCATCATCACCGCATCAGAATTGAGCTTTTCCCTAATCATCTTGGTGACGCGATAAGCATCGGCACCAGTACGGTCCATCTTGTTGATGAACGCGAGACGAGGAACACCGTAACGCCGCATTTGGCGGTCGACGGTCAACGATTGGCTTTGCACGCCACCGACGCTACAGAGAACAAGGACAGCTCCGTCCAGAACGCGGAGCGATCGTTCGACTTCGATCGTAAAGTCAACGTGGCCGGGCGTGTCGATCAGATTGATCGTAAAATCATCCCATTGCAGCGACGTTGCCGCACTCGTAATCGTGATGCCGCGCTCTTTTTCGAGTTCCATATAATCCATCGTCGCGCCGTCACCGCCGCCCTTGACCTCTTCGATCTTGTGGATTCGGCCAGCATAGAAAAGTACACGCTCGCTGAGGGTCGTTTTGCCCGAGTCGATGTGAGCGCTGATGCCGATGTTACGAAGTTTCGTGAGGTCCATGCTAAGCTATACCTGGGAGAGTTACTCGGAGGGTCGACTCCGACAAAAGGGAACGGGAACGGAAAGGTCAACGCAAAACGTAAACCATTAAGCCGAAAAAGTTTACAGAAAATTCGAACTTTGAAAAAGTCCAAATAGAAAGACACTTCATCAAGTTCCAATGTTCGACTTGATACAAAGCTAGTCTCTCGCGTACACTTGAGTACGTTTGCCTTGGATTGACTATCAGCCGAAGTGCTTTAGCACCCGGTTTGTTCGAATCGTAAGGAAACCGGACTTACTTTTCTAATTTCTTTGTGGCGCGCTTTGAGTTGCAGCAAGACTCGCATAAATCCAGTTTAACGGGAGAATGAGTGCCTGTCGTGTTTCTTATGTTTGCTAGGATTCGGCAGAAAACAGGGTGGCCATTCGTCCATTTCAGCTCGGTGCGTTCCGCATCGCGTGTCAAACGGAGGCTTCGCGCTTTCGAAGCACTCGAACCGCGATTAGCAATGATCGCCGAGGGAAGCAGCTACGCGATCGATATTACGCTCGATACATCTGCGATTTTAGGAGCGATTTCCGCAGAAGCGGATTGGGGAGACGGTTCTAAAACAGCTCTGGCCGTCGCGTCGACACCGGCCGTCGGACCTCTTAAAGTTCGTTTTGACTACAGCCTCGATAGCTCGAATTACTTCAATTCGCAAGAGAAACGCGATATTCTGCAAGTCGCAGCGGACATGGTCTTTAGCCGATTTAGCGATTCGCTCGACGCGATTACTCCTTCGGGAACCAATACTTGGACAGCCGTCTTTCCTCATCCAACGACTGGAGCCCTAGTCAATACGAACATCGGGAGCGTCGCGGCCAATGAACTGGTGATTTTCGTCGGGGCTCGAGCTTTGGCTGGAAACGCCTTGGCATTAGCTGGAGGCGGCGGACTTGCTTGGCGCGGAACATCGGCTTGGGGCAATACCGTTACTGCTCGCGGACAAGTCGGAGGGCTCGGGGCAACGCCGACCGATTTCGGGCCGTGGGGCGGTTCTTTGACGGTCGATTCCAACACCAAATGGCATTTTGGAGCGACAACGCAAGGACTCGATAGCGACGAATACGATTTTCTCACCGCCATTAGCCATGAATTCATACATGTCATCGGTTTTGGGATCTCACCGAGTTGGAATCGACTCGCCGCCAGCGGCCAGTTTTTTGGACCAGCCAGTATAAGCAAGTACAACGGGCAACCCGTGCCGCTCTCCGGATCCCTCGATCATTGGCGTGAAGGCATCGTAAGCCAGGGTTTGGAAACATTGATGGACCCCACCATTGAAAGCCCGGGATCGCGAAAATTGCCGACGCCGTTGGATTTAGCGGGACTTGTCGACATCGGATGGAACTTAATCGCGCAACAAACTCGCGTCTCAGGTTCGCATACTTATGGCGACGATGGAACTTATCTAGCACAAGTTATCCTGACTGGCAGTCGAGCTGGTTCGCGCAGCACTCCGATCGAAAACGTAGCCGTTACCAACGTCGCGCCTACACTCAATCCACAATCCAATATATCGCAACAAGTCAACGTACCGTTCAGCTTAGTCGATTTGGGCGTCTTTCAAGATGTCGGATTCGGCCCTTCAGAAACCTTCCAATTTGAAATCGATTGGGGAGATAGTTCGCCTAAATCGGTCGGTGCTGCCACCATTGATCAACTCGGTGGCCCCGGCGTTCTAACCCGAGGTTCCTTCGATGGCGCTCATACCTACACGCAGCCTGGCAACTACACCGTTCGCTATCGAGTCAGCGATGATAACGGCGGGAGCGCTGAGCAGACTTTGAACATTCAAGCGACGCCAGCCCCTGAACTGCTTTTGTCGATCGATCGAAACGAATTTCGAGAAGATGCAGGCTCGAATGCGGCGAATCTTAAGATCGACGCCGTCGGGTTCGACACAAGCCAGCCCATCACTGTGCAGCTAACCAACAGTGACCCGACCGGCGTCTCGCTCGTCGGCTCCGTTACGATCCCAGCCGGTTCAACCAGCGTAACCATCGGAGTTTCCGCAGTCGACGATACTTTATTGGATGGTACGCAAACTGTGCAACTGTCGGCTCGATTTGGTAGCATCGAGTCGCAGCCGATCTCGATACGAGTTCTCGATCATGAGACAGTCACTGTCCAACTAAATGTGACACAAGTTCGCGAGGATGCAGGGCCTGGGGCGGCCGTTCTTCGAGTATCGAGGAGCAATACGGACCTATCGAGTCCACTCGACGTTCAACTGACGAGCAGTGATACCAACACCGCTTCAGTACCGTTATCGATTACGATTCCCGCCGGAGCCTCGTCGCTCGATGTTTCCGTCAGTGCCATCGATAACTCGATCGTACAAGGCAATCGCATTGTATTGCTGAGCGCTGCGGCAGCCAACTATTTCGGATCGAGCGCTTCGTTAACGGTGCTAGACTACGAACCATTGCAATGGGTGGAACAACAGCTCGTGTTAGCTGAATCACCGTCGAATCCGTCCAGTTCCATTACAATCCAATTACCCGTACCTGCGCCATCATCGGGAATTACCATCGACCTGTCGGCGGACGATCCGACTCAATTGCGCTTCCCAGCTCAAATCACGATCCCAGCCGGCCAAACTTCCGCGAGCATTTTGATATCGGCAATCAACGATGACATCGTCGAGAGTCCTAAGGTCGTTAAGTTTTTTGCGAGCAGTCCAGGATATACTTCGGCATCCATTTCCGTAACGGTAACCGACGATGACCGATCGATTTGGACGAACTCCGCTAATGTCTATGACGTCAACGGCGACGGGTCGGTCGATTCAACCGATGTTCTTCAGGTCATCAATTTCATACGTCGGTTTGGACAAAGCGCACTTCCAAGTATTCGAGAGCCACTCGGCCCACCCTTTATCGATACGAACGGCAACGGTGTTGCTGATCCGCAAGACATATTGGTCGTGATCAATTTTATGAGACGGCGCGCCAGGGAAGTTTCGCCTATCTTAATAACACCATGAAAATTGTTTACCTTACCGCAGGAGCCGCCGGCATGTATTGCGGATCCTGTATGCTCGACAACGCATTGGATCGAGCCATGATACAGTTGGGGCACGATGCGATCCTTGTACCCGTCTATACCCCGATTCGGACCGATGAAGTCGATGTGAGTATCGATCGGGTATTTTTAGGCGGCGTCAATGTCTTTCTCCAACAAAAATTTCGATGGCTCCGATACCTACCGCGTTTTGTCGATTCAGCATTGAATCAACCTTGGCTCATACGACGGTTGACCGCCAACGCCGGCAAGACCTCGCCGAAACTTTTAGGTTCGTTGGCTGTTTCGATGCTTCTGGGAGTGGATGGGAATCAACGCAAAGAGTTTAACCGCCTTTGCGATTGGCTTGAAAAAGATATCCGCCCCGATGTTCTTTTGCTTACCAACTTGTTGATCGCCGGATGCATACCGGAATACAAAAGACGAGTCGCTGTTCCCGTCTATGTTACGCTCCAAGGCGACGATATTTTTCTCGATTCACTTCCCGATCCCTATCGTCAGCAGTCGATCGATGCGATGCGTCGACTCGTCCCTTTCATCGATGGCTTTATTGTTCATAGCCAAGACTACGGGCGCCGCATGGCGGAACTGCTCGACATTCCTGCCCATCGATGGCACGTAGTACCGCTTGGTATTAACACTGAGGAATTCGAATCGCCGAACACCGATTCCGCAACCGTTGCTCGATCCGTTAATTCAAACAACCGGGAAGTGACGTTAGGCTATTTTGCTCGCATGGCACCCGAGAAGGGACTGCACCTGTTAATCGATGCCTTTATCGAGTTGGCCAGCCGTCCCGAAAATGCAGAGCTGCACCTAAAAATGGCGGGATGGATGGGGCCGCAGCACGCGGAGTTTTGGAATGAGCAACAACAGAAACTGGCTCGAGCGCATCTAGACGGTCGATGGTCGTATCTGGGAAGTCTCGAACGCCGTGAGAAACTCGACTTCTTTCGCGTCATCGATCTGTTGAGTGTCCCAACGACCTACCAAGAGCCGAAAGGGATCTTTGTACTTGAAGCCACCGCTGCCGGAGTCCCGTATGTCCAACCCAATCACGGTGCATTCCCAGAACTGCATCAACGCTTAAATGCCGGTTGGCTTTATACGGCGGGTGACCATCGGTCCTATGTCGATCAGTTGCAATCGTCGATCGATACCATTCGAAATCAAAAAGCCGAAGTCCACCGAAAGAAAAATATTTCGCTCGGTCTTCAGCAGGAGATCAGCATTATTCAAATGGCCAAACGCGTCCTCGCATTCATTTCGCCATAGAGACGCTAACCTGCCGAACGATTTAGGCGATCGCAGCTGATTTCACGGAGGCGAGTCTCTCCGAGACTCGCACAGCGTCTCGGAGAGACGCTGCTACGTGGTAGACTCTTTCGTCCACCTTTCGATCATCTCTCGCAACCGAATCATCTCTTTGAAGAGCGTTGGAAGGGAACTATGAAAATGTTCGAAGCACCAAGGTCCACGATAGCCGACATCCCAGCCTATTTGAAAGCATCGTTTGAGATCGTAAGCTGAATGCTCACCTTTTTCGTCGAAGGCAAAGGCTTTGAAATCGCAAGTCACCGCCAACGGAAAAGCCTTCGTAAGTGCATCGTAACGCGCTTCGTTCGTCCAGTTGCCGATGTCAGGCGCAGCGGCCAGTCCTGGTCCCACGGCCTTGATTAAACTCGGAATCGCATCCGGCTTATCCTTCATCCAACCATAGTTCTCAACCAGCAGCGAAATTCCCTTGGGCGCTGCATAGTCGATCAACCGGCGATAGCTTTCGAGATAGCGATCCCAGGATGGAAGTTCCGAAAGCGGTAGCG
Source organism: Pirellulaceae bacterium (assembly GCA_034408855.1). Lineage (GTDB taxonomy): Bacteria > Planctomycetota > Planctomycetia > Pirellulales > Pirellulaceae > JAIYDQ01. The sequence continues at coordinate 38,046 of JAWXCK010000131.1, forward strand.
GACGTACCCATCGACATCCGAGTTGTTCGGCGGCATCGATCGATTTTTGATAGATCGCGATGGCGCGATTTCGCTCGTCTTTGTTTTCGCTTCCGATATCGATCCCCGGTTGATTCATCTTGAGATTGGTAAGGATACATCCAGCCTTCTCGGATCGCGATCGAAATTCATCTAGGTAGTCTGGCTCCATCGAGGGAAACGACGCGGTCATCACATCCAGTACTCGCATCCCAAGTTCATCACGCATAATTTTGGGAAGATCGAGCAAGCAAAGTTTGGCCGCTTCCGGAGTCGGCGAAAAATTCCGCTGAAACGACCCCGTTGTAACGCCGATCAAACCACGCAGATCGTCGTTGGATCGAGTGTCTGCGCTGAGACCAAGCTTCATCCACCAATCGTTCGAACAACCGATTGCGACGGCGCAACCAGCCAGCATTTGTCGTCGTTGAACAAGCATTGGTTAAAAACTCCAAAAAAGAGGCTCACCTACGAAACCTCGGATTATCGCAGAAAAATGCCGAAAAAACAGAATAGATACGCTCCCGAAATTGGTCAGGGCTTGTCATAAACGCCAGATCGGGATAATTTCCCGTACTGATTCGGTCGTAGATTAGAGGAATTCCTCGAATGGACGATCCAATGGATGGCGATGTAGCTCAGTCGGTTAGAGCAACGGCTTCATAAGCCGTGTGTCGGTGGTTCGAGTCCACTCATCGCTACTGCACAATTTATCAAGCGATTCGTTGGTAAACGTTACCTAACCACCGTGGTTAGAGGGCTGTTTTCATATGCCCGAAATCGGGAAAGTTCCCGGTTTGTTCATGGAATGACCAACCTACGTAGGAAATGGATAGCTTTGGGCTACCAGTAGGCTAATGCCTACGGATCGTCTTAGGATGTTGAACAAACGTTGCGGTGAAAACACCGTGGCAATTCTTCTGTAAAGACTTAATGTATTCGCGATATGGATTTGAATAAGTTTGGCTCTTCCGCAAAATCCATGGGTCAAAATTGACTATTTATCGTTACGAATAGAAAACCGAAGTTTCAACGGACACCCGTTTCGCATTGGATTTTTGAGGCATCACTCCGATGTCCAA
>JAWXCK010000132.1:0-13645 GCA_034408855.1 Pirellulaceae bacterium
AAATCCAATGCGAAACGGGTGTCCGTTGAAACTTCGGTTTTCTATTCGTAACGATAAATAGTCAATTTTGACCCACAGATTCTGCGGAAGAGCCAAAATAGTTAACTTACGTGAGCCAATCTGATTTAGGCTCGGATCATTCACGAAACCTGCTCGATTCAAAAATGAGTATTCTGCAACCAGCATCTCCAAGCAATGCGTCGTTGCTAATAAAAGCTGCGGCCGAGCTTGAACGTTGCCTTCGTGAAAATCAAGTACGAGCTTGTGAATCGGTGCTGGAAAAATTCCCTCAATTAAACGCCGATGCAGACGCCGTTCTCGAATTGATTTATCTCGAATACGTATTGCGTCAGGAAAGTGGTCAGGAGCAATCGTCAGAACTGTTTCTATCGAAATTTCCGCAGAATCGCGACGAGGTTTTGAAGCTATTACAAGTCGACGAGGCCATTCGCTCTAAGAGTAACCTGCATCCGACCGCAAAATTCGCGGAGGAATTGGACGATACGCATAGTGAAGCCAACGAGGCTCGATTGCCAAAAATTGATCAGATCGGTGACTATTCTCTATTGGAAGTCATTGGTCGCGGCGGAATGGGAGTCGTTTACAAAGCAGAACAGAAAAAGCTGGGTCGTTTGGTCGCGGTGAAAACCATCGACTCATTCTCCAGTTTCAATCCATCGCTAGTTATGCGATTCAAGTCCGAGGCCGAATTAGCTGCGAGATTACAACACCCTAATATCGTACAGATTCATGAGATCAATATACACTCTGGTGTCCCATTCTTTTCGATGGAATTGGTTAGTGGCGGAACATTAGCAGAGGCGACACAAGATCATCCATTGCAGCCATTGGTCGCAGCGCGATTGATGGAGATTCTCGCTCGTGCGGTCCACTACGCTCATTCGCATGGAGTTGGGCATCGCGATTTGAAGCCTGCGAATGTTCTGTTGGCACCGAGTCTTCGCAGCGAAGCAATGGATCTCAATCCTTCGAACTCGTCACACCGCACACCAACACCAGCCGGGAAACTTGGCGTAGAGCCAAAAATCGCTGACTTCGGGTTGGCGAAGGATTTCAAAACTCTGACGCAGTCTACGGTTGCCGGTACACCGATCGGTACGCCCAGCTACATGGCACCCGAACAAGCCGATCGATTGCGGTGATTCGGCGAAGCTGTCAGCACGCGCAGCTTCGAGATTCTTTGCGGGCATTGCTCACTGAACTCAAGCAGGTTCAAAAAAATCCGAATTCGGATAAAGACTGTAACAGTTATCGTCCCACCTGACTTCACAGGTGACATCAACAACTACACGCTCTACTACTATACGGACGACTCGCGGCTTTTGAATCCGAAGTGAGTCGATCACAAATTTCTGAGCAAGTGTTTATCCCGGTCATCACATCCTGAGTTAAGCTTTCGCCCAAACTGACTTGAGTGCGTCTGTCACCCTAGAACTGATGGCCGACCTGCGGGCCGTTTTGCGTAACTGTTAAGATCTCGGGCCCCGACTCGGTCATCAAGATCGTATGTTCAAACTGAGCCGAGAGACGACCATCGCGAGTTCGAACGGTCCAGTTGTCGCGTGTGTCGAGCTTCGTAAATCGAGTTCCAGCGTTCACCATCGGTTCAACGGTAAAACATAGCCCGGGATGGAGTCGCTCTTGCCGTGATTTGCGATCGGGTACGTGTGGGATATTCGGGTACTGATGAAAGCGTTTGCCAAGTCCATGCCCGACGTACTCTCTGACGACCGTGAAGCCCAGACGATGCGATTCTGCTACAACTGCATCGCCAATGTTGCTGACCGGACAACCGGGCGATAGATTCTGGATCGCTAGATGCAAACAGTCGAACGCCGCTTGCGTGATGGCTTTTGCTTCCTTCGAACAGTTGCCAACAAGAAACGTTTCCGATGAGTCGCCATGCCAGCCATCGACTACCGAAGTGATATCGACGTTGATAATGTCGCCGTCGGCTAACGCATATGTTCCTGGGATACCATGACAAATGACTTCGTTGACGCTGGTGCAGCAACTCTTTCTATACCCTAAATAGCCAAGGGTTGCCGGAATGTGTTCATGGCGAACCGTGTAGTCATACACCAGTCGGTCAATTTCTTCGGTTGTCAGGCCCGGACGAATGAAACTTCGCACGTAATCCATCAACTGTCCGTTAAATTGCCCGGCTCGACGCATCCCTTCGCGTTGGGCCTCATTGAGCAGAAGTTTTCGGTTTGTCTGAAGCATTGTTCCTGAATAGAAACCGTTTCTTGAACTTGGAAGCAGGCGGATAAACTGGCGAGAAGCTTTTGAATTCAGAGTTTAGCTAGAAACTGCGGATTCGAAAAGTGTTTTCTAACCGGCTTTGCTGAACTTCTACGTCTACCCTACAATCCGGAATCGCCGGACTCGATTCGGAAGCCAAAATAACAAGCGAATAGCCATACCTAGCGGTCGCGCTTGCCAAATCGGTTTTCCGAATCCTCGAACCAAAATGTTTTACCTCCAAGCTGTAATAAGACTGCAATGCCACGTTATAACCCGGCAATTATTGAACCCAAATGGCAAAATTTTTGGGATCGCCAGCAAACGTTTCGCTGTCCCGATCTGCCGAGCGACCGGAAGCTTTATGTCCTAGACATGTTTCCCTACCCGAGCGGTGACGGGTTGCATGTCGGGCATCCAGAAGGTTATACGGCGACCGATATTGTTGCTCGATACGCTCGGATGTGCGGAAAAACGGTTCTGCATCCGATGGGCTACGATGCCTTCGGTCTTCCTGCGGAAGAGCATGCAATCAAAACCAATACGCCTCCGCGCGTCAGTACCGAAGCCAATATTGCGACCTTTACGCGTCAATTGAAGATGCTAGGGTTCTCGTATGACTGGAATCGAGTGCTGGCGACAACGGACCGAGAGTACTTTCGATGGACACAATGGATTTTCTTAATCCTATTTGATACTTGGTATGATCGAGATCAGCAAAAAGGACGCCCGATCTCCGAGCTTCCCATTCCTGATGCGATTACGAAGCAAAGGTCGGATGCGGTCCGTCGATATCAAGACAAACATCGATTAGCCTACCAAGACGACGCGCTGGTCAATTGGTGCCCAGCCTTGGGGACGGTCTTGGCAAATGAAGAAGTTATCGATGGACGAAGCGAGGTTGGCAATCACCCAGTCCAACGTATCCCCCTTCGACAATGGATGCTAAGGATCACGTCCTACGGAGATCGACTGCTTTCCGATTTAGAGTCTCTCGATTGGTCGCCGGGGATCAAGAAACTGCAAGCGGATTGGATCGGTCGTAGTACGGGTGCCGAAGTCGATTTTTTTGTCGGATCAGATACGGAATTTAGAGATTGGAATTCCGATCGCCAAACGGCCGGTTGGCCGAGCGATGCCAATGCCAAGGTGCTGCGCGTCTATACAACTCGCCCCGATACGCTCTACGGCGCGACCTATATGGTGATTGCTCCCGAACATCCGCTGGCCAAATCGTTGACGACCGACTCGCAACGAACCCCCGTAGAAGCCTACTGCCAAGCCGCTTCGTTTAAAAGCGATCGTGAGCGGAGCGAAGGTGACAAGCAAAAAACTGGCGTCTTTACCGGCTCCTACGCGATCAATCCGGTCAACGGTCAAAAAATTCCGATTTGGATCGCCGATTATGTTCTGGCGGGTTACGGCACCGGTGCGATCATGGCAGTCCCGGCTCACGATCAACGCGATTTCGAGTTCGCGGTTACCTTTGGGCTGCCGATTGTTCAGGTCGTCGAGCCACCAATGGGAGTCGACATCGATCGCGTTGCACTTCAAGCCGGAAAGCTTTGCTTTGTCGGTTTAGGCACGGCTGTCGCATCAGGCTCCATCACGGGTCTTGATACCGATGTCGCGAAAGACTCGATGATACAGTGGCTAACGCAACATGCTCTCGGTGTCGAAGCGGTGAACTACAAGCTTCGAGATTGGCTCTTTAGCCGCCAACGATTCTGGGGCGAGCCATTCCCGATCTTGCATGAGCTCGACGAATCGGGAAAACCCAACGGGCTCATGCGAACTGTTCCGGATGACCAGCTACCAGTCGACCTTCCGCAACTCGAAGACTACAAGCCACATGGTCGTCCCGAGCCGCCGCTGGCCAAGGCCGATGCGTCGTGGCTCTATGTAACGATCGACGGAAAACGCTATCGACGCGAGACCAACACGATGCCGCAATGGGCTGGATCGTGTTGGTACTATTTGCGCTTCATCGATCCGCGAAACAATGCAGCGATGGTCGATCCGGAAAAGGAAAAAGCGTGGATGCCGATCGATCTCTACGTTGGAGGAGCCGAACATGCCGTGTTACACCTTTTGTATTCCCGATTTTGGCACAAAGTGCTCTACGATCGCGGCTACGTCAGTACCAAAGAGCCGTTTCAAAAGCTCGTCAATCAGGGAATGATCCTGGGCGATGTCGAATTCACCGGACTGCAAGATTCATCCGATCAATGGGTCAGCTTCGAGCTGGGGGTTAAGAACGATAAGGGTGAACTTGTCCATGCCAAAAGCCTCGTACCACTTAAAACAATCAAGGTTTTAGAGCACCAGGTCAATAAGCAAGGCGACCTCTTCTTTTTAAACGATCTCGATGGAATTCGCATCGATAGCCGAGCCAACAAGATGAGCAAGAGTCGCGGCAATGTGGTGAATCCTGACGAAATTGTCAAGGAATATGGCGCCGACGCGCTGAGACTCTATGAGATGTTTATGGGGCCGCTAGAAGCAACGAAACCGTGGAGTATGAATGGCGTAAGTGGCGTCCGCAACTTTCTAGATCGAGTCTGGCGACTGGTTATCGATTCATCGGCGGAAACTAATGTAATTCTGCCGTTCATCCAATCGGTGCCACCCACCACTGAGCAGAATCGTATGGTCCATGCTACCGTTGCGGCGGTAACACGTGATCTCGATGCAATGAGTTTTAATACGGCGATCGCCCGCATGATGGAGTTCGTTAACTTCTTTACCAAAGAAAAAGTGCGTCCTCAATCTTCCATCGAAACGATAGTCTTGTTGCTTGCACCGTTTGCACCTCATATGGCCGAAGAGCTTTGGGAAGCGTTGGGGCATAGCAAAACACTGGCCTATGAACCGTGGCCGTCCTTTGACGAAAAGGCCTTGATCTCCGACACTGTCGAAGTGCCAGTGCAGGTCAACGGAAAATTGCGATCGAAAGTCGTTGTATCGGCCAATTGCGGACAAGCAGAGCTTGAACAAGCCGCGCGTGGCGATAAAGTCATTTCCGAATTGCTCGCAGGTAAACAGATTGTGAAATCGATTGTTGTGCCAGGTAGGATGGTGAATTTTGTGGTGCGTTAGTGCGTGAAATATCTCCTTCATGTCGTACCTTGGTTTTGGTTTGCACGTATAATGAGCTTGCCAATCTTCCGCGACTAATCGACGAAATCCAAAGCGTCGCACCGACCTCGCACATCCTGGTAATCGATGACGGCTCGCCCGACGGAACAGGCGACTGGGGGGCTGAATATTCCAAGACGCACCCAGCTATGCAACTGATTCAACGAGGAGCCAAACTTGGCTTGGGGACAGCAATCAAAACAGGATTGAACTATGCGATCGAACATGGCTACGAATACGTACTCAATCTCGATGCCGACTTTAGTCATGATCCAGCCTTTATCCCGACGCTGTTCGAGACAGCCATACAACATCATTCGTCGCTCGTGATTGGTTCCCGATACGTCGCTGGCGGCGGATTGAGGAACTGCTCGTGGCGCCGTCACTTCGTCAGTCGTGCGGCCAATATCTATGCGCGATGGATGGTTGGCTGGAAAATACGAGATTGCAGCAGCGCCTATCGATGCTATCGCATTGCCGCTTTGCAAAAAATGGATCTATCCAGTATCGAATGTGCAGGCTACGGATTTTTAGAAGAGATTCTATGGGCCATCTTGCAATCCGGCGGTTCCGTCATGGAAACAGCCATCATTTACACCGAGCGCGAACACGGCGAGTCGAAAATTTCCCTCAATGAAGCCATCGGGACCCTCGCAGTCATCCATCGCTTGGCACGTTTGCGTCTCTTTTCGTAACACGAAAACGCAAATCTAGAATGAACCTTCCAGCGGTTGAAATTCCGTGCCCGGTTCGTCCATGAAGAGAGGACCGTCGTCGTTTCCCTCGAGAATTTCTTCATAACTTTCGTCCAATGCCTCGACCCCAACACTCGTTACGTCAACGCCATTGAGGGCTGGGTCGCTAAAGGGCGAGCCGACGCGACCGCACTTCATGTTTTGCCGTGGTGTGCGGCTGCCATAGGTAACGTAATCTTGATCGAACGGAGAAGCACAAAACGCGCATCCGAGCGAGCTGCCTAGGAATGCAAGCAAAGTAAATTCACGTATCCCGCGTCCCATGTTTGACTCCATCAAGGCCATCCGGCTCGAATCCAATTCCGAAGCGAACCGTTTACAACGATTACTCTTCCGATTCATCGTCAAACGCCGTCTGATAAATTGAGTCAACTTTGCCGATTACAACGAGTTTTCTGGTGCTCTTTCATTTCTACAATGGTGGCGTGAGCTTCCAGCTTGCGAAGAATCGCTAAGGCAAGCTGGAAGCTTACCCCACTTTGAAGACATCAAGAAAGTCGCGGATTCGTTGTTGTACATGGTCAATAGACTGCGATGCGTCAATCACCGTCGATCGTCCGCCAGCCTTTGCATGCTCGTTAAGAAAGCCTTGTCGAACTGCCTGGAAATAGCTCAGACCTCGCTTTTCTAAACGATCTTGACTGCCGCCAAGTCGCCCGAAGGCAACGCTAGCGTCGAGGTCGAGAACAATCGTCGCATCTGGAGCAAACCCGCCGGTTGCAATTCGACCAATCGACCAAAGTACATCGATATCCAATCCGCCAGCCGCACCTTGATAAACTACATTGGCCAGCAAAAATCGATCGCAAATCACAGTCTTCCCCGACGCCAAGGCCGGCTTGATTTTCTCCTCCACCAATTGAGCGCGAGAAGCCATATAGAGCAGCATCTCCGCGGTCATAGTCAGCGGAATATCTTCGCGATGCAATAGAATCTCACGGATCGATTCGCCAAGTTGCGTTGCCCCCGGATCGCGATAGCAAATTACCTCGCTTCCTCGCTCGATCAACCAATTCTTTAATAGCTCAATTTGAGTCGACTTGCCTGCTCCATCAATGCCATCGAGCGAAATAAACATAGACTTCATTGAATGGATGCACTCGACGGTTTCACAACGGACGAATGATAGGCCCAGTTGGGCAAGCTTGCTTCGAACTGCATTGGATCCTGGCTGACGGGATGCTTCAACGAAAGCGTCCAGGCATGAAGCCGCATGGTTTTCTTGCTAGCTCGATTGTTATTCTCGTCGAGGCTCGAATCGATTCCATACAACGGATCATGCACAATCGGTAATCCAAGATGCTTTAAATGAAGCCGAATCTGATGCGTCCGACCGGTTCGCGGATGTATTTCTAACAAACTTGTTCCATCTGCGAAGCGTTCACGAACAAAAAACTCGGTGAATGCTTCGTCGCCCGCTTCGTCAATCGCCCGCCCACCAAAAACCGTCGGTTCGGTACCGATTTTTGTATCGCAGGTGAATCGGTCTTCGTTTGGAAAGCCGTGTACCCGAGCAAAATAGGTCTTCTGGACGGTCGCGTCTGCGAATTGCTGTTGCAACTTTCCTGCTACGGCATATCGGCGGCTAAGCACGACGACGCCCGACGTTTGAGCATCCAAGCGATGAGCCAACAATAGTTTTTCTGGGCGATAGACTTGGTTGAGCAGATATTCGAGCGTGTTGCGGCAATATTGTCCCGACGCATGACAAGGCAACGTCGATGGCTTATTCACGGCGATCAGCCATCGATCTTCGTAAAGCAACTCGATGCGTCCATCGACATCGGGTTCAACATAGTTTTTCTGCACATGGGCAATCGCTTGTCCTTCCGAGACAATCGTCGATTCATTCACTAGCGACGACGCTGTCGAATAGTGCGGCCCGGTCATCAATTCGTTCGCCTGAATCGCCCGCATCCAAAATTCGCGAGCGTGTCCTGGATGCATGGCAAGCAACCAATCGATCATCGCATAGCCGGCATATTGACGCGAAACGAACATCGGTCGGCGATTTTCATACGGCGTCGAACCTGGCATATTTTCAGCAATGCGAGCGAGCGCCTGTCGGCGACGGAAAAGACTTTCCTGCTCTTGCTCGTCTTTGGTGGTAAAACACTTTGGGCATGAAACGCTCGGCTGATACTTATCGGAGGCAATGTCTTCGGCGGTGAGCGTTGCTTGACATACAAAACAGAGCTTGGCGCCTGATGGCTTTAGCTCGGGGGTAACGGCGACGCGATGGTCGAACACGAAGCAGTCGCCGTCATAATGCGCACTGCCACATCGCTCAAAGTAATTTAAAATTCCGCCATCCAGTTGAAAAACGTTCTTGAATCCGGCTTGTTCGAGATACGCACCGGCTTTTTCGCAGCGGATGCCGCCGGTGCAGAACATGACCATCGGCTTTTCTTTGGTTTCGTTCGGCAGCGACTGAGCGGCATCAGGGAAATCACGAAAGTGACGTAGCCCCAAATCAAGCGCTCCCTGAAATGTCCCGATTTCGACTTCGTAGTCGTTGCGAGTATCGAGCAACGTCAATTCTTGTCCGGCATCGAGCCACGCCTTCAATTGCTCAGGAGAGAGTTTTGGCGATGTTTTCTGTTCGGGTCGAACCGAGTCGATTCCGAAAGCAATAATCTCGCGCTTGATCTTCACCAACATTCGCCGAAATGGCTGGAAGCTCGTCCAGCTCTTCTTGACCGACAAATCGACAAAGCACGCTTCGCTGCGCAGATGCTCGAGAAAACACTCTGCTTGCTCGCGTTCGCCAGCGATGAAAAGATTGATTCCTTCCGGGGTAATCAAAATCGTTCCGCAGAGCTTCAAATCGTCGGCCATCCGCCTGAGCTGCCGACGTCGTTCGTGAAGATTATCCAACGCTACGAATTTATAGGCGGCCAAGTTTAAGAACTTTCGGCAATCGCTTTCGGATTCAGACGGATTTGCGTCCGTCGTTCGTCGTCTGGATTCAGAATGGGTGCTGTTGGACATAGCTGCTGTTATAGTCAAACACTGCCGATTTCTGCACCCCAAATCTCAATAGTCTTCGTTGATTTGAGCCGCATTCCAGAGCTCATCCTATTTCGGACGCACATATTCGTTTAACTGAGTCGCATAATCGCGCGCGAGTTGATTACAGCGAATCAATTGAATCGCGTCGTCGAGATCTCTTGGGCGATGTACTGCGGTCATTCCGCTTGCAATTTTAAGGTCCAAAAGCATTGTCAGCGGCAGCACGGGATATCCGTCGGCTTCATCCAAGGGAATCGAGGCGGGGTCAGGAAAAGCAACCGGCTTCGGTGCTCCGTCTCCTGGCTCCAACTCTTTCGAGAACTTTGGATAACGGAATTTGCATAGCGGTTTCAAATTGTGCTGACAAAGCTAACCTAACCGACTCATTGTACGCTTGGCAGCCTCGATCGTGAAATCAATGTCCTCGATGGTATGCATGCGAGAGAAGAAAAGTGCCTCAAATTGGCTGCACGGCATGTAGATTCCTTCGTGGATCATTCCCCAAAAGTATTCGGCGAAGCGTTTTCGGTCGCACTTGTCGGCGGTCGGCCAGTCGACGACCGGAGCATCATTAAAAAAGAGCGTCATCATGCTGCCCATTCGTTGCATTTGATGAGGAAGGCCGGCGGCTGACGCAGCGCTGGCGAGTCCGGTTGCTAACCGAGCTCCGAGATCTTCGAGATAGGCATAGGGCGAATCGTCGCGAAGTATTTCAAGTGTTTTGGCTCCGGCAGCCGTCGCCAAAGGATTGCCGCTCAATGTTCCTGCTTGATAGACCTTTCCAACCGGCAAAATATTGTCCATCAAATCGGCTCGACCACCATAGGCCGCCAACGGCAAACCACCCCCAACAATTTTTCCAAGCGTCGTTAGATCGGGTGTGATTCCAAGCAAGCTTTGTGCGCCACCGTAAGCAACGCGAAAGCCGGTCATTACTTCATCAAAAATAAGGATCGCGCCATGGTTTATCGTCAGCTTTCGTAGCTCGGTCAAAAACAATTGAGTTGGAATGACGGTCCCCATGTTGCCGACGATCGGTTCGAGAATGACGCCGGCGATCGTCGGACCGAATTCAGCAAACACTTTTTGCATTCCGGGAACATCGTTGTAGTTCAAGACGAGCGTGTCTTGGGATGTCCCGACAGTTACGCCGGGTGAATCGGGTGCGCCTAATGTTGCTGCAGCCGACCCGGCCGCTACCAGCAGCGAATCGACGTGCCCGTGATAGCAACCGGAAAACTTAATAATACGAGCCCGCCCGGTAGCGCCGCGAGCAAGCCGAATGGCACTCATCGTCGCTTCGGTTCCGCTGCTGACCAATCGAACTTTTTCGATGCTCGGTACGGCTTGTCGAATCAATTCGGCCAGGTACGATTCGTTTTCGGTTGGTGCACCAAAGGACGTTCCGCGTTCGGCTGCTTTGGCGATTGCTTCGAGAACCGCCGGATGTGCGTGCCCCAATATCATCGGCCCCCACGAACCGATGTAGTCGACGAATCGATTGCCATCCAAGCAATAGAGATACTGGCCTTTGCCGCGCTCGATAAAGAGCGGATGACCGCCGACGGCACCAAATGCTCGCGCCGGTGAATTCACGCCACCAGGGATCAATTGACAAGCTCTTTTGAACGCAGCTAGTGATTTAGGGTAGCTTGAATCAACTTTGCTATGAGATGGGGCCATCGAATTCTCGCGTGGGTCAGAAACAACTTTCCGGGCTCTGCACTTCGTTAGAATAGAATCTTACCGTGCCCCGGCAAAAAGTGCTGCGAGATTTGATACGTGAGAATTGAGTATTCCACGAAATATCGAACCGGAGGAAAACGCCGCGCCGCTCACATTTTTGTAAGGCTAACCCTCATCCCTCATCCCTCAACTCGTATCCCTCATCCCTTACATAATCGAGAAATAATTCTCGACGGCGAAGTCGAGATACTCGGGTTTTAGTTCCATCGTCGAACCGTTGTAGTAGCAAAACGAGCGGACTTGAAGCAGGAGATCTCGTGGGTGGCAGTTCCTAAAAGGCCGTCCAAAAGGTTTGTAATGCTTCTGAATCAGATAATCGATCATGTCGGCGCGGTAAGGGATCTTGATCACGCGGCACATAATCTCGAAGAGTTTTCGAAAGGCTTCTTCCGATGGATTTTGGACTTCGATTTTGTACGGGATACGCCGCAAGAACGCATCGTCGACAAGTTTTTTTGGTTCGAGGTTGGTACTGAAAATCACCAATTGGTCGAAGGGAACTTGGATTTTCTTTCCGCTGAAAAGCGACAGGTAGTCGTAGCGCTTTTCCAGCGGCACGATCCAACGATTGAGCAATTCGTCGACCGTCACTCGCTGGCGACCAAAGTCGTCGATCAGCAGCACCCCACAGTTACTTTTTATCTGCAGTGGCGAATCGTTGGTGTTGGATTCGGGGTTATGAGCCACTTCAAGCATGGACATCGTCAATTCACCACCGGCGACGACCGTGGGGCGTTTGATTCGAATCCATCTTCGATCGATGTGGCTGCTATCGAGCAACCCGTCGCTCGCTTCGGGTTCAGCGCTCTCGTGCATCATCGGATCGAAGACACGGATAATATCGGTCTCTACCAAGATGGCGCGAGGGATCCAAATATATTCGCCAAAGGTTCGCGTAACCCGTTCCGCGATGCTCGTTTTTCCGTTGCCTGGATAGCCGTAGAGGAACATCCCGCGGCCGCTATTGATAGCCGGGCCAAGTCGGGCGAGCAATTGTGGCGAGATCAACAAGTCCGAAAAAGCTTTTCGAAGATCTTCGCGGCTTGGATGCTGGTGCTCGACCGATTGAAGCTTGACGCTGGTCACGTAGTCTTGAAACCGGACAGGAGCCGAACCGAAGTAGGTTGTTTTTTGCAGGTAGCGTTTGGCGCGATCGCGACCGGCGTCGGTCATGACGTGGACATAGTCGCTGACAGTTGTGGCTCCAGCGTAGGCAATCAGTTGCTGGGCTTTTAGGCGATGGAGCAGCGGTTCGACCAATCGGAACGGGAGTTTTACTTGTTCGGCGATCCCGCGTCCGGTCGATTCACCGCGGCTAAATAGGAACCGCATGACCAGTTCTTCGAGCATCGAATCGGAAACGCCAGTTTCGGCAAGCGATTGAGGCTCGATCGGCAACATCGGCTCGTCGCGTTTCCCGGTGACTTTCAGGTAGGGTGGTGTGCCTGATGGGGGAGGAGGAACGGCGTCAGGAGTATCGCCGCTAGGTTGCGCATTGGAGCTTGAGTTCGAGGGCCTGCCAGCCGCCGCACCGACCGGCGGACGATCGGACTCGGCGTCGCGACAAGAGGCAGCACCGTTGGTTAAACGCTGAATGCGTTCGAGTATATTCTCAAGCGGATCGGTTTTTGGAGGCTCAAGTGTCGTTGTTGGGCTTGAGGAATGTTGATTTAAAACGCTCATCGCTCGTGAATCTTTTTATTTTAGTGCCACATGCCCGAATGCCGTCGATTGGACGCGCTTGATCGTTCCAGAATAGCTCTTCGGCATTTCTTGATTTTTTAGCGAGATTCGTTGCCAGGTGGCGTATTTTTCCAGTTGCGCAAGTTGCATGCGAGTGCGGGAATCCTTGCTCAATCGGCAATGTTTGCGATGGTGGAAAACTCGTTCATCGAGAATATTCGCATAATCTTCATGGTAGGCCTTGCGAGGGGTGGGGCCCCCCGCTATCTTCTTGCCTCTCACTTGGAAAGCCGAGTCGATCGGAACGAAAGTTGTGATCAAAAAAAGCGATCTTAGCGAGAAAAAAAGTCGAAGAAGACTTGACGACCCAATGGGTTGTAAAGTATGATTCTCGACCCGCTGAAAACGCTGACGTCTTCTTAAAGACGCGAGTCGTTGAAGCGAAAATTGATCTTTGATAATCCGGTAGATGACCTCTTGTATGAAAAAAGTCAATTTTTTCAACTGAGTAAGTTTTGTACAAAAACTGATTGAACAAAAGTCGTCCACTTCTGACCATGAAGTGAGACGCAGACGGACCAAAATCTGTCACATGTTAGTTCGCAACCGTCGGTAGCAATACTGGCGTAAGCATACACAAGTGAAGGGTTTGATCCTGGCTCAGAATGAACGTTGGCGGCGTGGATTAGGCATGCGAGTCGCGCGAGAATGTAGCAATACAGGAAAGCGGCGAAAGGGAGAGGAATAGGTGGGAATCTGCCCCTGGGTCGGGGATAGCTACGGGAAACTGTAGGTAATACCCGATAACGTCGAAAGACCAAAGGTGTGATTCCGTCTGGGGATGAGCCCACCTCCTATTAGCTAGTTGTTAGGGTAATGGCCTAACAAGGCATTGATGGGTAGCTGGTGTGAGAGCACGACCAGCCTCACTGGCACTGAGACACTGGCCAGACACCTACGGGTGGCTGCAGTCGAGAATCTTCGGCAATGGACGAAAGTCTGACCGAGCGACGCCGCGTGCGGGATGAAGGCCTTCGGGTTGTAAA
>JAWXCK010000133.1:0-28917 GCA_034408855.1 Pirellulaceae bacterium
CCATAGCAATTTTTTGGGTAAGCATTTCCGATCAGAAAGCGAACCTTGGTTTTTGCAATCACTCAGTCCAGTGTTTTCCTTGTATTTCACGGCTAAAATTGATTGCGGATCACGAAAACCACCCACAGTTTCTACCGGAAGAGCCAAACTTTCCTACTCGACGCGTTTCGCTACTTCTTCGACTTAGCTACCGATTTCTTTACACTCGTTTTCGTGGTAGGTCGCTTTCGCGATGGCACGATCACTTCGAATGAAGCAACGCATCGATCTTTCGCCATTGCACCGACAATCTTCGAAACCCTCGGTGCGAACTTGGCTAATTCTTTGAGCGTCATTTCGAGCGGTGCATAGTGTCCCTTGGCCCATGCACCGCGAACGCGTCGAAGTATTCTTCGTGGCAGACTGTATCGGTATAGCGCTGAGTTCTTTGGTAAGTCCGATATCCGAGGGCGCGATGCCAACATTTCATCTTCCCCGCCATCACCGTCTCCTCCTCCATCACCGCCATCTCCACCTTCTTCATCTTCTATCGCATCCTCGGTTATGTAAGTATCTTCGTTGCTATCGCAAATGCCGCTTGTTGGATCACAGTGATAACCTTCCGACGAGTTGTCTTCGACGAGCTGCCATTCATCGTTACTACAATAAAAAACGCAAGTGTTTTCCCCGCCGATGAGGCTCTTAAGCGTAGACTTAGTACTTGGTTTAGATTTTTTCTTCATCGATGGACCCTTTTTCGTAAGCAGTAAATTGCGGCAAAGAAATTACGGTTCAGTCTCGAATGGTGCGAGTGTACGTGCGATTCGGAAGCCTGTCTTCCCGTAATTTTTTGAAGGTAATTCGAAACCGACACGGACTGACGTGGGGCGAACGGATGAGCTGCTTGTTCCACAAATGATACATGCTGCCCTTACGTTTACAATTTGAAGGTCAAGCGAGTCAGAAGGGAACGTACCATCCAGAGCAAATTTGGACGCGGTCCACTCGTTTGCATTTCCGAGGGTGTCAAAGATTCCGAAGGTATTTGGCATTCTACTTCCGACCGGCGATATTTTTTGATTACCCGATTTTTTACTTTGAGGTTGAAATACATACTTGTCATTGAACGGAGTGTAAATCGTTCCATAGTTACAATGGCTTTCGGTCATTGCCATACAACAATACATCCACTCTTCGTAAGTTGGCAGTCGATAGCCCGTTTTCGAATAATCAATTTCGACCGACTTGTCATCGATTTGATGCCAATTGGCTGCTTCGGTATCGGAATATCCACCGTTCAGGCTAAGCCATTGAAGAAATTGCAAATTGCTGGTCCATTCTTGTCCGATCGCCGGCAAATTATCGTTGTTGGAAAGTTGCGTCGACGCAGGATCGACTACTGCCGCGGAATAGCTCGGGTCGAATTGACGGAACTGCCCTTGTGTAACTTCGTCGGCACCGATCGCGAACGATCGCGTGATTCGACGCACTTCAAAGGTATCCGGTAACTCTAAACTTGCCGACGAAGAAGGATGGGGCATTCCCGTCTCGACGGGTCCGTCCACAACTAGCATGAGCATTCCCAATCGATTGACATACCAATTGCGACCTTTCACGAACCCCTCCTTGCTCAATCGTCGATCGACCTCTATTAACTCGCTGCCCAATCCCCACTCATTAAGCAACCATCGACACATGGAATGTACGCCACAATTTGGATGCGATTCATACGCTTCTACTAACCACGTTCTGATTTTCTGCAATTCCTTATTGCTGAAACGTTCTTGAGCACATTGGCTGATAGCTACAAGGATCGCATATTGAACAGTGGGATCGGAATTGTCAGACAATTTGTCGATGATCGATGTTAGCGGAAAACCCGATTGCCCGATCTGATGAACAAAGTAAGTGCGTGGTCGTGGGTCCTTCGCTATAGCCAAGAGAGGCCAAATCGATTCTTCGCCTCCTAGCCCGTATTCCATCAAGAGGAGATTAGCGTAGGCCATCGATCTAGCCTCGCCGTCTTCGTCATAACCAAAGTCTAAGTTCAGGCTACGTCGCTTCGCTTGTACGGCTGGCAGCGGATTGCGAAAACGGCGAGAAAGGAGACGATTCCAATCGATCAACTCGTCGACGCGACTAAGCATCATCGCTTCGACCGTTCGCTCGATAGGTTCTCTTTCTAATAGTCCTATTAACCATTTGCGAGCGATGGCTCGTTGCGAGCTATGCATCGATGCCGCGTAGCGTTCGGTGAGCGGAGCGACGAGCGGCCGAGAAAAATGGGATGTTAGTTCCGTCCAGCCTTCGACATTGTCAAAGCAAGAGGATCCGAAGAGCCAATCAGTGAGCCGTGTCGCCACCCCAAGGTTTTCAAAGCCCTCAGGATCGACGACCCCGTAGATACATGCGAGTTTGAGCTGGTCAACTGAATCCAAATTACCTGAATCGAGACACTGTCTTAACGTCGCAACCGAACGGCTCTTATGCTGCCGCAAAGCGTTGCCAATCTTTAGGAGTTTTTCGGGAGGCGAACTATGTATTCCAGCGATCAACGGTTGGCTGTCGGCCAGAGAATCCGGGACGTTGATAAGCCAATCTTCAAGGCTTCCTGGCATTCTCGGCCCGAGGTGGCTTTGCGGATCGGAGATCAGTAAATCGGCTACCAATTGCCGATGCGATTGCTGTGAACGCCAAGCCAGTGCACCGGCAACGCTGAAAAGAATCGCAACGATCATCGCGCAACGCATTTCGACGCGATGTTTCTTCGTTTTTTTTATCGCCCACTCCGCAAACCCGATTGGCCTGCCAAGAACCGGTTCACCATTGAGCCATCGACGAAGGTCGTTCGCAAAATCGATCGCCGAGGCATACCTAGCTTCCGGAACAAGCCGTAGGGCTTGATGGCATACTATCGCCAAATTCTTAGAAAGAGCTGGATTTCGATGGCGGATGTCGGGCACTTCATCGGCTTGCACTGCCGCAAGAATCTGAGTTGTAGTTCCTTGAAATGGAGTCGAACCAGTCAATAATTCGTATAACACAACTCCCATACTGTAGACGTCCGAGCGATTGGTCGTCGCGCGGGAATTTCCGCATGCTTGTTCGGGGCTCATGTACGCTGGTGTACCTATCACAACGCCAGGTTGGGTTACCAACGTGTTGGCACCATTTCGTTTAGCAATTCCGAAATCGAACAGCCGTGGAATCAGATCAGGCGAATCCTGAGCTTCTCGATTTTGCTTCGGTGATTCGATCAGGATATTGGACGGCTTGATATCTCGATGAACGACGCCAGCTTGATGTGCATGTTCTGCGGCTTCGGCTAATTGAATCGTCAATAGAACGGCGCTTCGAACTGGCAACATTCCGAATTCATCGATGTGTTCTTTGAGATTTTTGCCGTCGACATATTCCAAAACTAAGAACGGAACTTTGTTGACAAACTCGACATCGTTTACTTTGACGATTCCAGGATGCGTCAAGTTAGCGACATTGCGAGCCTCGCGAATGAACAATCGATATTCATCGGGTTCTGAAATCAAGTTCGAATGCGGAACTTTGATGGCAACCTGCTTACCCGTTCGCGTATTTTCTGCTCGATAGACTTGCCCAAAAGCACCACGACCGAGATGTTCGAACAGAATAAAGTCACCGAACGCCGTCGGCAGCTCCATTGCCGTGCCAGGTGCGGAGTTATTCGCTTCGAGATCGAGGAATTCAATATCGGTATCTTGCCGACCATGGTTGAGCGTAAGCGTCGCTTGCGAACTCATCGACGTTGATTTCGCCGTCTGGGCATCGCGTTGTTCCTGGCACTGCTTGTCGACAATGATCAGTTCACGCAGCAACTCGGCTCGACGATCAACGGAAATGAGCAGTGCGTAATCGCTGATTTTCGGAGTATTGCCTCGTTGCCATGCTTCTTCAAATGCGACGCAAATGACATCGACTTGCTCGAGGACATCCATTTCAAGCCATTGGTCACTCTCCAGCGGTATCTTGATCATCGTTGCTACCCTCAAATTCTATACTGAATACCTTTTCCCAAGCCGATCGAATCAACTTAAGTTTTCTTTCAACAGTTCTCGATACGGTGTTTAATCGTTCCGCAATCTCTTTGTTCGTCAGTCCCTCTAATTTTAAGATTGCAATTGCTCGCGTTTTTTCATCTCGAAGCATTTCGCTAATCAAGAAATTACACGCGTCCTTTAGGCTAATCATCAAATCAGGGGTTGGCTCGCCGTCGGCAATGTCATCGAGGTTGAAAGATTCGTTTTGCCACGCCCTCACATCAGTGGCCAAGAGCACTCGCCCGCCGCCACGTTTCTGTCGAAGTTCATGTCTCTTATGACTTACAACTTTACATCGCGTAATCGCGAGCAGCAAGAGCCATAAATCGTCGCGATCACGCAGTTCCGGGAATTGCCCTTCCCTAACTTTGCGAAAAAATGTTTCGAGAACCGACGAGGCTACATCTTCGCCGTCCATGGAGCGACTAGGCGAATCGGCCATTCCGTGGTCAGCAATCCCGGCCAGTCTCGAAAAATATCGATTCCAAACACTTGGAACTGCCGATGAGGCACCAGCGCGAATCTCTTCGATCCATCTGGTAACGGACCCCATTGCGTCTAGGTCAGACATTGGATGGCGGTTTCTCGATGTAGGGAAACAGGAACGACACAATGCGTATTTCGGCAATTTAAATGATCCGACGGGTGTTCACAACGGAAATCCAAGGAAAAGCGAGAGTTTTTAAGCGAAAAGCACTTGCCATCAAATTTTTTTCGAACTGGATCGATTTTTTTGTCGGTATCCCACATCCATTTAGCGATATAGAGATATCACGCAGACAGGAAGATATGAAGGTTCGAGTTTTGCCGAATATTCTTGAACGTTTCCCATCGATTTAGCTCTTGGTGCGCGAATGCACGCCATCCATGCACCGCCGGGGCAGGGAGCTAAATCGGTGGGAGCGTTTCTTTTGGCGATTCTTTGTGGTACTTGACCATTCATGCATGTTTAACGGAACATAGCAGTATCGTTTCGTTGCTACTTCTCTCAAATCGACTTCAATGCCGGTCATTACCGTGAAAGTGTGAAGGATGTCACGTTCATTGTCGGTTCTCGTTGCTTTTGTAACGGTTCTGAGTTTAAAGCTAGTGGCTCATAGCGACGATAATTCTGTCGTCGTTTTTTCACTTGACGGTCACAGAACGCGTGGGCAGTTAACCAGTTGCGTCGATTCGAAGCTTTTGCTCCAGACCGAATCAGGTCCGGTTGAACTGACCTTTGATTCCTTGGATCGTTTGGAAACGTCTTTCGCGTCGGACGCTCCTTCACAACGGCTGACTAAAGGTAAACAGACGGTCACGCTGGTCGATGGCAGCCAGATTCAGTGCGAAGCGTTTCAAGGACGCGATGATCGTTGGACGGCAAAATCGAATTCTGGATTGACGCTGGATTTGCCTAAGGGGAGCGTTGAGTCGCTTCTATTTATATCACCGTCGGACGAATTAAAATCAGAATGGACGAACGCGAAGAGCGAAACACGTTCGTTTGACGAAATGGTCATCTCGCGATCGGATCGCGATGTCGATCGCGCTTCTGGAATGATCGTGGCGGTTTCCCCTGATGTGGTCGAGTTTTCTTTCGACGGCCAAATTTTGCAAGCCCCTCGCGCCAAGCTTTTAGGACTTCTCTGGTATCGATCGCAAGCTAAGCGAGCTGCGCCAGTAATCCAGGTCGCGATCCGCGATGGTTCTCGCTGGGAAGCAGCTTCACTCGAGTTGACCGATCGGAAGGCTTCCAACGAAGTTACCAAGGGAAACGAAAACGGCTTAGCCTGGACAACGCCCTGTGGCGTCACAGCGATGGCAGTCTGGAAGGATATTCGAGAAGTCAATTTCTCTTCCGCCAATGTTGTCTGGTTGGCATCGCAAACTGCTTTAGCGACGAAAACTTTTCAGCGAACCTTTACGGGCAGCGCGATTCCGGGTCGCGACACATTACTCGGCCCTCGCTTCGATTCCGCCGATGGAAGTTCGGACGCAAAGTCTCAAGACCTGCATTTTACTGGACCTGGCGAAATTACATTCCGCGTTCCAAGTGGCTTTCGCCGATTCGTTTCCAAAATCCGACGATTTGAAAAGGCTCGGTTTATGAGCGCGATCCAATGCGAAATTTGGCTCGGCGATGAGCTGGCCTGGAATGTAAGCTTGCCTCCAGATCAAATGGAAGCGACGGTCGACATTCCTGTTGCTTCGGACAAACAGATGCGAATCGTTGTTACCTGCGAATCCGATCTTATGTTAGGCACGCAGATTTCCTGGCAACAGCCCCGTCTGACTCGATAAAGGATTCAAAAAGGGATGCTTATTCCTCCTCGCTGTGTAGCAAATTCTAAACGCTTGCCGATCCGTCTCATAAGCGTGATCGCGATCGTTGCTTTTTCGACTTATGTACTCGGCGAGTCAAGCGATGCATTGAAACCGACGAAATCGGTTCTCGAAGCCCAAGCAGCGCGGATTCAAGCGATCGCCAAAGCGACTCAATCGACGATCGGCGTTTTCGGTACCGATGGCCAAGGTGGTGGTAGCGGTGTCATTGTTTCTGCGGATGGTTACGCACTGACCAATTTTCACGTGACTCAACCATTTGGCGATCGGATGCGGTGCGGTTTATCGAATGGCGAAATGGTCGAGGCGGTCATCGTAGGTATCGATCCGACTGGTGACCTCGCCTTGATCAAACTCTATGGTCGCGATGATTTTCCAGCCGCTACGTTGGCTGACAGCAATACTGTCCAGGCTGGCCAGTGGTGCTTCGCGGCCGGAAATCCCTTCGTGCTCGCTACCAATCTCATGCCGACCGTGACTTGGGGAATTGTCAGTGGAGTCCATCGATACCAGTATCCGTCGGGAACGATTCTCGAATATACCGACTGCATCCAAACCGACGCCGCGATCAATCCGGGCAATTCGGGTGGCCCGCTTTACAACTCCGACGGCGATTTGATCGGAATCAACGGTCGCTGCTCTTTTGAAAAGCGAGGAAGAGTGAATGTCGGAGTCGGCTATGCGATTTCGATCAATCAAGCAAAACTATTTTTGGGGCATCTCAAGAGTGGACGCGTTGTGGACCATGCAACGTTAGGCTTTACCGTTGGCAGCGACTCTGGTCGAGTCGTGGTCTCGAATATTTTAGAATCGAGCGACGCTTACCGCCGCGGACTTCGCTACGGCGACGAAATCTTGAGGCTTGACGACCGAGAAATTACCACCGTCAATCAACTGAAGAATATTCTCGGGATCTTTCCGTCTCATTCGCGACTTCGCTTGCAATTTCGGCAAGAAGATCGAATCCACGAAACGTGGGTTCGTGTCAGCCCACTCCATTCGGCTGCCGAGCTGGACGAAATTGCTAGCGGCAAAAGTATGGAGTCTAAGCCGGCTGAAAACCCCGAGCCAAAACCAAAATTAGAAAACGATCCGCTCGCCGCTCGCTTCGAGACTCGCCGAGGATTTGCCAACTACTATTTCAATCGATTCGAGCTCGACCGTATTTTGACGCTTGGCGGCGGCCCGACAAAAGAGTTCGAGCTGGCTGATGGTTGGCAATGGACCGGCAAAGTCCGCGGCGAGCAAACCAATCTAAGCATCGTTTTGAAAAAAGGAGGAATCGAATCGAAGTTTGGTGATCAGTCGATCATCATCGACGCGACTCGAGGCTGGGGAGAATTGGTTTCATCCAAATCGCTGCATTGTGCTGCCCTTGGTGCAAGACTCTGGCAGCAATGGAAATCGATCGGGCCTCGCAATATGGGGGAAGCGACCTATCTCGGGACCTGTCGAATTATCGGTGTTGAATCGATGGTCGATTTTACAAAGGTAACTTCCGGCGAGGTCGAAGCTTTCTTTTTTACTTCGCCTGACGACGGCAGAATACAACTCATCGAAATCGAATCCGATCGCCAATTGGATCGACTTGAAATATACTTCGATGACTATCAAAGCCAAGAGGCTTTGCAAGTTCCAAAAACGCTGCGAGTTGCCTTTGGACCAGAAACGCGGATGACCATTGACTTAGGGGCATTGCCTTTGCCCAAACCAGTCGGAGGTGACCTTTGAACTGCCGATCGAGCATCACGCTTGGTGCGAGGCGATTGTTAAAAGTATTCGCATGTTTGCTCTGCATTGGGAGCTTTAAGTTACACAGCTTTGCCTTCGCCGAAGTATCCACGAACAATCGAACGAGCGATTCGTCGAAGAGCATGGATCCATTGGTCGCCTTGACGAGTAACCTTCAAGCCAAACTTGTAAAAATTTACGGTGCTGGCGGTCCACAGGGTTTAGAAAGCTACCAAAGTGGTTTTCTCGTCAGTGAAGCAGGGCATGTGGTAACATCCTGGAGTACTGTTTTAGATGTTACCGCGATTCGCGTCGTCACACTCGATGGCAGAAAGGACGATGCCGAGATGATCGGAATGGATCCTGAAACGGAAATCGCCGTACTCAAAATGAATCAAGTTGGTACCGAATTCTTTAATCTCCAAGAGCTCGACGAGCCGGCAGTTGGCGATCGCGTTTTTGGAATGAGCAATCTATTTGGTATTGCGACTGGAGACGAAGCACTAAGCATCCAGCGCGGCGTGATTATGGCAATCGCTCCGCTTTCCGCCCGCCGCGGCCGTTTGAAAACTCTTTATCAAGGTCGAGTTCTTGTCCTCGATGTGATGACTAACAACCCTGGTGCGACGGGTGGTGCGGTTGTGAATCTCAAAGGAAATTTCGTCGGGATGCTCGGCAAGGAATTGCGTGATGAGCAAACCAATATCTGGTTAAATTACGCGATTCCAGCCGACGTAGTATCGAGTTCCGTGCGACGCATCCTCGAAGGAAAAACAAATTCCCCGCTACCTTCTCAGCAGCGAATTGCTGTATCTAAGCCGCACCGATTGTTGACGCTCGGTATCGCGCTCATTCCAGATGTTCTGCCGAAGACACCGGCCTTTGTCGACCAGGTAATCCCCAAGTCGCTAGCCGAACGAAGTGGGTTGCAAGCCAACGATCTGGTACTGTTGCTCAATGAACTTCGCATCGATTCGCGTCGAGCGTTCGAGGAATCGTTGGCAAGAATTGATAGTGCGGATTCTTTTACGCTGCTCGTTCAGCGCGGACAAGAACTCATTCGACTCGATGTGCGACCATGAAAAAGTTTTATTTATTGCTAAGCTGGATAGTGCTCATCGGGTTCATTTCCGCCAATCGAATATTGATAGGCGAATCGACCTCGCAAAACATTCTCGAACTTGAGCAAGAGTCGCTTCGAGCGGCTGCCGATTTTGCTCAGCATTCGGTCGTGCAGATCGAAACGTTTGGTGGACGCGAAATCGTCGGTGATAGTGCCGTAGCGGCTGGACCATCCAGCGGAACGGTCGTTGCGGCGGACGGGTGGATTATTACAAGCCTTTTTCAGTTTCGCGGCGATCCGGCTTCGATTACGGTTTTACTTCCCGATGGAAAACGCAAAGCTGCAAAACTTGTGGCTCGTGATCACGCGCGCGATTTAGCCTTGCTAAAAATTGATGTCGATGAGCCATTGGGACCAGCCGTTGCGTCACCGAGATCGAGTTGGCAAGTAGGACAATGGACAGTCGCGTTGGGAAAGACGTTCGACATCTCGACAGCTTCACGATCGGTCGGAATACTCAGTGCCACCGACCGGATATTCGGCCGAGCCATCCAAACGGATTGCAAGATTTCACCGCACAATTATGGCGGCCCATTAATCGATATCTATGGACGTACGATGGGAATTCTGGCGCCGATCGATCCCGGAATCGTCACCGAGGGAGAAGTCCAACAATGGTATGACGCTGGAGTTGGCTTTGCGATTCCACTCGACGATATCTTGCAGCGACTTCCTAAAATGATGCAAGGCGAGGATGTCTATTCCGGGAAAGCTGGAGTGCGACCTTCGCTCAATGACGATTTCCGTGGTCCTGTTGTACTAGCTGGTGTCGCACCAGGAACGCCGGCTCACAAAGCCGGCTTGAAAGCCGGCGATACGCTACTGAAGATCGATGCCCATGCTATTCGATGGCCCAACGACATGCGACATGCTTTAGGTTCGGTCGATGCCGGCGATTCAGTAAAAGTGACGGTTCAACGCGATGACGTGACCAAGTCTTTTGATTGTAAACTCGTTCGAGAGCTACCGGCTTATCGAATGCCGTATGCAGGAATCCTTCCCGATCCAACGTACGATGGCCCAGGCGTAAAAATTCGAGCCGTCGCCAATGATAGTCCGGCATCGATAGCGTTGCTTAAGCCGGGGCAAATTGTTCGAAAGCTCGGAGATCAAGATGTAGAGTCGATACCTGATTTCGAGAAGCAATTGGCTTTTGTAGATTACCGCGAACCAGCCGTTTTAGGCTTGAGTGCGGAAGAGAGAAACAAGGGCGAGTTAAAAATTGAGTCGATCAAAATGCAGCTCAAGCCTTGGCCTGCCGAATTAGAAAAGGATGCGAATCGCGATGCGATGCCGCTCGCCGCACCTCCAGAATCGAATGAGAAATCGGCAACAGGCGTCGTCTCGATCGTGATGGGCGATGTGAAGAACCAAGCCTTCGCTTTCGTTCCTTCGACGTATCACCCTTCAACGGCTCATGGTTTGATTTTGATGGTCCCGGAACCAGGCAAGATCGAGAAAAAGAATTGGGTCGATCGCTGGGAACCCTTTTGTCGCGACCATCGCTTTATTTTCGCAATGGTCTCCTCGGCTGATCCCGAAGAATGGAGCTTGGAGGAATTAGAAATTATTAAGCGAACGATGAATCAGATTCGCGATGACTATAAGATCGATCCGCGTCGCATCGTCGTCGGCGGGATCGGTGCTGGAGGCAAACCGGCGATCGTGCTTGCGTTGCAAAATCGCGGCATCTTCCGAGGTCTTTGGTTGGCCGGAAGTTCGCTCCCAAGAGGTCTTCGCATGAGGCAAACGGAACCGCTGGAGTCGCTTGCGATCTTCTTGCAAGGAAATAGTCCGGCGTATACCGCGTTTTCGAAAACGCTCGACGAGCTGGGTTATCGTGTCGGTGTAGCAACCGAGAAATATGAAATCGCAGACCAATCCGTCGGAAATGCAGCTCAATTGCGCGTTCAAGACTTTCTCCTTTCGCTGGAATGGTTTTGATGAGCCCTCGTTCGCAAGTCAAGCACGCGTTAGATTGGCAACGGCTAAGCGTCGGTGTTTTAGCCATTTCGCTTGGTTTGATTGCGTTGTTTGCTAAATTTGGAATGGACGCCACCGATACTACCGGAGTCTTCGTTTACGGCACGTTTGGAAAAGTCGCTTTCGTGCTCGGGATGGCATGGTTGGCTTGGCCGCAACTGATGTGGTTAAAGGAAATGCCGGGCGGTGGAATCGGTATTGCTGCCGTCATGGTCGGCTGCCTCATTTTTATTGCTCGACCAAGACTCTTGCTCTACTTTGTACCACTCTTAGTTGCAATCGTGAGTCTCTTCATGACGATTACTTGGGTGCAGCGGAACATACTGCCACCTAAATAAGAGGCGAAATAAAGAGAATGGGAATGATGAGAGGAATAGGAGTAATGAGATAATAAATCGCCGACCTTAGTACCTGATTTGCGACTCCCATTCTTCCCATTACTCCCTTCATTCCCATCGCCTTCATTCCCATCGCCTTTCTGCTCGAAAAAGCCCTCAATTCCCGAAACCAATTTTCCCCGCGTTCGAGAGCCCAATCTCGAACTGCGTCGGCAAAGGTGGTCATTTTTCGAACAAATTACGAACAAAAAAACTAAACGATTTTCGGCATCGAATCGACGACCTTGTCGATCAATCCGTAAGAAACGGCTTCCTCAGGATCCATGAAGCGATCTCGATCAGTATCCTTTTCGATCTGTTCGAGGCTTTGTCCGCAATGTCGAATGAGGATCTCATTGAGCCTCTTCTTGGTTCGGCGAAATTCTCGGACGTGGATATCGATTTCTTCCGCCGTGCCCTGCATTCCGGCGAGCGGTTGATGAATCATGATCCTTGAATTCGGAAGCGAATAACGTTTTCCTTTTGCTCCGGCGGTTAACAATACGGCCCCCATCGATGCGGCTTGGCCGATGCAATAGGTAGCAACATCACACGAGATGAATTGCATCGTATCGTAGATCGCCATCCCTGCACTGACGCTCCCGCCAGGGCTGTTAATATACATGTGAATGTCGGCTTTGGGGTCGTCTGACTGTAGAAACAGCATCTGAGCCACCAAGGCGTTGGCGATTTCATCGTCAACTTGGCTTCCCATAAAGACAATACGATCTTTTAGCAAACGCGAATAAATATCGTAGACACGTTCTTCACGGCCATCTTTTTCGATTACATACGGAATCATTGGCATAATAGCGAGTCAGCTCCCTTACTTGTCAGAATCGTCAGGTACGGCTTGTTTGGTCAAAATCTCATCGACAAGACCGTATTCTTTGGCCTGCAAGGCCGTTAAGAAGAAATCGCGATCAGTATCTTTGGCGATTACGTCGACTGGTTTCCCACAATGGTGAGATAGAATCTCGTTCAGTTGAGTTCGCATCCGAAGAATTTCAGCCGCTTGAATCTCGATATCCGAGATTTGGCCGCGAACACCGCCGTGAGGCTGGTGGACCATGACGGAACTATTGGGTAGGCAAAAACGCTTTCCTTTCGCACCACCGGCCAGCAGAACGGCTGCTCCAGAAGCAGCTTGACCGACGCAATAGGTTGCGACCGGACACGACAGCATTTGCATTGTGTCGTAAATTGCCAGGGTCGAGACGACTTCGCCGCCGGGCGAATTGAGATAAAAATGGATATCCTTTCGGCGGTTCTCGCTTTGCAAATAAAGCAGTTTCATCACGACTTCATTGGCATTTCCCGTGTAGATTTCGCCTTGCAAAAATACGATTCGATTTTCCAATAGCAAGTCACCCAGTGTCATTTGTCGCTGACGCTGGTAGTTTTGATAGGCTTGAGAGCCCATGATTGGAGGCAGAGAGTTCAACGCGTTCAAGAGTACTTCCTTCTAGTTTCGGGGATAGTTCACCTGAGCGTACGGCATCAGGTTTCAATCAACCACACGAATTTACAGCCCTTATGTTTGCATCCTCGCCACCTTTGGCAAGGGTACTACCAATATGCAGAACTCACAAATTGCCGAAGTCTTTGACGAAATGGCCGATCTTCTCGAAATCGCGGGAGAAAGTTCGTTTCGTATTCGAGCATATCGAACCGGATCTCAAATAATTCGGGATCTCCCCGATTCGCTTAGCCATTGGATCGAAGAAGGTCGCGATTTGACCTCGATCGACGGAATCGGTAGCACCTTAGCCGAAAAATCGACAACCCTCGTCAAAATGGGTAATTTGCCTCAGTTGATTGAACTACGCCAAAAAGTCCCGCCCTCTTTGCGGACGCTCTTGAAAATCCCTGGCTTGGGTGCCAAAAAAGTTGCCGTTCTCTTCAAAGATTTAGGAATTACCGACCTTCCTGGTCTTCGAGCCGCCTGCGTAGCCAATCAAGTGAAGGAGCTCAAAGGGTTCGGCGTCAAGACGCAGCAATCGATCCTCGATGGCATCTCGATTGCCGAACAAGCGGGACAGCGAATGCGGCAAGATCAAGCCGAAAAGCTCGTGAGCCAGCTTCGAGATCATATTTCAGCATGTTTAGCCGTGAAGAAACTTGACTTCGCCGGTTCCTATCGTCGCAAAAAAGAATCGATTGGCGACATCGATATTCTTGTCGTCAGCGAAGATCCCGACGCAGTTATGCAGCATTTCATCGCTTTCGAATCGACTCAGGAGGTCATCGCCCACGGACCGACGAAATCGAGCATTCGCGTCAAAAATGCTTTTCAAGTCGATTTGCGAGCCGTCGATGCGTCATCTTGGGGCGCCGCCCTTCAGTATTTTACGGGCAGCAAAGAACACAACGTTGTGCTTCGAGGCCAGGCAAAAAAGCTTGGTCTGAAACTGAACGAATACGGCGTCTTTCCGATCGAAGACGAAACGCGTTCCGTCGCGGGGGCCAGCGAGTCGGACGTCTATCAAGCCCTCGGTCTCCCTTGGATCCCGCCCGAGTTTCGCGAGAATCGATTGGAATGGCGTGACGACTTTACACAATTCGAATCCGAAGTTGTCCGATTGAGCGATATTCGCGGCGACTTGCATATGCACACCACAGAAACCGATGGAGAAAATTCACTCGAAGAGATGGTGGCCGCCGCTCGAAAACGTTCGCTGAAGTATATCGCGATCACCGATCATAGCCAGCGCGTGAGTATGGCTCGCGGACTTGATTCTCCCAGGCTACTTCAACAATGGTCAGCTATCGATCGATTGAACGCGACGCTTGACAAGTCCGAATTTGTCGTGCTCAAAGGAATTGAATGCGATATTTTGGAAAACGGAGAGATGGATCTGCCGGACGACGTTTTGTTGCACGCCGATTGGGTAATGGCTAGCATCCATTACGGACAAAAGCAATCGCGAGAACAAATCACCGATCGCATTCTGAACGCAATCAAGAATCGTTATGTCACCGCCATTTCGCATCCCACCGGTCGCTTGATCGGTCGTCGCGAGCCATACGAAGTCGATCTAGAAGCCGTTTTCCAATCAGCCATCGAGCATCATAAATTCATGGAAATCAATGCCAATCCTCGGCGATTAGATCTAAACGATGTGCATTGCATGGCGGCTTCAGCCAAGGGCGTTCAGTTCGTGGTCAGCACCGATGCGCATTCGATTTCAAACCTCGAATTAATGCCGTTTGGAATCCAAGTTGCCCGCCGCGCTGGCTTGAAACGAGAGCAGGTATTTAACACACGCTCGCTTGATGAATTATACGCTTTTTTAGACCAACGCCGTATCTGTTAAGTTTCGGTGGAAAACTCTATATTGTCGAGTTGCTCCTTCGCCCGAATTTAAGAAAGCGGTATGCTTGATGATGAATGAAAAGACGTTGCAACAAGTCCAACAAACCTACGGAATAGAAAATTGGAGCGCTGGTTACTTTAACGTCAATTCGGAAGGACATGTCGAAGTTTTTCCTCGACCAGATGCGCCAGGCTCTGCTGATCTCAAAGAAATTATCGACCATCTTGTTCGCGAGCACGGCACGTCGCTGCCGCTCGTTTTGCGATTCCCGCAAATCCTCACACATCAGCTTCGGAAGCTATCCGAAGCCTATCAGACCGCGATCGCCAATTACGAGTATCGTGGCCTGCACTACCCCGTTTTTCCAATGAAGGTCAATCCGCGTCGCGAAGTCGTCGAGGAGTTTCTGCGCGACGGAGCTCGATGTCGCGTCGGACTAGAGTGCGGGTCGAAGCCCGAGCTTTACGCTGCGGTGGCTCAAGAGCAAGTTCCCGATTCGCTGCTGATTTGCAACGGTTTCAAGGATGTCGGATTTCTTCGGCTAGCGACCTTGGCAGTTCAATCGGGAAAGAACGTTGTCGTTGTTGTCGAAAAACTCAATGAACTCAAAATGTTGCTGCGTGTCGCCGAAGAAACCGGAGTGTGTCCCGGGATCGGACTGCGCGCCAAGCTCTATTCGCGTGGTTCCGGCAAGTGGGAATCGTCGGGGGGCGAGTCCGCTAAATTTGGCTTGACAACCTCGGAGA
Source organism: Pirellulaceae bacterium (assembly GCA_034408855.1). Classification (GTDB taxonomy): domain Bacteria; phylum Planctomycetota; class Planctomycetia; order Pirellulales; family Pirellulaceae; genus JAIYDQ01. The sequence goes on from JAWXCK010000133.1 coordinate 15,655, forward strand.
TCATGAAATGTATTCATCTGTTGCGAGAACGAAATCGCCAAGACGCCTTGAAGCTACTCCATTTTCATATCGGGTCTCAGATCACCGATATTAAACGTGTCAAGAATGCGATGAAGGAAGCGGCTCGCGTTTACGCCAAGATTCGGCAAATGGGTTTGAATATCGAATTCCTCGATATAGGTGGTGGCCTTGGCGTCGACTACGACGGTTCGAAAACGCGATTTGAATCGTCGATGAACTATACCGTTCAGGAGTTCGCCAACGACGCGGTCTATCAAGTGCTTTCGGTTTGCGACGAAGAAAACGTACCCCATCCAAATCTCGTGACCGAAAGCGGTCGAATGATGACCGCTTATCATTCGGTACTTGTGGTTTCGATTCGCGATGAGATCGAAACGTTCGCCGATGACGAGCCTGAAGTCACGATCGATGAAGATGATCCGCAAGTCATTTCCGAACTCAAATTTTTAGTCGATGATATCAACGGCAAAAACTACACTGAATACCACCACGATGCTTTAGAACACAAAGACGAGTTGCATACTCAATTCAATCTTGGATTGATCAGTCTTGAAGATCGCGCCAAAGGCGAAGTACTGTTTTGGGAGGTTTGCAATCGAGCATTGAAAGAATCACAACACGCTCGATTTGCCGATGAAGAATTTGAAGATGTGAGGGCTATTTTGGCGGCTAAGTATCTTTGCAATTTTTCGTTGTTTCGTTCGGCTCCAGATTCGTGGGCCATCGGGCAATTGTTCCCGATCATGCCGCTGCATCGCTTGAACGAGCCGATTAAAGATTTCGCGACGCTGGTGGATGTGACGTGCGATTCCGATGGCAAGATCGATAAGTTTGTCGATCTCAAGGACGTCAAAGAGACCTTGGAATTACCGGAATTTCGAGACGGTGAAGACTACTATCTCGGCATCTTTCTAGTGGGTGCATATCAAGAAGTGATGGGCAGTCACCACAATCTCTTTGGCATTCCTAACGAAGCACAGATAATAGTTCGTGAAGACAAAAGCTATGAAGTAACGCGTGTCGTAAAGGGAAGTGTCATCCGCGATATGGTCGTCTTTGCCCACTATGAACCGAAGCAGTTGATTACTTTGTTTCGACAGCAGGTCGAAGTTCAAGTTGCCGAAGGAACGTTCGACATCGATACGGCTGAGCGCTTAATCCGAGAATACGAAGGTGCCGCCAATTGGAGCACGTACCTAGAGTAGAACAGGTCTCTCGCTTGTTCTTGGTGTTCTATCGACGCTGTAGCTTGGCTTCTTCGCGAGCTTTCTTCAGAGCTGCCGTTTCGTTAGCGAGCTTGTTTTCTGGGCCCGTTGGGAAATACTGGACGTCGTCGTACAAATAATATGGGCTCGGAAGCGTTTGGCCTGCAACCGATACTTGGCAACCGGTCGATGTGCAGAGTCCGATTAAAGTGCCGATTGCTAAGAGGGCGGCGGCTGGAGTCGCATGCGATGGGCGTTTGGACATGGCTGTTTGAAGGCTCCGCTAAAGGTCGCTAGCAAAATTGCTCGGACGAAATTCAAGGTTCTTAATCTTTATCGGCATCAACGAAAATTCGCTTGAGGGAAAATATGCGGCTTGTAGCGGATATAATGGCAAGTATGGCTAGCAAAATCGCGATTGATACTATGCATTTTCACTTCGCAGCTTACTGCGTATCTCGATTCAACGATCGAGTTTTTAGAATGCATTGGCTATTCGCTTGCGTCATAGTCGCATTTCTTTCGGGCAGTGAAGCGTCTTTTGTTTACGGGCAAATTCAGCCGGTTGTGATTCGCCGATTCCCGCTCGACGATTATTACTCGGGGCTTTCATGGCTTCGCGAAGGTCGATTGCGCGAAGCCCAATATGCATTCGAGACGGCTTATCGACAATCACGACAAAACGGTGACGCGCACGGTATCGATTCGGTTCCGATTTTGATTCGTATCGGCCAGTCGCTGTACCTGCAGGGCGATTGGGCGGAGGGACTCAGTCAGATCGAACAGGGTTTGCTGCTTGCCAAGCAAAGTCAAGGTTGGACGCGATACATGCAAGCTCATCCGATTGTGATGCGCGGACTTGGCAACGAAATGCGAGGCATACAGTGGTATAACAGCCAGCGGACTAGCGAGCAGGGAGCCTTTCCAGATTCTTGGCCGGTTGCCATCGGTTACGGAACACTTTTGGTCGAGACAGCACCGGGCGAAGCATCGCTTGCTGTCGAAGTCATTCGACTCGATGCGATCGAAGTCTATCTTGCGCAGGCGGTGGGACTGCGATTGCGATATCAGCTCTTGGGGGCGATGGCACCTGAGTTGCAAACTAGTCGCGACATTTTGAACGCGTATCCAAATCTTCGGGCAGATTTCCCGGAAGTCCTACAACGCTGTCACAATATCTGTCGCGGACTGGCCCTGGTCGCGACGGGTGATTTGAAGTCCGCAAAGCAGTTGTTCCAAAGCAACCTCGAATTGCAGGGCGGTTGGGATCATCCATTGACAGGCGTCGCGCTGTTAGCCCTAGCTGATTTGGCGATTTTCGAAGACGACCGAACGACCGCCATTCGAATGCTATCCGAGTCGACACTAGTCTTTGCGCGACTTGGACAACATGACTGGTTGTCCGAAGCGGTCGAGCGATTCGGGGCGGTGGCTGCCGTTCGAAGACAGCTTGGCAGTCTCAACATGTTGACCGAAATGGCGACTTGGCTTCGAACGCGAAGCTATCTATCGCATACGGCAACGCTGGTTTCCGCAGCAGGTCTAGCAGCCGAACTCGATACGCCAATTGTCGCCGATTCGTTCGCAACTCAAGCTTTGCGAAAAACAGCCGAGATGGTTGGACCAATTCCCTTTTTTCAGGCAGCGGCGAGGTTTGCGATCGCGCGAAATTTGATCAAACAGCGTAAAATCGAACTGGGGCGAACGGCGCTGGATGGATTGGTCAATCTGGTACAAGGAGTTGACATCCCGGGCCCACTTTCTCGCCCGTTGTTTCAGTTGCAATGGCTTGAACGGCTCATCGCTACCGGTCAGATATCGCCTTCGGTCGCCGTCACGCAATACGATCGATTGCTCGATGCTCCTTCGAAATCTTCGTGGTTGTATGAACCGATGGAAAGCTTGTCTGCAACGACGGCTGACTTGAGTGGGCCGGGCCAGCGATGGCTGGCGATGATTGCCAGCCAAGGCAAACCGGCGGCGACAATTGACGCATTTGAACGTCTTAAAAATATTCAATGTCGATATTTCTTTCCAATTGCCGGCCGCGAGCTGGACATTCGACGATTGTTTCATTCCGAAAGATTACAGCATCGAGAAGAAATTGCTTTGCAAATAGCGTCGGTCCGCAAGCAGTTTCCTGCCATCGATCAAGCTGCCAATTTAATTCATCGACAAATCGAAGCCGCGAGAAATATCAAATCGATCGACAGCAAAGTCTGGACGGTTGAAGAAAAAGCCACCTGGAGCCAACTAGTACAGCATTGCGACCAGCAAGAACAACGAATCTTGGACGCAAGTACGGCTCGCGTCGAAATTCCGATTACATTTCCACCGTCGACGAGCGTCGAAAAAGCCAAGCTTCAACTTGGCCAAGATGGGACAAATCAGAATCGAGGGATCTTGGGCTTCTTCGTTTCATCGAACGCCGTCTATGGATATTTGATAACGGCCAACCATTTGGAATTATGGAATGTCGAGCGAATTGCTATTGCCTACGACAAGCATCGTCAGGTTTTGGATGCGGTGGGTGTAGGTCAATCGTCAGGAAAAATACTGGCCGCCATCCAGAAGCCCGCTTGGCAACTTCCCGCGAAAGAACTTCAAAGCTTATTGATTCCGGCAGAACCGCTTAAAAAACTGAGCGAAGTCGACAACCTCATTATCATTCCCCACAATTGGCTTTGGTACATCCCATTCGAGTTGCTCCCGAGCAGTATGGGGAATTCGACACAACCTTGGATCGCGCAGCATTCGATTTCGTATTCGCCGACTCTTGGAATTGCCCTACAAAATCTGGTTAAATCAGAACCTGCATTGCGAACGCTCGGCGTATCGCGCAGCGGATTCTTTGTTCCGGAAAAGGAGTTCGATAGCGCGATGACCAAAGATATCTTGGCGAGCATCGATCCATCACAGCATATTGAAGTAACCGCCAAAGTCCACGAAAGCCGATGGTCACGATTGCAATTTGATCGCGTATGGGTCGCTTCGAATACAACCCTCGAGTACGGAACCCCCTTTTCGATCATGGCCTACGACGCTGGTGGATCGACGAGTCTGAGGCAGTGGCTGCAATTGCCGATGACTGCCCCTGCCCAACTTGTTTTGATCGGGAACGAGATACCTGCGATGTCACAAAAAGAAGGTGACGGGACCGAACTGTTTCGCTTAGCATGCTCCTTGGCAGCCATGGGGAATCGATCGGCGCTCGTCAATCGATGGAGCGTCCGCGGAGAAAGCTCGAAGCTGCTGCTCGAAGATTATCTTCGGCACTCCAACGAATTCCCCGCAGCTCAAGCCTGGCGCCGAAGCGTCTTGGCGTTATGGGAAACACCTTTGCAATACACGGCCGAACCGATCCTCGGCACTGCCAAGAAAGAACATTTTCAAGACAAATTCTCCGGAGAAGCCCCCATCTTCTGGGCCAGCACAATCCCGCTAGGGAACACACAACCGTAGACATGCATCTTCTAACATTCTTCTCATAAACCAATTCCTCCCATTCCGATCTATCTCGGAAGCTCCTGACCATGACTTTCTGCTATTGAAAAAATATCAAAGTCTATCGTGGCAGAGTTAGTCGCCTTGGATTACATTAAGGCCCGAAAAGCGGAGCTTAACAGTAGCCACGCTAAAAATGCACATCAGTAACCATTCCTCCCGGTGAGATTGCGAATGTCAAACAACCAGAACTCGAATCCTTACAATGCCCAACGCCTACTCTGGGCAGGTTTCATGGCCATCCTCGCCGCCGGCGTTGGATTCGCGCTGCGCAACGGCATCCTCGATAACTGGGGGAAAGAATTTAATTTTACGGCGACTCAGTTAGGCCAGATCGGTGGAGCTGGCTTTTCTGGATTTTGCTTTGGCATCATTATCGGCGGGTTTATCGTCGACAAGATTGGTTATGGAAAACTCGTTGTGGTCGCTTTGTTAGGGCACATCCTTTCGGCCTTCATAACCTTTGGTGCTTCGACGCCCGAGAACGCATACAACTTGTTGTTTTGGGGCATGTTCATCTTTGCCTACGCAAACGGTACCCTCGAAGCAGTAGCGAATCCTCTTGTTGCCACTATTTTCCCGCAAAATCGAACGCACTACCTCAACATACTCCATGCGAGTTGGCCTGCAGGAATGATTCTGGGTACGGTCGCCGGATGGATCCTTGACGACAAGCTCGAATGGAATTGGAAATACCAATTAGCACTTTATCTCGTTCCAACAATCCTCTACGCCGTCATGTTCTTAGGCCAGAAGTTTCCGAAGTCCGAGGCGGCTGCGACCGGAGCAAGCTTTGTCGAAATGTATAAATCGGTCGGCATCCTTGGCTCTCTCGTCGCATGTTACTTGATCGCATTGTTCTTTGGTGACATCCTCAAATTCTTACCAGAATGGTTTAATACGTTGCCCGCATACGCACCGTCGATGATCGGTTACGGAATCGGTGGTGTGCTTTTGATTACTGTCGCGATCATCACGAAGTTTTCAATTGGATCATTCCTCCTATTCGTACTCTTTGTAACGCATGCCATGGTCGGGGCAGTTGAGCTAGGTACCGATGGTTGGATTTCTAATATCACAGGCAATCTCTTTACTTCCGAACAAGGGAAATACTTGTTCATTTGGACGTCAACCATCATGTTTTGTTTGAGGTTCTGTGCGCACTGGATTGAAACAAATCTGAAGCTTTCGCCAATAGGACTGTTGCTGGTTTGCTCGGTGATTGCCTGTGTCGGGCTCAATCTCGCCAGTACCATCCAGTACCTGCCAATGGCCTTTATCGCGTTGGGTATCTATGCCGTCGGCAAGACCTTCTTTTGGCCTACGATGCTCGCCGTTATTGGTGATCGCTTCCCTCAAACAGGAGCGGTTGCGATGTCGATTATGGGCGGAATCGGAATGCTTTCGGCTGGTCTGATCGGCGGTCCTGGGCTTGGCTATTGCAAAGACAGATTCGCCGGTGCCGAACTTCAACGTGTGAGTCCCGAGCTATTCGATTCGTACAAGGCTTCGACAACGAGCAAATTCCTTAACTTAGAAGCTACGGAAATTGTAGGGCTGGACGGAAAGAAACTCGGAGAAGCTCGATCGACTAAAAAGGAAGACCGAACGCCGGATCAACAGACCGTGGTTGAAGCAGATCAAACAGGCGATCGTCACACGCTGAAAGCGGACTCGATTATCCCAGGAACGATGGCCGTTATTTATTTGTTACTGTTGGTTTATTTTAAATCGATCGGTGGTTATAAACCATTAACGGTTCACGGGAACAAGCACTAAAAATAGGATCTGAGTGGTCGTCTAAAAATGAACTCAAAACGCATCGTGTTTCTTGTCGGCGATTTTGTCGAAGACTATGAAGTCATGGTCCCGTGGCAAATGCTGTTGATGCTTGGCCACGAATGCGTGGCGGTTTGTCCTGATAAGAAACCGGATGACTTTGTGGCGACGGCGATTCATGATTTCGAAGGGCATCAGACTTATTCTGAAAAGCCTGGACATCGCTTTCGACTCAATGGCGACTTCGCTGCCGTCAAGTCGACTGACTTCGATGCGCTCGTGATTCCAGGCGGACGTGCTCCCGAATATCTTCGGCTCAACGAGAGATTGTTGGCGCTCGTTCGGGAATTCTTTCAAGCCAATAAGCCGGTCGCTGCCATCTGTCATGGGGCTCAGATTTTAGCGGCTGCGGGTGTCCTCAAGGATCGCGAATGCAGTTGCTATCCAGCCTGCCGTTTCGAAGTCGAACTCGGTGGCGGAACGTACATCGCTCCATCGAGCAGTTTCGATTCGGCGCATGTCGATGGAAATCTTGTCACCGCGCCAGCTTGGCCCGCTCATCCAGCTTGGATGCGTGCGTTTTCTAAACTGCTCGACGGCTAACACCGGGCCATGCAAAGATTTTGCATTTCCGGTAAGCTTATTGGCTAAGAGTGATTGCAAGACAATAAAACTGCGGAAACGGAGTCGCGACGCGTGGGTACCGAATTGCTAAACGTTCCAACGGTGGATCTTCCTCAGACGTCGTATCCTTTTTATGGCCAATTAGCCCGCATCATCAATTCAGGGCAAGCTCGTTCAATCGTCCTTTCGGGGAACATCTACGATCTCTACTTCGACGGCAAACAGTATGTGCCGGTGATTCCGTTCCTCAAGACGAAAACCGAATCGGCCGGTTTAATCCATATCACGTATGAGTTGAATGGTCCGATCCGGCTCACCGATGATGTCAAAGCGAAGATGCGAGATGCTTGGGCAGCTTGGAAAAATGGTACCGCCGTCGACGCCGTTCCGATCAAAGAAATGCTTCAGGATGGTTCGAAATTCGATTTGCGACGACGTGAATTCGATCAGTACCTTCGCGACGCGATAGGCAACGCAACGCAAGCTCTGGAGTTTCTTCGCCAACTGACGATCTGCTCTCGATCGACGATGAAAGAAAATCTGCTCATCATTATCGAAGGTGCCGACATGTTGCTCCCTTCGGGCGATGGCGACGTCTCGAAGATGAACGACGCCCAAGTGCGACGCATCTCTATCGTTACCGACTGGTTTAGCGATCCAATGTTCTACTCGGGTCGCGACACCGTCCTTTTGATCGCCGAATCGCGTTCGCTGATTCATCCACGGATTGCTCGACTGCCGCAAGTTTTATCGGTAGACATTCCCTCGCCCGATACGAATTCTCGAAAACACTTTGCGCAGTGGCATATCGGTCTGGCAGGCAAGAAGGCGATCGAGCAACCGATCGAGATGATAGGCGAAGCGACAGCTGGGCTAAGCCTGCATGCCATGCGACAGTTGTTGGTCGCTTCCGACTACGCCAACAAACCGATCGTACGCAGCGATACAACGCAGCAAGTCGAGCAGTTCATACAGAGCCAACTTGGCGAAGATGTCATCGAATTCAAGAAGCCAGAACATGGCCTCAAGGACGTGATTGGTTTTTCGCGGCTCAAAGAGTTTCTCAATACCTACATGATCCCGCGAATGAAGCTGGGCGATGATCGGGCTCTTCCGGGTGCTGCAATCGCCGGCCCCATTGGCGGCGGTAAGACTTTTATTTTCGAAGCCCTAGCCGCCGAACTCGACATGCCTGTTTTGGTACTTAAGAATATTCGAAGTCAATGGTTTGGACAGACCGACGTCATCTTCGAGCGCTTGCGACGTGTCTTGGAGGCGCTTGAAAAAGTTGTTATTTTCGTCGACGAAGCAGATACACAATTTGGAAGCGTCGGCGAAGGAGCTCATGAAACCGAACGGCGATTGACCGGAAAAATTCAAGCCATGATGAGCGATCCACGGCTCCGTGGAAAAGTTATTTGGTTGTTGATGACGGCTCGTATACATCTCCTTTCGCCCGATATTCGCCGCCCTGGCCGAGTCGGTGATTTGATAATTCCGATTCTCGATCCAGTGGGCCAGGATCGATTGGATTTTATTCGCTGGATGCTCAAGCCAACTGGCATTTCCACCGAAGCGTTGGTGAAATGGCTCGACGAAGAAGGACTCGATCCCGATTTTTCATCGGCCGGCTATGCGGCTCTGCGAAGCCAATTTAAGGCGCTTCCGCCGAAGGATGAAACCGAGTTGAGGTCGATTGTCCACGATTTTCTTTCGCCGGCCATCCAGCAAACTCGGCGTTATCAAACTTTGCAAGCCTTAATAAACTGTACCCGTCGGTCACTCCTTCCCAATCCAGACGTTTCGGATGCTCAGCGCGCCCAGATGGAGGACGAAATCCGCCAACTAGAGCTGAACGGCATTCGATGACTCTCTACCAAAGTGAGAAACCTATGAAAAACTATTTTCGCAATTCGGATCGTCCAGGCTTCACGATTTGGTTGATGTTGGAGCTCGCGTCCATTCTCTTTCTGTTCTTGGCCTCCTCCGTTCACGCTCAGGAAAATTTTAAGAAGCTCGTCGGTCCGATCAAGGTCCAAGAGGTCGCGAAAGGGGCAACGATTCAAGTCCCCTACATTACTTGGGGTGGCGACGTCGCAACCTTTCTGTCCAATGGCGATATGAAGACTCGCAGTGGCTCGGCCTATCAGTCACTCGGACTAGACATGCAGTTGACACCGGGCGATGACTTCGTCGGCCAAGTCAAAAACTATGTTTCAGGCAAGTCGCCATTCTTGCGAGGAACTGTTCACATGTTGGGGTTGGCAAGCGAAGTCGTCGGTGCCGATCCGCGAACCAAACCTGTTGTCATCCTCCAACTTTCTTGGAGTGCTGGCGATCATATTGTGGCTCGTAAAGGCATCAAATCGCTGAACGATCTTAAGGGAAAGCGTATCGCCTGCCAGCAGGGTGGTCCGCATGTTGGACTTTTATATGACTCGTTGTCCGCCGCTCAGCTCACTCGAAAGGACGTAGAGATCGTTTGGACGAGCGATATCACCGGCGCCAAGGGACCTGCCGAAGCCTTTCGTAAAGACCCGACCCTCGACGCTTGCTGTGTCATTACACCTGACATGATCGGTTTGTGCGGAGGATTGAACGATGCCGGAAGCGGTGCCGAAGGGTCGGTCGCAGGCGCTCATGTTATCAATAGCACTCAGCAAATGAGTCGATCGATTGCCGACGTTTATGCAGTCAGACGCGATTGGTATGACGCAAACAAACCTTGGGTCGAAAAATTCGTTGCGGGCTATCTCAAAGGGACCGAACAACTGGTTGCAATGCGAAAGAAATTTGAAGAGTCGAAGAAGATGAACGCTGACTATCAATCGATTCTGACACTCAGCCAAAAAACCTTCGGCAAAGAATTTTTACCGACGCTCGAAATCGATGCACACGGCCTACTCCTCGATTGCTCCTTTGTGGGACTGCCTGGCCAAATCGCCTTTTTTAAAGATAAAGGCAATTTGAGTGGCTTTGATGCGAAGATGCGAGAAGCGTTGGATCTTGCAAAGACTTGGGGCTACGCCAACGAACGGGCCGGGTTCGATCCAATCGATATCGATTACAAGTCGGTCGCGAAGGCCGCCGGGATCGAATACACCGAGCCTAAAAATTCCGAACGCTTTGCGCCTCAAGCAGAATCGATAGATGGATTTGCCGGTGAGCTATTAGATGCCAATACGATTGTAAGTTTTACGATTAGCTTCGAGCCCAATCAGCAAGAATTCTCGACCGATCGCTATGGAGCCGAATTTTCAAGAGCCCTCAAGGCAGCCAGTACTTTCGGGAACGCACGTGTCGTGATTCGAGGTCATTCTGATCCAACGAAGACGCTCAGCGATTTTGTCTCGTCGGGAATGACTAAGGGGATTTTGCAACGCAATGGCACCTCCGGAAATTTTCGCTACTTCTATCAAGGAAAACCGCTAGACGTCGGGAACATCCCGGCTGTCACCGAGCTTATCAAAGTCGGAGCATTCGGCGGCGGTAATAACGATCCGGCAATCACCATGCAAGCTGCATTGAATCTCTCCAAGGCACGAGCCGAAGCGGTCCGAAATGCCTTAACCGAGTACGCCAAACAAACGAAGTCCAATTTGGATCTATCGCAAATTGTTCCGGTTGGCGCAGGAATTATCGAACCAGTTATCGCAAAGCCGAAAAGTATGGAAGAAGCCAAAGAGAATATGCGCGTCGAGTTTCGAATCGTGAAGGTCGATGCCGAGGCGCTCGCGCCGAGTGACTTTAGCTTCTAAAACTTGATGCCATCCTCATGAAGAATTCCGTATGGCAATTTTCAACCGCCAGCAACATTCGCTTCGGTCGTGGCTGTTCCGCATTATTGGCTGACGAATTGCAGCGATACGGCGTAGTGCGCCCGTTGATTGTCACTGATCATACGATCGTCAATCTTCCAGCGGTTGCAGAATTGCTACAAACACTCCAACGAGCAGGTATGGTTTGCTCCGTCTTCGAAAGTTGCCTCCCCGAGCCACCTATCGCGATCGCCGAAGCGGCGATTTTGCTAGGCCGAGATTTCAATGCGGATGGCGTCGTAGGAATCGGGGGCGGAAGCAACCTCGATATTGCAAAGATTGCAGCGACGGTTTTGCGACATGGCGGATCGCCTTCGGACTACTTTGGCTTCGATACTATCCCTGGACCCGTTTTACCTTTGTTCGCGTTGCCGACAACCGCCGGTACCGGAAGCGAAGTATCGCACTCGGCGGTTCTCACCGATCCAGTTTCTCAAGTCAAAGTCAGCACGCTCAGCCGATGGCTGCGTCCGACGGTAGCAATCATTGATCCAGCATTGACCGATTCTTGCCCGTCAGTCGTAACGGCTCACAGTGGAATCGATGCCTTGGTGCACGCAATCGAAGCGGTTACCAATCGCGACTTCACAGAGATGGTCGATGTCGATCCACAAGCTCGAGCCTACGAGGGAAGCTATCCTTTGACCGGAATAATTGCCGGCGAAGCGATCCGATTGATCGGACGTTTTCTCGTTCGCGCCTATATATTCCCGAATGACACCGAAGCTCGCGATGGCATGGCAGAAGCCGCCATGCTCGCAGGGATGGCGTTTTCCAACAGTGGAGTCGCCGTCGTTCATGCCCTGGAATACCCGATCGGCGTCCTAACCCATTGCAGCCACGGTGAAGGCAACGGATTATTGTTGCCACATGTCATGCGATTCAATTTACCTAATTGCACGGCGTCGATGGCCAATATTGCTCAATGGTTAGGTTGCGATACAAGTCGACTTTCATCTCATTCCGCCGCGAATGCGGCCATTGACGCAGTGGTAAGTCTTCAGCATGCAATCGGCATTCGGACACGACTGCGCGACCTTGGACTGACCACCGAACAAATTCCACTAGTTGCCGAACGGGCTTTTCATATCAAACGCTTGATGGACGTCAATCCAAGACGGCCAACCGAAGCCGACCTCGTCACCATCTTGCAGAACGCATTCTAGCCTGGCTTAAGCTCCCAGCTTGCGAAATATTTCATTCGGCAAGTTGGAAGCATAACCCCACCTGCGCTTATAAACTCACGATGCGAGTTTCCACAGAATGGCTTTGGCCAGTTTCGAGTGTGATCGCTTGATCGCCGACGTTGGCGGTCTCAATGCAAACCATAGCGGGCCACTCGTCGTTGCCGAAGTCAGTCATTCGAGCGCTCTTTTCGATCCACGGATTCCACACTATCGTCGATCGAGAATTCGACGGCTCAATTGAAATCGTTCGCTTGAGTCCCGGGTCCCGAAGTTCGCAAGTTCCCTTTGTATCTTGATAGACACGATCGGTTTCGAACGTAAACCGAATCGGTTGACCAGTTGCCGCTCGCTTGGTGATGTTGCTAACTTTATCGATGTAGTCAAACGACTCGAGGCCCAGAATGGAGATTTGCTGAATATCGCTAACCGTAAAGTACGTGTGCAATGCTGCCTCGAACGTCAAAGGTTCCGTCGCCGAATTCAAGCATTCGACGGTCAAGCAAAGGCGAAGTACTTTTCCGATGTCCGCTTGATAGCGCAACGAGAATCCGCCGATTGCCGCAGATAGAGTCAATCCAATTCCACCGTCGGCAAGTCGACTACTGGCGACGACGTTCCACAGAGTCGTACGAGCCAACCCGTGAGCAGGAGCATTGGCATCCTTCGGATTGGCACCGAACCAAGGAAAGCAAATCGGCACGCCACCACGAATCGGTTTACCGAGTTCAAAGTTCGACTTTTCACTCATCCACAAAACCGGAGCCTGACCATTCGGTTGGTACTGCGTCACATGTGCTCCCTGAAGATAAACTTCGCCCCGCGCCACCGTCGATTCGATCACCGCGCGCGTCAAGCCACCAGCCCCCGCTTCGAATCGTAAACCAGGAATCGCAAAATATTCGTTTAGTTGGTTCATTGCATCCATCGATCAATCTACATAGTTGATTGGGTTGAAAAACCGACACTTCTCGCTGATCTCTACCATGTTTTTCTTGGCTCTTCCGCAGAATCTGTGGGGCAAAATTAACTATTTATCGTTACGAATAGAAAACCGAAGTTTCAACGGACACCCGTTTGGCATTGGATTTTTGAGGCATCACTCCGATGTCCAAAGTTGAAGAAAAA
>JAWXCK010000134.1:0-33469 GCA_034408855.1 Pirellulaceae bacterium
CAAAGTATTGCCACAAAGTCTTTGATCGGACATGATGGTTGTGCCGGGAGAAGCGGAAGCGGGCTCTGCTGAGAAGCAACTCGCTGAGGAATATCTCGGCCTCCGATGCGCCAAAGGCGCTCGGCAACCCGCCGGACTGATCGTCTGGTTCGTTGTTTTTCTTCAACTTTGGACATCGGAGTGATGCCTCAAAAATCCAATGCGAAACGGTTGTCCGTTGAAACTTCGGTTTTCTATTCGTAACGGTAAATAGTCAATTTTGCCCCACAGATTCTGCGGAAGAGCAGCGATTCTTTTTACCCGTTCCTATGGCAGACGTCGTTTTTCCAATTCGTCCGCCTTGCGTTCACCGCTTGATTCGACTGCATCGGCCTTGCGTTCACCCGCATCTTCGATCGCATCGGCGGCCTTCTCGACACGCGTGTCCCTGGCGGATCCTGTGATGGTTTTACCGTCGGCGTTACGCAATTGATCTGCGGCATGGTCGTGACTTTCACGGGTTAGATCCGCTTGCCGTTGGCTCGCGTCGCGAACTTCGTCCGCCTTATACTCCAGATTGGTTTTTTCGCATCCTGACATCAATATGGCTGATAAGCCAGCGAATGCTAATACATAAAGTTTCATCGTTCTACTCCTACGCTTGAGAAAAAAGAAGGTCAAATGAATGCCTTCGACATCACTAAAAAGTGAGCCGCTCGCTGCATTTGCAAGCCGGCTCGAACTGTATCGTCGCTAAATAACTATCGAGTTTCAAAGCTAGCGAGGTTTTGGATAGCACCTGTCTTGAGCTCGGGTGTAAGCATCCTTAGCGGCCAGTTTTGCCTTATCCCATTCGAGTTCGGCAGTGGTTGCCGAATTTTCGTAGCGAGCTCGTGCATCGGCCTCGCGTTCTTTCCAATCCGCAGGCGTTTTAGGATCGTAGACGTCCACACCCGCTCGATATGCAGGCTCATATGCGTCGAATTCGTAAGTGCCGTCATAATAGGGCCGGTTCTGGTAATCGCTTCGCCAATAATCGATTTCCACCGTCGGGTCTAACTCCTCGCCGATGGCTTTTCCGGCCAACCCACCAGAATACGCGCCAACTGCGACGCCAACTATTGTTCCGATTGGACCAGCTGCGGCGCCAGCCAGGGCGCCGATTGCGGCGCCACCCAACGCAGCGCCGATACCCGTGGTTACAGGATGTGCGCCTGCTTGTCCCGTCAATGGATCTTCGTTACGTCGATCCGCAACCGCTTCGTTCCGCCCACTTTTCTTTTTTTCTTCCACGATAGATCTCCCTTGAGTCTGGAACCTTAAGAGCAATTGATATACCACAAGCAAAATTCCGCTTCTCCGACCATTTGTACGCAAAGCGAGGGCTTACTTCGTCGGAAATCGCTCAAGATTACCGTGCGCGTCTCGACGCAAATGGTATCGCCGATGGAGATCGTCAACAAAATCTTTGTCGGCGAAGTTCGGCCAATTTTGCTCATCGAACCCCACAGCACCTTTCAGCTCGGACTCGCTGACGTTCAGCACCAGGGTGTTCTGCTTGGCGTTGTTCGGGTCGACTTTTGTGTGAAACGCCTCGTAAGGAACGGCAAACATCTTGTTGCCAATACCTAAGAATCCACCATACGTTACGGCGGCGTAGTTGATCTTCCCTGTCTCCGAGTCTAGCATTAAGTCATTCACTTCACCGAGACTTTCACCGGCTTGATTCTCAATGTTCATTCCAATTAAGTGGCTCGCACGAATCATCCTCACCGGCGAGTGACTTGTGTCACGTACTGCTGTCCGAGTCTGAGTCGAATCCTGTGCGACTAATGCCCCAATCGCTAAGCAAGAGCAAGCCATCGTCAGTACGCTGTTTCGAAATAACCTTTTCATAGTGAACTCCAACATAAAAAATGTACCTTCTAACCTATAAATCGCTGTCGAGCCGTGAGCGGAGCGTCTGATGCGAGATGTTCATTTATATTTATGGCAATTGCCATCATGCGACATTTCGCGTTCATCTGCAGCAGTTCAATCACCCACGGCTCGAAGCGAACCTAATACTTTCAAAAATTCGACGCGCCCAGTTCGAGTTATTGCCGTTACGATTAGCAACGCTTTATGCGACAACCAACAATCGGCCACGCCATTTTTTGTAGATATCATGCCGTTGCAACCGTTGCACCGTTGCACCGTTGCAACCGTTGCACCGTTGCAACCGTTGCAACCGTTGACCGTTGCACATGCTGTGCCAAAGTCGGTAAGAATGTATTGCATAGCCCGAGGCACTTTCAAAGTGCCTTGAGGCGATACAATTGTCGCATGTTTTGACGTCAACACACGCAGGTACTGCTTCATCGCGATCCACGTTGAACGAATTTAGCTCTGCTCGATTGTCAATTGAGCAACCAATTCGACCAGCTTCTTCGCGTCGATGGGCTTACTCAGATAGCCGTTGCAGCCGCATTCGATGCATCGATTCATGTCTCCTTGCATCGCGTCGGCGGTAATCGCGATAATGGGGCGTTGATACCCTTGCTTGCGAAGTTCGACCGCAGTGGCATAACCGTCTAAATTCGGCATCTGCATATCGAGCAATATCAAGTCAAATGGATTGCCATTAGCCGCCGATTGTTGCGCACGTTCAATTGCAACTTGGCCATCTTCCGCTTCACTGACACGAGCTCCCGCCGTCGTCAGCAGATGCTTGCTGAGGAAGCGAATATCACGACGGTCATCGACAATGAGCACGTGACAATTCAATTGTTTTGGTTCATCCGTCGGCGTTTCATTGGATGTGTGCGATGCGATCATCGGTTGAATCATAGGAACGTCTGGAACTAAACCGACGGATACGACGAGGGTAAACTCGCTTCCTTTGCCTACTTCGCTCTTACAGAAAACTCGGCCACCGAGCAAAGTGGCCAATCGTTGGCTGATTGCGAGACCGAGTCCGGTACCACCAAATTCGCGTGTCACCAATGCGTCACCCTGCGAAAAAGGTTTGAATAGCCGATCGTTCTGTTCCTGCGAGATTCCGATCCCCGTATCCACGACCTTCAATTCCAATTGCGGTGAATCGCTTTGTTGATAAGTAACGATGAGTCTTACACTTCCTACTTTGGTGAATTTAATTGCGTTGCCGACAAGATTGATCAATATCTGCTTGAGACGTTTGGGATCGCTTTCGATCAACGAAGGAATCCTGTTGGTATACTCCACCACCAATTCGAGGGCGTTTTCTTTCGCTCGGACTTCCATGATCGAGCGAACATCCTCGACAACTTGAAGAGGCGAAAATTGCTCTTTGAATACTTCTAATTTGCCAGCCTCGATTTTCGACAAATCCAGGATGTCATCGATAATATCGAGGAGGAAATCGCCGTTGCGTCGGATCGTTCGAAGATACTGTCGTGCATCGATGCCATCGACCAAATCGGTCAACAAATCGGCGTAGCCAAGGATAGCCGTCATGGGAGTGCGTATCTCGTGACTCATGTTTGCAAGGAACTCGCTCTTCGATTGATTCGCCGCCCCGCCGACGCGCGCGCAGCGTGCAACGATTGCTCGTATTGTCGCTGTTGTGTGATATCGATGATGGTTCCAATCAGTTGCGATGGCGTATGATATCCATTCTCATCTATGGAATAGAATTTCTTTGTCTCCATTCGAACCCACCGAACCTCGTTGTCCGGTCGGACGATGCGATGCTCAAAGGGTGCAATCGCGTCGGGTATAGAGGATTTCGCACGCCTTAAATAGTCTGCCCATAACGTCGCGTCCTCAGGATGGATGAATTTCGGGATGTCTTCCGTTTTGTACTCCAACAATTCTTCATTGGGATACCCGAGCACTTTTTTGGCTTCGGTCGAATAGGTCGCTTGCCCGCTGTCAAGGTCGATGTGAAGCAGTCCGAAGCCTGCCGATTCTGCCGCCAACAAAAGTCGTTCGGCTGCTAATCGAATTTGCTCTTCGGATTGCTTGCGGTTAATAAACTGGGCAACCGCGATCGCCATCGGTTGAAGCTGTTCGACATTGCCCTCGGCGTCCCGCACTGGAGACATCATGAAGTCGATCATCAATCGTTTATCTGGGGTGTTGAGACCAGCGGCATATAACGCTACGTCATAGCGGACGATCTCTCCTGCGAACACCCGATCCATGGTTGCTCGCATTTGCTGCGAGACCGCTGGATCATACGTCCACCAGGCACAGTCGGCAAAGTGTTTGCCAATAACATCCTCGCGGGTTACGCCTGCGATTCGCATCGAATCGTCATCGACCTCCAATAACGTCCCATCGCGACCGATCACACCTACCAATCCAAGTTGGTTATTGATCACGCGACGCAGATGTGCTTCGCGATCGGTGAGCTCTTGTTCCCAAAGTCGTCGTTGCGTAATATCGCGTGAGACGGCGACGTAGCGCGTGATTTGACCATCGTGATTTTTGACGGGGCGAACAATCACGTCCCACCACTTTGGCTTGCCTTTCATCGTGGGACGATAGGCTTCAAATTGTCCAATGCCGGTTTTTTTAGCACACGCCATAGCCTCTCGAACGAGTAGTTGTCCTTCTTCAGGCCATAGGCTGCTCCAATCGGTGCCTGTCAATTTCGAAAAATCCTCGCATTCCAACAGGTTTTGTGCTTGGCCGTTCATCGTTAGCAGCCGTCCGTCAACATCGATCACTTTGACACAATCGGGACTATTCTCAAGCACAGTCCGCAAAAATTCTTCCGCCTCTTTCGCCGCTTCGGTAACTCGAGCGTTTTCCAATCGATGATAAACAACGGCCGCCAGTGTATTTAGCAATTCAGATTCGTCATCGCGCCACGGATAGGTTGTCGATTTTGTGGCCATTAAAGCAAAACGATGGGTTCTGTCGATGAAGTAGAGACCCTCTGCAATCGCCGCTACGTTCAGTTCTTTGAAACGACGTCCCTGTTCAGCGGGCCGATCTGCCGTGACGTCGTCAATCCGCAGTTGTCTACCTGATCGTCCATCGGTAGCTTCAATGGGTGATAAAAAATCATTGATATCGTGTTGACCAAGAGTGCTATTCGCGCCTTTTGAGGAGTGTTCAAAGAAGACCGTGGCGATTTGCTTCTCATCGTCGATGGTAACCAAAAGACATCGATCCAATTGGAAATAGTCAGCGATCTGCCCGGTCGCAATTCGAGCCAGTGTATCTGGCGATTCAGCGCCTATCATCGCCATTTGCAAATCGGCGACAAAGGCGGAGTTATTGTGTTTGAGATGCCTGGCCGTAACGTCGCTTACAATTACATAACACCCGGCAATCTCCTTGTTGTGATCTTCCTGGGGAAGATAATTGACCTCGCAAAACAGAGTTTTTTTCGTACCCAAATCCAGCAAGGGAAGATCGTACGTCAGTTTCTCTCCCAAAAGTGCGCGGCGAAGATTTGGCTCGATCTTCTTAAAATTTGCTGGTCCCACGAGTTCCGCAACGGTCATCCCAACAATTTGATCTTCAGACAGCTTCCAATACTTGGCATATGCCGCGTTAACAAATTGGTAGCGCAAGCTCGTATCCACGAATCCGACCAACGGAGGCATCGCGTCGGTAATCGCCTTCAATTGGCGGGCCTGGTTTTCTATCTTCAGGGCGGACTGTTTTCGTTCGGTGATATCCTCGATTATCCTAATCGAAAAGACGGGATTGCCTGCATCATCACGCATCAACGAAGCGGTCAAGTGAATCCAGACCACTTCGCCCGAACTTCGAATGTATCGCTTGTCTCGGGAGTCGATCGTAATTTCGCCCGAAATCAAACGACGAAATTGATCGGTATCGTTTGCGATGTCATCGGGATGCGTAATGTCGTGAAACGTCCTTTTGAGCATCTCCTCACGCGAGTAACCGGTGATCTCGCATAACCGATCATTCAGTATTAACCACTCGCCCGAGAGCCCTACGTGGGCAATGCCGACGGCTGCGTTTTCAACTGTGCCTCGAAATCGCATTTCACTATCACGCAAATCAGCATGGGATTGAGCAAGCGCATCCATGCTCGCGCGAATTTCTTCCTTGGATGTTTCCAGCTCTTCATTCGTCGATTGCAACTCCTCGTTTGTCGACAACAATTCTTCGTTGGATGACTTTAGTTCCTCATTCGTCGCCTCGATGTCTTGCATCGTTCGCTCGAGATCCTCACGTGTCGTTTCCAATTCTTGTTCGAGCTGAGCAATAATCGAATCGGCATCATGTCCATTGCGAGCCGTATTGCTAGTCGAAGTTTCGGCGGCTTTTTCTCGGTCTATGGAAAATCCAACATCATGAAAAGCGACAAGAAACAATTCTTCGTCCTCACCTAGCTGTGGCATTGGCTGGACGGTGACCATCACACGTTGAATCTCATCACCGGTGCGAATGGACATGTTATCATGTTGCACTTTGCGGCGAGTCTTTTTCGCTTCGGCAATGGCAGCTCGCAGGCCCATCCGGAGGCCGCGAGCCGCCATTTTGATTACGTTGCTCTGAAAATCTCCATCATGCAGCGAAAGGTACTTTTGTATATTCGCTGAGGCATTTAGCACTCGACCTGTTTCGTCGATCACACAAGTCCGGGGCGCGAATTCGTCGAGTACAATTCGTTGTCGCATGGCGGTCAAATCGACGTTCGTATCCGGACAGTTTGTGTCAGGACGGGCTGGGATCGTACGGCCTAACGGCGCTTGAATCGATGGCACCGCACCGAGGGCGGTAGCTTTGCGTTGAGAAATGCGGTACTTGGCGTTGACAGCGACACCGGTCGTCGCGGCGCTTTGAGGCATGCTATCGTGGCTGGCCGACTTTGGTTGCTGCGCGAATGTAAGCCCTCCTTGATCGCTGATCGCTTTTAGGCCGAGCGTGCCGTCGGTTCCGCCATCGGATAGAATCACCCCGACCGCATTTTCGCCTTGATCTTCAGCGAGTTCGTAAAAAAAATGGTCAATTGGATGCGGTGCAGGCTGCACATTGTCGACTTCGACGAGTGTTGCTATACCTTCTTTTAAATTGACAGCTCGCTTGGGCGGGCAAATGTAGATGCCTCCTGCAACCAGCTTCGTAAGTTCACCAAGCTGAACGATGGATAGTGGCGTATGCTTGGCTAGCAGCTTTATTAGAAGTAAGTCGCTCGAGGGATCAAGATGTTGCACTAAAACGACGGCGATAGACTTTGCGTCTCCAAGTCCAGTCAATAATTGACCAATTGCCTCCAAGCCTCCCGCCGACGCACCTATGCCAAAAATGATTGGTTTCATATATCGAACTCTTGAATGAACACTGAAATCTTGGCTAAGTCTTTTCCAATCAGGCATCTACGGAAACTTCGAAGGCAATTCGCCCGGGGCTAAACGTTAATTTAACGTCAGCGACCATTATATGAAATCTATCCTGATGCGCCGCAAAAAGTTAGTTCTTCAATCGGCCCTCAATTGGCCAAGTGGTCGAAAATCACACAGAATGGCCGGGCATCGACCATTGTCGTATCGTGGGGGCGGTTATCGCGATCAATCAAATGGAACCTTTGGCTTTCTGTTTCATGGCATGGGATTTGCAAAATCACTTGACGCTCGCGTGTTCGTCCAAGGCGGGATGCCGCACGATAGATTTCCATTCTACTAAGCCCGTCATGAAAGCCGTTAGCAATCTTGGCCCGATTTAAAGCGAGACTTGTTCCGCGGTTTATCACGCTAGCGCGACCTTATTTCACGTCCGAGAAATACTTGGTCGCTTGGAGCTTGCTGACGCTGTTGGTCGTCTTGATGTTAGCGAACACTGCAGCGGGCGTGCTGCTTGTTCAACAGACGGGAGAATTTACGTCGGCCCTTGCCGCGCGCGATAGTGATCGCTATTGGAAGTCGATTTACTATTCGGCGATCCTCATTGCGGTCGCCGTCCCGATCTACGGGCTATACTACTATGCTCGGGATAGATTGTCGATTCGATGGCGAGAATGGATGACGAATTACTACCTTGAACGCTATTTCAAAAATCGAGCGTATTACAAACTTTCTTATTCGCCAAGCATCGACAACCCAGATCAACGAATTGCCGATGATATCAACGCTTTTACCACGAAGTCGCTTTATTTCTTACTCATTTTCATCGAGACGGTCCTGCAGATAGTCGCATATTCTGGCGTACTGTGGTTCATTTCCAAGAAATTAGTCGTGGTACTTATTGTCTACGCAGTCGTCGGAACGCTTGTAACTTGGCTAGTATTCGGACGTCCGCTTGTCGGATTGAATTTCTTTTTGCTTCGTCGTGAAGGCGATTTTAGGTACAGCCTCGTTCGAGTTCGCGAAAACGCCGAATCGATAGCATTCTATGGAGGCGAATCGCAGGAGCAATCCTATCTTTCGAAACAGTTTTCCCATGTTGCGACGATGTTTCTTCGTCTCATCCGATGGCAGTTCTTCCTCAATGTCTTTCAGTACGCTTTTACGACGGCAACGGTGATCGTGCCTGGCATCGTCCTTGCGAAGGTTGTGATGGCCGGTGAAATGGAAATTGGGAGAGTCACGGAAGCTACGGGAGCTTTTGCAGCCGTTTTTAGTGCATTGAGCGTCATCGTCAATAAATTTGACATGCTCAGTTTGTTTGCGGCGGGGGTCGGGCGTATAGAACGATTCTCCAAAGCACTCGACAATGCGGGAATGGCCGATGAGGACCGACTCGATGCGAGTACGCGAATTCAAACGACGGAAGGAGCATCCATCGCCTTTCAAAATACCGAAGTGCAAACGCCAGATGGAAAGCGAACGCTCGTCAAAGACCTGTCGCTGGATCTCGACCAAGGCGACGGTCTACTAATTGTTGGTGCTAGTGGTGGCGGAAAGAGTTCATTGTTAAGAGCCATTGCCGGGTTATGGAATAACGGCAGTGGAACGATCGTTCGACCACCACTAGATGACATGTTATTTCTTCCGCAACGCCCATATCTCGTCGTAGGCACGCTTCGCGATCAATTGCTTTATCCCGCGCATCGTGAAGGAGTTACCGACGATGAGCTGCAAGAGGCTTTGGAATTCGTAAATCTCCCCAACTTGGTAAAGCAGTGTGGTGGTCTCGATGTTTCTGCCGATTGGGGGAAAACGCTATCGATTGGTGAACAGCAGCGGCTTGCGATTGGTCGAGTCCTTTTGGCAGAACGCCCGTTTGTGATTCTTGATGAAGCAACCAGTGCGCTGGACGAGGAAAATGAGGCCAAAGTTTACGAATCTTTAAATCAAAGTTCGGCTACGATCGTCAGCATCAGCCACAGGCCCCAAGTTGCGAGGTTTCATTCCCATGTGCTGGAACTGGATGGCAAAGAAGGATGGGAACTCATGACTTCCGAAGCTTTTCTAGCGAAAGTTCTAGAAACTAAACCTTGAGTTTGTCCGTGGTTGGTTCTAACCCAAACCATAATGTTTTTCAACAATCATCCCAACCGAAGAAAAACCAAAATTGAACTTAACATCCGACCGGCCGTTCTGGCTCATTAAGAATGGACTTTATGCGACCTATCCACCGCTAGAAGATGACGTCACCTGCGATGTTGTCGTCGCCGGTGCCGGAATATCTGGTGCCATGGTAGCCCAACGCTTAGCCTCCAATGGCTATTCCGTAGTTGTTATCGATCGACGTGACATTTGTACGGGCAGCACGTCGGCAAGTACGGCGCTCCTGCAATATGACATCGATGTCACGCTAGTCGAGATGGCGAAAACAATCGGCAGCGAACAAGCGGAAGCGGCGTATAAGATTTCGCATCGTTCGATCGACGATCTTGCAAAACTTGCCGAAGTTGTCGGCGGTGATTGTAGTTTTACTCGAAAGAAAAGCATCTTTCTGGCTGCCGATCGAACGAAAGCTAAACTGCTGGCAAACGAAGCGCGTGCCCGTAAAGCAATTGGATTGAGCGTCGTCTATCACGATGAACAATCCGTGATGGACGAATTTGGGCTTCGTGGGGTAGCAGCATTGTCGAGCGATCAGGCTGCATGTTGCGATCCGTATCGCTTCGCACACGCATTGCTCAAAAACACGACGGCTAATGGTGGAAGAATATTCGATCGTACTCGCGTCACAAAGTTTCATTGCGACGATCAAGGTGTCAGGTTGGAGTCGGATCGTGGTCCCGCCATCGTAGCTCGACATGCGGTCATCGCAATGGGGTACGAATCCCAAAGTATGCTCCACGAAAAGGTTGTCAATCTCGATAATACTTATGCAATTGTTTCACAGCCGCTAAACAGCGTCTCTCCTTGGAATGCGGACTGGATGATGTGGGAAGCGAAGAACCCATACCTTTATATGCGCATCACATCTGAGAATCGATTGCTAGTCGGCGGTGAAGACGACGAATTCCACAGTCCAGTTCGACGCGATGCGAGCCTCGCAAAAAAGGCAGTGGCGATCGAAGCAAAGGTGCGTAATCTGATTCCGGACTTGCAATGGGAGACTGAATTCGCCTGGGCCGGTACATTCGGCAAAACGAAAGATGGGTTAGCCTATATTGGAAAGACGGACGAATACCCAAATTGTTACTTCGCTCTTGGCTTCGGTGGCAATGGGATCACGTACAGTTCGATCGCTGCGAACATTATTTCGGATTTGGTTGCGGGCAAGCCGAATCGAGACGCCGCCTTGTTTCGGTTTGGACGCTAACAGGAACTAATGGAACAGCGATTGCTAGTTCAAATGTTAAACGCAGTCAACAGTAGAGGAGTGCCTCCGAATGGAACTATGGACTTCGGCCAAGCAAAACATGCAACAACTTCGCGACGGACAACCCGGTCATCGATTCCGCGATTACGTGAAACATCGAATCGAAGGCCGAGACAAGGTTACCCGCCTTTGGAATTACATTGCCGGAGTTGCCCTCATTGCAATTGGTCTGGCAGTCGGATGGTTACCTGGTCCCGGCGGTTTCTTGGCGTTAATAGGGTTGGCGATCCTTGCCAAGGAGTTTCCCTTCATTGCGAGTTGGCTCGACAAAGCAGAAGTCTTCCTTAGACGGTTTGTCGCTTTGGTTGCAAGACCGTATCGATCATTTCGTCGCAAACGTCGAACGGCAGCACAAAGCAACAAGTAGCAATCAGATTGGAACACGAATTGCGTTGGTTCGACGATCAAAAGCCGAATCCAATCATCAATTTGAAAGGTGCAAACAATGCCATACGTTAAGCCGCTTGCGATTTCCGAAGCGCCTGAAGAATCACAATCGATCTTGAACGCGATCGAGAAAAAATTCGGTCGCTCGTTCAATATTTTCAGTACAGCCGCCTATCAACCCGAAGTCTTGAGTGGAATCACTCAGATTGTAGACGTTGCAATTGTCCAGGAAATCAAGACTTTCTTGAATGACAAGCAACTTGTGAGTCTGGCAGGTGCCGTCGCATTAGCGAACTTTACAAACCGATTCAATCATGGTTTGGATATACAGTTACCATGAGAAAGTATGACTTGGTTGTCATAGGTACTGGCCCAGCAGCTTCAACGGTTGCCACGAAAGTCGCTCGGTTGGACAAATCGGTCGCCGTAATCGAATCAAATGGATTTGGTGGTACGTGTGCATTGCGCGGATGCAACCCGAAGAAGGTCTATACCAATGCGGGGGATTTACTGGATCGGTTGCGGCGAACTAACGGTAAACTGGCAACATTCGACGACGCACGAATCGACTGGGCCTCGCTTTGGGCTTTCAAGCAAGAGTTTACTCAGCCCATTTTGGATAAAACCGAAGGTTCGCTTCGTCGCAAGGGAATTGATACGTATTTTGGTACTGCGAGGTTTGAGTCTGACAACAAGATCGACGTGGATGGCAAGATTTTGGAGGCGGATCGCATATTTGTTGGTACAGGCGCTTCGCCCGCGACGCTTGACATTGAAGGGGAAGAATTCGTCACGCTGAGTGATGAATTCTTTGAACAGAAAACAATTCCGCCTCACGTTACGTTCATCGGCGGTGGGTATATCTCGATGGAGTTCGCCCATGTGGTCGTACGGTACGGTAGTAAGGTTGTCATCGTAAATCATCATGCTCGCCCACTTCAGCAATTCGACCCTACGCTAGTGGATCAACTCGTGAAGTGGTCGGAGTCGATCGGAATTCAATTCATTAACAATGCAAGGGTGGTTGGTATTGAGAAAACCGGTAGCGATTCACTTAGCGTGCAATGGACGGATTCAACCGGCAGCCAGGCCATTGAAACCGACCTGGTCATACACGGAGCGGGACGTCGTCCTAACCTTGAAAGACTGCAGTTAGACCGTGGCAACGTGAGATTCGGGAAAAATGGTATCGAGGTTGATAACTATATGCGAAGTATTTCGAATCCAAAAGTCTTTGCGGCGGGCGACTGTGCGGATAGCCCAATGCCGCGACTTACACCCGTTGCAAATGAACAGGCTCGCATCATTGTCAAGAATCTGTTCGTAGATACTCTCGTAGAAAGGCCCGATTACGGCATTGTCCCGAAAGTTGTCTTCACGTCACCCTGCTTGGCAGCCGTCGGAATGTTGGAAGAGGCAGCAATAGACAGTGGCCTTGACATTGACGTACGGTATGAGGAGACGTCCGATTGGAGTTCCGTTCGCAAGACGGGACAAGGCTGCGCTGCCTATAAGGTCATCGTCGACAAGAGCAATGGACAAATTCTTGGGGCGCATTTATTGGGGCCGGCGGCTGAAGAAACGATCAATATCTTCGCACTTGCGATGAAATTTGATCTCACGGCAAAGAATATTAAATCGACATTATTTGCGTTTCCGACCTTCGCCTCAGACGTGCGAAAGATGCTATGAATTCTTGGCTATGGATCGGGTTTATCGTTTTTGTCTTCTCGATGCTGGCGCTAGACTTAGGCGTCTTTCAGCGCAAGCCACACGTCGTTACCTCGAAAGAAGCCTTGCTTTGGTTCGGCGTTTGGAGTGGCATGGCACTCGCCTTTAACGTCGGTATTGTCTTCTTCCACAGCCGCGGCGCAGAAGCAGGTTTAGAATTTTTCGCCGGATATCTGGTCGAAAAATCGTTGAGTATCGATAACATCTTCGTTTTTATCCTGATCTTTCAATTCTTCAACACCCCGCCGATTTATCAACATAAAGTTCTTTTTTGGGGGATTGTCGGCGCCATCGTGCTGCGGATGGCATTTATCGTCGGTGGTCTTGCGCTCTTGGAACGCTTTCATTGGATTATCTACGTTTTTGGTGCGTTCCTCCTTATGTCGGGAATCGGCATGATGCGCAACAAAGAGACTGACTATGATCCGGAGAAGAACTGGATTGTTCGAAGCATTCGCAAGATTGTTCCGACGACCGGTCGTTACGATACGAGCCGATTTTTCGTGCGTGAAGGCGGACGGCTTTGTGTTACGCCGTTGTTAATTGTGTTGCTTGCGATCGAGTCGTCCGACATCCTCTTTGCCGTTGATTCGATCCCGGCGATCTTTGCCATCTCGAATGACACTTTCATTATTTTCACGTCCAATATCTTCGCAATGCTCGGCTTGAGATCCCTCTACCTCGCCGTTTCCGGGATCATGCAAACGTTCCATTTCTTGCACTATGGCTTTGCTTCCATCCTGACGATTCTAGGGGTGAAGATGCTGATCAGCGACTTTTACGAAGTACCCATCGCGATTTCATTGACGGCGATTCTGATCATCCTCTTAATCTGCGTGATCGTTTCACTATTGCGCCCGCGCAAGGCTGACTTGAAGTTAATGTTTGAGCGTACAGAAAAGCTTGGACATATTCCGTTTCGTCGACTTTTAATGATCGAAAACATTATTGACCTTGGTGAACTAAGAGTACGAGACGCTATGTGTTCTCGCGCTGACGTCATTTCGATTCGGCTCGACAAGCCCTGGCATGAAACCGCCACGTTGATTTCTGAGATGGAACATTCTCGGTATCCGGTCATAGAACAAAATGGCGAAAAGCCTATTGGTATTGTCCATATTAAGAGTATTTGCTTTGCCGATCCAGCCGAGCAGTTGACCTCGGAACATTTAAAAATGGTAGCGCGAACAGGGCTCGAAATGCAGGAAGACATGCCGTTGGAGGAGGCGTTGACGAAATTTCAACAACACTACGACCGTATGGCGATCGTGATCAACGGCAATAGTGAGTGGACGGGAATACTTACTTATGAGGACGTTCTCGGACAGATCGTTGGCAGCATGGGTGACGAATTTGACTTGCGCCGTCATGGACCGATGGTATCGTTAGCCGATTTACTAACCCCAAGCCGAATCGTGCTTGATCTCTCGGCCGACTCGATGTCGGAAGCAATTCAGAAGTTAATCGCAACAATACCTCGAGAAGAGCTCGCTATCGAACCAGAGTTGATTGTGCGGGCTATTCTGCAACGAGAAAAAACTCATTTGCTAAATGTCGAGAGCGGGTTAGCAATTCCATTCGCCCGTCTCTCTGGAATCGATCAACCGTTGCTTGCTTTCGCACGTTCTCGAGATGGAATTCCGATCAAGACGCCAGAAGGGCGTATCGATTTGGTTTTTCTGGTGGTGATTCCGTATCGTATGGCGCGGATTCAGTCACAGATGCTTGCGAATATCGAAGGTCTTCTGGCGAGTGAGTACGTCGCTGATCGACTTCGAAAAGCGCCGACTCCGGAAAAGGTAATCGAAGCTATCCGCGCCGGGCAAGAAGTGGTGGCCGAGCAAGGAATTCCATCTCACTTTGAAATCCCATCGTTCAATCAATGATTGCGATAAACTCGTAATACCGACGAATGATACAATTGGATGGTGTAACTTTCGTTTTTATGCACACGTTTACCCAGATGTTTATATACGATGGTAACACGATGGCGGAAATGGCGTGCTGAAGTACCAGCTTCGTCGGCTCAATATGAGAAACAGATCGATAAACTACGCGAGAAAGCTCCCATTCCTTCGATATGGCTTTTCGGGAAAACGGGCAGCGGTAAGAGCTCGATCATCCGATATTTGACGGGAGCCGAATCGGCGACGATTGGAGAGGGGTATCGACCGGAGACAAAAACCTCTCGACGCTTTGACTTTCCTGACCCCATGGATCCGTTGCTGGCATTCATTGATACGCGAGGTTTGGGCGAAGCAACCTATGATCCAACCGAAGACATCGAACGATTCAACAGTTCTTCGCAATTGATGATCATCGTCGTTCGAGTTGCCGATCATGCCTTGCAATCTGTTATTTCGCCTCTTCGCAGCATTCGTAAGGCATCGCCAAATCGCCCGATGCTTCTGGTGCTCACCTGCTTGCATGAGGTTGCCGGCACAGTCGATCTTTCAAGTGGCGAGGATCCCTTTTTGGAAATGAGCGATTCGCCGGCAAGCAACGCTGCGAGCGCCGTTCCTATGCAGCTACGAAAACTGATGGATGAGAAAGCAAAGCAGTTCAAAGGTCTCTATGATCTAATGATCCCCGTCGATTTAACGCAACCGTTCGATGGGTTTGCGGATCCAGATTTTGGTGGTCAGAGACTCAAGCGAGCCATTCTCGAGTATTTACCGCACGCCTACCGACAGGCATTATTGACACTTAATGAAGTGGATAGCCGCGCCTCTTTTCGTCAAACAAGATCGCGTTGGCAAGTACTTACCTCCAGCGCGATGGCCGCGACAGCGGGGGCAGTCCCAATTCCATGGCTTGATATTCCGGTTGTCCTTGCATTGCAAACACACTTGGCAGTGAGAATAGCTTCGATTTATGAGCGAGATATTACGACCGGCGACTGGGCGATACTCAGCAGTGCAGCAGGTAGTCGTATCGCCTTGCGAATGGCGCTCTTCGAGATGCTCAAATTCATTCCCGTTTGGGGAATGGCGGTGGGCGCGGCTAGCTCGTTCGCCTTTACCTACGCACTCGGCATGTCGTGGGATTGGTACTTTTCAAATATGCGCGAGGGTAATGCCCCCAGCGCCGCAAGGCTCAAGGAGGTTTTTTCCGATCAATTGAAACGTGGACATGCGCTTTGGAGAGCTGAATGAGCATCCTTCAATGGCTACCCAAACGCGTTGGAATTCTTGCGATGTTCTGGTCGCTTCCGATCGTCATCTATCTTGTCATCGGCTTGATTGCTCTCTATCAAACCGGCTGGCTTGTGATCATCGCTTGGTCGTTGCCGCCGGTATGGCTTCTAGCTTGGATTGTCGGCAAGTTGTGTTCACCACCGGGATTGCAAGAATCAGCTTCGAGATTGCCGCTCACCGCCCGCGAGTTCTGGACTCCCCACGATACTGCGGCCATCAAAGTTGTCGAGGAATTCCGCAAACACGTCGCGGACGTGGATCCGATTGCAATCGTCGATCCCATCCGCTATTTGAGCGATGCGAGAGCCATCGCAGAATTGTTGTCGACGCATTATCACGAATCGAATAGCAAACACGCATTGCATGCACTTACACCCATCGAAATCGTCGCCGTTATTCATTTATCAGTCGAGGACTTGGAAGACTGGATATTGCAAAACGTTCCAGGGAGCACTTTGGCGACGATGCAACAACTTGAACAGATCCCCGCCCTTGTCAAGGCTCTCGATATCGGGCAAAGCATTTGGTTTTTCATCTCGACAATAGCTAACCCTGGAAAGCTATTGTCCTATCCGTTGTGGCGTCAATCGGGACGCGTGACCATCGAGCTTCATAAGGAGCTCATTCGTACGTTCTACCAAGTTTACCTTCGGCAAGTCAGCTACTACCTAATCGAGATGTATAGTGGACGACTCAAAGGTGGTTCTAGGCACTTTCGACAAAAGTTTGGCCATCTCGCGACCGCCATGCATGCATCGCGAGGTGATACCAGCCTTTTAGCAAACCTAGAAGCTGTCAATACTACAATCGCTGTCATTGGACAAGTGAAGGCAGGGAAATCGAGCCTAGTCAACGCCTTAATGGGGGACAAGGTCGCGGCCACTAGCATTCTCCCCGAGACTCGCACGGTAAAGCGATTCGAATATCACCTGCAAGAATCGGACAAGGTCCTTAATCTGCTCGACACTCCAGGATATAGCGAAGCAGATGTCAGCCGACAACAACTACGTGAAATCGAATCAGCCGCAGAGGCAGCCGATATCATTCTTTTGGTGCTTGCGGCGAATTCGCCAGCTCGCGATGCCGATCTTCAAACCGTTCACGCACTGGCGACACATTACCGCGAGCGCCGTCACTTGAAACCTCCACCCATTATCGCCGTTCTCACTCACATCGATCTATTGCGTCCCGTGAGAGAATGGTCGCCACCTTACAACTGGCGAGATCCAAGGTCACTCAAGGAACAATCGATTGCCAACGCTGTAGCATACATGAAAGAGCTATTCGGCGAAAACATCGCTGGCTTTGCTTGCGTGTATACCGGCCAGATTGACGTGGACGACAATAGTGTTGCTGATGAAATTGTGCCGCAACTGCTTAGATCCTTGGACCAAGGTCATTCGGCAGCCATCCTGAAAGCGTTTTACCAGCAACTCAACCGAAAGAAGTTTCAACAACTTGCGAGTCAGGTTGTCGGTCTATTGAAAAGCGTCGGAACCCAAATCGGGGAATAATTGCATAGAGAGGGTGAACGCACTTTAAGCGAATTACTGAATGCTTTTTCCGAAGGAAAAATTGAAGAGGTTGAAATCGCTCTAGGAAGATTCGAGTCGCTTGCAAAATCGATTTATGCCGAACCTCTAACGAGTCTTTGTTGTACTGGAAAATCGATTCTTAAAGAGTTTCCCTCTAAGGACTTCAGGACCGAATTAATACCCAAGCTAGAAACCGCGTTTCAGGGTACGATTCAACAGTTGCGAATCGATCGATTATTAGAATCGGACGTCACGATACCGCAGCCATCCAAAAGACGTCCCCTTGAGCGGAGAACAGAAATGGCGGCTACGCTTCTGTCTGTCTTTTCGTGATGTATCAACGAGCGTGTGGATCCGCGTCGATTCGTCGATCGGTGGTATGCGAATTGCATCTACCGTCGCTCGTATACATGAACGGAGACCGACGAGCGGCAAATCTTGTGACAGACAGCTACGATCCGAAGATAGAAAATTGGCTCAAGATAACGTGTATCGCACAGAAGGAGAACATCCCATGCACAAGAGCGAATTACGGTAAGCTTGAGCCTCATTGTTCCACTACTTTGCGCCCGACCTAGCTCTCGCGGAGGTCGTGCAATGCATAGTTATTTGTCGGTTAATTGATGATTATGAAGTTGGAATGATTTAGAAGCGATGTCGTTAGATGCCACATTTTTGTTCAACCTTGTCGATTTCGAGTCAATGACGGAATCAAATCGATGAGTCTGCAAAAAAATTCGACATTTCGTCTTCGCGATGAAGTCATATCGACTTGGGCCACTGTAAAAACGGTATGGACGCTGGTGCCAGTTACCGATCGCCTGTCTTTGGCAAGTGCATCGGGGATCATAGCCATGATCAGCGCTGCGAACGTATTAGTGGCTCTTTTGCTTGGTAAGCTGGTCGATCAAATCCATAGGCAGACCTTCGCGCGACCTTCGCTCGATTTTTTCCAAACTGCCGGAACGATTTTAACCATATTGGCTTCGATCTATGTAGCACGCGAAGGACTCAACGTCGCGAGGAGAATCATCGTCGAGCGAAGCTGCACTCGCCTAAATTGCGAATTGCAGCGTGATGTTGTGGCTCACGTTTTAAAATTTGATTTGCAATCGCTGGCATCGCAAAAAATCGGTGCCCTTCACGGCAGGATTTTTCGTAGTATCGATGGACTCATTCATTTCGTTCGGTTGATGTTCCTGGACGTTATGCCGGCCGTTTTGACCGGTTTTTTGGCAATTTCGATGGCGAGTTTCAAAGAGCCTTTGTTAGGTGCCGTAATGCTGGGCGTCATTCCAGTTTCTGTTTGGCTGACGATGCGACAACTACGCAGTCAAAAGGGAGTACGCATAGATTTGATGCGCGATGGGGAAGCCGTCGCGGGAACCGTAATCGAGCAACTCGATGGCGTTGAATATATCCGAGTCGCAAACACCGTCGCTGTCGAATCTGCGCGGCTGGCAACCGTGTTGGAAAAGCGAAGAAAGCGAGAAATCAGACATCACGCCCACATGGCGCTTTACGGTTGTGCGAAAGCTTTGAACGAAGGTGCCTTTCATATTCTAGTTTTGGCCGTCGCATCCTACATGGCGGTCAGCGGGCAAATAAGCGCCGGCGATGTTCTTGCGTTCTCGGTACTCTTTATGAACGTAATGACACCGCTTAACGAGATTCATCGAGTCATTGATGAAGGCCACGAATCGAGTCTTCGCGTGCAGGATTTACTACAGCTTCTCAATACCGAAGCGGATCCGTCCTTTTTCACATCTAAGCATGCAAGTTCCCTACATGAAAACGAATCACCGCTCATCGACCTTGCGAATGTTCGATACTCCTATGGTGGACGACATCACGAAGCCAAGCCCGTTCTTCGGGGGATCTCACTTCAGATCTCGAAAGGCGAAACCATAGGGGTCGCTGGAGCTTCAGGTTCCGGCAAATCGACTTGGGCAAGATTGTTGCTTCGATTGCTACACGTTCATGAAGGTCAGATACTTCTGTGGGGCCAAGATTTGACGCAAATCGATCGCCAATATATCGCACACAATATGGGTTATGTTGGACAGACTCCCTTTGTTTTCTCTGGGACGATCCGTGAGAATATCGCCTATGGTTGCACTCATGCGACGGAAGAGGAAATTCATCGCGCCGCTCAAAAGGCGAATCTTCATCATGAAATCCTTGATATGCTCGGTGGTTACGATGCAATGATTACTGAGCGGGGAAAAAACCTCTCCGGTGGTCAGCGTCAAAGATTGGCGATAGCTCGTGTGCTCTTGCACAATCCACAACTGCTTATTCTTGACGAAGCAACAAGCGCCTTAGACAATATAAGTGAACGACTTATTCAATCCGCATTGAGTCGCGATCGTGATAAACGAACTACGGTTATCATCGCGCATCGGCTGAGCACACTTCGAGACTGCGATCGGATCCTCGTATTTGAAAAAGGTAGAATCGTTGAGACCGGGTCATATTCGGAACTGATCGCAAGGCAAGGGATTTTTGCTCAGCTCGCAGAATCAGCGGACGGTTCACCACTCGAGCAAAGCTTTGCAACGACTTTTCAAATTGCCTCCGCCTCCTAACGCTTTTTACTCTAGCCAGTTCCAACGTGATTTGGGGAAAATGCCCGAGTTCATTGAATTTGCATTTCTTAAGCTCGCTTCTTATGGATTGCATTGATCAAATCAGCCTTCTTCATTCGACTGCGTCCTTTTATACCAAGCAGCGAAGCCAGATTGCGCAATTCGTCGACCGTCCGCTCCGCCAAAGATTTATTCGGATTGCCGGTGCCTTGCGTCCTTTTGTTCGGAGTCCGACCTTCGTGGCGACGTTGCTTGTTGACGGTTCGCGCCGCTATTTCCTTAGCTTCTTCCTGCGATTCGCCACGCTTCAACTCGCTCTGTTTGATGTGTTCGTATTGTCGTTCGTCTTTTTTGGACCATGCTGGGGGCATTATAGGGTCTCCTCGTATCGCGTTTCCTCGTTCGTAACGGACTCAGCGTTTTCGCCAGGAGGTCGAAACCTCATTGGCGAGTAGCTACGCAGTACGTTTCTAACCACTATTCCTTTTGGAGTGGCTTACTTAGCGATCGTCACGTTGGTTTTCGTAGCGGTTTCCATCGTCCCGATTTGCACCACCGTTGTAACGGTCACGATTCGGATCATTTTGCTGGCGGCTGGACGTGTGATTTCTCCATAGAAATGAAGTCCGTTGATGGGGTGGCGTCGAACGTCGATGCCATGTCCTACTAACTCCTGATGCCCTGACTCGATTCAATTACCAGCTCGCCACCTACGGTTCGGCGCGATATCGCATAATCCGCAAGCCGTTCGAGTTCGCTTTATAACGACCAGCATTTTTGATGCCAACGCCGTCATCCGAAATCGTCAGGCGAGAACTCTCGTCGGCCCTCAGTTCATCGCGATTGCTTTCGCAGTGGCGTGCTTCACCGCATTGTCATTGATTTGATACAGCAAGGTGAATCCGATGGCACCGGCTTCGACATTGTGTGCGTCGTGTTAGTGGCGCGCCGATTGCTTTTGAGAGAATCGTTCGACAACGAGCGAGATACAAATTCTTCAAGTGTTTAGAGGTAGTGATGAGCAAGAAAAATCGAAAGGCAGTGGGTGAACTCTCTGCAAAAAAGCCCGCCCTGAATGCGACTTCACGCACTAAAAAACCAAAAGCTAAACTCAGTCCAGGTGATGATTCGTATCAAGATGTCCAGCGACGATTCGGCCAGTTCACCGGAAAAGGGGAAACTTTACTAAAGCTTGGTAAACGTCGAGACGAGGATTAGCCACCTGAGGAAGATGTTCGACCAGTGCGATCGATTCCCAACCGAAGAGAATCGAAGGGTCAGTTAGCGCATGAAAGATGTGTGGAAAGAACTTCAGCGGATTTTTCTCGGGGATGCATCGCCTTTTTTTATGCTCGAGATTGCCTTTCGAACGCTCTTCATCTTCGTCTACACGTTGCTACTTCTGCGATGGATGGGTAAGCGCGGCATGGGGCAGCTTTCTCCTTTTGAATTCGCGATTATCATCGCGCTCGGCTCGGTGGTGGGTGATCCAATGATCTCCGGTGAGATCCCGTTGTTTCATTCGATGCTCGTCATAAGCATTGTTGTCGGTCTTCAACGATTTTTGGGGCGATTAACGCAAAACAATGATACTATGGAAGTGTTTGTCGAAAGCCAAAGTGAGCTTCTCGTCGCCAGCGGCCGCATCGATACGCATCGTCTGGAACTTGAAAGACTTTCTAAAAACGAATTATTCGAAATGATGCGACTCGAGGGAATTTCGCATTTGGGACAAGTCCGCCAAGCGTTTCTTGAGCCATCGGGGCGATTAAGCGTTATTCGTTGGGAACCTTCGCGTCCAGGCTTGTCAATTCTGCCACCAGGTATGGACAGTAGGAACCTTGAGGAAAATATAGACGATCGTTGGTGGTGCTGCTCGCAATGTGGAGCGACGATGAAAGTAGCCTTCGAATCGAGTTTCTACTGCCCATACTGCAAGACAGTCGAGCATCAGATCGCATGTGTTGGTCTGCAATGTATTGCCCAGGCTGAAGATCGTACTGAGCATGAGGGTGTCTGAGCTTGATCATCACCTAGTTGCTTTCCCCACTGACCCTCTGGCTCGATACGCACAGAGGGGGATTTCTTGTTCAGTGAGCCACCGTGTTAAGGGATGTTGCGACGGTCCTGACGTCGTTCACGCCTCACATCGCCAGGGGTGACTGGTCGAACATTCGAATAATACTTCGTCACTTGCGGAACGTAGGCGGACCAACTAGGTGCAGAAAAACTGGTCCATTCATTTTGGGGAATTGTAGGAGCCTTATAATAAATGTCTTTTTCCATCCCCAATATGAAATAGCGGTCTTTGGAATCGCTCCCCTGGTAAAATGCCAGCGTCTTCCAAGGAATTGCTCGGAAATCGTTATTGTCCGACGAAACAATTACATACTGTACTGTGCCTGCGGAACGGGAAATGATCAAGTCTTTCACTATACCGAAGCTATCGCCTTGCTCCGAGACGATTTCCGTCCCAATAAAGTCTGATACGCGAGTTTCATCTCCATTTTCGTTTTTGATTTCTGGCGTTAATCCCTTCGCTACTATGGGTGCTTGAGCGGTTGCGATTTGGCAATACCCAGCGGAACCCAACGCTACCGTTGCCATTAATAAGAGGCGGAACTTCATGAATTTCTCCTTCGCTTTGTTATGAAATATTCGTCGAAATGACTTGGAGTCGAAGGTTGCAAATACCATGCCGATCCGCATTATGATCCAATGATCCGAAGTGTCCTGGTTATGGCGCATAATTTGCATTTTTACTTCATCGTTAATGCTTCAATCGCTCATAGGCGATGGCAACTTTAGAGTCGACACTGGCGATGAATGGTTACTTTTGGTTCAGGGTGGTGGGAAATGTACCGTCCCTTCACAATGTTCCCGGCAGTTGGCAAGCCTGGACGAACGCCCAATATCCCATCGAAAAATGAACTCTCAGAAATAGACCCCCAGAAAGGCAACTCCATGCGAATGTCACTACTCGCAGTCCTGATAGGACTTGTGTCTCCAGCCGATGCGATGGCGCAAGCGGCAGGAACCGACCCCTTGAATTACTCGGGACCGGCTTGGTCTCCCTATTGGGTAGGCGCTCTCATTGGACTGCTTTCCATGTTGACCTTTTACTTTTCCAATAAACCGATAGGGGCGTCGACCGCATATGCACGAGTTGCCGGCATGGTTGGAAAAGCTGTGGCGCCACGCCATACTGAGTCGCTGAAATACTATCAGGACAACAAGCCTGCCGTCGACTGGGAAGTTATGCTGGTGGTCGGAGCGATTGTCGGCGCTTTCGTGGCGGCTTGGCATGGCGGTGAACTGACGGGGCAATGGTTGCCGCCTATGTGGCAAGCTCGATTTGGGGTCGATAGCTACGTGATGCGAACTATTGTGACGCTCGTTGGCGGAGTGCTGATGGCTTTTGGGGCGCGCCTCGCCGGAGGTTGCACCAGCGGACACGGTATCAGCGGGGCTCTTCAGTTGTCGGTCGGTTCATGGATCGCGTTGATCTGCTTTTTCGTGGGCGGTATTGCCACTGCCTTGTTGATGTTCCGGCTGTAGTTCCGTTTCGCACCGCAGGAGTTAAATCATGTCCACAACCACCAAGCCAGAATTCGCGAGCAAGATTCCCGTTAACAAAGGAGGGCCAGAAAAAGACCCACCTACGAAACAAGGGTTCTCTGCGAAGCAACTGATACTCGGGCTTCTTTTTGGGGTGCTCTTTGGATTTTTGTTGCAGAAGGGAGGGGTCGCCAAGTTTCACATCCTCATCGGAGTGTTGCTGCTAGAAGACTTTACTGTGGTCAAGGTGATGCTGACGGCGATCATCGTCGGAAGTGTCGGCATCTTTAGCATGTACGGCCTCGGTTTGGTCCAATTACACATCAAGCCGACGCGATATGCAGCGAACATTATTGGCGGTCTGATCTTCGGCATAGGCTTCGGGCTTCTGGGTTACTGTCCTGGGACAGGGGCTGCGGCACTTGGTCAAGGAAATTGGGATGCGATCGCCGGTATTGTCGGCTTGATGCTCGGCTCGTACTTATTTGCCGAGGCGTCGGGTTGGCTAGATAAGACGCTGTTAAAAATCGGCGATCGTGGAAAGTTGATGCTTCCCGAGGTCGTTGGTCTCCCTCTGGCGACCTTTCTTTGCATTTTTATTCCTCTACTGATCGTAGGTCTTATCGCCTTGGATCAGCTAGTGAAGCGTTAGAAACGCCACTGCCGAGCGTACAATTCGCCGTTTGCGAGAACACGATGAAGAAATCGGTCAGCAAGGCAGATCTTGTCAAAGGCTTAGCTACGGTACCATCTGGAGCTGTCGAGGTGATCCGGAAGCAAAGTGCCGGTTACGGTTACTTTCGTCCGTAATAGAACGTCACAGTTCGCTAGATGGCAGACGATCAAAAATACACGATT
The DNA here is from genome assembly GCA_034408855.1 of Pirellulaceae bacterium. Taxonomy (GTDB): domain Bacteria; phylum Planctomycetota; class Planctomycetia; order Pirellulales; family Pirellulaceae; genus JAIYDQ01. The sequence continues at coordinate 24,559 of JAWXCK010000134.1, forward strand.
CGCGAGAATGCCGAGGGTCGAGCCAAAGTATTCGTTGCTTCTTGCGACAAATGCACGATTCGAGTAATGCCAAAATGGAGTTCTTTACCGGGTCCTACTATGGTTGTGGTTGGAGGGCGAATGGGCCATCATATTAAGACCCGCGTTGCTGGCAAATTGTGGGCTCCTGCCAACCTACCCGCCTATCGAGAAACTGCTATGAAGATCGCTCACCCAAACGTTTCACGTGGCTGCGCATTCAGAATTTGCCGAGGTTTCGTAACCGTTCTCATTACTTTCGTTCATTTCCTTAGTCTCACTGCGGCTGGACAAGGTGAAGTGAATACCGAATCGGCTGCAGTCGTCAGTCCTCCTGGGACGGAAACCGCTCAACCATCCTTGCCCGACGCGGGGCAAGTTCAGTCTGAGTCGCTGCCACTTTGGGCGCGGATCGATGCGATCATCCCCAAGCTGATCGAACCACTGACGGCACCTGTGGCGTCCGACGGGGAACTGTTACGGCGACTCTCGCTGGATTTGCGTGGCGTCACTCCGACTCGCGAAGAACTCGACGCTTTCGTCGAAGATAAGTCGCCCGAACGGTGGCAGAAATATGTCAGCCGATTCTTGAACGACCCTATGTGCGACGAGCATTTAGTCGCTTTTTTGGATCGCACGCTGATGCTTCGTCGCCCTCATGCCCAAGTGGACCGTGCGAGTTGGCTGAATTATCTGCGAGAGCAAGTAGCAAGCAACCTTCCGATAGATCAACTTTCGAAGCAATTGCTTTACTCTCCTTGGTGGAACCGCGACCAACGCTCTTCACAGAGATTTTATCTTGATCGTGCCGGTGATCCGAACTTGATCGCGCGCGACTTGAGTCGAGTGTTTCTGGGACGCGATATACAATGTGCCCAGTGCCACGACCATCCACTGGTCGCCGACTATACGCAAATCGATTATCACGGGCTTTTAGCGTTTGTTTCGCCGAGCAATCTAGCAGAATCCGTTTTTAAGGATGCTGAAGGCAAAGATCAAAAGACTCAGCAGTATATTGAGCGGGCGGCAAACGATGCGCCCTTCGAGTCGGTATTCGAAAAAGGCGTGAGATTTCGCAGCGGTCCGAGATTGCCTAGTCAACCGGAGCAATTTGAAGAGTATTTGCCAAACGCTGATCGTTATGTGGCGGCCGCACCACCCAATGCAATTGCGGGCGTCCCGTTGCCACCAAAGCAGAGCCGCCGAGAACAGTTAGCCGACCAGCTCACAGCGCGTTCTAATCCATCGTTCGTCGCCAATTGGTCCAATCGTTTTTGGGCGATGGTTTTTGGGCAAGGTTTGGTGCAACCGTTGGATATGGAACATCCGGATAATCCGCCGATGCAACCTGAGCTATTTGCGTTAATTACCAGCGGATTGATCGAAGTTGACATGCAGCCGCGTCGCTTTGTTGAACAGCTCGTACTGACGCAGACTTACCAGCGAGGTGGCTTTACTGCCTTGCAAGTCGCTACAGCGTCGTCGACTCCGAGCACTCTAACTGAGGAACAATGTCAGGCGATACGTAGCGCAACGTCAGCCCCCGCCGATGAACTGATCACCAATAAAGCATCGATGGTGGCTGCCGAAGTCGCTGCTTTGGCAGAGTACGAATCAGCCCGCGAAGCGTGGCGTTCTGTGCAAGCCGAACGAGCGACGATACGAGCCGAGTTAGATGCGGCGGAAGCTGCGATGCTGGCAGCCCAGAAAAAATCGACAGAAGCCGCTGCAGCACTGACCAATGCCCAAAAGAGCCAGACGGATACCCAGTCGCGGATTGCGTTACTCGACGAGTCCGCAACGAAGTTACAACAAGCTGTCGATTTGGCGGGTGGCGAAGACGCTGAACTCAAACAAGCCATCGCGGTCGCCAAGCAGCGTGCCGAAGTGGCCCGCGGCCAAATTCCGACGATTGACAAAGCAGTTGCCGATGCTTCGGCTTTGGTCGACGCAACCAAAACGCCGCTTCAAGAATCGACGGCTAATGTGCAAGCGATCATCGTCAAATTGCAGCCGGTTCACATGCGGCTGCTCGCCTCGGATAACACGATGCTGACCGCACGCGTGAAGTGGAGTACCGCGCACAGCGCACTGATTGTCACCGAGCGTGGGGTCCAGCGATATGCGCATACGCTCGCATGGCTGGCTGGTGTGGAGTTATTGAAGCGCAGCATCGATGAAGTAAATCAGTCGGCACAAGTTGTCGCGAATGTTGACGCAGAAATAGCGACCGCGAACAGCCAGGTTGCGATTGCCCAAACACAGATCGTTGTTGCCGAGCAGGCACAACAGACGTCAGCAACGGAGTTGGCAATCGCCAAGGAAACAATGGAACGTCATTCGAACGAGCTAGCTCAGTTGCGAATGGCGCTGGACGGATTAGCAGTGGCTACGAAACTGGTGAACGCGCCGGGACAACTCGCCGCAGCCCAACAGTCACTTCAAGCTGAACTGAATTTACGCAGTCCGAATGCCGGGCAACTGCAAGCCGCAGTCGATACCGCTGGTCTTGCACTGGCTACCGCAATGACGCTAGTTGCGCAGCGAAAGCAAGAGCTAACCTCACAGCAGTCAGCTCTTGAGCTAATCCATCAGCGGTTGGCGACTGCCCGAGAATCTCTAATGGCCAAGCAAGCGGAAAGTGCCGCAACCAAGGAAGCGAGCTTTCAGCAGTGGGGCACCGTGTACGACGATTGTTCACAACAATTGTCGGTTGCTGCCTTGCAAGCACTCACTCCGGAACAGCTCTGCTGGAGCACGTTGCGCGTGACAGGACGGTTGGACGCGTCTATTCAAACGGAGTTACTTGAACTCGATAAACTAAGTCCGCTCGCTGCAAATGCGGACGAACCAACCGTAGCAGCCCGGCGTCGTCAGGCGGTCCGACAAGCGTATGACAAGTTGCGAGGCAATGCCGACGTGTTCGTGTCGCTATTCGCTTCCGGTGCCGACAAAACGCAGGATGATTTTTTCGCCTCGGCCGATCAAGCACTTTTCACGGCCAACGCGGGCAGCATATTTGCTTGGGCCGGTCCCGAAAACAATAACGTCACTCAACAAGCCATCGAGTTGACGGACAGTACCCAGATCGCACAATTGATTTACTGGACGTTGCTTTGTCGACAGCCAACGGTCGAGGAAAAAAAACTTATCGTCGAGCAATTGGCGGCAGAGGGGGATAAACGCAATTCCTTGATCCAAGAAATAGTATGGGGATTGCTGGCCAGTGCCGAGTTTCGTTTTTGTCGCTGATGGATGAAATCAAAGTATTTTAGGAGGTGGAATATGCGTGCACGATATGCTTGCCAATCTCAAGATCATTCGGCTAATCGCCGACGATTCTTGGGCGCCCTGAGTGGTGGCCTCATGACTGGAGGACTGCATTGTTTGACGCGCGGCGCGACTGCGGCTGACTTGAAAGCTCGTGACATGCGCGTCGTGGTCTTCAATATGCATGGCGGACTCAGTCAACTTGAAAGCTGGGATCCCAAGCCTGGAACGAAAACGGGCGGGCCTACGCGAGCGATCCCGACAAGTGTGCCAGGCATTCACATCAGCGAACTGTTGCCGTACACCGCTCAACAAATGCATCACCTTTGCTTGATGCGCGGCGTCAACACCAGCGAGGATGATCACGGCAAAGGTGCGTACTTGATGTTGACAGGTCGACGTCAGACGCCGGCTGCCGACTATCCTCAGATTGGTGCCGTAGCGGCCAAGACCTTAAGCGACGAGGCCAAGGGCTTGCCCGGGCATATTCTGATTACACCGGGGGGAGGTGGTGGACGTGGCAACGAAGCAGCTTACCTTGGCCCTAAGTATTCTAGTATCGCGCTCGGGGGAGACAAGCCTCCGCAAAACTCGGTAAAGCCCGAAGGAATATCCGATGAAGCTGAGGTGCGACGCCACGCGTTTCGCCGCAAAGTCAACGACCAGTTTTTGTCGCGTCAACGTTCCGCCATCACCGACGCGTTTACTTTCAGCTACGAACAAGCCATCCGGTTGATGGAACGTCGCGACGTATTCGATTTGTCCAAGGAACCTGCCGCGGATCTCGAACGCTATGGCAATAACGATTTCGGACGACAGTGCCTCTTAGCTCGTCGCATGCTCGAAAATGGTGTTTCTTTCGTGCAGGTTTTCCACAGCAACTACGACACACATAACGAGAATTTCAATTTTCACATCGAGCAGTTGGGCGAGTTCGATAAACCTTTCGCATGCCTGATCAGCGATCTTGCCCAGCGTGGGTTGCTCGATCAAACCTTGGTCGTAGTTCTTAGCGAGTTCGGTCGGACTCCGAATATCAATCTGTACTACGGTCGGGATCACTGGTCGCGAGCCTGGACCGTTTGCCTGGCAGGGGCGAAAGTAGTGCGCGGCGCCGCTTTTGGCGCTACAAACACAGAGGGGACTGAGGTGACGGAAGGGCAGGTCGACCACGGACAGTTGTTCCATACTTACCTACAAGCCGTGGGCGTCGATTCGAGCCAATCGTTGTTCGTTGATGGTCGTGAAGTGCCGATCGCGGATCCAGCCGTTGGTCCAATCTGGAAAGTGCTCAGCTAACCGCATGTCTTACGACCAATAATGTACTGCTTCATACGGTAAGGTGCTTCCCGATGGATTTCAAACAAGCGTACGTGGCACAAGATTGGTCCTATGAACGACCACTGCTCGCCTGTCGCATTTCTCCAGACGGTCAGCAAGCCGTTACTAGTTCGGAGGATTTCTCTCTCCAACGTTGGAATTTAGCAACTGGCGAAAAGATTGTGATCCAGGGACACAAAAGTTGGGTGCATGCGATTCAATTCACAAAGGATGGCAGTCAACTGATCTCCGGTGGATGCGATGGCAAGTTGATTTGGTGGCCGATAGTTGATTCGGAACCAAAGCCATCGCGAACAGTTGAGGCGCATGCGGGCTGGATACGAGCGATTGCCTTGAGTGCCGATGGGACACAGTTGGCCTCCGTTGGGAACGACTTAACCGTTCGCCTGTGGGATGTTGCGTCAGGTGCAAAACTTTTAGAGTGGGCTGGCCACGAAAAGCATATTTATAGTGTTATGTTTCACCCCGACGGACAACATCTGCTGACAGGTGACTTGGTGGGAAAAATTCACTTATGGAATATCGCGAGCAAACAAATTGCTAGATCATTTGATGCGAAACCATTGCATACTCTTGAAGCTGGTCAGCGAGTTGACTTTGGCGGCGTGCGTGGTTTGGCATTGACGGCGGATGGAACTCAATTGATAGCGGGCGGCTTGCATAAAGCCACCAATCCACTGGGCGCTGTTCACGAGCCACTGGTGCTTCGATTCAATTTCGCCGATGGGCAACTGCTCAAAAGTCACGTGTGTGACGGTATTCCAGGAGGTGTTGTGTGGCGCTTGAGTTGCTTGCCAGACGGTACTGTGATGGCAGTCTGCGGAGGTAGCTCAGGCGGCTTCTTGATCTTCTTTGGTGGTGATTCAGAAAAAGATATCCACCGCTTTCAATTACCTGCATTAGCCCGCGACATGGACTGGCACGTCCCCACCGAACGCGTTGCGACGGTGCATCACGACCAACATCTCCGCATCACCAACCTGTTCCTCAAGACAGGATAGGATCCAGGGGGCAGTCCATCACAATGATCGAGCTAGAGTGCCATTGATGCCGTTCCTACTGTTGTCATTCCCGATTGCTGGGTGTCCAGCTACAATTTCCGTTCAATTTAACCCGTTTTTACGGTTTGCCTTCAATTTCCCCAAGTAGCTGTACAGCATTCAGGAAATTTATATTGCCTAGAAATACGCTCTTGAGCCTAAACCGCAAATTCTCCGAATCTATCATGGCGGCAGCGGTCATTACCTTGTTGGTTGTTAGTGGGGTCCACATGTTGCGGAACCTGTCTCGGCTGCGAAGCGATATCGCAAAGCTTGGTGATTCCTATAACGTTCTCGAGTCGCTCGATTCCGTCGCCATCGCACTCCGCGAGGCAGAGTCCGGTCAACGGGATTACGTGGTAACCAGCGATGAGAAATATCTGGAGCCTTACAACGCAGCCGACGCGAGTTTGGAAAACCTGCTCAAGAAGCTTGAAACGCAGTTAAGTGCTGACGCAACGCAATCGACCGCCCTGCGATCGCTGAACGCATTGATCCAAGATATGCGTCGCGAACTAATGTCGACCATCGAACTTCGACGCAGTGGGAAACCGAACGAGGCTGAACAAGTTGTAAAGAATGACGTCGGCGAGCAATTGATAGATCGTATCCGCGACCAAATCGACGCGATGCGTGACCACTCTCGAAATCGACAGTTGCAACAATTAACAGCCACGGAAACAGTTTATAATACCGCTTGGTTCACCGGTCTGCTGCTTACGATCGTTGGCGTGGCGCTGGTCGGCGGCGTCATTTGGGCGATTTCACGACAACGCCGGCTTAAGGAAAAGAATCGCGAGCTGGACCAACAAATTCGATTCTTTTTGGAACAGATCTCCGACTACGCGATCTTCATGATGGACACGCAGTGCCGTTCAACGACATGGAATGCCGGCGTTCGACAAGTGCTTGGCTTCGAGGAGCACGAGTTTCTGGGACGTGACGTTCGCCCGCTGATATTTACGCCCGAAGCCCATGCGGCCGGCGAGGTCGAGGCTGAGTTTGACAAGGCAGGGAAAAACGGATCGGCCAGCGACGATCGTTGGATGAAACGTAAGGACGATTCTCAGTTCTGGGCCTCTGGCATTACGACCTCGATTCGTGATCGCTCGGGAAAGTTGGTCGGTTATCGCAAGGTCATGCGAGATATGACCGAGCAGAAACAAAACAGCGATGAGCTTAGCCGGCTGGCCGCCGGGCTGTCTGAAGAGTCGCGTCGCAAGAATGAGTTTCTCGCAACGCTGGCACACGAACTTCGTAATCCGCTCTCGCCAATCAAGAGCGCGGTGCAGTTGATGTCGATGATGAATATCAGTCAGGAAATTGACGAATTGAGAGTGATTATGGACCGCCAAGTCAACCAACTGGTTGGATTGCTGGATGACTTGATGGACGTATCGCGAATCGGACGTGGCAAGATCGATCTCAAGAAGCAAGTGCTCGAAATTCGAACGATTGTCGATTCAGCCGTCGAAAACTCGCGAGCCTTAATCGACAGCAATCATCAACAGCTCACCGTCGATGTGCCTATTAAGGGTCTTTGCGTGAACGTCGATCCGGCACGCCTGACGCAGGTCGTGTGCAATCTGCTCAATAATGCCTCCAAGTACAGCGACGTGGATTGCATGATCGTGGTCAATGCCGAACAGGTTGGTGAATATGTCGTCGTGACGGTGAAAGACAACGGCAGCGGTATCGCGTCCGAGCGACTGGTCGATATCTTCGAAATGTTTTCGCAAATCGAGGACTCCGTCGAACGCGGTACAGCCGGCCTCGGAATCGGACTGACGCTGGTCCGAACCTTGGTGGAATTGCACGGTGGCTCCGTGTCCGCGCACAGCGACGGGGTCAACCGAGGGAGTGAGTTCTCGATCAAACTTCCCATCGTGAACTCTGGACAACGTCCGTCATTGGCGGAGCTTGTCGCGGAATCCTCGATGCCGATTTTCCCGCGTCGAGTGCTTGTTGTCGATGACATGCGAGCACTTTCGGTCGTACTTTCGCGGCTCCTATCCAAGCTAGGCCACGACGTTCACATTGTCGACAGTGGGCCGGCGGCACTCGTCGAACTGAAACATTTCGAGGCGGAGGTCGTGTTCTCCGATATATCGATGCCGGGCATGACTGGCTACGAGTTGGCAAAGCGGCTTCGGGTTGAGTGCGCCGAACGTCCGCTAACCTTGGTCGCGATGACCGGATACGGGCAAGTGCGCGACCGCGAGAAGGCGCTCGCCGCTGGCTTTGACGAACATATGGTCAAACCTGTCGACTTCAAAGTGTTGCAGTTGTTTTTCCAGAACCTAAGTCGTTAAACCGCACGCCCTATGCCGCTCCCACATGCGTCCGATAGAGGCCAGTCGATGGTCGTCTCGTACATCGCAATCCGTCGCGCGATCGGTTTGAGTGGACTCCTACTCCCTATCGTATTGGGGCTGGGCGGACTGGCAATCGGTGTTCCGATTCAAGACAATATCAGCAGTTACTACCACACGCCTATGCGAGACATCTTCGTTGGCACGATGTCGGCGATTGGGATTTTCTTTTTGTGCTATCGGGGCGTCGATTGGATCGAGAGTTGGACAGCGAACATCGGTTGCGTGGCCGCACTTTGCGTTGCGCTTTGCCCGCTTGATGCCAACAGCGACCCGCTCTTTCAAAAATCGATCGTCGGGTATCTACACACGTTCAGCGGGGGTGTTTTTTTCTTGATGCTGGCTTTCTACTCGCTCGTCCACTTTCCAAGATCCGGCGACGAGTTCGACGAGCCGCACCTGTGGGAACGACGTTTCATTTACCGAACCAGCGGAACCGTGATTCTACTGAGCATGCTGGCGATGGGCGGCTACATGGTGTTTATTCCAACCGCCTGGAAACAATGGCTTAACGATTGGAATTTTCTGTTTTGGATGGAGTGCATTGCGGTCTGGGCCTTTGCGGCGGCGTGGTTGACCAAAGGCCACGCAATCGTTGCCGAAATTGGTGTCGAGCTATTGTCGATTCCAACGCGGATGCTCAAGCGATCTTGAGCCATGGACGATCATGGAGACATCTGGTTTCTAAACGGCTGCGCCCAGTCTTTAAGGCTCTTCCGGTAGAAACTGTGGGTGGTTTTCGTGATCCGCAATCGATTTTAGCCGTGAAATACAAGGAGAACACTGGGCTGAGTGATTACAAAAACCAAGGTTCGCTTTCTGATCGGAAATGCTTACCCAAAAAATTGCTATGGTTTGGATGGTGCAATG
>JAWXCK010000135.1:0-11539 GCA_034408855.1 Pirellulaceae bacterium
CCACGATACTATCAAAACAAAGATGTCGATCAGTGACTGCAAGAGACTCAATGGGCCACGGGAAGAAGCCACTTTGCCAATGATTAGAAAGCCAACCGCTAAAGAGGATAGTGACATCGCTAGCGGTTTGACTAGCGGACTTAGCCGTTTGATCGGCTGCTTTCTTTGCGTCTTGGGCTGCGGATTCGACGGGCGAAGCAGCGCTCGGCGACTTGTCAACTTGCCCTTGCACTGTGTTTGCACCCAGGGCAAACAAGGCCAACAGGCCGGTAACCAAAAATCTTCGTTTCATCCTATATTCTCCTCTGAATTTCAAAAAGCTCCCACGTCGGGGCCAGCCACGCCAACCATGAATCACGACGTATTCAAGCGAGTCTATGAAATGGGCCCCTTGTGTTGACTGACCTACGTCGACACCGACACCTTCCTGGAGAACTTCTGATCATCCCCGGTTCGGATCGGCACGGAGACGATGCGCACCCGCTGTAGGATCGACCGGTGTTTTGCGTGCATCGAAGTGCATTTTGTGCTCAGGCGGACCTCGTTTGGTCGACCATCTGAAAATGCGTTAAGGGATCCCCCCTGGTAGACTCAGGGGAATCAAATTTCCTATCAGTAGTATCAGTATCAGTAACTTGATTTTGAATCGTGCGTTTCTTGGGATATGCATGTGAAGATTGTAGCGAAAGGATGCCCAAGGCGAATAGGACGTGGCATCAGAGAATGCGATTACTCGCCTTAGAAAGTTAAAAATAGAACTTGGATTTCTGGCAAGTCGTGTGACCATACGGAGTGTTATTATGTGATGATGCCAACTAGCGATAATCTTCGACACGATCAATTTCTCCGGCTCTATTCAGAGCATGAGCCGGCCTTGCGTGGATTTGTGCGATCCTTGGTTCCGACCCGCGATGATGCGCGCGATGTCATGCAAGAGATCGCGGTGGTGCTTTGGCGGAAACTGGATGACTTATCGAAGACCAGTGATTTTCGACCATGGGCTTTCGCCGTCGCAAGGTTTGAGGTTCTGGCTTGGCGACGAGATAAGGCTCGTGATCGTCACGTTTTTGGAGAGGAAGCGATCGCCTTGCTTTCCGATCAAGCGGAACAAATGGGTGGTCGGCTCGACGCGCAGCAGGATGCTTTGGAGGAATGTCTTCAAAAGCTTCCCGCCGAGCAACGCGTGCTGGTAAATGCTGCTTATCTTTCCGGAGCTCGCATCGACGATTTAGCTCAGAAGAGCGGGCGATCGGCGATGTCGCTTTATAAAGCCCTCCATCGCATCCGACTGGCCCTCGTCGATTGCACTCGCGGCGTGCTTGCAAGAGAGGTGCCATCGTGATGGCGAACGAACCGCGTTTGGAATTGCTCAAGCGTTACGTCGATGGCGTTGCTTCTCCGAAGGAGGTTGTTTTGCTCGAACAGGCTATCAAAGAAGATAGCGCATTTCGAATTATGGTCGTCGAATACATGCACATCGATAGCGCATTGGAGGCCATGTCGGTAGCCGAAGATTCCACGTTCGATCTCCATGCATTTATTCCGAATGCCCCGGTGACCAGTGCACGATCGCGACGGTTACGATCGCCCATTTCTTGGCTCGTTGCCACTGCTGTAACCGCAGCCGCTGCATTCGCGTTGCTTACGTGGTGGAATGTACCGAAAGATCGTGGTGTACGCATGCAGGTGATGGAAAGCACGAGTCGTTCGCTTCAAGCCGATACGCAAATTCGAATCCACTCGCTGCAACTTGCAGAAGGCGAGGTGCGCTTGAAGCTGGCATCGGATGTAGTCGTGAGAGTTTCATCGCCATCCAAGTTGCAGTTCTTAAACACAATGCATCTATCGGTTTTATACGGCAAGGTGACGGCAGATGTAGGCGAACATGGTAAGGGTTTCATCATCGATACGCCGAACACACGGGTGGTCGACTTAGGAACGCGTTTTGGAGTCGACGCGCGGGGCGATGGCTCGACGGACGTTGTCGTGTTTTCGGGTGTAGTAGAGCTTCATGAACTCGGTGCGAACACGAATTCAACACCGATCATTCGATTGGAGCAGGGCCAAGCTGTCAGTTTGCGCGAGCAACGTCAACTGGCTCGCATCGATAGTATTATCGGCAGTGCCAATCCAGAGGAATGGTCTAGAGGCGACGTCTCCAGTCAAGGCCTTATCACCAGCGTGACAGACAATGTCGCCGGCGAAGCGGATTGGTTCTTTCATCGCATTCAACCCAATGCGTTGCGGCCAGGTGCCTTCGTACATGTCGATAGACCGCATACATGGGAGGCTGTTCAAGGCGAAGACTTCCCGTCATCTCTTTTAGACGCCGACCTCGTGCAAACTTTTCGTGGTGCGAGACGAATTCGGCGGTTGGAATTGGAGTTAAGATTTAGTCGACCAGGACTTTTGTACCTGCTCATGCCCGATCGCGGGGAGCGGCCAGATTGGTTGGTGCGAGATTTTATCCCAACGGGCGAGTCCGTGGCGTTACAAGAAAGCTTGGACCGTCCTAAAGTCCGCGAATCCTTCACGGTTTGGAAACGCGAAATCGACCAAGCGGATTATGTGAAACTCGGACCAGCTCCACGCGATGCCAATGGCAATGCAACGATCATGTACGGGATTGCAGCGAAACCTATGCCTTTACAAGGAGTTTTTAAATTCCATGAACAATGAAAGCTTCTCGACGAACGCTTTGACGAAATTTTGGGGATTTCTCATCGCGATGGTATTTCACGCCGCTATCGCTTACGGCTTCGAGGAAGTATCGATTTCAATCCCTCGATTGCTTGAACAACTCGACTCTTCCGACTCGGTTGTCAAGGAGCAGGCGATGCTCGAACTACTTGGGCATGATAACCTGGCGCAGGCTGCGTTTCCCATATTGATCCAGCGTTTGGTTGACGACGAAACGCTCGATGCGAAAATTGCATCTCGAGTACTCTATCTTAAAACTCGCACCGCTGGCGACGTCGAGCAATTGGTAGCAGACTTAGAGTTAGACACGCAGGTCAGAGTGCCAGCAGCGTGGGGATTGAGTCGTATAGGATTGTCGGCAAGTGAGTCGGCTGGGGCAGCTCTCGTCGCTGCCTTAAAGTATCCCGACAAGCACGAGCGCAACTTCGTGGCCGTGGCCTGCATGACGACAGTCATTCCTTCTAAAGAATCGATATTGGTTTTGATCGATATCCTTCGCGACGAAGGTTCCGATCGCTCGGCACAATTGAATTACAAGTATCCGCGCGCGGCCGCAGCAATCGCATTGGGGTTAATCGGCTCAGAGTCCAAAGAGGCTCTCCCGGATTTGCTTCGTTTCCTTGATGAACATGACCCATGGGAATGCCAACGAGCAGCCGCCTGCTATGCCTTGGGCGGTATCGGTGAGGATTCTGCCCAGCCGATGCTCATACGCGCCTTGCGCGACGAAAGTCCGCTCGTACAGACTCATGCCGCGATCGCGTTAGATCGTCTCAATGCTGCAATAGAAATAAATTACGACGTTGTTGCATTGACGCGCACGTTGTCGAGCAACCCCAGTCGAGTCAATTCCAAGGTGCTTAGGGGCCTGCGCAAATTAGGTACGGTTGTCGGTAACGATCAGCCAATACGTCGGAAAGGGGCTGATCGAAGTTCAGGCCGCGTCGCACTCCCTGTGCATGAATCTATTTCGTTGGCCCTGGGCTATATTGATTCATTGGAAATACCACCTACGCCAAGAGGGAATTCACAACCGTTGAATCGATCCAAAATGGATAGTTCAACACGGACTTATTTGATGGCTCTCGGGGGTGTGCAACAGGGTATCGCGGCCACCTTGCTCGAATCTCTTGCCCAGAGTGAGCGCGACCCTCGAATGCTGGCCATTCGAAGTCTAGGCAAGCTTGTTCCAACCGCGATGCAAGCGCTTCCTTCCCTAAAATCAGCCGTGGAAGACCCCGACTGGATTGTTCGCCGCGAAGCCTTTTTTTCCATCCGACGCGTTGACGCGGCCGTCAGCAAACCTCATTGAAAAAGGAGATCTCTCGGAGATGAACAAAGTTGTCTTGTTGCTCGTGGCACTCTTGGTGGGTCCTACGTCGTGGATCCACGCAGCTCCACCCAACGTGATATTAATCCTCGCCGATGACTTAGGCTGGGCAGACTTAGGTTGTTATGAAGCTGATTTACACGAAACACCTCACTTAGATCGATTGTCGAGTGAGGGGGTGCGTTTCACGCAAGCGTATGCCATGTCCGTCTGCTCGCCAACGCGCGCGATGCTGCTTACCGGACGACATGCGGCCCGTCTCGGCATCACGGTCTGGATCGAGGCATCGCTTCAGCAGAACAAGAACCAAAAGCTTCTCGATGCAAGTTCGCTTCACGATCTACCTCATACGGAAACTACATTGGCCACACGATTGCGAGATGCGGGTTACTTTACCGCCTTAGTCGGCAAATGGCATTTGGGAGACGCCAGACATTTTCCCGAGACGCATGGTTTCGATGTGAACATCGGCGGCAACCATTGGGGCGCTCCACAAACTTTTTGGTGGCCTTATCGTGGCAGCGGTCAGTTCGGAAATGAATATCGCTACGTGCCACACCTCGAATATGGAAAACCAGGCGAGTACCTTACTGACCGATTGACCGACGAGGCGTTGCATGTAATGGATCACGCTAAAGCCAATCATCAACCCTTCTTTCTGTACCTCGCTCATCACGCGCCGCATACGCCTATCGAAGGAAAACCGGACTACGTGAAGCATTTTACATCCAAGATCCGCCCTGAGTTTCACCATCAGAACCCAGTTTACGCGGCGATGGTCAAATCTCTCGACGATAGCGTTGGCAGCGTGTTGACTCATCTGCGTGAACAAAACCTTGAAGAGAATACGATCGTGATCTTTACAAGTGATAACGGTGGCTATATCGGCGTGGACCGTAAAGCCGGCCAGACAATTCCAGTCACGAATAATGCCCCGCTTCGATCTGGAAAAGGTTCGCTTTACGAAGGAGGTATTCGAGTACCCCTGCTGGTGCGATGGCCGGGAGTGACGCCAAGCGGTAAAGTGTGTTCGGAAGCTGTGTCGTTGGCTGATTTTTTTCCGACGCTTACCAATGCGACCGTAAAATCACCTAACAACATCGCAATGGATGGATTGGATATTGCGGCTTTGTTGAAACATCCGGACGCGAAGCTCGATCGAGATGGTTTGTTCTTTCACTACCCGCACTATTACGCAACAACGACGCCGGCCAGCGCGGTGCGAACCGGCGACTGGAAGCTTATCGAATATTTCGAAGACGGGCGGGTAGAGCTGTTTAACTTGAAAACCGACCCAGGCGAACAAAACGATTTAGCTGAAAGCGAACCCAAGCGTGTAGCGGAATTACGAATGCAACTTGACCGATGGCGCAGCGATATTGCGGCCAAATTGCCTCAAGTAAATCCAAATTTTAAGCGTAAGCAGAAGTAGTGAAGTCATTTCAAGATGATCAAATACTCAATGCCATCAAGAATGATGAAGCTCAGCGAAAAGCATTTTATCGTTAACCAACTCATCCAAGTTAAAACAAGGTTAAAACTATGAAACCCCAGCCAATTCTTGCGTGCGACATAATGGATCGAGCAAAGATACCATCAATCAACCGTATCGTGTTCAAGCTTTGCAGCGCGATGCTTGTACTGATGGCTTCCGTCAGCGTCGATGCTCAGGATAAGACGGTGACCATAGACGAAAGACTGCAGCAACTGTTTAAGAAATTTCCAGAAGCTGACGCGAACGGCGATGGTGTGTTGACAGATCGCGAAGCCCGAGCCTACAAACAAAAATCGGCCAAGAAAACGGACGCAGACGATTCAACGAAGTCTCGCGACGTGAAGTTGCTGAAACCAACGCATACCGATGTTGCGTATGGTCCGCACGAGCGTAACATACTTGATTTTTGGCAAGCTTCATCGAACCATCCGACACCTGTCTTGATCTTCTTTCACGGAGGTTCGTTCAAAGGGGGCGACAAGGCAATGTTGCAAGATCGATCGATCTTAAAGGAGTGTATTGAAGCTGGCATCTCGGCGGTCTCCGTTAACTATCGTTTTAGCACGGATGCGGCGTTCCCCGCTCCGATGCATGATGGCGCTCGGGCTGTCCAATTTGTTCGATCGAAAGCAAAGGAATGGAACGTCGATTCCGATCTCATCGCGGTGAGCGGGAGTTCTGCCGGCGCTACGCTTGCGCTTTGGATTGCTCTGCACGATGATTTGGCGGATACCAAAAGCGAGGATCCAATCGCTCGATTTTCGACGCGCGTGAAATGCGCCAGTCCACACAGCGGTACCGCCGGGCTCGAACCTGAATACTTTCAAACGCATGCTGGTGTTACCAAATTGGGAGCAGCGCTTTGGCAACTGTTTGGCGCAAGTTCTCAGATCGAATTTGCGTCACCTGCGAAGCGACCGCTTCTGCGAGAAGCCTCGCCGCTGCTTCACGCAACCAGCGATGATCCTCCGTTGTTTCTAACCTACGCTGGCAATCCCGCCGAAGCACCGTTCGCCGCTGATTCGGTCCAGCGAGCTTGGATTCATCACGTCAGTCTCGGTCTGCCGTTGAAGGCGAAATACGATTCTTTAGGCTGTGAATGTACCATCCATCATCAAGCAAATCCTGCGAAGAAAGATGCAGAGATAGAGTTTCTGAAAAAGCACTTGTTGAGTCAACGTCGCGTCGAATTGGAGCCAGTAACCTACAAACATAACACCGACCGCGATCTCTTGATGACCATTACCAAACCTTCGGGCTGGTCGAAGTCAGACTATCGGCCAGCGATCATCTTCTTCTACAACGGCGGTTGGAAAGAGCCTGGAGCGACAAAGCCGCAGTTCGAGGAACAAGCCCGCTATTTTGCTGCTCGCGGCATGCTTGTTGGTCAGGCCGATTATCACGAGAAAAGCAAGGATGGCCCCACATCAGCGAAATGCGTTGAGGATATCTTCAGCGGCATCCGTTGGCTCCGCAGTCACGCCGTCGAGCTTGGGATTGATCCCAATCGCGTCACGGCCGTTGGTGGTTCAGGAAGCATTCATCTTCCAGCCGCCGCCCTGCATGTCGCCGAATTGCAGAGTGCAGATGAGGACACGTCGATCGATCCGTTGCCACGTGCTATGTTTCTTTTCAATCCTGACCCAGATGTGCTCGATGCATCGATGATGCGCAAGCTGACCGAGAGTCACGCGACAAACCCGAAGAGCAATCCGCCGCCGATGGTCGTTTATTATGGTTCACGAGATGCGGTAGCCTCGTCTCTCGATACGTTTGTTGAACAAGCCAAACAAGCCGGGCTGCCTATCGAAAACTTTATTGGTGCCGGAGGCGTGCATGGTTTCTTCAAATTCAGTCCAGGACTGGAACAGACCGTAAAACATATGGACGATCGACTATGTCAGATGGGCTTGCTCGACAGAGAGCCAACAGCGGATTTGCCGCACAAGATAGCTCCGGCTGATTATGAGGATCGCATTCTCGAAACTCAACAGCGGTGGCTCGAGCGGCATCACGAAATCGCCAGCTCTCGCCAACCGAAATCTACTCCGAAACAAGACCTTGGCAATCTGGAAAAACAAAGCGAGGTAGCGCCGCAACTTCCGCCGTCTTTCACTGCGAACGATAGTTCCAGTAATACGTTACCACCCACAAGTCACATCTATCAAGTTTTTGGCGAGCGAAAACTTCAAATTGCCATGCATTATCCAGCGGATTGGAAATCGACCGACCAACGAACCGCGATCCTGTTTTTCTCAGGTTCACATAAAGTGCAAGCGAACAAAGAGGGTGAGCTTCCGCCATTGGCCGCAGAACGTGAACGACTTGGATTGACCGTTGTCAATCAAGGGCCGGGTGGAGAGCAGCACGTTTCGATTTGCGATGCCATTGCGAAACAAGGTTACGTTTGTATGAGGGTCGAGTATCGCACGCGCGGAAAAGATGGCGTACTGCCTGGAGTAGACATTGCAGACGCGGTCAGCGCTATTCGATGGGTCCGTGGCCACACCGCGTCACTTGGCGTTGCATCCGATCGCATCGTGGCCGCTGGCGGTTCTTCGGGTGGCTATCTCGCAGCGAGTCTCTTTGCATTCGAGAGTCGCTTCCCGACTGCGGGCGATCCCTCGATATCGGCACGCCCGAATGCGATACTCCTTTACTCGCCGCTGATCGACTGGCTCGAAGTGGGAAGCATGTCGGAAAACTTTCTAGTCGTGCTCAACGGCGACCGGGAACTCGGTGCAAGAATATCTCCCGCGCGACATTGGAAACAAGACTGCCCTCCAACCCTCGTGATGGTCGGAAGCGAGGAGCCGCCATTCAAAACTGTCGAGGCGTTTGCTGAGAAATGGAAAGCGGCAGGTGCGCCGATGGAACTTTTCGTCGCGGAAGGCGGTGAACACGGTTTTTTCGGCAAACCCGCCTGGTTAGACAAGACCATTGTGCGAACCGAAGCATTTCTTCGAGAAAACCATCTTTCAGCGAGCGAAGCGTCCGCAAAAACTTCGTCTAACACGCCGCCCGGTGACAAACAAGTCTACAAAACAATAGGCGAACGAAAGCTTTCGCTTTCCTTGCACTTCCCGTCTGATTGGAAGTTCGCTGATAAACGACCGGCTATCGTTTTTTGGGGTGGTGGAGGATTCAATCCGACTAAGGGAGACACACTTGGTATCGAGGTTGCGAACGCGGGTCCAGGCCAGGCTTTCAAAGAAGAGGCCGAGCATTTTGCAAAGCTTGGATTGGTCAGCATCCGCGTAGAATATCGAAAGCGCAAAATAGACAACGTGCTTCCCGATAAGGCAGTCGAAGATGCAAAGAGCGCGATGCGATGGGTGCGATCCAATGCCGAGAGATTGGGCATCGATCCAAATCGTATCGTCGCCTGCGGAGGATCATCGGGTGGGCACTTGGCCGCCAGCGTTGCGACCTTGGCAGAATTCGATTCCGCCGACGATGACCTGCGTTTCTCCGCGAAGCCCAATGCCATGATGCTTCATTTTCCACTCCTCGATTTTCTCGAAGGCGGTACGCGATCGATGCCGTTCCTCGATGCGCTCGATGGAGATAGAGATTTGGGAGAACGATTGTCACCTGCTCGGCACTGGAACAAAGATTTGCCACCGACGCTAGTCCTCATCGGTACCCAAGATCCGATGTACGAATATCTAAAAAGCTTTGCGGAAAAATGGCAGGCGACAGGCAGCAATCTTACGCTGTTTGTCGGCGAGGGAGGCGGTCATGGATTCTCGACGACTCCAGCATGGCGTGAACGTTCGATGGCGTGCATGGAAGATTTTTTACGTAAAGTCGGTTGTTTCGAATCGAATCCAACAACGAAAACGAAGGCTACCGCTGACGAGACTGCGGTTGACCTTGAAACGCCTTCGATCAAGGAAAGGTTGGAAACCATGTTGAAGAAAACACCTGAGGCCGATGTGAATAGGGACGGTGTGCTCACGATGGAGGAAGCCATGGCATTCAAGATGCAATCGAGGAAACCGAAGGCCGCGCCCAGCCAAGAAGCCATCCCTACGGAAATCCAGAGCGTTGAAAAAAATCCGGCAAGTTCTCACGGGCTGCTTCCGTCTCGCGATTGGGATACGAATAAGGACGGAAAGATAAGCAAGGAAGAATTTAAGGCCCCGGCAAAGCTGTTTGAGAACATGGACGTCGATTCCGATGGATTCCTGGCCGACAAGGAACTCAACAAGCTTGATAGCCAGCTGAATCTTGACAAAACCGGCGATACGACGTGGGTCGTTCCCCCCGAAAGTGACTATCACGGTGTTAGCCACCATACCTACGTGAGCGAATCGATGAAGACCAAGGTCGGATACAACATCTATTTGCCGGATGACTATGCGACATCTGAGAAACGCTACCCAGTTATCTATCACTTGCATGGCTCGGGTGGAAATGAGTCCGTTCAAATTGACCAAAGTGTGGTCTACCACAAAGCGATTCAACAAAAGAAACTTACACCGGTAATCATCGTCTTCGTGAATGGCGGGCGACGTTCGTATTATTCCGATAGTGCCGATGGAAAGATTCTTTCAGAAACGACGATCATCAAGGAATTGATTCCTTACATCGACAGTACCTATCGGACGATTCCGGAAAAAGCATGTCGAGTATTGCACGGATTCTCGATGGGCGGCTTCGGTACCGTTAAGCTCGGTATGAAGTATCCCGATCTCTTCTGTGCGGCATTGTCTTTTAGCGGCGGTATGGCTTCGCCAGACAGCGTTCACATGGAATTCCTCAAACACATTCTGGGCAATAACGAGTCTTCGCTCAAAGAAAACAATCCGGCAGATATCGCAATCGCAAATAAGGACTTGTTAAAGGATCAAACGATTTGGCTTTTTGCCGGATCGCGGGATGTCTGGTTAGAAGACAGCCAATGGGCACATGAATTCTTGGAGTCTCATGGCATCGTCCATCGCTTTGAGATTTCTAAAGATACCGGTCACGCTTTGAAACGGCATTTTGAATTTTTCGGAGACGAGATTTATCGAATGCTCGGGAAACACTTTGCGACCAGCAAAAGTTTTCAATCGCAATCGAGAGGTGAGTAACCATTTGGCTAACCAACAGATCCGCCAAGAAGAAATTTTCGCCATTGCCACCGCCTGTGTCGAGCCCCGCTCGCTCTACCGCCCACGCAATCCTCAGGCCTCCGACCTGTGGCGTTTGCTCGGGCGCGACGATGTGGTGCCCGGCATGATCGTGGCGATTCAGACGCATGGCCAACTCCTGCACTGGCATCCACACCTCCTTGTACTGATCACCTGCGGCGCGTTTACACCCGAGGGCGATTTTCTGGAGCTGCCCGAGTTCGACATGGAGCGACTGTTGGTGGCTTGGCAGGAAGCGGTCTTCGAGCTG
Source organism: Pirellulaceae bacterium (assembly GCA_034408855.1). Taxonomy (GTDB): domain Bacteria; phylum Planctomycetota; class Planctomycetia; order Pirellulales; family Pirellulaceae; genus JAIYDQ01. The sequence continues at coordinate 10,917 of JAWXCK010000135.1, forward strand.
TACCTGGCCGAGAAGCAGGCTTGCCGCGATTTTCCCGATCCGAAAGGAGACGGCCTGCGAGCGGGAGTGCCGCGGAACTTCCAGATCCTCTCGCCGCTGGATTTTCTGGCTGAGTTCATACAGCACATTCCACCCAAGGGCTCGCAGTTGATTCGCTACTATGGTTGGTACTCGAACAAGTCGCGCGGGATGCGGAAGAAGGCGGAAGCGGCCGAGCCATCGAGTGAGGAGCCCACCACTTCTCGCAGCAGCCAGTCGTGGGCAATGTTGATCAAGCGAGTCTATGAAATGGACCCCTTGTGCTGACTGACCTACGTCGACACCGACACCTTCCTGGAGAACTTCTGATCATGCCCGGTTCGGATCGGCACGGAGACGATGCGCACCCGCTATGGGATCGACCCGTGTTTTGCGTGCATCGAAGTGCATTTTGTTCTCAGGCAGATCTCGTTTGGTCGACCATCGGAAAATGCGTTAAGGGATCCCCCCTGGTAGACTCAGGGGAATCAAATTTCCTATCAGTTAATTGTGCGAGACTTTAGCGAACTCGGAGCCGGAGACTGCTTCAGTTGGTTTTCGTTCCCCGGTGGCCACGCTTTCCCGGGCGTGACTCGACGGCAGAC
>JAWXCK010000136.1:0-8342 GCA_034408855.1 Pirellulaceae bacterium
CGAGCGTAGGCGAATGTACCTCCCCCATTCCCCGCATCCCACCGCCTCCGGCGTTGGGATGCGGGGAATGGGGGAGCGGCGTGGCTTTTGTTTTAGCTGGTAGGCTCCTTCACCCATGGCTCAAGGCCATGGGGGTCGAACTTAGGACAGTCGAACTAGCGCCGACGGCTCACAACGACAGCAGAGATCTTTCTCGCTTTTGGCAAGATTTGCTGATTCTAACGATTATTTTGGGTCGATTACTGGGTTGTGTAATTAGTCACTGGAACCGAGTAGGGGGAACCCATGCAGTCGTCGACTTATTTTTCGCTAGCGTTTCTCGTTGGTCTTTCGAGCCTATTTTCAGGTTGCTGCGGGGTGCCGATGGCGCGCAATAGCGGCTGTGGAAGCTGTGGGGTGGCAGCGAATAGCTGTGGAGCGTGCCCAGGTCTTTTGCATGGCGAGATCGCAAACAGATTTCGCAATGCAATCACCGGTGGATGCAGTAGCGGGTGTGGTGAGTTCTATTGCGATGAACAAGTCAACGAATCACCGACATGTGATCCTTGCTGTGGCAATGGCGAATTTACCGGTGACAGTTGTGGCCCATGCCGACCGCTATGGCAGCGACTGCAGGCCTTGTGGGGCACGTCCTACGTAGGATCTTGCGGCGACGGATGTGGATCGAGTAGTTGTAGTTCAGGTAGTTGTAGTTCAGGTAGTTGCGGCAACGATATGTACGCATCGGAGTCAGATTCAGGTTACTGCTCGAATTGCCGAGACGGAGTCGCTGGCAACCCCTCCAACCATGTCCAGCATCGCGTTCAACACTCGACGGTAACGCCAAATTCGACTAGCCACGAAACGATCATCGATTCCAGCCATACGAATACATCGAGCCCTCGACTAGAGCCGGTCGCTGATCCAGCTAGTGATGCTCCGGTCAAAACATCGCCAACCAAAGCCGGGCGTTCGACAAGCAGCAACAAGAGTCCCTCGCGAGCGATTCAAGTACCCGCCGCTCAATCACGGCTGGTGAGGCAATAACAAGGTTATAGTTCGTTCGTAGATGGCGAAAAAATTCACGTAGGTCAGTCTTTCTAAGACTGAATCAGCAGCAAAGCTGCGGGTTTCTGCCTCTTGGAGAGACGCAACTACGTGTGTTGGAAGCCCAACGGACGTTTTTTCTAGAGGTTTGCGTACCTTTGACCGAGCGAATGACGGCCAAGAATTGGGGCTCCTTATTCCTATTCTTCCTATTCTTCCTCCTCTTCGTCTTCATATTCGTACTCTTCCCCTTCTTCCCCTTCCGACTCGTCGCCTTCGGCGACTTCTTCCCACTCTTCTTCTTCAGGTTCTACTTCATCAGCGGCAGCTTGTTCGGCAGCGGCAGCAGCAGCAGCAACGGTTACGCTGCGTCGAGCGCGAGATTCGTTCGCCTTGGGACTAGGAGCTGGCGGGCTATCGTCCCAACCTTCATCGCGTCGAATTTTATTTTTTCGCGCGCTCGGCGGAGCAACTTCTTCGCGATCGCTTCGACTTGGTTCTCCTCCTCGCATCGTTTCCCATTGAGCGATCGAGATAACGACCTCGCGCGCCTGAGAACCATTGTATTGACCAACGATTCCATCTTCAGCCATAAAGTCGATCAAGCGGGCGGCTCGACCGTAGCCAATTCCCAAGGCTCTTTGTAGCAACGAGCAACTTCCTCTTCCTTCGCGAACAACGACGTCGACGGCCGCTTCGTAGAGTTCATCTCGTTTCTTAAACGCAGTCGGCTTCGAGGCGTCCTCTTCTTCGCCTTCTTCGGTCTTGACCTTGATATGCATCAGTTCATGCACAAAATTTTGTTCGCCCGTACTGCAGTGATCGACCACTCGATTGATCTCGTCATCGCCAAGATATGTTCCTTGACCGCGAAGCAGCGTACTGGTTCCCGGCCAAAGGAAGAGCATGTCACCGTTGCCAAGCAACTTATCGGCCCCCATTTCATCCAAGACAACGCGCGAGTCGACGCGGCTGGCAACTTGGAAACTGATACGGGCTGGCAGATTGCTTTTGATCAAGCCAGTGATAACGTCAACGGTTGGTTTTTGAGTTGCGAGGATCAAGTGAATCCCGACCGCACGGCTCTTCTGAGCAAGTCGAATAATATGCTGCTCGACTTCCTTACCGGCGGTCATCATCAAGTCGGCGATTTCGTCGGCAACGATGACGATGAACGGTAGGTGATCGGGTATCGACTCGGCTTCTTCAGGTGTTTCCGGCTTCAAGCGTTCGTGTAGCTCTTCATGTCCGAGCTGATTGTAATTGACAAGATGTCGAACGCCGGCTCGAGCCAGCAGCGCATAGCGTTCTTCCATCTTGTCCACGGCCCATGCCAGAATCGCTTCCGCTTTCCGCATGTCGGTCACCACCGGATGCATAAGATGAGGCAGTCGAGCATACCCGCTCAACTCGACCATCTTCGGGTCGATCATCAGCATACGAACTTCGTCGGGCCGGCGGGCCATGAGGATCGAAGTAATAATCGAATTCAAGCAAACGCTTTTTCCCGTTCCCGTTCGACCGGCGATCAACAAGTGAGGTAACGATGCAAGGTCGACGGTGAGCGCCTTTCCCGATACGTCTTTGCCTAAGAAGAGAGGGATCTTCATCTTCTTAAGGTTTGAAGTACTTTCCTCGATGACCTCGCGGAGCCGAACGATTTGTCGAGTCTCATTCGGGACTTCGATGCCGACCGTATTTTTGCCTGGAATTGGAGCTACGATTCGGACGCTCGGGACACGAAGGGCGATGGCGAGATCATCCGAAAGACCCGTTATCTTGCTCAATCGCAAGCCCGGTTCAAGCTCGATCTCATATTGCGCAATCACTGGCCCGGTATCGATTTCAACGACGCGAATATTGAGTCCAAAATGAGCAAAGGTTTGTTCGAGAATCTTGGCTTTGCGACGAACTTCGACTTCTTGTTCGTCGTACGAAACGTCGTCGCCCGGTATCAATAGCTCGATGCTAGGTAGTACATACTCCTCGGTTCCTTCGGGGAGTTTGGTATCATCGAGATGCTCGAGCGAATCTAAGGCCGCTTTTCTAACATCTTTCGATTTGAGGTTTCGTTTCGTCACCCGCGGACCTTCGACCTCGTGAGCTTCGTCGGAGCGAGCCGTGATGTTTTCGCCATCGATTTCGAGTTCGCGGATCGCCGATTCAATCGACTCTTCTATTTCTTCCTCATCGAGTTCTTCTTCCTCTTCGAACTCTTCTTCTATTTCCTCTTCCTCGGCTTGAGCTTCTTGATCTTTCTTCTTTCCGCCGAGCAATGATCGGGCGATCGTCGATGCAAACGAAGTCGATAGCGATCGTCGCGAGTTTGCACTGTTAGGATTCGGCGCAGGTTCGCTCTCTTGGCGAGGCGTTGTTGGTTCGGTCTTGCGGCTCGTCGTTTCGCTCGAGAGATCGACTTCAGTGGCTCGATCGGCGTTAGCTTTGCGTCCGATACGAATTGGCGGCCCATCGTCAGTCGGAGCCGATTCGCCTTGTCGAACGGTCAATGAAGTCGGCAAGTCCGATCGACCGACGGCTGGACGAGATGGAGCTGTTTTGTCGGCGGCATGTCGGATGAGCCATGAAACAGGGAGCCCAAGTTGGCGGCCCGTTATGCAGAGTCCGGCCGCCGAATAGCGAAGGTAGCGAACGACGGCATACTCGGTGCTGAGCAGCAGCCCCGCCGCAAGGCATAAGAAAATCAAAACCAAACTGCCATGCCAAGCAAAGTGTTCATGCAGAAAGGTGCTGGTCATGGCACCCAAATATCCGCCCGGGCCAATCGGGACGGAAATCGGAATGTTAATCCGAGCCGTCGGAAGGAGCGTGACCAACGATAATCCGACGAGCGTCCATCCAATGCTTCTTCCAAGCGGCGACGCCCAGGGCTGTTGCTTGAGCATGACGAAAACTGACAAGCCCATCAACGATGCCGCCATGTAGGCACCAGCCCCAAGTGCTTGCATCAGAAGATGGCTCAACCAAGCCCCAGCATAACCGCAACGATTCGCCGTCTTTTCGTTGATAGGGTACGCGATAATATCGGGTTGATACAAATTGGCCAACGGCCCAGGAAGAGAGGGCAACGGGTCTGCCGGATCGTGCGTGAGCAACGAAAGCCAGACGAATACGCTTGCCGCCGCTACGATGAGGGCAGCGATATCCCAACGAATATTGCGAGGTTCGGCCATAGTCGAGAACGGATCGGCGGGTTAAGCTGCTCGACCAATCACCGCGGATTGTGACGAGCAAGTCGGACTATTGGCCGCATCCTTGGCCCGGAAGGATCGCAAAATCTGAACTTTGATCGACTTTTCACGACAATCGAACAATCGACGAATCCAGTTTGCGCATCTCTAACCAAGAACCTATCGACGCACTCCAGTTCAGCCTGGATTGAAATTCTCAAACATCCTTCATTCCTCATCGGTCACGTTTTCGTAATAAGCCTTATGTTCGGAATACTGAATCTATTCAAACCATCCGGTCCAACCAGTCGTGACTGCGTCAACCAAATCCAGCGTTTGATTCGACCGATCAAAGTTGGCCATGCCGGAACACTCGATCCTATCGCCGATGGAGTCTTGCTGGTCGCAATGGGTCAAGCGGTTCGACTTGTCGATTGGCTACACCTGCTTCCCAAATCGTATCGCGGAACCTTCGAGTTTGGTAAAACCAGTCCGTCGGCGGATAGCGAATCAGAAATAACCAAAGTTACAGCGACTCGAATTCCAAACCGAGAAGAGCTTGATGCTATCCTTCCGGAATTTCTCGGTTCGATTTTACAGGTTCCACCGATCTATTCGGCTATTAAAGTCGATGGTAAGCGCGCTTACCAAAGGGCTCGCGAGGGACAACAAGTCGATATGCCATCCAGGCAAGTCATGATTCATCAACTTTCGATCGTTGACTACCAATATCCACGCTTGATATTAGACATCGATTGCGGGACTGGGACCTACGTTCGGAGTCTTGGCCGAGATATCGCTCGACGATTGGGAAGCGATGCGATCATGACGGAGCTCCGTCGGACATCGATCGGCGATATGTCGAGCGAGCATGCAGTAAAACTGGAACAGCTTGATTCGCTTGAATCGATCCGATCAGTCTTGATCAATCCAGTCGAATGTCTGTCGATGCTCGATCGAGTAACGCTCGACGAGTCCGACATTCGGACGCTTCATCAAGGAAAAAACCTCGCCCTGCCGGGTCTGGAAAGATTGTCGCAAACGTCCCCGTCGGAGTATGTTATGGCACTGGATAGTGCCGGTGTCCTGCGCAGCATTTTGAACCAGCAGGACGACGGTAACTGGCGACCTCATCGTAATTTTTTGGAACCGACGTCATGAACGATTTTGAATTCGAAGAATCCGAATCACGAGATTACGAAGATCTTCTAAGTGTCGGCAGCGATGAATCTTGGATGCGCCGCGCATTGAACTTAGCCGTTGTGGCGATGGAGCAAGACGAAGTCCCAGTCGGCGCGATCATCGTGCATCGACAACGTGTGATCGGCAGCGGATGGAATCAACGCGAGTTGATGAAAGACCCTACGGCCCATGCTGAGATGATCGCGATCACCCAAGCGGCATCGACCCTTGAATCGTGGCGATTGATCGATTGCACCCTCTATGTAACGCTTGAACCTTGTCCGATGTGCGCCGGTGCGATTGTCCAGGCTCGCATCCCAAGAGTCGTCTACGGGACTCGCGATCCCAAGGCTGGTGCTGTCGAATCGCTGTATCGCCTGCTCAACGACGATCGCCTAAACCACGCCGCCGAAGTAACCAGTGGTGTTTTGGCGGCCGAATGCGGAAGTCTTCTCAGTGAGTTCTTTCAAGCTAAGCGAAAGCTTGGTAAAAAGTAGCTAGTTCAATATCCCTACCTCTGGACCTATCATGCGAATCCTACCAACAATGATCGTGTCAATTGCCGCAGCCATGCTCCTTGCGTTCTCAGGTTCGACTACTTTGGCCATCGAGCCGAAAGTGCTGAATGTTTGGCCTGGAAATCCTCCGAATGAAACTACCGAACTACCGCCAGAATACGATACGCCCGGTCCCAACGATCGCAGTGTTGCCGGTCGAACGGTTCGACGAATACACAACGTCTCCATTCCACAGTTAGCGATCTATTCTCCGAAAGCGGATCTCAACACCGGTGCGGCAGTCATTATTTGCCCTGGCGGTGGTCATCGGATTCTGGCTTATGATCTCGAAGGCGTCGAAGTCGCCCAGTGGCTCAATAGTCTTGGTATTACCGGAATCGTTCTCAAGTATCGCGTCCCGTTTCGCGATGAAAAACAAAAATCGCTAGCCGGTCTCCAAGATGCCCAGCGAGCGATGAGTTTGATTCGGTCGCGTAGCAGCGAGCTCGGTATCGATCCAAAGAAACTGGGCGTCATGGGATTTTCCGCCGGCGGAGAAGTCGCGGCTAGAACATCCCTTATTCACTCGACGAGGCATTACGATCGAATCGACGCGTCCGATGACGTATCATGCAAACCTGATTTTGGAATCCTGATTTATCCAGCGTATCTCGTCGACGATGCGAAAGTAGCCCTTCGACCAGAATTGATGCCGACGAAAGAAACGCCACCCATTTTCATGGTTCATGCCTGGGACGATGGCGTCACGCCGCTAAGCAGTATCCTCTTGGCCGCCGAATTGAAGCGTGTGAACGTTCCATGTGAACTGCACGTTTTTTCCAAAGGCGGTCACGGCTATGGGTTGCGGCACGTTGACGATGTACCGATAACCGCTTGGTCGATGCTTTGCCAAAAATGGCTCGCCAATCTTTTGAAATAGCTAGTGTTGCATGCGAACTGTTTTTGCAATCATCGTCGGGCAGGGATTGGCAGGTACAGCTTTAGCTTGGACGCTAGCCAAACGCAGTCTCGATTTTGCAATCATCGATAGTGGTTCGAACAGCACCAGCTCGCGGATTGCCGCCGGGCTTGTGACGCCGATCACCGGTCAGCGCGGCGTGAAGACTTGGAGATGGGAAGAAGCATGGCGCGCCGCTCAACGCTTTTATCGCGAAATCGAATCGCGAACGAATTCCAAGTTTTGGAGCGAGCGACCATCGATACGCTTATACGATTCCGAGAAAGAACGTTCGACGATCGACGCTCGATTGTCGAGCGAATATCGAGAAATGGCTACGAGTCTCTCGCCAGATTTCGAATCGGATAAAACAAGCATCGATAAAACGTTCGGTGGTTTTATGATGAAGGATGCAGCAAGGCTCCATACACCATGTTATCTCGATGCCGCTCGCAAACTGTTTTTAGAATGGAACTCATTTCATCAACATAACCTTGATTTGCAAAACGAGGTCGAAGTTGCAAGCGACGCGATTCGAATTCCGAGACTGGGCCTTCAGTCGCAAAAGCTGATTTTTTGCCAAGGCTATATTCGACAAAACAATCCGTGGTTTACCAACTTGCCGTTGGTACCTGCCCAGGGCGATATTCTGCTGTTGGATATCCCCAGACTCGATGAAGCGCGAACCATACATCGCGGCGTTTGGTTAACACCATCTCGATTCGCGAACAACGATCAGCCTTCATCTCGCTACCTAGTCGGCTCGACATACCGGTGGCAACCGCTAGATGGTTTGCCGAGCGAGGAAGCTCGAGAAGAAATATTGTCGAAGCTAAAGCGATGGCTCAAAATCCCATTCGAAGTAATCGATCACTACTCAGCCATTCGCCCGACAAGTTTCGATCAGAAGCCGCTTGTAGGGCCAAGTTCGATCGAACCACGGATATGGGCTTTTAACGGACTGGGAGCAAAAGGTGCCTTGCTCGCTCCCTGGTGCGCCGATCATTTAGTCAGCAGCATGGTAGATGGCACCGACGTAATCGTTCCCTGGCACCGCAAGTGAGCGAAAGCCGATGAGTGTTTTTCCGGAAAAGCCGACCTTGGCAACACCCCAATGTGGGCAACACTTAGCATTTTCCTTTCCGTGCTGGTCTCGGGTGCTTAGCAAATCGCTTGTGCGACAGAAATCCAAGGTCTAGAATGGAGGTTGTCCGATTTAAGCACGAACGTTAAAAGCGTTTACGAGAAAGCACGCGTCTAAAGTTTGGGCAATTGTTGAGAACAACTAACCAGCGGCACGAATTACGGGGAATTTGTTGGTTCCAAAAATCGGACGCTCTCAATATCCGGCAGATAAATCGGAAGCAAAACCTCCACAGCGTCAAAGCATACCTGATGCGAGAAGACTTCAATCGCTTCTGGACTTATTCGTCGGCGACTTGGGCAGGCAAGTTTCTCCGAGAGTGGTGCAAACGAGCCAACCAAACGAAC
>JAWXCK010000137.1:0-4873 GCA_034408855.1 Pirellulaceae bacterium
AGTCTGCTTTACAAAGTGATCGACGGTCGTAATCGGCGAAGCTCGACCGCGATCATCACGAATGTCAGTTTCGACGACTGGACGGAATACTTGGGCGATCCACCGATGACGATGGCGTTGCTAGATCGCGTAGTCGACCAAACGAACCTGATCCCGTTCGCAGGCGACTCGATTCGGAAGCCGAAGAAGCCGGAGAAATGAGGATCGACTATCGTGAGTTAAAGAAGCGAATCCGCTTGCGAGTACTTTTAGAGCAAATTGGTTGGACAAGTGTCGAGGGCCGTGGAGACCAACTCCGCGGCCCTTGTCCGTTACCAGAGTGCCAATCGAAAGTGTCGAGTGACTGCTCCAAACGCAAGGACCGATCATTTAGCATCCATACATCGAAGAACGTATACCGATGTTTTCGCTGCGACTCGGCCGGAAACGCACTGGACTTCTGGCAAGCCTATCGAGCCACGACCGTGTACGAAGCAGCAAAAGAGCTGATTCAAATCCAGGAAACTAGCAACTGCATACCACGGTCAAACCAACCAGCAAAACAACAATCGCTAATCAGCCACCCTGCGAAAGTGGCTGGTTCTTAGTTGCGATTGATATACTTCGAAAAAGGAGAATTTCTCCCATTTGTCTTACTTCTTCTAATACTTCGTCTACATTCTTAAGTAGTGAGACCGTGTGGTCTCAAAGGCTGGCTTGTCGATGGATTGCTGAGCCGCATTGCGATTGATAATCGCCGATCCAAATAGGCAGTAACCTCTGCTTCACCGACGACCACGTGTCGCGCGGCAGGGCCTACATCGAATTGGTTTCGCAACTTCCAGTCGCTATGTGTCGCTATTGACCGGCCCTCGTTTGGAGGCATTCTATCGATATCGAATAATCCTATCCCCGCCCGTTCGGATTCACCAAAAGATGGATCGCTGATGTCCCAAAAGTGAATTGGATTGACGTTTTCGCCGCAATTCATGAAGTGCTTACTCAGTACGCCACAAGTCCTCCTTGTATTCGATCGTTGAGCATCGGACCTCAAAATCGTCCTCGCAAGTGTTCCAAGTTCTACAGGACTATCCAGCCACAGCGCTGCTCTCCTGACCCCTTGAACAACCGAGTTGCACGCGAGAGGAAAGTGCTCCCTGATTGATGGCGATGGCAGTTCACGAAGCGACAAAACATTCCAACCACGGAGAGCAGCAAGCTCAATGGTCTCTTCGAACAACAACGTACAGATCCGAAAACTCTGCAAAAAATCATTGCGATGAGCTGGGAGATTGTCTGCGCCGACTGGCTATAAAGAGAGAATTGGCTGAAAATCGCCGATGATTTTGGCTCAATTCAGACCGTCGGTCACAGTACATCACAGTACTCAAGAATATCGCGATTCGTTGTTGCGGGCCATCGAAAATGGTGGAACTGCCGAGGCGGTGACAGCCGTTCAATTTATCGCAGCGAGGTTCCCGAAGCAAGTTTGGCTGCATCGAGTTGTCAATTCAGCGATCGAGAAGGCCGTTCGCAATGCTTGGGTTTCGACCGTGCCAAAGGATTTTTTGAGGCTGGTGCAACAAGAAAACTTCCGGCTTGTCCAGAATGCAGACCATCTTCAGGAATTGATCCTCGAATCACTCGGACGGCTTCAGCAGAAACTTCAAGGAGAGAATCCGGCGGTGGAGAATCTTTGGAATGCGGATGAGCCGAAGGATGAGAACTATCTGTCGGACTATATCGCGAGACATTTGAGGGATGACTTGAATGGTCGCGGGCTGGTGGCGTCGAGGGAGGTCGAGATTCGGCGTGGTTCGGGAAAAGGGACGGGGCAACGGACGGATATTTATGTGACTTGCGCGGTCGTGCATCCACATGAGAAAGATCGGATTGATTGGGTGCAGGTGATCATCGAGGTCAAGTGTCTATGGAATAAACATTGGCGGACGGCGATGGATTCGCAGCTCGTCGATCGATACTTGCGAAAAAACGAATGTCGCCACGGCATTTATCTTCTCGGATGGTATGCGGGCTCACGCTGGTCGAAGGAATCAAGCACTTACAAAAAGTCGTTGAAGTGGTCGGTCGAGAAGACCGAACGCTTTCTTTGTGAACAAGCCAATTCGCTATCGACCGCGGACTCATCGGTGTATAGCGTCAATTCAATTGTTCTCGATTGCCGTTCAATCTGAACATACGCTAGATCGATTTAGGTTAACGATTGCTGCGTGTTCGGTTCCTGGAACCTTTTCTGGCTCGGTTCCTGGAACCTTTTCTGGCTCAGGGACGGGCCACTCAAAAAACACGTTTGCCCACTGGGCGTGCCAACCCGCCCCGGACATGCCTCCATGCCTACCCAGAAAACCTCAACTAAAATCCTTCGTCAAGTATGCTCATTGCGTATTTACTCCAAACTCTATCTACAAGGGAAGCTCTTGGACTGGATGCTGCAAGGCTTAATCCATTCACCGACGGTAGAACTTCAAAATTGCCTGCATTGTCTAAGGCAATACTTAGGAACGAATAGGTCTTGCCCGCAACTCCGCTGAAAACGGCCTTTCGAAATCTCGTGTTGACTAGCCATGCAATGTATGGGCCTCCATTCTCGGAGACGAGAATTGTGAATGACTTAATTCCCGAACCAGACACATTGTCCTCACCTGACCAACTTACAAGAAAGCTGTTGTCGACTCCAGAGTTGGGTTGTGAACGAACTATACTACTGGGGCTTGTCGCGTCGAGCGTACTATAAATTTCTTGGGTATGAATTGGGATGGAATTATCGAATGTCACGACCGCAGACGCGTGAACGATTTGACCATTCACCACACGCGCGACCGGTTCTATAGAGTAACTAACAAAGCCTTGTCCTTGAGGGGATGATAGTATCGAGGGCAAAAAGCCTCTACTCGGATCTGTCACAGGTTCTCCAGTCAAAGGGTCGATCGAAATGAACTCCCAATAAACCTCCCGCGACAATACATCGAGTTCAGCAGTAATGTCGAGGTATATTCCGCGATCTTGAACGAGATTTAATCTGGTTTTGAAGTACGTCCCATTGCGAGCTGAATCTAGCGCAGTGTTTCCAAAACCAAGATCCTCAAATCCGAACGTGCTGATATCCAAATCGTCATCGAGCACTTGTTTAATGCGCAATTGCAATGTAGTTGCATTCGACCTATCAACCCGGTTCGCAAAGATTATCGTATAAAACAATCGTTCGTCTGCGGCGACGAATTGATTGAGTCCAAAACCAACGGTGTTCGCAACATTGCTCTGAAGAGACAAGAAAGTCTCAAACATTTGTCCACCTTTTCCCGTCCAAGTCCGATATGCCGGTTCTAAGTCTTTGTTGAAACCGACATCGGGATTACTATCACTCAAAAAGTCTGGCGCACCTTCCCTCCCTATTACACCTCCTCCACCACCACCTGTACCTCCGCTAAAAATCGTAATCGTAATGCTACCATAGGATGGCTTCCAGCTGCTATCCTGACACTTTACGTCGAGTAGATAGTTTACGCGGATCGTTCCAGCAACCGCGGACTTATAAGTGAATGATCCATCTTGACTTAGGGAAAAATCAGGAATCACTCCGCTTGGTGCAACCGAGAAAACGAGCCCCTTTAAGTCTCCTTTGATCGACGCCAAAACGTTTCCAGTGACGACTTGGTTTACCCCGCCAAAGCGTTCTTCGCGGGGAGCAACTGGTGCGATCTTAAATCCTTTAGCTAATGCCGCTTCATAGGCATTCACGGCGGGAATTGTGTCACGTTGGACTTCGTCATTCACAAACTCGATGTCACGATCGATTTCAGGCTGACTTCGAACAATTCCGGCATTGTGCCTTTCAAGATTGCCTATCAATCGAATTACTTCGGTCCTGCGGGTGGCAACTTGGCTGAACACCAAGGACAAACCGTCTGTGATCGCCTTGAAAGTTGCTACACGCGACACTAGTGCCAATAGCGTTGAAATTTCCGGAAGTATTGGTGCTGCAAGGACAGCGCCAAGTAGTCCGATGATTTTAATAACTCCGCTTTTTATATAGCCAATCCTGTCCTTCGACCGCTGATACTCTTCCTCGCTGGTTGTCAAGGTTTCCGCGAGTTCTCGATTATCACGTACGAATAACTCTTCGTATCGCTGAAGTTCAGAGTCATTTTTTCCAGCGATCCGCCTCCTCGTGCGTAATTGTATCGCTCGTTGCAACGCTGTCGTTGCCGTCACAAATAGGTCGGGGACATTAGGAGAAACAAAAGCACAGGCATTGGGAAAAGGACTCACATTCGGTAAAGCGATAAGATTAATTGGCAGCCAGCGACTAAGACGAACGTTTTCATCTAAGGAATTACTGTATCGCGCTTGCAGAATCGTTCTCTCGTTCTTTTCTTCTTGATTTAGATCGTCAAATCGCGGCGCCACAACGTCACGAATATCTTCAAGTTCCTTTAAATTCATTCTTAGTTTTTCTACCGGGTCATCTACGGTTTCTCCTGCGGCGATTGATTGGATTGCTTCTGAAAGTGTGCTAGCACCGGAAAGAACAATGGGATCAAGCACGATACTTTGTTGTTGATATCCAGGCATTAGTGTGATCGACGAGGTTGCTAAGCCACTTTTATCATCAGGAAAAAACAAGAATTCATAGTTCCCAGGAGCCAGTCCGGACAAAGAAATTTTTGCACTGGATGCAACGTCGAACGTTCTAACAAAATCTTCTTCAGAAGATAGCACGATCAACGTTCCAGATCTGTTTATCGACTGCGAGAGTTCATCTATGATGCTCACCATAACTGCACTTTAGGCAAACAATTGTAGCGTGATTTTTCGATTGCTCTTGCAAAAAAAATGGCTCTGAAGGGATAAGGTGGTTGCTAAAAGACACCAA
>JAWXCK010000138.1:0-49513 GCA_034408855.1 Pirellulaceae bacterium
ATCGTTCGATAAATAAGTGTCCGGTACCTTTTGCCGGAACGGCCCTTCGGGTGCTTTGCACAAAAGGTACCGGACACTTATTTATCGATCATTACTTAGCAGGCGGAATTCAACCCGCTCGCTTACGTTGCTCTGCAACCTGCTCTCAACTACAATGCAGGTCTGTCCCTCCCCCTGCCTAAACCGTTTTGAGCTGCCTCCCCCCTCCCAAAGGCACAGCGAATGCGTCTGGAATACGTAGCTGCATTTCTCGCATATACCGCTTGGCTATCATCATCGCTTCTCTACGCGGAAACCGATTTGCCTACTCGACCCGGTCAAAATTTAGAGTCGAGTTCGAAGGCTTCGATCAGTACCGATGAAAATGGACCTGACGACGCGAAGCTCCATAATCAATTTCGACGAAAAATCTTTCCGATTTTGAATGATTCCGAAAAGGGGTGCATCGACTGCCATAGCAATGAAGGTACGTCGAGTTTAGTCCTGACGGGAGAATCGATCGACGACTTTCGAACGCTGCTCGATGAACAGTACCTGAAGCTCAAGGGTGCAGATACTTTGTTGAGTCGACTAACCGCACTGCATGAAGAAAAGCGGATGCCCAAGGATGCCGAACCGTGGTCCAAGAAGGATATCAACCGATTAAAAGCATTTCTTCACACGGTAGAAGATAGCGAAGTCGAGCGTGGTCTCAAAGCCGATGAGCAGTTTCCAAGATCGTTGCTCAGCCCCTATCGCGGTCCGTCGCCATCGCCCAGCGAACACCCATTTATTTCATACTGGCAACTCAAATCCAAGATAAGAATTCTCTTCGATGATAATTGGGTCCGTGGCGATCGCAATTTTTTCGAAGACAATCTCGCGATGTTCGGAGGAGCCGACTTTAAGACGCGATTCAATGAATCAAGTCAACCGAGCACGTCGTTTTTAACCGGTCTTGAAATGCTCGCACGCGATATTGCTAATGTTGCTTACGAACGAAAAACCGGACCGTTTCGCGATTGGCAAACGCTTCCAGAACATCCAAAGGTCGGTGAAACGGGTGGCTACGATTATCGAGACGCCATCCATCAACTCTATGAGCGAGTGCTCTATCGGCCAGCAACGGACACAGAACTTGAGGAAGCTTATGAGCTACTCGCAAAAGTCTTCGCTCTCGAAAAGACAATCCAACAGCGAGATGACGAACTTGCTTTTGAACTGGAGGTCACAGATCCGGAAACGGGACTTCATGAACAAAAGATCGTTCGCATACCTGTCAGCGGCGACGTGCTGAATGTAGGACAGTTTTTAATCGATCAAACCGTATCTGAATCCACTCCCGAAAAGTCGTTGCAGAAACAGATCTTCGCCAAAGGAGTTCGACTCGATGCTAAGACGCCGAATCAAAGACTGGTCGTTCACAATCTCGGCACCTTTCGCAATGTCTCGTTCGCTGGTGTCGAAATCTTGGACGACGAGGGAACAGTTGTTGAAACGATCGGCATCGATTCGCCTCATATCGAATTCGAAGGCGCCTGGCAGATTTCAGCAGAGAACGGATTCAAGAGTTATGAGGACATGAACCAGCACAAGGGATCGAGCTCGATACGAATCGCCTTGCGGCCGCCTAAAGCAGGCAAATATCAGCTCGCGATCAGCTATCGAGCCGACGTGCGGAACGCGAATCAAGTACTTGTAGAATTGTTTGCGTCGAAAACTAAGAATCACTTGGCTTGCCCCACGCTACCGACGATCCCTCCATTGGGAGAAGCTCATTTTTCCTTCGATTGCAGCGTCGATTCAGAACCGTTCGCCAGGATCGCGGGCGTCTTTCAGTTTTCAGATACTGGCTCCGTCGAAATTCGCAATCATAAGACTCTCGATACCGTCACCGTCGGAGCGATCGAATTTGTCGAGGCTCGCGATGCGGAGAAATCGTATCTTATCGATAGCATCGAGGCGGACGGTCACGAGAAATGGGAACGTTTCAACGAGGGGCGATTCAAAGCCTACAACGTCAAAGGCGTCAAGATTCACGACGGGAACTCGAAGAAGGGTGAGCTTGCGCTGACATACCATCCGCAACTCAGAACAGAACAAGGATTTGACGCCGACGAGTTTTTTCGGCTGCGTGTTTTTTACCCTGGTAAGAAGGAACAAGAAAGTCAGGTGCCTGTGGTTGTCCGGGCCCAAAAATCGTCACCGATCATTCAGATTTCTTCCCCTAGCGTCGCTAAAGCCGATGCTACGCTTCGACTCGACGCATCGGCAAGCTACACCGTGAGTCATAGCCGCCTCGAATTCTCTTGGCGTCAAATTTCAGGAACACGAGTTCCGATCGACGATCCGCACTCTCCGACTCTTGAAGTGACCGTTCCTCGACGAAGCGTTGAGCAGGCCGCTTGGTCGTCATTGTGCTCGGCATTGATTCGACATCCCGACTTTCTCTTCACCCGTCCACCTTCGTTGGCGACAAGCGATCAACCTCATATCCAGCAACGACTCAAGTTAGTTAAACTTGCCTTGGATCTCGTCGGTCGTTCACCGACATCGGATGAAATACGGGAGCTAGATCAAGGTACTTCACTCGAAGATTTCATCGATCGCTTTCTTGCTTCCGATGAGTTCAAAGAATTTTATTTCCATCGAATTCGATTGCACCTTGAAAGCCAGGGCACGGAAATTCAAGACGAGCCAGTTCGGTTATGGAATTACGTTGCGTTCAATGACCGTCCTTTTAAAGAAATTTTGACAGCGAATTTCACCGTCGATCGGGATTTTAAAAAGCAGCGTCGGTCGGCCAACCATGGGAAGACAGGTGTTCTCACCACGCCCGGTTTCATCCAAGGGAAACCAGGTTTGCCGCACTATAACTATTCCGCCCAAGTATCGATGCTGTTTCTCGGATTTGTTTACGAGGTACCTGCTGACGTTGTCGAGCAACGCGAGGGAGTTACGGCCTTAGGTACCACCGACCCGAACTCGGTTTGCTATAGTTGTCATAAAATCTTGACGCCGCTCGCCTTCCAGCGCCTGAACTGGAATGATGATGGTGAGTACCGTATCGAGAACGAAGATGGACTGCCAATCGATGCCAGCGACCAGAACGCATCGGAAGATTACCCATTTCCAGGAAAAGGGATGGAGGCTTTTGCGACACAGGCGGTAAAAAAGGAACGCTTTATTCGGACGATGATCAATACGCACGTCAATTTTTATTTCGGTCGCCCGATGCGTTATCGAGAGGACGAACGAGTCCTCTACAAACGTCTTTGGGATTCGGCGCATCGTTCGAATTTCAAGATCCCGGCCTTGATACGCGAGATCGTAACGTCACCCGAGTATTGGTCTAACTGATGGATAACATGTTATGCACAAACCGACAACTTGCCATTTAGATGAACTGCAAACGGAAAGTCCGCATCAACAATCGCTTCCACCGCACGCATCTCGACGTCGATTCCTGCAGCGGTCGGTTCGCTCGATAGCCGCTCTCACGTGCGGCGATTTTCTTTCGCACTTCGTCACGTACGGGTTGGCTGAGGAGAGCAAAACAGCTCGGATGGCGAGCGATGCAACCAAGGCTTCCGAGAATCCAAGATTTCTCGTGTATTGGTATCTTGAAGGGGGATGGTGTGGATACGACATGTTTAACCCCGTCAATACCGAAAACAACGTCCTCAGGCGACTCGATCGAGTTTCTGACGAACGATATCGAGTCCTCGATTGGGGGAAGGACGATCACTCGATCAAAACGCATGGCAATATTCGATGTGGGTATCTGGCGGAAGAGGGCAAGGATCTGTTTCAAAATATGGCCGTCGTCAGTTCGATGCATACCGGGTCGGGGCACTCTCGAGATCGGCTCAAAATCCACATGGGCGAATACGCCATCAAGCAATCCGATGAGCGAGGGGAAGACGAGCGGTCGGTAATGCAGGCTTTTGCTGAAGTTTACGGGCAACCTTGCGTACTTCCAAGTTTATCGTGGCATTGGTGGCTTTCCGATGGCGAACTCAACGAAGTTCAATACACCGGCAAACGTGGCTATTATCATGCACTCGGGCCGGCTCATGCCCATACTATTTACGCTGGAACTCCGGACAAACTCCGCAGACTTCTGCTTCGCATGGAGGAAACCTCGGGCGATGCCGTCGCGGCAACCGTCGAGCAGTTCTTGCAGAATGCACATACGGAGATCCTCAGCGACGATAACATCGCTGCGGTTCGTAGCTATCACTCGGCTCGAAATATTTACCTTGAATTGGCCAGTCGCGGTCGCCAACTCGAGCGGAGTCAGTTATCGCAGTTTTTTAAGGATCCAACTTTACGCGAAAAATTTGGCGTGACGCCTGCGGATGAATTGATTACGTATCGCAGCGTCAACGGCAACAAAGCTCGTAGTAAATTTTCTCCAGCGACGAATGTTCAAGCGATGATGAGTTTCGAGATGATGCGAGCGGGTCTATCGTGCGCGTTTTTTATCGAGTCTCGCGATGTGCGCCGCTTCGACTCGCACAATTCTCGCAAAAATCTTTGGGATAAAGAAAAGCCGATCGGCAACCGCGATCAGACCGAAATGATGAAGGAAGATTTGTGGGATCCGTTGCACGCTTTCGTCGACGCCCTCAAGAACACCGAATATCGAGACACGCAAAGCTCGATGTTTGACCACACCAATATCGTTCTAACATCCGAGTTTGGGCGTTCGATACACGGGAGCGTCGAAGGGATTCTTGAAAAAGATATCGCAGAAGAAGAGAAGCAGTCTCAGATTGGTGGACAGGACATCAGCGCCCATTGGCAGGTCACCTCGTGTGCTTTTCTTGGCGGTCATGTTCATGGGAATTCGCAATACGGGCGAGTCGGAGAAGCGACGCTTATGGCCATCCCCATAATGCCCGACGGCGGACTTGATCCCTCTTACGATCCAGTTACCGGTAAGCTCTATCTGGAGAAGAGCAAACACCCCGAGTCGTTTATTCCAAATCACGGCGATGTCTACTCGACGGCGTTATCGTTGTGCGGGATCGATCCCAAAGGTCGAGGACGAAACGAACGTCCTGCAATGTCGTTTATCAAGGCATGAGCACAACCGAACCATTGCTGCCCTCTTCCGCTAAGCCGACTTCGATTCGATTCGTCATGATCGCCTTGGCAATGTTGGTGGCAACGCTGCTGTATCTCGATCGTATTTGCCTCAGTGCGGCCGGAACTTCGATCGCAGCCGATCTCAAGCTAACGGACCGCCAGCTCGATTGGCTCTTAGGAGCTTTTTTTTGGACCTATGCCTTAGGCCAGTTGCCTGCCGGATGGCTCGGCGATCGTTTCGGAGCCCGATGGATGCTTGGAACTTACGTGATTCTCTGGTCGGCATGCACCGGTTTGATGGGATTCGCCAACGGCATCGCAATCCTGCTTGCGCTTCGACTCGGATGTGGTTTATTCGAAGCGGGTGCCTATCCAGTTGCGGCGAGCATCGTTCGCCGCTGGGTACCGCGAACGCAGCGTGGAATGGCAAGTTCGTGGATCGCTGTCGGCGGACGCATGGGAGGTGCTATTGCACCGATACTTACCATTCAGTTGATGCTTTGGTGGACGCTCGGTAACGATTGGTGGGCAGCCCCCAGCGATGCGATCGCCTCGGTATCGAGTTGGCGTCCGGTGATGATGATCTACGGTCTGGCCGGCATCGCAATCGCTGTTGTTTTCCTCGTCTACTTTCGCAATTGGCCGACCGAGCATCCGAATGTAAACGCCGCCGAAGTTAAGCTGATCCGCGACGGTGATCCCCCAATGTTATCAAGAGCAACAGGAATCGATGCTCCACCGATCACAGCCATGATCGCTTCATTCTCCTTGTGGATGAATTGTTTCGTGCAGTTCGCATCCAATTTAGGATGGGCATTTCTCGTAACCAAGATGCCTCAATACCTGAAGGACGTTCACGATTCGACGCAGCAAGCTCAGGGGTGGTTGCAAAGCATCCCGTTGATCGCAGGAATTGTCGGACTGCTCTTCGGGGGCTGGATTACAGATGTTTTCCGCAATCATTTAGGGCCACGTTGGGGATGCTCGATTGCCATGGTCATTTCCAGAAGTATCGTCGCCGTCGCATTTTTGAGCTGCTTGTTCGTTCATACGTCGATGGAAGCTACGATATGTTTGGCAGTCGTTGGTTTTGCGACGGATCTTGGAGTTCCCGCAGTCTGGGCTTACGGACAGGATGTCGGCGGCAATCATGTCGGTTCCGTAGTCGGCTGGTCGAATATGTGGGGGAATTTTGGGGCTGCCGTTTCGCCTGTCGTGCTTGGCGGCGTCGTTGCGTTCTATGCAATACCTTCCGATGGATGGCACGCCGCATTTTTGGGATGTGCCATTCTCAATGTTTTTGCGGCCATCGCCGCGATCGGCGTTAACGCCACACATCCGCTCCGCCCAATTGAACAAGCGTTACTAGACTAGAAGAAAGAATAGTTATGGAATTTTCGAGGCAATCTCGTCTGAGCCGGCAACGACAAATAAATGGGTAGAGTCCCACGTAGGCGAGTCTCTCCGAGACTCGTAAACTTCAGCGTCTCGGAGAGACGCTGCTACGTGGTTGTCCTAAGAAACACTTTTGTAGCGCAGAGTCCAACGAGCTCAACGTCCCCCTAATAACCTGATTCACTTTTTGAAGAAAGCATCTCGCAAAATGACTACTAATTTCGGAATAAATCGTTTGATCGTGCGGCCCTTCAATCGACTCATATCTGTTTGGGGAAGCATTCTCTTTCTTTCACTTGCTTCACTCGCAGTCGCAGAGTCACCGTTGGCTACTTCCAACGCAGACGCAATTCCCGGCGTTGTTGGCGATGGAGTACAGGATGACACGCAGGCAATCCAAAAAGCAATCGAGAGTGGTGCTTCATCGCTGCGATTTCCTCGCGGAAACTATCGCTTAACACGTCCGATTGTCATCGAGTTGGACAAAACGGGATTCCTGAGCTTGTCGGGCGATGGAGTCGCAAGATTCATTATGGAAGCGGCAGGTCCGGCCTTTCGAATTGTAGGTACACATGGTGGTACAGCCGATCCAAAATCAGTTGAAGATAAAGTTTGGGATCGACAGCGAGCACCGATGATCGACGGTATTGAGATCCTCGGTAATCATCCCGAAGCATGTGGAATCGAAGCGAGTGGCACGATGCAGTTGACACTCACGCGCTCGGTCGTCCGTCGCGTTCTCCACGGAGTCCACCTAGTGCAACGCAATCGAAATGTGCTCATCGCCAATTGCCATATCTATGAGAATCGCGGAGTTGGACTTTTTCTCGATGGCGTCGACCTGCATCAAATCAACGTCTCGGCCTCGCATATAAGCTACAACGATCAAGGCGGAATAGTGAGTCGGCAAGGCAACGTTCGCAACTTGCATATCAGCGGTTGCGATATCGAATCGAATATGAGTCCCAATACTTCCGCGACCGCCAATGTCCTCATCGATTGCTCGGGCAGCGACCTCGGGACGGCCGAAGTTGCCATCACCGGCTGTACGATTCAGCACAACAGCAAATCACCTGACTCGGCGAACATTCGCATTGTGGGATTGGCGAATCCTAAGGCCAATCAACCGATGGTTCGGTGGGGAAATGTGACGATCACCGGGAATGTCTTGAGCGACGTGAGCACGAATCTGCATTTAAAACATTGCCGAGGAGTGGCGATCAGTGGCAACACATTTTGGATGGGTTATCGACATAATCTATTGGTCGAGGGTTCCAGCCATATCGTAATCGGAGCCAACAATTTAGACCGCAATCCACGCTATGACTACGGCGATGCAAGTCAATCGCACAACGCCGTTGTCTTTCGCGACTGCGACGACTGTACTGTCAACGGTTTGCACGTAAGTCATGTCCAAGGAGCTGAAGCGGCCGTGCTCTTCGAAAGCTGTCGCCGATTCAATATTGCAGCATGTACGATTCTCGATAGCGACGGCTTCGGGATCCTGCTGCGAAACGTTGAGAACAGTCTGATTTCGAGCTGCCTAGTGCGCGACGATCGCCAAAATCGAAAGGCTTCTATCTCGCTTAAAATCGAAGGCGGCGCCGACAATACTTTGGCCAACAATGTTCTTTCGCACGGAGCCGAATCATCAAACGAATGAACACGGCATAAAATAGCTTCGGGCTTTTCTGCATCGGGTGGCACGTCCCTGAGTCTTCGAAGGGCGTGAGTGACAACCAACACGCCCTTCGAAGACTCAGGGCGTGCCACCCAAATTTAAGGAAGTCATTTTCGACCATTTCCTAAGCCTCCCAATCCTTGGATCGTTCGAGCGCTTCTTTCCAGCGGTTGCGTTGCCGGGTGACTTCGGCGGCTGGCATCTTCGGCTCGAAGACGCGATCGGTTTGCCATACCGCTTCAACTTCGGCGACGTCTCGCCAATAGCCGACGGCAAGACCGGCTAAGAATGCCGCACCTAACGCCGTGGTTTCCGTAATTCTGGGTCGTACGACGGGCGACTGAAGAATATCCGATTGAAATTGCATCAACAAGTTGTTGGCCGACGCGCCGCCATCGACACGAAGTTGATCGATTGCGATTCCGGAATCGTGCTGCATCGCATCGAGAACGTCCGCGACTTGAAATGCGATCCCTTCGAGGGCTGCTCTGGCGAAATGACCTTTCGTGGTTCCACGAGTAAGGCCGACGATTGTTCCGCGAGCATAGGCATCCCAATGCGGTGCGCCTAAACCGGCGAAGGCTGGGACGAGGTAAACGCCACCATTGTCCGCCACACTTTCCGCCAGACTCTCGACCTCACTCGTGGTTTTGATGATCCCCAAGCCATCGCGCAGCCATTGAATTGCAGCACCGGCAATGAACACACTTCCTTCCAATGCAAAGTCTGGTTTCGCATCGGGGCCAAGCTTCCATGCGAGCGTTGACAGCAAACGATGCTTCGAAACTGGCGGCGTATTGCCGACGTTCATCAGCATGAAACAGCCGGTACCGTAGGTGTTTTTGGCCATCCCATTGCGGTGACAGTTTTGACCGAACAACGCTGCCTGCTGATCGCCGGCGATTCCGGCGATCGGAATCGGTCGCTCAAAAATCCCCTCAGATGTTTCTGCATAGACTTCGCTGCTCGAACGAATTTCTGGCAACATCGACTTAGGTACATTGAGCAATCGAAGCAATTCATCATCCCAAGTACCAGTCGATAAATTGAAAAGCATCGTTCGCGATGCATTGCTTGGGTCAGTCGCATGGACGCGACCATTGGTGAGTTTCCAAATCAGCCACGTATCGATCGTGCCAAAAGCGAGCTCGCCTCGATCGGCTTTGCTGCGGGCTTCAGGGACGTTGTCGAGAATCCATTGTATCTTGGTGCCGGAAAAGTAAGCATCGACGATCAAGCCACTCTTCTTTTGAATCAGCTCGGCATGTCCCTCATGGCGAAGTCGATCGCAAATAGCAGCGGTACGTCGGTCTTGCCAAACAATCGCATTGCAAATCGGCGCGCCTGTCGATCGCTCCCAGACGACGGTCGTCTCGCGCTGATTGGTGATTCCGATGGCCGCGATATCAGTCGCCGGAATATTGTTCTTAGCGAGCACTTCGCGTGCAACCTCAGATTGCGAAATCCAGATTTCTTCGGGATCATGTTCGACCCATCCGCTTTGTGGAAATATCTGCTTGAACTCGCGCTGTGCGATCGATCGAATCGAACCGTCGTGTTCGAAGAGAATCGCGCGAGAGCTTGTCGTACCTTGGTCCAAAGCTAGAATCAATGACATCGAAAAATCACCTGATAATTAAGGACTATGCCCAACGCCGAAGCCAAAGTTCTAAGCTTAATAGGTTCCACAGTCGATACCCCTCGTTGGACCGGTTGCTAAAGTGATTGTCCATCAGCGTCTGAAGGAACTCGGGACGCAGGTAAGCATGGCAGCGTGCGTCAGAATCGAGCAGCAAGCTCTCGGTCATCTTGCGTAGCGGCCCACGAAACCAAGTGCCAAGTGGAATGCCAAATCCCATTTTCGGTCGCCGCCAAATTTCTTTTGGAATCATATCTCCGAACGCGTCTTCCAACAGCCGCTTACCTTTTCGCCAACGATATTTTAGATGGACAGGTAATGAAGCGGCAAACTCAACCATGCGATAGTCGAGAAACGGTTGCCTGGCTTCGAGTCCATGTGCCATCGAAGCAATGTCGACCTTGGTCATCAAGTCGCATGGCAGGTACGTTTGAAGGTCAGCGACCGACGCTTTCGAGATTAAATCGCGTCCCCCGGCTCGGTTCCAAGCTTGCTCTAAGAACTGAAATGGATCGCGATTCGGGAGTCGCTCGATGAAGTCCTCGCGATACATTTCCAGCCGTTGCGATTCACCGAAGATCTGCAACCATCGCATATAACGTTGGGCTGGCGGCTGGCCAAGGGCTTCAGAAAATCGTTTGACGCGCCGCATAAACGATTGCCGATTGGGAGATTCGCCAAGATGCTGAAGCCATCGACTTTTGGACAATAGATGGTGCGGGACAAAGCGCTGCACATGCTCGCTCCATTGCAGTGCTTTGTAGCGATCGTAGCCGGCAAAGAGTTCGTCGCCGCCGTCGCCACTCAGAGCCACCGTGACTTTTTTCCGAGTCTGCTCGCATAAGTACCAGGTCGGGACGGCTGAGGAATCGCTGAACGGCTCGTCGTAGTGATAGACGAGCTTGTCAAGAATCGAAAGTGCGTCTGGGGTAACCTCGAATCGGCAATGTTCGGTATGAAGTAGATCGGCTACGAGTTGGGCGTATCGCGTTTCATCGAACTCCGATTCGGTAAAGCCGATCGAGAATGTTCGTATCGGTTCGTCGAGCTGCCGCTGGGCGATGGCGACGATCAATGACGAATCGACGCCACCAGAAAGAAAGGCTCCGAGCGGAACATCGCTTCGAAGTCGAAGGCGAACCGAGTCGGTCAACAGTTCGCGGACTTCTTCAATCGCTTGCGCTCGAGACTTATTCTCTTCCTTCTGCCAATCGATCGACCAATAAGGCTTGGTTTCCCAGCTTCCGTTTTGGTAAACACCGACCTCCCCAGGCACCATCTTTCGGATGCCGTCGTAAATCGACCAGGGGTGCGGAATGTATTGATATGTAAAGTAGAGATCGAGTGCCCCTGGATCAATCGCTTTCGGAATATCCGGGACGCACATCAGGCTCTTGAGTTCGCTGGCGAATAGCATTCGACCATCTTGCTGAGCATAGTAAAGCGGCTTCTTCCCCATTCGATCGCGAGCCAAGACAAGCTGGTTCTTGCGCGAATCCCAAATGGCGATTGCAAACATACCGTTGAGATGAGCAAAGCATTCTAGCCCGAGATCTTCATAGAGATGGACGATTGTTTCGGTATCGCTCTGGGTCGCAAATTGATGGCCCGCTCCTTCGAGTCGACGTCGCAAATCGCGATAGTTATAGATTTCGCCGTTGAATACTATCTGAATGGAACCGTCTTCGTTACCAAGTGGCTGATGTCCGGTATCGAGATCGATAATCGACAACCGGCGGAACCCAAGCCCGACACTTGCCAATGGAGACGTTAAAGACTGCGCGGTGTCGGTATTATTCGTTGAATAGAAGATGCCGCGATCATCGGGTCCGCGATGCGTCAGAGCATCGGTCATCGAATCCAAGCAAGTTCGCGTGATGGCTCGATCTGGACGATACCAAACGCCACCCGTAATCCCGCACATTGAATTCCTATCGATTCTATCCTAGAAAGTTTTTTCGTCCGTCTTTTTCACGATATAATCGATTATACCCTATCCGTGCGAATCCTACCAAGATAGCGTTTCGACGAGCGAATACGATTGAGAAAGGTAGGTTGATAGAAATGAATAGAGAGATCATTGTGTCCGAGCAAGGTTCAACAGCTAACGTCATTGCGGGTCTGGCCAGCTTCTTTTACCCAGGCCTTGGTCAACTAGTTCAAGCGCGATTTCTGGCTGCCGCCATTTTTTTTGTTGCCGGAACATTGTTGTGGTTCGTCTTGCTCGGCTGGATCATCCACATCTGGGCCGCCATCGACGCTGCGCGATGGGTCAAAAGAAGTGACTAGTTTCTCCAGAACTCATCTGCTCCAGAACACATCGTCGGAGGCAAGTTTCGAACGGATGACTCATGAAATTACGTGCAACACGTGCTTGCTTGCAATGCAACGAACATGGATACTTTGCTGATCATGGAGTTCGAATAGGACAAAATCAAAGAGTTTCACATACCGACCGCGAAGATCATACAAGGATCATTTCCGCGAGAGAACTGAACCCGAAAGAACGGCGAGATTACGAAAATGGATACCCAAAAACCAATTGAAGATTCGCTAAGGCCGGAATATGACCTGACCAATATGCGCGGGGTGGTCCGTGGCAAGCATGCTCGAGCATATCACGAACATCTACGGGTTGTGCGATTGTCGGACGATGTGGCATCTGCATTCAAGACCGAAGATGCGGTCAATGCGGCGCTTCGGGACTATCTTCGTTCGAACCCTCAGGTCAATACTGGCGGTTAGCTATGCACAACACGTGCGGCACGTGTTCAGATGTTTACGTAGCTCGTCTCAATGCGTGTATCCCTTAGGGGGGATTTGACGAACGCGACTTCCTTCACGGCCCCATAGTCCAGTTCTCGATGTGAATTTCCCGATTACCGTTAAAGGGACACCATCGATTTCTGCAGGAAGTCGTGAAAGCTCGCCGGGTGGAACAGCAAGCAACAATTCAAAGTCCTCGCCGTCGCCGATGGCATGTTCTAGAGCTTTTTTCCCGGATGACACGGCCATCCGATGGGCATCGGCTGAAATCGGAATACGATCCAACTGGAGTTCGGCACCGCAGCCACTGGCCGAAAAAATACTGAGCAGATCGATTCCCAATCCGTCGCTGATATCCGTCGCGGCGTGAATCTCGAATCGTTCCATCAAGTGCTGCGCAAGTTCGATACGTGGCTCAACGTTCAGATGTTTACCAAGCAAGCTACCGCCGAGCGATCCGCTGACGACAATCGCGTCGTTCGGTTTCGCACCGCTGCGTAGCCAAGCACCTTTGGCAGGCGCTTCGCCGATAGCGGTCATGTGAACGACTAATGGCCCGGGCCAAACGTTGGTATCTCCTCCCGCAATCGCAACTTGATATCGTTCTGCATATTCGTAAACACCTTCGAAGATTTCGACTGCCATCGAACCTGGATTTTGCGCGCCGGTTGTGGTGGCTCCTGAACACGTCGCATTGGGAAGGCAAAGCGATAAAAACATCGCCTTAGGAATCGCCGCCATAGCGGCCAGATCGCTAAGATTGACGCCGGCTAGTTTTCGACCGACGGCTCGCGGACCACATTCATCGAGTACGAAATGGGTACCATCGCAAAGCGAATCGGTGGTGACAACCATCGATCGTTCGGAGGCGACCATTGCGGCATCATCGCCTATCCCGAGCTCGACTTGTGGAAGTCGGCTTGCGCGCTGCTTTGCCCACGCAATAAATGAATGTTCCAATCGATGGTCCTAGGTATTTGGGTTGGTCGGCTTTCTTGCGATGACTAGGCCGAGTGGTGGTATGCTGCGTTCCAGTATACCCCACTGAGCTTCTCCAAAACCAGCGCCGGTAAGAAGTAGCTGCAATTGTCGGCTGCTTCGAATCGTTCCTTCGCATCCTTCTCGCTTCATGTCGAGCGATTCAAGAGCGTGATGGTTGTCTGGGAATTCAGGTTCATCAAGCGGTTCGATGATGATGACGATTCCTTCTTCCTTCAATGCATCACAAGCTCGACCTAAAAGTACGACGGCTGACGGATCGGCATGAAGTCGAACGACCATAGGTAGCAGTACCGCATCTGCTTCGGCCAAAGGAACATCGTACGATCGATAGTCGCTCTCGATTGCCGTCAAGCGATCTTCGATTTCGATACTCTCAAAGGTCGTTCGCGTTTGCGTTAGCATTTCTTTGACATCGACCGATGCGACTTGAACCTCTGGAAATCGATGAGCGATGGCGGCTGAAAAGACACCGGCACCACCGCCGAGCTCCAATAGATGAATCTTAGTGTTGGCAAAGAAGCTCTCGATGGCTTCGGCTGCTTGAATGGCTGACGCGGTGAGTGACCACTGTTGCTCTACAGCGCGTCGACGATACAGCTCGCTAGCCTGGGGAGAGAGAGCGACGACAACAGATTCGGAGGAGGATGTAGGATTCGAACTGGTCAAATGTTGACTACTGAAGAATCATGTCGTTGACAGTTTTCCCCGAAGGGATCATCGGCAAGACGTGTTCTTGATACGGAACTTGTACATCCAAAACGAATGGCCCTTCGTAGTTGATCATCTCTAGCAGTGCGCCTTCGAGATCGTTTCGCTTGACCACGGTTGCTCCTCCGCAGCCATATCCCTTGGCGATTTGCACAAAGTTCGGGTAGCGATCTTCAACGAAGGCATGTGGAACAAGCGAACCTTTTCCTGAGGCTTCTTCATGATCGATGGGTCCGAGGTACGTATGAGCACGATTCGCTTCCATGAAGCGATCTTCCCATTGAACCACCATTCCAAGATGCTGGTTGTTGAGCAGCAAGACTTTGACAGGAAGCTTTTCGCAATACAGCGTTGCAAGTTCTTGAATATTCATCTGAAAGGAGCCGTCGCCATCGATATCGATAACCAGTGCCCCCGGATGAGCCGCTTGAACTCCCATCGCCGCCGGCAAGCCGAAGCCCATCGTCCCCAGACCGCTGCTGCTTAGCCAAGCCCTTGGTCGTCGAAACTGAAAGAACTGGGCCGCCCACATCTGATGCTGACCGACGCCAACGGTGACATAGGTTTCACGATCTTTCGTAAGATTCGAAAGCGTTCGAATGGCATGCTGTTGAAGGATGCCATCAAAATCTTGATCGTAAGTAAATGGATGCTTGGCCTTAAGTCGCTTGCACTCGTCTATCCACGATGAAATATCGTCTGGAGCTTCGACAATTTTATTCAATTCGACTAAGGTGAATTTGATATCACTGCAAACGGAGATGTGAGCTACTTTATTCTTATTCAGTTCCGATGGATCGACATCGACGTGAATAATTTTGGCGTTCTTGGCGAACTCTTTGACGTTGCCAGTAACACGATCATCGAATCGAACGCCGAAAGCGATCAGTAAGTCGCAATCGCGAACGGCGTAGTTAGCATAGGCTGCTCCGTGCATACCCAACATGTCCAACGCAAGCGGGCCGTCAGCGGGATAAATCCCTAAGCCCATGACCGTCGTTGTTACGGGAATCCCAGTTTTCTTGACGAGCTCTCGCAACGCTTCAGAAGCTTCGGCGTTCACGATTCCGCCGCCGCAATAAAGAATAGGACGCTTGCTGTGTTTGATAGCCGCAGCGATCTGTCGAATCTGTTCCGGTTGAGCATTGGGACGCTTGGTGACGCGGTAGCCAGGAAGATCCATCGCAACGTCATCAGCAACTTGGCAGGTATCAAGCTGAACATCTTTTGGCATATCGACCAAAACGGGACCAGGTCGTCCAGTTGTTGCGATGTGAAAAGCTTCCTTCATAACCCGAGCAACATCGTCGACTTTGGTGACCAAGTAGTGATGTTTCGTAATCCCACGGCAAATTTCAACCATTGGCGTTTCCTGAAACGCATCGGTTCCAATCACAGCCGTCGGAACTTGGCCGGTGATGACAACTAATGGGATGCTATCCATCTTGGCGTCGGCGATTGCGGTCACGAGGTTGGTTGCCCCTGGCCCGCTGGTCGCCATGACAACTCCGACCTTTCCAGTCGACCTGGAAATCCCTTGCGCCGCGAATGCCCCACCTTGCTCGTGTCGTGGTAAAATCGTCCGCAATCGATCAGAATAGCGAGTCAACGCCTGATGCATTGGCATGCTGCAGCCGCCTGGATAGGCGAAAATTATGTCGACGCCGTGATCCACGATCGACTTGACGACAATGTCAGCACCTGACATGACGGTAGTAGTTCGAGTGGTTTTGGCGGTCGACATGGTCATTCTCCTGTACAGTTGTTCAAAAAACGTAGCATTCTAGGATAAGTTGAAACGCGATTTTCTTCAACGCTTATTTCAATCGGAAGGGTCGGTATGCGAGAGTTCGTGGCAGTAGCCCTAGGCGGAATGCTCGGTTCTCTAGCTCGATATATCGTCGGGTTGGGGGTTTCTAGAGCATGGGCAACCCTCAATTGGCCGCTTGCGACGCTCTTGGTCAACGTTTTAGGATGCTTTGCAATCGGGTTGTTCAGTGCGGCTGCCAAACGCTGGCAATGGCTCGACACGCCGATGGACCTGGCGGTTCGCATTGGAATCTTAGGTGGATTTACCACCTTCAGCTCTTTTGGACTTGAAGCAGTCCGTCTTTGGCAAGCTGATCGCGCCTTAGCGGCCTCGAGCGTGATTTTTTTGAACGTTGCGATGGCAGTCGTAGCCGTCGTGCTCGGAGAATGGCTTTTTAAAAGCTTCTTTGATCGATAAAAAAGTGTCCGGTACCTTTTGTGCAAAGCACCCGAAGGGCCGTTCCGGCAAAAGGTACCGGACACTTATTTATCGATCATTAGTTATGTTCTTTGGACTGATCGCCCTCCGACTCGGCGGATCAGTCCTCGCATTTCCAGTGCGCTGACGGTGCTCAAGACACGAGAAACGGCGAGCCCGCTTCGTACAATGACATCGTCCATATCCGAAGGTGTCATCTCGATCGCCTGCAACACCGCTTGTTCCTGAATATTCAATTGCAGTTCGACCGGATGCCGCACTATTCGATCGTCGCTGATCCGAGCCGAGCCGACCAGCGGGCCAAGGTGCTCAAGCACATCTTGAGCATCTTGAACAAGTATCGCTCCGTCGCGAATCAGTCGATTGCAACCGCGAGACATTCTCGAATTGACCGCCCCAGGAACGGCGAACAAATCTCGTCCTTGCTCACCAGCGTGACTTGCCGTTATCAGTGCCCCTGATCGCTCGGCGGCTTCGACGATGATCACTCCCAAACTGATGCCGCTAATCAATCGATTGCGCTGCGGGAAAACGCCGGGCTTCGGTTTGCTGAACGGATGCGTTTCACTTACGACTGCCCCATGTGAAGCAATCTCAACAGCTAAAGACGCATGCTCGGACGGATAAACATCTGTTACGCTGCTACCAAGAAACGCGATCGTACGACCGTCTACTTCCAAAGCAGCACGATGAGCATAGGCGTCGATGCCGCGCGCCAAGCCACTGACGATCGTTAGCCCGGCACGTGCCAGAGATCGACCGAGTCCTTCAGCAACCGTTCGTCCATAGTGCGTCGCATGCCTTGTTCCAACGATGCCGATCGATAGTTGATCTTCCGGTTTGAATTCGCCGCGAATGTACAATGCCAAGGGGGGATCGGCGATTTCTTTCAGTAGCGCCGGATACGCGTCATCGTAAGGAATGAGTATGCGAACGTGATTCTCAGTGCAATGAGCGAATACTCGATCTACTAAGTTGTCGTTGTTCGAGCGGTAGATCGCATCGGCTAACTTTGGACCAATTCGAGCGATCTCGCTCAATTGCGTTCGGCTCGACGATAGAACTTTCGACGGCAGTTCGAAAAAATCGAGAAGCGATGTCATCAATCGCGGACCGATTCCGTTGACAAGCGCTAATTGAAGGTAAGCTCGACGTTCGCTGGCCGATTCGCCGATCGTATTTATATCCGATATACTCATTGGAAATGCCCATACCCACTTTGAGTCGAGTTTCGCTACCAAGACGCTCCATTATTGTAAGCATATAAGCGATGGACAATCAATGAGATGGCAAACGTGGTCAGGGAAAGGCCGTTTATCAACGTGGGGTTTAGCTTCCAGCTTTCCGCGTTTGGCAATAGATCGCAAGCTGGAAGCTTAGACCACGATTATCGAGCACTCACGGCGGGAGAGACGGGACTATTCGTCGCGATGTTGGGGATGTTGGTAGGTGGGGCATAGGCATTCTGTACCGACGAACCAAGCTGACCTACTTGTTTGTAGATTTGGTTCGACTGCTGATAGAGTTGACTAGCTTGTTGCATCGCGCCGTTGGCTTGTTGCGCCAACTGCGGGCCGCCCAACGAGTTCAACATATCGCGAGCGGGCTGAAGATTTGGATCGATTGAAAGAGAATTCAATAAATACTGCCGGGCCGCTGGCAAATTCTGCCGACTCATGTAGAGATAGGCCATTTGATAGTTTGCCAAAGCAGGCGCGTCCACCTGACGCAACTCTTGTTCGGCTTGTACAGCTTGTCCTTCGTCGATCAAGATTCCAGCCATGCTCGATCGATGCGAACGATTCTTAGGGTCAAGATTAATCGCTTTTTGATACTGCTCCTTGGCGGCACCATTCTGCCCCATTTTGGCGTAAACGCTTCCCAGTTCTGAATAGAGTTGCGACTGTTGTGGTGCTGCGACCAACGCTTTTTGGTAGTACTCGATCGCCTTGGCATTGTTATTCTGCTTCTCGTGCAACTGAGCTAAACTCGACAATGCCGAAATGTTTTTGGCATCGATCTCTAAAGCCTTGCTATAGTGGTCCATCGCCTTGGCGTACTGGCCATTCTTCTCATACATTTGTCCGGTAATCACGTTGATCTCAGGACCAAGCGTCGGATTCAATGGATCGTTTGCAAGCGTTGTGGCATCCGAGCTAACGCTGCTCGTAGGAGCGGGAACGAAGGCGGACGATACCACCGTTTTCGCTTTGCCGTAAGCCGACGAAACAGCCGTGCCCACATTCGTAAATTGACCTTTGACGCCCTTAACGGTGCCACCGAGCGCCGAAGTAATCGACGATGTTTGCGTATTACCTCCCATAGCCGTTGGGTCATTGACCGCCTTGGTCGGCCAAATGGAACTTCGAGCTCCTGGCGTTGTTACACAGCCAGAGCTAACCAAAAGTAATGTCGTTCCGATCAACGAAATAGATAAACGAAGAATCACATCCAACCTCTTTATAGGAAGTCTCAAATACCGATTGCAGCCCACCTATGAAAATCGACACCGACAACGCCCGCTCATTAGGCAAAAGCGTTAGAATCAGCACCTCACGACATTGCGCGGCCGAACTATTGCTTGCATTCAGTTTCAACCAATTGAGAGATTGCCATCGGGTCGATCTTTCCAGTGCTAGGGAAAGGGTGATCGAGCAACCACCAATGCACGCTAAAAGAAGCTTTTTCGCCCGGCTTGAGTACTTCCATCGGGCCGATCGGTTCGAGTTCACAAGCTGGCACTCGCTCTTTGTTTGGATGCCAAACCGATAGCGTCATGCCGGTGACTTCTGCATAGACACGATCTGGATAGACTGAAAATCGCATAACGAAAAGTTGGTCTTGCGGTGTTTGGTAGGCAAACCAACCGGCAGTGGAATCGAACCCGAGTTTCGGAAAAGCCGGTGGGCCATCGACGATTAAGAAGTCTCCATCGCGTCGAATCATCGGATCCTCTGGCTTCTGATTAACTCGCGATTGGTCTTCACCCATCGTGTAGAACTTCGGATAGCGACTCGAACTTGGCGTGATCGGAACAATGGCGATACCACCATGATTCGCAAAGGCGCGGCACCAGAAGCCGTGTCTGGATATTTCCGTACCGGCGTTCTCAACCGTTTGCGTGATCGATAATTTGGAGGTGTTGGCATCCAAGGTAAAATCGCGAGTTATACGAAAGCCCGAGTTCGGATCGATTTTACTAGTCAATCGAGCCGATCGCGGACCGATTACTTCCGCCTTCCAAGTTCCAGCCCACAGTGTCGGTCCACGCTTTGATATCAGCTCTGGGCCGATATCAAGTCGCCCGGCCGTTATCTCCTTGAACGGCGCGGTGCTTTGGCTGTTCCACTCGGCTTCTTTCGGCGATAGATATAGGACGTTCGAGTCATGCTGTTCGTAGACCAACACGCGGCCGCCAGTGTGATGACCAAGAACGACTCGTGTCGATGCATTCTTCAACTCGATGCAGTCAGGATAGTTGAGGAGCTGAACCCTCGCGACACCTTCCTCAGACACTGCTCGCTGAATCGCGAAATCGCTCGCAAGCAAGCACAATAGAGCGGTTCCATAAAACGGAAAAGCCAGCCGACTGTTTTTGATCATGATCATAGTTCTTTCAAGAAGGTTACGATTACATCATAACCAAAAAAACCATTTTCAAGTGTGGCCGTTACCCCACTTCTTCAATTCAGTTGGCACGTCGATCGAAGAGCGATGCGTACCAAGTGACGCCGTCGTACGTGATTCGAGCGCGAGGCGGCTCGATTTCGTGGACCGTTACTTTATCAAAAGTGTCGCCCGATTTGAATACTTGGGTTCGTCCGTCCAACGATAGCATCACCGACGGAGCTTCGAGTTCAATAAATCCGAGGATTCGAATCTCGCGTTTCCGCTCCGACACGTCGACGGTACTCGACTCTTGGTATTCACCCGAAAGTTCAAATGGATTGGTGCGGTCCGGGCTGGGCAGCTTTACGACGCTCGCGAGTTTCGGCGGTGCCACTAAGTCGCTTTCGGAATCGGCATCCAAAAGCTTTGGCGCTCTTGGCGAAGCAATAGCTCCCTGCGATTGATTTCTCGCCGCTTGAACAATCGCTTCGGACATCTCAGCCGAGCAACCGGCGATTAACAGCAGGCTGCCAACCAGGCAAGAATATACGATAGGGATATTGGGGGTCATTGTTTGCGAATCCTCGCATTGAAGCGGGCGAATGGCGCTACAGATTTATTTCTGTGGTTTCAAAGTCTAGGTCCTTCTGAAAGTTTTGCCGGTTCGCAACGCAAGTTGTGCAGCCAACGGGTTTGTTCTGTGCCGATTGGAACGATCGTAGAGCTTATAACGCCTGCCATCGTTTGAATCGGTAACTTCTTGCCCGAAAAAATGGTGTCGAGTTCCGATGCGTGGCAGGTTCTTCGACCTACGCTTCGACGGAAACTTGCCGCAATCTGGCAGGATACCGGTCATTCATAGACGGAAATTGAACGATGAAAATACTTTTGGCGACCGACGAGTCCCTATTAGCGGAACTGCTGGCCTTGCGGCTCGAACTGCTAGGGCACTTCGTCGAAACACGCACTACAGCAGCGCAATTGTTCTCAGCACTTCAAGATTCCGACTATGCGCTCGCCATTGTCGATACGGTGTTGCCGGACGCAAATATTCGCGACGTGCTAAATAAAATCCGAAGCCGATGGAGCAAGAATCATCTTCCGATCCTGGTAATTTCTATGGATCAATCGCTTGAGCTGGTCGAACAGGTGTTTCGATGCGGCGCCGACGATTACCTATTGGCCCCGTTCGATCCTCAAGCCATGCAAACGAAACTCGATCGCTTGCTTCGAATTCAAAAGCTTGAACGAGTCCTCAACTAACGCGAACTTCGCAACTGGAAAGAGCTGGAGTTTAAAATGGCACGTCGTTTAGGGGATATCCTTGTTGCAGATGGTTTCGTTTCGGCTCAAGTTCTTCAAGATGCGATTGCTAACAAAGCCACTGGTGTCATGCTTGGCGATTGGTTGGTTCAAGCGGAAATAATCACGCATGAACAACTTCGCGACGTTTAGAGCGCCAGTTCGATGTCGCCTGTGCAGTGATTGATGTATCGACGCAAAATCCTCAGATTGTTCGATTGATTTCCGAATCGTTCGCGCGAAGTCGCTGCGTTGTGGCGATGAACGTCGACAAGCGAACGTTGCGACTAGCGATGGTCTTGCCCGATGATATTGAAACCATTGCCGAAGTCGAACTAATGACGGGCTATCACGTCGAACCCTAGGTCGGTCAAGAAGCGAATATCCAACAAGCCATCGATCGAGGCTATGACGATCGAAGCGTAGCTCGCCAAACTATCGTCGATATGAAAATCGAGGAACTCCAACGTTTGGGCGTAACGCCGGACGTCGATGAAGCGATTGCATTCGAAGAACACCAAGATGCACCGGAATTTAGCGTCTTAGCTGGTTACAACAATGGAAATCCTATTATCGATGCCAGACGAGCCACGACGGTCGTCCGGATTGCAAACCAACACACGTTAGTCATCGGCGGCCTTCGCCAGAAGACGATGGTCGAAACGGTTCGCGGAATTCCAGGTCTCATGAAGATGAAATATGTCGGACGATTCTTTAGCACTCATAACACCGAGATGCGCGAAAGCGAACTGATCGTCTTCCTCCAACCTGAAATTGACGATGAGCATATAACCGGACTACCACGCGAACAAATTGCACTTGATAATGAGCGGATTCAATTGAGTAGAATTCCGTACTCGACGATTGGAACATTTGTTCCCGACTGCAAAGATCCGAATTGTCCGAGCCATCATCTGCGATGCCGAGTCAACGGCGGCTTGCCTGACGAGGGGCAAGTGATGCCGGCTGGATTTGTTTCGGGAACGTCTGCCGTGCCCGCGGTTCAGAATACCGAACGACCGCCTGAAAACTATGCTCCGCCTGAGTTCGACTCGACCTATCCGCTTTCGAATAATGCCATTCCACTCGGCTCACCTTCGGATCAGGGATCGTCGATGCCGCCATCCTCCAGCGCGCCCACGTCATTGCCTTTGGTGGATCCGCCTGCCTCGGCAAGTATCATTCATCCCGTCTCTGCATTCGCAGCGCCGTAAATTGTAGCCCTTCGCTCCGCGAAGGTGGCCTTACGCTCGAATCATTTGAGTTTTGTTGCGACGCGAGTTTTCTTCGCGAAGCGAAGATCCACCATTATCGCGTCAACTGCATTTCTCGCAATGTCGCAACGTGCGGCGAAGCCGATTCGCTGACCGCGATCGCTAGCCAATTCTCCTCTAGAATCAGTTGCGAAATCGCTAGGCCTTCAGATCGAGGATCCTTCAGCAAAGTAGAACTAACCATCGGGATGGTCGAGTTGGCAGCGAAGACCCTACCGAAAATAGCTCGCAATGGAAGCCGTTCTCGCATGCTGATTCGATCGCCATCGACACTGATCGCTCCTTCGCGACGCAGTTCTGCCTCGAGTCCGCGAACAGCCGGGACGTAGCTCGTCCTGATCACGAAATTCGTCAATTCCATTCGTCCAAGTTGCGTTAAGCGAGCTACTCGAAGGGTCAGCCACAATCGTCCATCCAAAAACTCGATCACCACTGGACGGTCTTTCTCGAAACGAATCAAGACATCTTGCGGTATTTCTTCCGGAATCGACGAGAACGGTTCTTGACCAAGTTGATTCGCCAGATGCTGTGCAAGTTCTAAGAGCGTCCAATCGGACGACGCTAGTTTCAACTGTTCAAAGCTATTGTTCATGGCCGATTGATGGACTTGAACACTCAGCATCGAATCGCCAGGTGCCTGCGGACGCGGGGTGCTAGCGGCTAACGCATTGTCGCTAGCCAAGCGATAGCGGGCGATCAATCGATCGCTGGTCGTATGAAGATCTTTGACCATCGGACTAAGGTTGAGATGACGAAGTGGTCCAATCAACTTTTGCTCAAAAGTCTGTTCGGCAATTTTGACTTGAGCACCTAATTGTTTGTCAAACTCGGCATCTGTTTGATCGGCGATCGTACGCTGCATAATGCGACGAGCAGGACCTTTCTTTTCGTCGAATTGCTTCTGTGCGATATGCCGCACCATATCACCGATGAAAGGGATACGGTCGTAGTTGGTTTCGAATTTGCGAAGAGAATCTTGTGACTTTACATCCGCATGGCTGCTTTGGATATCAAAACCTTGTGCGGTGATGCGTATGGTTCGCGTCGACTCGACATCTGACGATGACGCATTAAAAAAGGTCGCTGGCCCACGCGAGCTACGGGTTTGGCTTTGGATCGAACCGTTCAAATCCAAATCGATATTCCAGGCGGCGGGATCAGGATTTAATCTGATTTGGAGCGAGGTTTTAATATTGCTGTTTCCGCGTGTATCTGCTCCCAAGATGGTTTGACGCACGGGACGTTGAATCGTATTGTCGGTCGGGAGCATCCGATTGATCATGGCACTGGCCACGGCAACTCGAATGTTCGCATTGCGATAGTACGTGTCGATGGCGTGGCTTACAGCCACCTGATTCGGATCGTCCGCGAATCGAAGCGACTGGATGGCGTGGATCAACGATAATCGACTTCGGTGCTCCGAATCGCCCTCTAATTGTTCGAGGTCTGCTAACAGGCTGCTGTAATCGACCGGTGCAACGGCCAGCGGTTGCAGACAGCTTGCAAGTTCTCGAACGCTGGTTGAATCGAGAAAGCGACCTTGGACTTCGGTGACATTTTCCGAAGTGATTCTTGCCAAAAGTACTTGAGCCGTTTCAGTCGCCAGTTGAACATCAATTTCATTGGCCGCAGCGAGCTGGCGAAGGTCGTTTAGTGACAAGTACTTTTCCCATCCTTCGGCATCGCCTGTGCTCAGCATTGCCGATTGGACTTCGTCGATGCTAGCAGCCAATCGAGCCATATCGAATGAAATACGGTTCGCAGAGGAGGACGACGGGGTTGTAACGCAAGTCCAGACAGCTTTCCAAATCGCGACTCTTCGAATGATGGAATGGGCTGCCCGAGTTTGCAATTGAGCGACTGGATCTAAGTGCATAACCGCCGAAGGTGATTGGAGAGTCTCAACGGCCAATCGTTGGAGATCGTCCATGAGTTGGGCTGCGGCTGGATCGTCAATTCCTAAACAGTTGAGCTGCTCAATAGCCTGTTGCACTTCTAAACTCCAGGCTATCGTCTCGTGACTTGCAGCGGCGTTATAATGACTGAGCATGGTAATTTCCGATAAAAGTTTCGTCGGAACAGGCCAAGAGTTTCCAGTCGGATTCTGCGTGTAGGTATCTTTGGCTCTTAATTCGGAACGCTTCATTTCCGGTTGCGAAGACTGACTTCGTGAAACTTGTTGAATCACGGAGGTTGTATTCGCAAAATGCGATTCGGATTTGGTGACTCGTTGGAGATCGAGCACGTTGGATTCAAAATCGATCCGGCCGGCGCGCGGGGCATCCAATCGAACACCAGCTCTCGGTTCAACGAGCGCAAATGCCGATGTTGCTGGTCGACTGCGATAGTCACTCCAATTGGATGCTTCGTTAGGAAACGAAGGCTCGATAATCTCGTTTCGAATATCCTGGGTGGCCATATTCCTGAAGGCTTTGACCGCTGTTTCGCTCGAACTGGATTTTCGATGAGCAAAGTAGCCGCCAGGAGCGCATGTGAGCGAATAGCCATGCATATACCAAAACACGCCGGTCAAAATACCGGCGAGGCCGATCGCAAGGATCCAACCTCGCATGCTAAGCTGCGAGTTTTTTGCCATCCGTAACACCTAGAGAAAGTTTTTCGCTGCATCTGTCGGCTTCCGGTGCCAACAGTGCCGACGACAAAAGCGTCGACCTCCAAGGAATCGGCAATAGTTGACCTGGCAATCGAATAGGCTTTTAGCAAAATGAACAAGTTTGCTATCAACCTGCGCTGTAACTGCCCCGATCCGCAGAATCTTCGGTAAACTTACGACTCGGAATGCCCGCATAAAGTGCCAAAAGCAGGTTCAAGATAATGAAATCGATAATTGGGAGCGACGAATCGTTGACGCTTCGAATCAAAAGCGAATTGTCAGCCATTTGCGATGGTTCAAAGCTTTTGCCGCAATTGTTTGCAGCCATGCAGCGTCATGATATTGAATCGTTAAAGTTAACGTACGATTCACGACCGGTACGATTAGGCGATCTATTCGAGGTCATTGGTGACCCATCGCCCAATTTGGTGCTGGAAGGCGATTGCTCGCGTATTGTTCAGATTGGGGAACGGATGGATCGAGGGACGATTCTCGTTCGTGGCCCAGCCGGCACAGGCTTGGCCTCGAACATGCAAGGGGGTAGTGTCGAAGTTTTAGGGAATTGCGGTGATCATTTGGCCTGCAATATGCGAGATGGATTCGTTTTCGTCCATGGATCGGCTGGCGACCATGTTGCTGGACCAGCGCCTGGCCGACAAACTGGGATGCGAGGCGGCGATTGTATTGTGCTCGGCGATGTTGGCGATCGAGCTGCCGAGCGATTGCGACGCGGAACACTTTTTGTGGGTGGCAATGCGGGCGATTATGGCGCAGCACAAATCATCGCAGGGACTGTCATCGTTTTAGGTGAAATTGGCTCGCATTGGGCACAGGGAATGAAGCGTGGAAGCATCATTCTGTCTAGACCCACCAATGGGGCATTTTCTGCTGAATTGACGACGGCCCGGGAATATGAATTGAGCTTCTTACCGCTAATCTGGCGTCATTTGGAGCGATTGCTTGGCGATAATACAATAAAACTCCCGAGTTCTCGATGGGCGACCCGACAACTCGGAGACCGTGCAAATCAAGGGCTGGGCGAGGTTTTAACTTTGACACGGCACTCGTATTCTTAGGACCGAATTCCTTTTTCGGCTTGTCAAACAGGGGCTCTTCCGACAACACTGGTAGTCTTGCGCTCTGGTCAATTCAAATCGATTGCTAGGCGTTCGATAGTTACATGTTGAACCAAGGATTGGGAACGGACACTTATGGAGCTAGACGCTACGTTGGATTCAAAGTACATCGAGGGCCTGAGCCCTACTCTTCTGAACGCTATTCACCTATTCGAAAAGCGTGTTAAGCCACAACAGCTTATCCTTGCGCGATATTTTACGATTCCTGAACGACCTCGACTCTTAATCAACGGTCGAGTCTGGCGATGGGAGTTCGAACTGCAAGGCGGTGCCTACGGCTACAGCAACCACGAGACGTCGGTCTTGATGGAGTTTGATCCAGGCAAGTTGGGTCCCAATGGTGATCTATCGAGTTTCTCGAGTGTCCACAAACTTTCCGTGGTTTGTGGCTGCTACGACACCAAGCCATGCGTTCATTCGGTGGCCAGCCTCAACTATCTCCGAAAGCAGCTACACGGAGTTTCGCCTCAGGATTCCGAACAGTGGATTCATAGTTGCGTTTCCGATGGTCGAGAAATTGGGCGCCGCATTATTAGCGAACTCGCGCAAATCGAATCGAGCAACGAGCAAACCGACGAAGATACATTTAGTCGAATTCAATGGCGAGTTTCAGGATTGAATTCGCCAGCCACCGGCCTCTATCGCCCCAAGCTTGAAATTCTTGGCTATCTTCAAACGCAAAAGAAGCGCGGTGGCTGGACGAAAGGGCGACAGCTTAAGAATTTTTTTGAGCAAGTTCCCGACGCTGCCCTTTCAAATCCGACCGATCGCACGCTTGCGACCCTCCTTCAGATCTCGAACGATTCCTATCACGAGCGTTCGTTGGTAGCCGTGCGAGAATGCTTGAGTCTGCTTCGCGATCATCCAAACGTCGTCTTCGACGATGAATATATGACGCCATGTCGCGTGCATTTTGCGCCCTTGGAATTCCACTTAGAAGCCGATGATAACGAAGTTTATCGTCCAAGTCTGTTTTTCGGCGGGCATCGTATTGATGCGCCGATGAATGAACTGATGATTGGCGAAGTCAGTCCGACCAAGTTCCTTTTAGTTATCGGCGAAGTTGCGCGCGGCCGACTATGGGTCAGTGAAATCGATGGCCAAACACGGCGTATGCTTAGCCAAATGGAGCGAGCTTTTCGAAAGCAAGCTACGTTCGACAAGGAGATGGCTGAGCAGTTGGCGGACGTGGTTGCGATGAAGTCGGCCGACCGTTCGCTGCAAATCAACCTACCTGAATCACTAGCGGGCCCCGAGCAGACGCTCGAACCGATACTCGAACTTCACTTGTCACCTCATCCGCCGTCAGGTTTGACTGCGGCGCTTCGGGTCTCGTGCGATGCGACGACCGAACCGCCGGTTCCCGGAATGGAGCCCGAACGATTGCGGATCGTGACGCCGGCCGGACGATTTCAGTTGATCCGCGACCTTCCCGAAGAGTCACGCCGCGCCGATGAAATTGCAAGCCAATGTGAACTCGGACGATTGATTAACGAAGGACCCTATACTTGGCTTGCTGAGAATGAAGAAAAGGCTCTTGACTTGATCGAGCGTCTTCAGAATCTTGGCGAGGCTGGTCCAACGGTCTGTTGGCCGAAGAGTCCGGCCATGCGAATCCTCGGTGAGATTACGCCACAACGTTTGCAAGTTCGATTGAGCAGCCAACGCGATTGGTTTGGCGTTGATGGTACTGCGTCGCTGGATGGGCTTGAAATACCCTTGGCAGAATTGTTAGCCGCGCTTCGAAGTCGACGAAGATTTGTTCCGCTTGGCGATGGTCAGTTCGCTATGATCTCCGAACAACTTCGCGATCGATTAACTGCCATCCACGACGTTGCACAAAGCGAAGCGGGGAATTTGCGGGTCTCGCGGGCCGCGACCGCGATCGTGCAAGAAGCTTTAGGTTCTGATATTTCTTACGAGAGCGACCTGCGCTGGCAAGATGCCATGGCGAGGCTCAATCAAGCCCAGGAATTGACGCCGACGGTACCGGCTGGCTTGATCGCCGAACTGCGCGATTATCAGAAAACGGGCTACGAGTGGCTAGCGAGATTGAGCCATTGGGGCTTGGGCGGTTGCTTGGCCGACGATATGGGCTTGGGAAAAACCGTTCAAGCGTTGGGGATCCTTTTAGATCGTGCCGAAAACGGCCCAGCCCTAATCGTCGCCCCGACAAGCGTCGGAATAAACTGGGTTCGTGAGTGCGCTCGATTTGCACCGAGCCTCAAGCCAAAGCTCTATCGTGAACACGATCGTCAACATTTGGTGGAGATGGCAGGACCAGGAGATCTGGTGATTACCAGCTATCAATTGCTTCAACGCGATGTCGATCGCTTCTCGTCGCGACCTTGGAACACGTTGGTTTTGGACGAAGCTCAATTCATCAAGAATTTCCAAACCAAGACGGCGCAAGCAGTGCGAGAATTGGATGCTGATTGGCGTCTGGCACTTTCTGGTACGCCGCTCGAAAATCACGTTGGCGAACTATGGAGTTTGATTCGAGTTGTCAGCCCAGGCTTGCTCGGATCCTGGGAGCGGTTTCGCAAAAGTTTCGCTGAACCCATCGAACGCGATCATAGCAAGGAACGTTTGCAAGCGTTGGGTCGTATCGTTCGCCCATTCATTCTTCGCCGGACAAAAAAAGAAGTGCTCACTGAATTGCCGGCTCGCAATGAAATCATTCGCTTTGCCGAGTTCTCCGACGAAGAGCGCAAAAAGTACGATGCCGCTCGAATGGCTGCCTTGTCGGAGCTCACGAACGCTACCGGAAATCCGGAAAACGAACAGCAGAAGCGAATCCGCGTCTTAGCCTGGTTGACTCGATTGCGACAGCTTTCGTGCCATCCGCATCTAGTCGATCCAGCCTGGGATAAGTCTTCGGCAAAGCTCGATCTGTTTATGGAGATCGTTGAAGAACTTCGGGAAGGCGAACATCGCGCGTTAGTGTTCAGTCAGTTCGTTCAGCATTTATCGCTGGTTCGAAAAGCACTCGATGCTGCCGGAGTCAAATATCAGTACCTTGATGGATCGACACCGACGAATCGGCGACAAGAAGCGGTGGATAAATTCCAGGCCGGTGAAGGTGAGCTTTTCTTGATTTCGCTGAAGGCCGGTGGGACCGGGCTCAACTTAACGGCTGCCGATTACGTCTTGCATTTGGATCCATGGTGGAACCCAGCGGTGGAAGATCAGGCGACTGACCGGGCTCACCGAATCGGCCAACTTAGAAGTGTTACTGTCTACCGCTTGGTAGCAAAGGATACAATTGAAGAACAGATTCTTGCGTTGCATGGCGAGAAACGTGAACTCATTTCAGGTGTTCTCGAAGGTGCTGATCGAGCGGGACGACTCAACACGGATGAACTCGTTTCAATGATCCGTTTGAGCCAAGTTCAATCGAATGAATAATGCCAGTCTTGGTCGTAGCTTATCGATTCAGCGTCGAGGTTGGTGGTAGGGAGTAACCAGGGTTGCTGGTTCCACCGGCTGTATAAGGTACGCTTCCGGTTGCGGGTGCCCCAGCAACTTGCGACGTTCCTTGCGACGTTCCTTGCGACGTTCCTTGCGGCGCGAAATTATACCCCGTGTTGCGACTGGTGCTCCCAGGTCGATACGATGCGGATGAATATTGGCCGCTGCTAGAAGGTGTGGAGTAAGCCGCAGTCTGAGCTGGGATTTGCGGTGCCATTCCACCAAAGGCTGCTTGTGTGTTCGGCATCGAGTATCCATTGGGCGTTGACTGTGCATA
This sequence comes from Pirellulaceae bacterium, assembly GCA_034408855.1. Taxonomy (GTDB): domain Bacteria; phylum Planctomycetota; class Planctomycetia; order Pirellulales; family Pirellulaceae; genus JAIYDQ01. The sequence continues at coordinate 30,196 of JAWXCK010000138.1, forward strand.
GCCGTTTGGTGCGGCTGATGGTGGGTTGCTGCCGACTGGCGAGTAAGCGCCGCCAGTTGTCGGTAGCGTCATAGAATTCGCGGGTGGTGCCAAGGCAGGATTGCTGGCGGCAAAACCAACCGGTGCTTGTGGCGCACCAAAGTTGCTGGCTGGTGGTTGTGCTGCGCCAGCGAATTGTCCCATCGATGCGGCTGCGGATGGGATCGAGGCTGCCGACATTGTCGGAGCCGCCGATGTACGACCACCGTAAGGTGTCGATGCGATACCGCCGCCATAAGCTTGAGCGCTCGGCATACCTGGGGAACCTTGTGGTGGAGCATAGGGATTGGTTGCCGCGTAGCCAGAAGCAATACCTGGTGTTGACGATGCAGGGTTCACGGCCCGTGTGCTTGGATGGGCTGGTGCGCCTGCAGCGAATGAACCTGCTGCTCCCGCTTGACCGGATGTATTGTATGGACCTGTCGCATAGCCGTTGGCGGTAGATGCGGTACCTGTTACCGGAAGCTTGTAACCCGAAGGCGTATTTGCTGGCGATGTCGGGCTATACGCCGAAGGTGTGGCTTTCGGTGCACCGAGTTGAGCAAGACCGGTCGCGGCAGGCGATGCGGTGGTAGATGCGGCTGGGGCTTTTCCAGTCGGAGTACTTGCGAGTGCGTTTGGCATTTGCTTGGTTGCAGGCGACGTTGGATAGGCCAGCGACGATGGCCCTGTACCAGCCAACGTCGAAGCAGATGGTTTTTTCGACCAAGGCATTTTCATGCTCGGCATCTTCCAACCGCCACTGCAACCTGTTGTCACAAAGGAGGATGCGACCAACCCTAGTACCGTATAACGCGTCCATCGCGAAACTTTTACTCGCATTCTGTCATTCCCTTGAACTGAATATCTTTTGAAGCTCTCGCCAAGCAGTAGAAAACCAACGCATTTAAGTAATGATCGACAAACAAGTGTCTGGTACCATTTGTGCAAAGCACCCGAAGGGTCGTTCCGGCAAAAGGTACCGGACACTTATTTTTCGAACGATCTTAAGCTGACCAACCGGCCATTACAGCCTGGAACTCTCAAAATGTGGTCATATTGCTTTCCATCGGCTAGCCACAGTCCGTTCAATAAGAATAATCAGCAAAATCGATTTAATTTATTCGAACGGATCCATCCATTCGAACGGAAAATACGCATCGATGCCCTCAAACGTCAATCCCAATCCTTTGCTGCAACACTTTATTGTCAATGCAATCAATTCAATGACGCCCCTGAAACGACCTCGCATTGCAGTCCTCGAATTCGTCAGCGGTGGCGGGATGTCGACGCATCCACTCTCAGAAATTCCGCCAAGCCTACTTCGTGAAGGCACCGCTATGCTTCATGCCCTCGCTTCCGATTGGGCGAGATTGCCCGATAGCGACGTGAGCGTATGCTGGGATTCACGCTTGGGTCGATGCTGCATTCCCGGCGTTTCGACAGTCACAATCGATGCCCAACATTCGTTTCTGAAAGTTTGGAATGCTATCGTTCGAGATGTCGATTTTGCGATCGTCATCGCCCCTGAAATTGACAACCAGCTCGTTGAGCTCGTCGAGCAACTTGGGCGCGGGAACACCAAGCTAATCAACGCAGATATTCCTTTTTTGCGAACCGCTAGCGACAAATGGCTAACGGCACAGTCGTTCTATCATGCCAACGTCTCACATCCACCGACTTATCTATTGCACGAGGTGCTGGCCAACAATTCTTTAACCGAACATTTTCGCGACCAATATCAACGCTGGACGATCAAACCTCGCGACGGAGCAGGATGTGATCGCATCGAGCTATTCTCAACCTTTGAAGACGCAATGCGGGCGGGAAACCACATGCATGCCGCGTCCGTTCCGACGCACGAATACATTCTTCAACCATGGCTGGAAGGAATAGCAGGAAGCGTCGTCGCACTCTGTGGCGACGGAAGGTTTTGCGTTTTGCCGCCGATGACGCAGAATATCATCGCGGACAATAAGCCGACCAACGCTTCTAAAAATGAATTGCTCGCTTCGTCGCGAATGGTGCGTTACGCTGGTGGAAGTGGCCCATGGCACGCGATCCCGCAAGCTGACATGAACGCCTTTGTAGCGCAGGTCCTGGCGGCAATTCCTGGAAAGCCGACTGGATGGATCGGAATCGACTTCATCGCCACCGATTCATCGCAACGGCACGATTCGCTCGTAGCCATCGAGGTCAATCCGAGATTAACGACCTCGTATCTCGGATTGCGCAAAATCGTAGCGGAGAATCTTGCCAGTCTGATGATTCAAGCGACTATCGGCAAAGCAGTTCAATACACGCGACTAGAAGACTTCATCGAATTCTAAAATACAAACTCGAAGCGCTCGCGAGTGAATCCGTTACGGTGGCCACATCGGCCACGCAAAATTCGATCATTCTCAGCGATTCACTGGCTCTCTTTGATTATACTAGCTATCTCAGTCCAATATTCAACATACCGCATCGATCCACACAATCAGGCTACCTTGACTATGTCGCACAAACATCGCTTTGACCATAAGAAATTTCGAGTGGAATGTGATAGTAAACTTATTCTTTCCAAACTCTCAACCGGCGCCGGTAAGGAATTGAGCGGAAAGGATCATGGGCAGGAGACGCTTGCCAGTGATCTAGAAACGCTTCGAGCTTCCCAAGAGCGATTGTTCGCTGAAGGAAAACGTTCGCTCTTGATTATTCTTCAAGCGATGGATGCGGGTGGGAAAGATGGGACGATTCGGCATGTGATGACGGGCGTGAATCCTCAGGGGTGTCGCGTTCAAAGCTTTCGCGCTCCGAATACGGAAGAATTGCAACATCATTTTCTGTGGCGTCCCATACGGTTCCTTCCCGAAAAGGGGATGATTGCACTTTTCAATCGATCTTACTATGAAGAGGTCTTGGTGGTTCGAGTCCATCCAGAATATTTGGTGCCACAAAAGTTGCCGCCTATCAAAAGTCTTTCTCAACTTTGGGAACAGCGTTTCAAAGAAATTCGCCAGTTCGAGAAAATGATCGCGAACCAAGGGACGCGCGTGCTCAAGTTTTATCTGCATCTATCCCAGGATGAGCAAAAGAAGCGAATGCTGGAACGCTTAACTACTCCCGACAAACAGTGGAAATTCAACGAACACGATCTCGACGAACGAAAGCTCTGGCCAGAGTACGTCAAAGCGGTTCAAGAGGCGCTGCCTGCGACAAGCACCAAAGAAGCTCCTTGGTATATTATTCCGGCCGATGATAAATGGTATGCTCGGGCGGCGGTCGCGGATATCATTTCAGCCAATCTAACGGCGATGAATTTACGTTATCCTGACGTTAGCCCCGACCAAGAGGTCCGTTTCAAGGAGCTCGCCACGCAACTCGAAAAGGAATAAGCTTCATTCATGAAGTGTGTCATTGCCGTCGTTCGACCTTTTCTCTTAGACCGAATTCTCGAAAGTCTGCGATTGGCTCCTCTCGAAGCGATGCAGGTCGTCGAGGTTAAAGGCTTTGGTCGACAGAAAGACCATCTCGACCAATATGGAAATAGCGAATACGCTTTGGCCTTTCTTCCCAAAGTTGAAATAACGCTGTGGGTCGACGACTATCGAGTTCAAGAGGTTGTCGATTGCCTAACGCAGTCGGCCAGCAGCGGACGAATGGGCGATGGTAAAATCTTTGTCACGGATGTAGCGCATGCTGTCGACATTCTTTAGTTCGTTTCCCCGAAATGTGTCGCGGCTCTTGGCGACGATGCTCGGGATTGCAAACTGTCTTCCGAGTTTCGCCCAAGACAGCCAGCGAATTTTCAGCCAAGATCGCGAATCAAACGACGCATTCAAACTGTCCAAAGAAAGTCTCGATCGAAGTCCTCCGAATCCTTGGCTGCTCGATGCGCCGCCTAGACTCGCTCGGCTTATCGATCGCGGCAATGTTCGGATCGTGGGCGACCAAGCTGCGGTCGATGCGGCGGGCCGAACGGCGTTGACGATATTTACGTTTTCGCTCGAGTACCGAATGCGATTTCGGATGAGTGAACTTCCTCGGGATAAAGCAGGAACGCGATCGATGCAGATTGCGGTGAGCTATTTTGAAGTCAAAAGCGACGTTTTTCACAAGGTCCTACTCTCAAATCGATTTCAACCATTGAAGCCTTGGGAATCTGCGCTCTTACAGCATGAATTTGACCATGTCGCCATTAGCACCGACCCAAGAATGTTCGCTATCTTGCGATCATTGAACGGTACGAAAGCAACGCTGATGCGATCGCTTGAGGCGGGAATTAAGGTGACTGACGCTTGGGCGAAAGACGAAATCGAAACTTCGGTTAAAGAACTTCAGCAGGCGGTCGAGTCGCTCGTTCGGCACTATTACGTTGAATTGGACCGCGTATCGAGCAACGGGTTGGTAGCCATCGAAGATCGCAACCGCTTTTTTCTCGACCTGTTTTCCGAAGAAAATCTGGCACGCAATCAGTTCGCGTATTTCGAACAAGCACAGAAGAATCTGAAGGCGATTGAAGTCGAGGATCTTCAAAAACACTACGGATTGCCTTGAAGTTTTGGTCGAGCATAAATCCGTCGAACGAACGGGAGGTATGTTCGGGGGTTGCATAGTTGCTAGACTTCTGTAATGGTTGGCTATGGGGTCGACCTCGCTTTCGGTTGTTCACTTTTCGATCCGAAATTCTACGAATTCAATTGACCGGATAATTGCTGCTTGACTATGTCCTACGATTCTATTTTGCTGGTTTCTTTCGGTGGTCCGGAAGGCCCTGACGATGTGATGCCATTTCTCGAAAATGTTCTGCGAGGTAAAAACGTGCCTCGCGAACGATTGCTCGAAGTTGCCGGGCATTACCAAAGCTTTGGCGGAATCAGTCCGATCAACGGTCAGTGTCGGGCATTGATCCGAGCGCTGCGGGCCGAATTGGATGCACACGAGATCTTATTGCCGATCTATTGGGGAAATCGCAATTGGGAGCCGATGCTTGAAGATACTCTGCGGCAAATGATGGCTGACGGAAAGCAGCATGCCTTGGCGTTCTTCACGTCGATGTTTAGTTGCTATAGCGGCTGCCGACAGTACCGCGAGAACGTCCACGCTGCACAAATCAAAGTTGGTCCTGGTGCACCGTCGGTCGACAAGCTCAGAATGGCTTACAACCATCCCGGATTTATCGAACCTCAAGCGGAACTGCTTCAAATGATGCTAGCCAAAGTTGCACCCGAGCGATGTGCATCGACGCCGGTTTTGTTTTGTGCCCATAGCATCCCGATGAGCATGGCTGAAAATTCACGATATCAACAGCAATTACTCGAAGCCTGCCGTTTGGTAGCAGAAAGAGCTGGTCATACTCGATGGGAACTGGTCTTTCAAAGTCGATCAGGGTCACCGCAGCAACCTTGGCTTGCGCCCGACGTCTGCGACCGCATCGAGCAGCTTCACGAAGCTGAAAATCTATCGGACGTCGTTCTGCATCCGATCGGTTTTATTTCCGATCATATGGAGGTTATCTACGATCTTGATGACGAAGCTGCAAAGCTGTGTGAAGAAAATCAGATTCGTTTCTATCGCGTTCCTACCGTCGGAACGCACCCAAGGTTTGTCTCGATGATTCGCGAATTGATCGTCGAGCGTCTATCACCGGGGGCCCCGAAATCTGCTCTAGGGCAATACGGCCCGAATCATGATTTATGTCCCGAAAACTGTTGCCTTTATCCGCAAACGGCCCGTCCCGCTCGATAATCGACATTGCTCGACAATGGATTGTATCTACTAATGCTTTGTCAACCGGCAAACCGTGGGTTGGTATCGATTAGCCGGAACGCGTTAGCGTCCGGTTGAACGGGGGAAAGCGAGTGCTAACGCACTCCGGCTGATCAGTTTTATCAATATGACAAAGCACAGGCTACTTGTTACTGCCGCTCTGGATAATCTTTAGGGCTTGAGATCGCAATTGATTGGGAATCGAAGACCTTTCATCGACCGGTTTCGCTTTTCGCGATTCCGCCATTCGAATTTCTTCTCGCTCTAAGATCCTCGCGGCTCGCAAGATTAACTCGATGGCATGCCATTCCGCCGTCGTTGGGCTGGCTGGCGACTCTGTTGCGTTGTTTTGAGAACTTGGATGGTCCGTCGGTAATAGCGCGGCACGACCTTCCTTGAGTTGTTCGAGGATGGATTGATAAAGCGGATCATTCCGCACATCGTCAGGCTCTTTTGGGATGATCGGTGACAACGGAGTCTCGCCGGAACTCGGATTGATTGGCTCTACTGATTTTAAAGGCGGTGCTGGACTCGACTGCTCTGCTACCAGGAATGTTCGATTGAAACCCCAGCTCAGTCCGCCAAGAACGGCAAGTATAAGCAGGGAGCGGCGCAGCGAACGCCACCAACTGGTTCCGAGGCTCCGCCTCGGAACCCACTGCACCGCTGGCTCTGCCTGCCTAACCGTCGATGATTCAAGAGTGTCAACAAACGGTACACGAGGCGGAGCCTCGATAGCAGGGCGTTCACAGGCAAGAAGCTGGGAACGAGCGTTTTTGGGGTGGCGTTCACCGAGAAGCGTCGAAACTTTCAACGATTTGCATCTCCCGTTGTGCTGGTCAACTTGGGACAGTCGAATTCAAAGGTGTCGATAGTCTATCACCGCTATAACAGCTTCTCTAGTCGGTCGAGGGCTGTTACAAGACTATGCCATTCATGGAACGCTTCGAAGGTATCGACGTTCGACGAATCATCGCGATCAAAACCAATTTCGCTAATCGAAATCATGCCAACCGAGCCAAGTCTTCTTTGGATGGCTGACTAAGATTCGTATCGCACCTTCTATGGACACCTTTGGTCACAGCCGGAAAAAATTAATGACGATCCCAGAAAAGACGCCGTTTTTTAAGGCAATTTTGTAGCGGTGCGGCGCAAGCGGCTGGTGTATATCCTATGTTTTATTCGTTTCCAACGGTCGGATCGCGCCGTATCGCTACGAAAGTGAGCCGACGGCGCGCTACGCGACCCAACCGTAACGATCGAAAAGAATATGGCGAATGACGCTGGTGATCGTTTGGAGACTAAAAGGTTTTGCGAGAACCGAAGAGGTGTTTAGGCCTTTTGCCCGATCGACAATGCCATCGTCCAGGCCGGCGGACATGAGAACGCAAGGCATTTCAATTTCAAGTTTTTGAAGCGAAGCAAGTGTTTCAAGGCCACTCAGACGCGGCATGTGCATATCGACCAGCATCAGGTGCACCGGTTGCTCACATATTATTTCGATTGCCTCGCATCCGTCGCTTGCCAATAGCAATCCGAAACCACGTCGTGTAAGGGCTTCGGCCAACGCATCGCGAAAATCGCGATCGTCGTCGGTGATCAGCACTTGTGGTAACGATTCAATCGGATGGCTTGCGAAGGTCATCGCAACAGTTCCTGGTTCTAAAAACACTTGTCTTAAAAATTGTACCCAAAACATTAGGAGCAGGTATCGTGCCGGTCATTTTGACTTCCCTGACGCGATCGTTGACTACTACTAGTATTCATTCTCCAGGCTTCAGATGCAATTCCGATTCGGGGAAGTTGTCGCCGTAGTGCAAAGAACCGCATGATATAATACACTTTTGTCAGTTTGATTTGGTGAAATCCATGTTTTAGGAGCCGGAATGGCGTTAACGTTGAGCACGGTACAAGCGGCCGTAGATGCAATTCGACTCGGTCAAGTGGTCATTGTCTTAGACGACGAAGATCGTGAGAACGAGGGTGATTTCATTTGCGCTGCGGAAATGGCGACTGCAGAAACGATCAATTTTATGCTCAAAGGGCATGGACAATTGTGTGCCCCCGTCCTGCCTTGTGTTTGTGAAAGGCTTGACTTAAAGCCGATTGTCCAGCACAACACGGCCCCCTTGCAGACTGCTTTTATGACCCCAGTCGACCATGCCGGTTGCAAAACAGGGATTACAGCGGGCGAGCGAGCCGAGACGATTCGACGGTTGGCTTCACCGGATTCTCTCAAAGGAGATTTCGTGCGGCCTGGACATGTCTATCCGCTAGTTGCAATGGAGGGCGGCGTATTGCGTCGAGCAGGGCATACCGAGACGGCCGTCGATCTTGCTCGGATGGCTGGGTTGGCTCCGGCTGGTGTCCTCTGCGAAATACTCAACGAGTCGGGCGATCGAGCCACTCGCGATGAGCTTCAAGCTTTATCGGTAAAGCATGGACTGGAAATCATCACCGTGGAGCAGCTCATCGCCCATCGGCGACTTAACGAGAAGCTTGTCCATCGCGCTGCCCAAGCCAAATTACCGACCAAGTACGGTGACTTCGACATTTTCGTCTACGACGTTCAATTTGAGTCACAAGAACCGATCGCGCTAGTGATGGGAGACTTACAATCGATTCGTGAAAAGGCCCCTTTGGTTCGTATGCATAGCAGTTGCTTTACAGGTGATTTGATTGAATCGCTGCGTTGCGATTGTGGTGACCAACTCGAAATGGCGCTCAAGGCAATTGCTCAAGAAGGTTGCGGTGTTTTGGTTTATTTGCCACAGGAAGGCCGCGGAATCGGACTCGCTCAAAAGATTCGTGCCTACGCATTGCAAGAACAGGGACTCGATACCGTCGAGGCCAACCATGCTCTTGGATTCAAAGCGGACATGCGCGACTATGGCGTCGGAATTCAAATCCTCAAGGATCTCGGCCTGAAGGAGATTCGACTTTTGACAAATAACCCCAAGAAGATGGCAGCATTTAATTTACGCGGCTTTGATTTAACGGTCGTCGATCAGGTTCCAATTATTCCGCCATCGAACGTTCATAACGCCCAGTATCTTGCAACCAAACGAGAAAAGATGGGCCATAGCTTACCGAGTGAAACGCGACCTGACAAATGACTCGGCTGTTCCTTGTTATACGCAGTGTGTGTTTGTAACCCGACGCGTTAGCGAGGGATTTACTCGGCTCAATCGCTAACGCGTCGGGTTAGGAATAAACTAGCTTGAGCGTTCGGCATAATACTTCAACGCTCCAACTTTAACTCATAAGAATGAAGAACATGCTCAAACTTCCAGTTCGAAAACTCCATGGTCCTGGTCCATCTCCCGTCTCCGAGTCGGTTCTCAAAGCCCTTGCTTTGCCATGCATCGGACACATGGACCCCGAATTCATGCGAGTGATGAACGAAGTTCGCGAAATGCTTCAAAAGGTCTTTCAGACGCAAAATTCGATGACCCTCGCGTGCAGCGGGACGGGGTCGGCGGGCGCGGAAATGCTGATGGATAATCTGGTGGAACCAGGCGATGTTTGCTTGGTTGGCGTCAATGGAGTTTTTGGCGGCAGGTTGGCCGAAAAAGCCAAACGCGCTGGCGGTACCGTTCATACGATGGAGGCTCCTTGGGGCTTTGTCTTTGACCAAGAGGCGATCATCGCGAAGATCGATGAACTAAAGCCGAAGATTGTCACGTTTGTCCATGCAGAAACGTCGACCGGCGCGCACCAGCCATTCGATCGACTTGCCAAGGCTGTTCACCGACACGAAGGATTGCTTTTGATGGACTGCGTGACGTCGCTGGCTGGCTTGCCCGTCAAGATTGATGAATGGGAAATTGATGCGGCGTACTCAGGAACGCAGAAATGTTTGTCGTGCCCACCAGGCCTATCTCCGGTAACGTTGTCCGAACGAGCCATGCACAAAACAACGAATCGAAAGAGTGCTGTGAACTCATGGTATCTCGATTTGAATCTGGTCGGCAACTATTGGTCAGGCAATCGAGCTTACCACCATACCGCGCCGGTCAACATGAATTTCGCCATTCATGCTGCGTTGCAAGATGTGCTCGATGAAGGTCTTGAAGCTCGATTCGTTCGCCATCGGAAAGTTCATGAATTGCTCAAATCAGGCTTGTCCGAGCTGGGATTTACCTACGCTTCAGACCCCCAGCATTCGCTGCCGATGTTGAACTTGGTCAATATACCTGCGAGCCTTCAAGACGAAGCTGGCGTGCGACGACGCTTGCTCGATGAATTCAATCTCGAAATAGGCGGCGGACTTGGAAAGCTGGCTGGCAAGTGCTGGCGAATTGGACTGATGGGGCACGGTGCTCGACCTGAAAATGTCGACTACATATTGAGTTCGATCAAAAGCGTTATGTCCGCGTAGTTTCAAATCGAACAACTTTCTGTATCCAATGGTACAGATATTGTCCGACTGACAGCTCGCATGGCCGATACGATATCGTGGCTCGTTGTCCGGCGAAGAGTTGCACACTATCGTCTTCATCGATGCCAACGATCCCTTCCAAGCATGGAGATAATAATTCGAAACTATTCGATTTTTCCTCACTATTTCGTTTTGGCCGAACGGGCAGCGGGCCATCATGAACGGTTGTGAGTGCCGAGTGAATTGGCGTCAAACTGGCGCGGGGAATAATGCGTTCTAGTGTCCCATCGAGCAACGATTTCCCCGGAATGTCGATCGATACCCTCAAACCGACTCGCTGTTGAAAAGTGTCGTAGTCATCTTGGCTGATCGCCATGCGAAGTTCTTTCTTCGATTCGTCACCGAGGCACAAAACTTCATCGCCGGCTTTTAGATACGTACCCAGCAACCGATCGAGGTTTCGATGAATCACTTGGCCAGCTTGAGGAGCACGAATTTCGAGCTCATTGAACTCGATTTGTCTGGCGTCCAATTCAATCATCAAGGCCAGTCGTTGCTCAGCTTCGCTTTGCTGCGATGCAACTTGCCCTTTCTGTTGAAAGCGTCGCTCGCGGATTTCCGATTGCTGGATTTGCAACCGTAGACTGCCGATTTCCAAAGCCAGTTCAGGGTTCTCTTGGATCAGGAGAACGTCGTCAGTATGGACATATTGTCCGGGTACTACGCAAATCTTCGCGACGCGACCTGAACCGGCTGTTCTTACGACTATCGGTGGCGAGAAGTCGACAATGGCCGGAGAGTTGCTCTCGCCAAGCCACGGCAACCAAGTCAATCCCGCCGAGGTTCCGACGATCGCAATCGCAGCGACGACGGCGAATCGAAATCGCGGCGGAGTCATTCCCGAACGGCCCCAGATCATCAATCGCGCCAATTTCACCATGGACGCTGATAACCATAGAATCGCTGCGACGCCTATCACCCAAACTTTCATCTGCCCCGCATAGTTTGCGACGACCAACACCATCGAGCAACAAAGGGTGACCTTCCAGAACAAAGACAGCCAGCCATAAGCAAGTACAAAGTTCGACCGCTGCTGTGATGTGGCTGGAGCTCGCGTTGAAAAACCAAGCAGCAATCGATCTAATACGGCTCGCACGCGACGTTGGCCATGAGCATACAGATTAGGAATGCCGATTAAATCTGAGAGAATGTAGTAGCCATCAAACTTCATTAGCGGATTGGCATTGAACATCAAGGTCGATAGGCTTGCCATGACTACCACATTGTATGCCAAATGATTGAGCCATCCAGAATCGGTTTGATACCAAACAATCGCTGCAATCGCCGCGACCCAAAATTCAATAATCATCCCAGCCGCCGCGACATGGATACGCTGCCATCGCGAAATGAACCGCCAACTGGAGGTAACGTCGACATAAGGTAGCGGTATGAACCAAAAAAACTGGACACCAGCTTCTCGAACATTTCCGCCATAGATTTTGCAAACTAGTCCATGCGCCGTTTCATGCAAAACCTTAAGCGAGATCCAGCCCATCAAAAGCCAAAGCCAATTGCTCGTCGCAAAGATGCTCGACGATGCCGAAGCAAATCTCGTCCAGTCGCGAATCAATAGGCCGCTCGCGATGACGAACAATACGACCCCTATCAGTGTCGCCATTCCCGAGAAGAGCCATGCAAAACGTCGGACCATCCAGTCAAGGCAGGTGCTCGGTTGGAATAGTGGAATACGGAAGGCTAACGGGTTTCGATTTGATTGCTGCTTAGCCTTGGCCGCGACGCGCGATCGTCGGAGTAAACGATCGGGTTCGGAGGAGTCTATACCGTGCGCAAGCTCCATCTCGACTAACCATTGACAGAACCCAATAGCATCGGATTCTGAAAGCCGATGGTCGGGTCGCTCCTTGGACAACTCGGCAAATGCTTCGTCGATTGTCGTGTCACCATCTAAAAAAGCGACCAACGCATACTCGACGACTCCCAGTCGGAAAAATCGACCGAGCATCGGATCTTCGACGAGCCAGTATTCAATGACTCCAGACGACATCTTGGGAGTGAACACCAAGTGCGATCGCATCGCCAACCTAGTAGCGGTAAGCAACGCGACGCTCGACGGTAGCTTCAACGACATGATCGCTATACTTTCCTACCAGTAAAGTTTTTTCGATAGGTACTCAAATGGCTCGTGAAAGAAGAGCCATCCATAGCTTCGTTTTCCGGCAACCAATCGTCCTCGCCCTTTCATTCCCGGGCGTAAGCGTTCGTCCGCATTGTCGAGTTCCACTTCAGCGATAAAAACATTAGCATCGTCCCGAATTTCTGAACGCGGCTGAATGCGAGCAACCGTGGCACTCCAAACTTGTCCAGGATACGCATCGATTCGTATTTCAGCTTCCTGACCAACTTTCGCATACGATATTTGATCGTCGGCGATCGCAATTTCAGCAAGCATCCGTTCAAGCGGCGCGATTTCGAAGAGAGTTTGGCCGATCGACAAGGGTGCTCCTTCGACTCTTGCCAAATCTCCGCTGGCAACGATTCCCGCAACGGGACTCACGATCTCCAAATATTCAGTGCGGTGTTCTAGCAATTGAATTTCTAGTGCGAGTCGCTCGATTTCCAACTGTGCGATCTGTTGTTCGGCATAATTGCGGGTAGCTTGAGCCGCATCGCGTTTCTTGACCGCTTGATTCTGATCGGCCAGCACACTTGCGCGCTTCCATCGGATCTCGCGGCCATCCATCCGTGCCAGCAATTCACCCGACTCGACGATGTCGCCCGGTTTTACAAACGATTTTTCTAACGTACCTTCGAAGGGCGCGGCGACAAATCGACATGCAATCGGCTCGATCTGACTCGGACACAGAATCGTATGCTGGCTTTGAATAAATAGAGCGAAAATCGCAATTGTCGCGGCGGCAAGAGATAATTGAGCTTTCCGCGGTCGAAGCATGGATGCTGTTCGCGATTTGCAATTCGATGCGATTCCGCTTTCACGTCGCTTGAGCGAAGCGAGAGCAAGTCCCCACGATGGAGCGGCACCCGTTAAAAACCGAAGGCTTTCAACGCGATTGGTTTCGCTCGCTTGGTTCGTAACGACGATGACACTAGTCGCGTGACCGCTGCCGTCGAAAAGCGGTATGCACATTAGATTTTGAATGCCGAATTCCTCGCACAACGCTTGTTCTACCACGCTGTTTTGCTTTGAATTCTCCGATGCATTCGGCCAGCATAGACTTGCCTTTTTTTGCTTGGCTAGGTCCATGATCGACTCTAAGGCCATGACGAAAGGCGAGCGTTTGTCAAATATGGCAGCTTGCGAAAGTGCTACGAGTTGGCATTTTCCGGAAGAGCGGCCTACGTATCCAATCGCAACCTGGCTATCACTTAAGTACGTGGATAGATCCGAAGCCAATCGGAAACAAGCTTGTTGCAAATCTGTCGAACTTAGAATCCGTTCGACAAATTCGAGCACCGCCGCCGTCTCTTGCGTTTCTCGGTTGACACGATCATGGGCCTGACAAGCTTGCCACGCCGCGATTTGATGAACGATCGACTTTGCGACTAAAATGAGCGTCGATGCAAAATCATCCGATGGAAAGACAAACCCAACTACTTGGCGATGGATTGACGGTATCTCGAACGGAATTGCGACAATACTTCGAGAAGGCGAAGCGAGCTGTCGAGCTTCGATCGCGTTGGATCGATAGGCAACCTGGCATGCCGCATCGATTATCCTCGCGTTGGGATCGCTTCCTTGAATAGGTTGCGAAGGAAGAATGCGTTCGGTCGACTCGCGATGGGCACCGTCGGCAATATGGTGATGAAAATAGACGGCTTGAGGTCGATATCGAGCATCGATCGAACCCACAATCGCGTGCAGCAATTCCGTGAGCGGCACGGCGCCAGCCGCCGGTTCCAAAATCAAATTACTCGAATTCATCGCGAGCCTCAGTCAGGAAGACGAACGCGACATCGTTGTCCGCTTTGATAGATTCTGTCAGCATTGTCAATTCGCAACTTCACCAGCACGGTCCCGCTTTCGGCGTCCATGACCGGTGAAATGTACTCGACAGTTCCAAGCGTTTCATCGCTATCAGAAAATGTAACGGGCAATTCTTCGCCAAGTGAGATTGTCTGGACTTGCGAACCGGTCAAAGTGAAATTGGCGAGTAAACGATCAAGTTGAACGAGCGTTACTATTTCGGGGCTGTTGGGTGCCACGAACTCACCCTGGTCTTTGTGCAAGACCGTGATCACACCATCGATCGGCGCTTGGATCGTTCGACGACGAATCTGAGTTTGAATTCGATCGTGTTCAAGTTTTTTAGAGAGTAAATCTTCTTCGGCCGTTCGGACATTCGCTTCGGAAACCGTCAATTCCGACTGGGCTCGATCGATTTCTTCTTGTCGCGCAAAACCTTCACTTTTGATCTGAAGCAGTTTTTCCAAGCGAGTTCGTTTTAGGTGAAGGTCGGCGTTTGACGATCGCAATCGTCCTTCAGCCTGCATGTTTTGTAACGCGATTGCAAGAAAAGCTTGATGGATATCGCTATTGAGTTTGACAAGTTCCTGGCCAGCTTCGACGCGATCACCTTCACGCACGAGAACCTCCGAGACCGTCCCTGTTTCATCGGATGCTACTTTGAGTGCGCGAAACGGTTCGGTAAAGCCCTCGAACTCAGAAGCGCATGGACACGTCGCTAGCATCGTTCCGCAAAAAAATAGCGAGAGGAAATGAGTACTGAATTGGCTTCGGCGAACTTCAAGCGTCGACATGGAAATTTTTCCCATAAGGTTGGGTGAGCAATGCCTAATCCATAAGAGAATCGAGGCGTCGCATCCATTGCGAAGCTGGCGAAGTCTAGCTCACAGTCACTGCAATTGGAGAAAAGCCCGCACAAATTGTGATGGTTACAATAAGAATGGATTGTGCAATCGTTACAATCCAAATTACTAGATTGCTCACGAACTCGAAAATTGCTACCCGATTTCGCGCTTGACGGAATCGAGCCAGTCATCGTGGGCGAACATTTTTTGCCGTTCTTCCGTTCGCATTTTTTCAACTTTGGTTTGTAGCCGTCGAATGGCGCTTACCCAACTTTCGAGCATCGAGTTGCATGGTTTGTTCGAACTCGCAATGCGATCGGCCAGCTCGGGGGCGTATCGCAAAAGAAATGGATCGTCACCGGATATAAAAAGTTGCGACGAACCTGGATCACCTTGCCGAGCCGTTCGTCCGATCAGTTGCCGTTCGATTCGAGAAGACTCGTTGAGTTCGGTGATGATGACATGCAAGCCGCCTAAGGACTTGGCCGTAGAATCGACGTGGATATCGGTTCCACGGCCAGCCATATTGGTTGCAATCGTAATGCAACTCGATTGACCAGCCCGAGCAATCACTTCTGCTTCGTCAGAATCCTGTCGGCCCGTCAACGATTGATGTGGAATTTGTTCGCGATCGAAAAGCATCGATAGTCGCTCGGTCGAGCGAATCGAAGTTGTGCCGATCAGGACAGGTCGTCCTTGCAATTGCATTCGCTGCGCTTCTTGAACTAAAGCCGCTTCGAGTCGCGGTCGATCAACAAAAATTTGCGGGGCTATAATTTTACGTACCGACGGACGATGAGTTTGAATGACGATTACATCCAGCTTATAGATCTGCTTTAGTTCACTTTCGCTTCCTTCGGCGGTCCCGGTCAGCCCCGACAGATGCGCATAGAGCCCAAGATAGCGTTGTCGAGTAATCCTGGCGACGACATGATTTTCGGCAGTAATCGTTACGCCTTCCTTTGCCTGCACGGCCTGATGAAGACCTTCGTTCCACGTTCGCTCGGAAAAAATGCGTCCGGTTTGCTGGTCGACAATTTGGATCTGGTCGCCATCGACAACGTAGTGGATGTCGCGTTCGAGTTGATGTTGAGCTCGCAACGCTTGCTGGACATAGACCGACCATGCGCGTTGGAGTCCGCTGGCAATGGGAGTCTGTATAAGAGCAAGTTTTTCCAAACCTCTCTTCATCCACTGAATCGCTTCGCCGGTGCGTTTGAAATCCAAATCCACTTGAAGTTGACTCGCCATGTCCGACGCAGCGACATAGACCGTTCGGTTAGGAGCTGTCGACTGTCCACCGTGCGAGATAAGCAGCGGCGTCGTTGCTTCGTCGAGCATTACGCTGTCAGCTTCGTCGACGATGGCGGCGACAAGTGGGCCTTGAATCAACGGCAGGTGCTCTAATTGAATACCTCGAAGGCGTTTTCGAATTCGGTCACCAGCTCGCTGCTTTTCCGCCGAAAGTTGGGTAAGCCTATCGCGAAGATAGTCAAACCCGAACTCATAGCCAGGTCCGTAGACAATATCGGATTGATAAGCGAGTTTTTTCGCGATCGCGTCCAAATGTGAATCGGTCAGTCCGACACAAAGACCGAGCAATTGAAAGACAGGCGATAGAAGTTGAAAGTCTCGGTTGGCCAAGTAGCTGTTGACGGTCATGACATGCGTTTTGCGACCAGTGAGAACATTGACGATCGCTCCGAGGGCAGCGATAAGTGTTTTTCCTTCCCCGGTTTGGACTTGGGTCACCGTGCCTTGCACCAGTGAAATTCCGGCTTGGAGCTGTACATTGTAAAGTTCCATTCCGAGGACGCGGCGAATGGCTTCAATAGCCAAGGCGAATGATTGTTCGTTTCTACCCGTTGCCGGAGGAGTCTTACGAACTAAAGCAGTTGCATGCGACAGCTCTGAATCGGAACAAATTTTTAACTTTTCGGCGAATGTGCGGCATCGAGACAGCCAAACAGCGTCACAAGCATGAACCGCCGATTGGCCTGGCCAGAATGTTTCGAAAACTTGTTTTTGAAAGGGAGAAGAATATCTGAGCATGATTACGAATTGTCAGGAAATACGTGGCCGATTTCAAAGTAGTGGGACGGCGCAGGCCGTTCGGTTTCCCAGTTCCGTCTACCTTCAATGCTAAAACATCGACAATCGGAATAGGCTGCGAAGTGCACTTTCAAGCAAACCTACAAAAATCCGGTATCGCATGTGACGGCTGACGCGATGATAGCGACTAGGCATCGCGAGAACCGTAGTGAAATTCTTCCATCTTTATGCATTCTGCTGCTTGAGTTCACTTTGCAGGGAAGAATACTTCGGGCAAATGTTCTTTTGCGGGATGCAATTTGCGTGAGTAGGATCCTTTCAAAAATCCATCGATTTCTCTATGTGCCACCATCGACGATGGTCGCCATCGATGCCGAATTGCTAGAAGACCGAATCATGATGAGTGCGGTTCCGATGGTGGATGTTGGATCTACCATCGACAGTGGAATTGCGGGCGATAGTGCCATTCCATCGATCGAACAATCGCCGATCGTTTCTATCGCGTCCGACGCCAATAATGTTGCTTCCGATGCTCGACTTATTGACAATTCCACCGACGTTCGACAGGCAACTGATTTGCGAAGACTAGAATTAGTCTTTGTAAACTCGAATACTCCAAACTATCAGCAACTCATCGACGATTTATTGCGGAATGCGGATTCAACACGTGAAATTGAAGTTTACTTACTCGATGCTTCTAGAGACGGTGTCGAACAAATCAGTCAGATTCTCGCCGGCTATTCCGAAGTTAACGCAATTCATTTCGTATCCCACGGTGAGTTGGGAGCTATCCAGTTAGGGCAGACATGGCTCAATGATGGAAATCTAACAGGCTATGCGGGACAGATTGCGAATTGGCAGTTGGCACTTGCCTCCGATGCCGACATTTTGATCTATGGTTGCGATATTGCGAACTCACTTCCTGGACAAGAATTGGTCGAGTCGCTCAGCGCACTGACAGGAGCCGACGTAGCGGCCAGTATCGACGATACCGGACATAGCCGATGGGGCGGGAACTGGCTTCTCGAGTATCAAGTCGGCGTGATCGACACGACTATTGCTTTCAGTCACGAGCTTCAGCAGGCTTGGGGCGGTAAGCTCGCTGCGATAACCGTGACGACCTTCTCGGATGTCATCAACAGCGGCGACGGCGTCCTTTCGTTGCGTGAAGCTATTATCCAAGCCAACGCAGGTCCTGGCGGCGATACGATCATCTTGAACGCCGGAACGTATACGCTATCGCTATCTGGGAACGGTGAAAACAACGCCGCGACGGGTGATTTGGAGCTTCAAAAAGATGTCACGATCACTGGAACTGGAAACAGCACGATCATTGATGCCAATGGAATTGATCGCGTATTTCATGTCGTTGCTGGTAACGCGTCAATCTCGCAACTTGTAATTCGAGGTGGAAATGCTTTTAACCGAGACGGCGGCGGTCTGCGAGTCGACATTGGTGCGACAGCCTCGCTGAGCTATGTCATGCTGACGAACAATATCGCCAAAGATGGGGGAGCGATCGATAATCAAGGTGTCATCTACCTCAGCAACGTCTTTATCACTAATAATAACGCGATTCATCGCGGCGGGGGAATTGGTTCCGGAGGGAGCGTGACGTTATCCAATGTTACCTTAAGCAACAATGTCGCTGCATCCAACCAAGGCGGGGGCATCGACGTGCGAAGTGGTACGTTGACCGCAACGAACGTAACGATTTCTGGAAACGCTTCAGGGGATTTTGGTGGTGGGATCCAGGTCGATGGGGCGGTGACTCTTCAAAATGTTACCATCACCAACAATTCATCTTCAATTCAAGGCAGCGGAGTGAATATCGGTGTCGGCGGCGGTAGCGTTTCACTTCGCAATACGATCATCGCCGGAAATAGTGGGGCTACCGATGTGGGCGGATCGTTCTCTTCGGCTGGTAATAACTTAATCGGCAACAAAGGAACGGCATCTGGTTTCGTGAACGGCGTTAATGGCGACCAGGTAGGTACAAGTGGCACGCCGATTGATGCCAAATTGAGGGTGCTCGAATTCAACGGTGGATTCACGCCGACTCATGCTTTGCAAACTGGCAGTACCGTCATCAATACAGGTTCCATCATCGGCGCACCATCGCTTGATCAACGAGGCGTCGCTCGAAGTGGAGCTGTAGACATAGGTGCCACTATGAAGTCCGAGTTTTGCAAGTGGCGGTCGCCACAATTTTTGGATTTTTGTTTTCTACATGATAATGCTTCCCGGTAGGTGCCTTCGTCGGAGCCG
>JAWXCK010000139.1:0-46569 GCA_034408855.1 Pirellulaceae bacterium
GACCCCCTCTCCCCGGAGTACCGAGGCGAGGGGGAGGAAATACTTTCGTATCGAATCGCTACGTGGTGCTCTAACATTTTCATCAGCCAAGGTCGGAAAAGACACCTTTTTTATTTTAAGCACACACTTACGAAAATGATCAGGAACACAAACATGTGGTTGCAAGATCTCCAATTAAGAGTCTCGAAAGACGGAATACATAGCCGCAGATCGTACTTGCGCTGTGTCGGTGCTACGGCCGCTGGTTTCTCCACGATGGGCTGGATGGATTCGGTGCGCAGCGAAGCGGCCGAACTGCGCAGTCGAGGTATGTCGTGCATCTTGCTGTTCCTGCAAGGCGGATTCAGTCAGTTCGAATCATTCGATCCAAAACCGGGGCGCGAGACGGGCGGACCCACGAAATCCATTCCGACCGTGCTGCCGGGTGTGCACATCGCGGAGAATTGGCCCAAGTTGGCCGAGCGCCTGGATGAAATGGCCATCATCCGCTCGATGACCAGCAAGGAAAACAACCATGCCCCGGGCGTCTATCTAATGCATACTGGCTACGGGTTCAATGCGAGCGTCAAGTATCCGACGTTGGGCTCGATCGTAGCTTGCACGATCGGCGATGGCGAGCTGGAATTGCCGAGCTTCGTCAGCATTGGCCAGGGTTCGAAGCAAAGCCCAGGTTATCTGGGGGCTAAGTTCGCGCCGTTGTCGGTTCAGGAACCGGAGCGGTTTCCTCGCCACTTGGGTTTGCCTGCTGGAATACGTGGTGAAGACCTCGAACGACGGTTGGCCCTCCTTGAAAAGATCGACGAGTCATACGCCCAGCGCGGCGCTGCGAAAATCGTGGCAGATCACCGCGCTTTGTATGAAGCCTCATCCAAACTGGTTCAAAGCCCGGGCTTGAAGGTCTTCGATCTCGAGGAAGAGACTGGTTCGATGCGCGATCTCTATGGCCGGACTCCCTTTGGCCAAGGCTGCTTGTTGGCGCGGCGGTTGATCGAAACCGGCGTCACGTTCATCGAGGTGAACTCGGGTGGCTTTTCGGCATCCACGAATTGGGATACGCACCGTGACAATTTCAAGTCACAAAAGAAATTAGCTGGTCCCATCGACCAAGGGATCTCCGGTCTACTGACGGATCTCAAGCAGCGAGGGATGCTCGATAAGACCTTGGTTATCATGATGTCCGAGTTCGGACGCACCCCAACGATCAACGCGGCTACGGGACGCGATCACTACGGCCGAGCTTTCAGCGTTGCTTTGGCCGGTGGTGGCGTGCGCGGTGGGCAGGTGATCGGTGCTACCGACGAGGACGGAATCGACGTTATCTCTCGGCCCGTCACCGTCCCGGATCTGTTCTGCTCATTTTACCACGCTTTGAAGATCAATCCCCGCACTGAGTTTCACACCAACGGCCGACCGATCCCCTTGGTCACTGACGGCGAACCGGTCTCGGAACTGTTCACATAAAAATAGGATTCTCGATGATAACACGATTCACTCGTTGGCTAGTGTTCGGTCTAGTTGCTGTTGGGCTATTTACACGGGGATCTTCACAGGCTCGCGCGCTCGATGATCCGATCCAACTCAAGAGCGGACCGATCTCGGGTGCGACCGTCGAGAGCAATATCAATATCCGCGTCTACAAAGGTATTCCTTACGCGTCGCCGCCCGTTGACGCTCTTCGATGGCGGCCTCCGCAAGCGGTTTCTCCATGGCAAGGGGTGCGGGCTTGCGAGCAGTTTTCTCCCACCGCGCTTCAAGTGCGGACACCGGTTAACCAGATAGGAGCGAGCTCGCCGGCCAGCGAAGACTGCCTGTATTTGAATGTCTGGACAGGCGCCAAGACGGCCAATGATAAACTGCCGGTGATGGTCTGGATTCACGGTGGCGGCTGGGCAAACGGATCGGGGAGCAGTCTCGGATATAACGGCGAGGCCTTTGCTCGCAAGGGCGTTTTACTGGTCTCGATCAACTACCGACTTGGACCGCTGGGCTTCTTGGCCCATCCGCTATTATCGGCCGAGAGCGAGCGAGGCGTTTCAGGTAACTATGCCATTCTCGATCAAATCGCCGCCTTGGGCTGGGTACAAGACAACATCGCCTCATTCGGCGGTAATCCCGAGAACGTAACGATCTTTGGCGAGTCAGCCGGCGGTTCGAGTGTCTACGTGCTCGTCGCCACGCCGTTGACGAAGGGACTCTTTCAAAAAGCGATCGCCGAAAGTGCTTGGGTCAGCGATTCGAACTTCGCGCATTTGAAGCAGAGGACGGCTAAGAGCGATAGCGCCGAGGTAATCGGGCAGCGGGCTATAGCGGCGGCTCTCGGTAAAGATCGAACAGACGTACTCGCAGCGATGAGAGACTTGCCTGCCGAAAAGGCAATTAAGCTGGCGCTGCCGGCGGCCGCATCGGTCGACGGTTGGTTGCTCCCTCAATTTCCACGCGAGATCTATCGCGATGGTTCGCAGAATCATGTCGCTTTGATCGCCGGTACCAACAATGGCGAAGGGGTGACGATGGTTGCCGCGAATAAAACGTACAACTCGATGGAAGAATATCGTCAGGATCGCGTCAAGGATTTAGGCTCTTCGACCGACGACATTCTGCAACACTATCAAGTCAACAGCGTGGATGATATACGCCAAGCTCAGATCGACCTGATTTCCGATTTCTGGTACCATCGGCCCGCGCGGGATATGGCACGCGGCATGGCTAGCGTGCAATCAAGAGCTTTCATGTATCACTTCACCCGCAACGCCGTCGAGCCATCTGCGCAGGCTTTGCATGCGGCGGAAATACCCTACGTCTTCATGCGGGTCCCCGAAGCGATGAAGCGGCTCAATCGCGATACGGTCGACCCGATTGATCTGAAGTTATCCGAAACCATCAACAGCTACTGGGTACAGTTTGCCAAAGTCGGCGACCCTAACGTCGATGGTCAACCCACGTGGCCAGCCTACGACACGCAAAGCGAGCAGTATCTTGTACTAGGTGAGCCGATCAAGATCGGTTCGTCGTTGCGCAAAGACTCGCTCGATGCGCTGGATCGCGCCATCGACCAGCGCGACCGCGAATTCGCGGGGGCGGCTAAATGATGAACTCTTGTGCCTCTCAAATTTTGTTGTCCGATAACGTTCTTTTAATCAGGTAACCCTCGTCCATGACCAACCTAAACATCAAACACTTCTTCTACTTCACTATTCTTCTTAACTTGGTCTCCGTGAGTGCGATGTGTGTTTCGGCAGCCGATTCTGAAGTCGTTAAGAAACGCTTTCAGAAACTCGACACAAATCGCGACGGCAAGCTGACGGGCGATGAGATCGTTTCCGACGAAGTCCGCAAGTACGATGGCGATGGCGATGGAACGATTACGCTCGACGAAGCGAATAAGGTATACGCTCAACTATCGACTGCAGGCCAATCCCCGAAATCGGATTCCGATGGGAAATCTGAAAAAACCGCTGAGTCGACCCCGCGAACGACGCGGCTAGCGGCGGGCAGCATCGTGACCAAGGATGTACGTTATATAGAGATGCCCGGTGTCGAGGCCAACGATCAAAACCTCGACATCTACGCGCCTGCCAATGCTAAGCATGCCCCAGTGCTGGTCTACGTGCATGGGGGCGGGTGGGCCAAAGGCGATAAGAAAAGTGTCGGAGGAACAGCGGCGTTCTTCAATGAGCACGGATACATCTACGTGAGTATCAATTATCGCCTGCTGCCCTCTGGTAAGCATCCCATTAACATCAACGACGTAGCCAGCGCCATGGCTTGGGTCCATTCCAACATTGCTGAACATGGGGGTGATCCGGGGCAATTGTTTCTATACGGGCATTCGGCGGGTGCACATTTAGTCGCCCTGTTGGCAACTGATGAGACTCGGCTGAAAGCGGCGGGGAAGGATCTGGGGATTCTCCGAGGCGTGATCCCGTTGGATACCAATGCTTATGATGTACCTAAAATCGTGCAGGGCAGTGATTCGTCCAACATCTATGCGCAAGTCTTCGGGTCCGACCCAGCCATGCTCAAAGACGCGGCACCGAGCGCTCACGTTGCACCTAACAAGGGCATTCCGCCCATGCTTGTCTTTCACAGCAATACGGGCTTTGAAATGCGCAATGAAAATGGCAAGGCTTTCGTAGACAAACTTCGCGAAGCTGGTGTGAAAGTCGATTTTATCCCCTCACCGAAACAGTCGCATGGTGCGATCAATCAACAGTTTGGAACGGAGAATGATATGGTCACGGAAGCGGCGATGAAATTTTTCAACGGACTGCGCGTAAATATCAGATAAATAAACCCATCCAGCTAGATTGAATCGCGATTGGCGCGATCGAACGAGTACAAACTTCGTCAATAGTGATCTGGAAGCATCATGAAAAAACAATTCAATCACCTTGGGCTCCTGTTATTGAGCTGGTTTTTTTGCGACGCAATTTTATCGGCTGACGAGCCAACTAAACTTTTCGTCGAGGCGGTGGCCGACCATCCGAATCAGGATGGGGCCGCTTTCTTTGAAAAGAGGATTCGCCCGGTGCTGGTGACGCATTGCTACAAATGCCATTCGGCTGATTCGGAAGAAATCGAGGGCGGTTTGGTACTGGATAATCGCGAAGGAATTCGACGCGGAGGTGATTTGGGGCCAGCCGTCGTCCCCGGCAGTCTCAAAGAGAGTGTGCTTCTTGAAGCCATTCGGCACGACAACGACGACCTCAAAATGCCGCCCAAGGAGAAGCTCCCCAAGGAGGTGATCATCGATTTCGAGCGATGGGTCGAAATGGGAGCTCCAGATCCGCGAGACGGGTCCGCGAAAGTGGTTCGCGAAGAAATCGACATTGAAAAAGGGAAGCAATTTTGGGCCTTTCAATCGCCGAAGAAGCATGCGGCTCCTTCGGTTCAAGATACCGCCTGGCCACGCTCGGATATCGATCGATTTGTTCTCGCCGCCTTGGAGCAGAAGGGACTGAAGCCCGTGGCGGATGCCGATCCACTGACTCTGTTGCGGCGACTTTACTTCGATTTGATTGGCTTGCCACCGTCGCCTGAGGAAGTGGAGTCGTTCGAGCTCCAATACGGGTCGGCGGGCTCGAACCAGCAAGCCGCAATCGAAAGTGTCGTAGAAAGTTTGCTTAACTCTCCTCAGTTTGGCGAGCGATGGGGGCGGTACTGGCTCGATGTTGCTCGCTATGGCGAGTCGGCTGGCAAGGCCATCAACCTGCCCTATCCGCATGCGTGGCGCTATCGCGACTACGTGATTGCGGCTTTCAACGCCGACAAACCGTACGATCGTTTTCTAATGGAGCAACTGGCAGGCGATTTACTGCCTTCATCGAGTGAAGAGGAGCGAGCCGAGCTGACGATCGCCACCGGTTATCTAGCCATCGGAACCAAAACGCTGAACACTAAGGATCCGTTAGCCTACGAATTGGACATCGCTGACGAACAGATCGAAGCGGTGACGCTCGGTATGCTGGGTCTGACGGTCGCTTGCGCCCGCTGTCACGACCATAAGTTCGATCCGATCCCAACGAAGGACTATTACTCGCTGGCGGGCATCTTCCGCAGTACGAATACTTTGTATGGCACCGTCAAGCGCGCAGGCAATTTTCGCTGGTCGGACCTTCTGCCGTTGCCAACGAGTATCAACTTACCGATTGTGATTCGAGCGACGGCGACGGATCCCGGAGAGTTGAGTAAAGCTCGCAACCGAGTAAAGGTATTGGAATCCACCATTGCGACGGCCCCGGCGAAAGATAAATTCCGACTCGGGAATGAACTCGCCATTTACGAGAATTTCTTCAAAACCCATGACGCCGAAGGCAATCCATTGCCGTTCGCGATGGGTGTTCAAGAAAAGCAGGACCCGGCAGACAGCGAGTTGTTCGTGCGTGGCGAACCCGACAAGCCCGGTCAGTTGGTGCCGCGAGGGTTTCCACAGGTCATGATTGATAACGGCAAGGCTCCCTCGATCTCCGCCGGCAGCGGTCGGAAAGAATTAGCCGAGTGGATCGCTTCGCCGAATAATCCTTTAACTGCCCGTGTCATGGTCAACCGTATTTGGCAGCACTTGTTTGGTCGCGGATTAGTCTCGAGTCCCGACAATTTTGGGGCTGCCGGGATGATGCCAAGCCATCCTGAGCTGCTCGACTACTTGGCACTATCCTTCACGGAGAACGGTTGGTCAATCAAGCATCAGATTCGACAAATTGTACTCAGCCGCGCGTATCAACTCGGCTCATCCTACGATGCGGAGAACTTTGCGATAGATCCTGACAATGAGTTGGTCTGGCGGTTGAACAAACGGCTTCTCGACGCCGAAGCCATGCGAGATTCGTTGTTGGCCGTGTCTGGGCAACTCGATCTTCATCCGCCGATTGGATCTGATATCGGCAAGCTAGGTGATTTTGTACCGAAAGCGGATACTTGGAGCCCCGATGCCCGGTATCGGTCCGTGTATACGGCTGTTTATCGTGATGTTTATGTTGCCGAGCCATTATCGTTATTCGACTTCGCCGATGCCAGCGCTGTTCAAGGCGAACGCGCGTCGACCGTACTTCCTTCGCAAGCCCTTTATCTCTTGAACAGCCCGTTCGTGCTGGAGCAATGCGACCGGCTCGCCGAGCGGCTTCTGGAGCTGAGAGTTTCAGATTCCGAGCGTATTCAAAAGCTGTTCGTGATTTGCTTTGGCAGGCCGCCAACGTCAAGCGAAAGTATACTGAGTGAGAGGCACCTTCAAGGCTTCGAAGGTATCAGCGAAGGAGAAGGGCCCGACCTTGAGAAAGCGCGACAAGCGGCTTGGTCTACCTTGTGCCAAGCGTTATTGGCTAGTGCTGAATTTCGTAGTTTGAATTGATGAGCAGAAACGAGAATGCCACACGAAAATCTCCTCCCTCTCCCCCGGTCTTCCGGGGGAGAGGGCCGGGGTGAGGGGGCGGAATCGCCGAGCAACGCCGCCCCTCACCCCCAGCCCCTCTCCCCGGAGTACCGGGGCGAGGGGAGCATGAAAATACGGACGAGTGTATCACGCGGATTGATTCCGCTGATGAATATGCTCATCCGCGAAAATTACTCAATATTTAAGGCGCCAACACATGAATCACCCCTCACTCTCCGCAGCCGTCTCACGCCGAGCCTTGCTGAAAATATCAGGCAACGCCTTTGGCCTCTTAGCCTGTTCCGGTTTGTCCGCTTTCGCCGCCGAGAAATCGGCTGACCCGCTCGCGCCGCGCGAGCCACACTTCCAACCGCGCGCGAAACGCGTCATCTTTTTGAGCATGCAAGGTGGCCCTTCGCATGTCGATATGTTCGACCCCAAGCCGCAATTGACCGTCGACGACAGCAAGGCGATCGGCAAGGGTTTGAATCCCAATGGTAAGCT
The DNA here is from genome assembly GCA_034408855.1 of Pirellulaceae bacterium. Lineage (GTDB taxonomy): Bacteria > Planctomycetota > Planctomycetia > Pirellulales > Pirellulaceae > JAIYDQ01. The sequence continues at coordinate 7,373 of JAWXCK010000139.1, forward strand.
GCTTGGGACACCGTGGAGTTTTCAGCAGTACGGACAGAGCGGTCAGTGGATGTCGGAATTGATCCCTGAGCTTTCGAAGTGCGCTGACGATCTATGCATTCTCAAAGGGATGCAAACCGATCTGCCCGCTCATGCTCAAGCGTACATCCAACTTCACACGGGAATGTTTCAGTTTAAACGACCGTCGATAGGATCTTGGACGCTCTACGGTCTCGGAACGTCGAATGCGGACTTGCCAGGTTTCATTACGATCAATCCGAGTATATCCCTCGGTGGCTCGCTGAATTACAGCAGCGCGTTCTTGCCCGCCATTTATCAAGGGACGCCGGTGCAAGCCGCCAAAGGACCGGATGAAGAAGCCTCTATCAGCAATTTAAAGAATCCGCGTCTCTCCTTTTCAGCCCAGCGCCAACAACTTGATCTAGTTCAAGCGATCAATCGCGAAGCGCTCGAGCGCGATCATTTCAATCCGTCGACTCAAGGTATGATCGATTCGCTTGAGTTGGCCTATCGCATGCAAAACACCATGCCCCACCTGACCGACCTTTCCCACGAAACGGCGGACACGCTCGAGCTCTATGGCATCGGCGAATCGATGACGAACGAGTATGGCAAACACTGCTTGCTTGCGAGACGCTTCATCGAAGCCGGCGTGCGCTTTGTCGAAGTGAACAGCAACGGCGCGCCGGGTGTGTCATCGAACCTCGGTTGGGACCAGCATCGGAATCTGAAAGACGACCTCGAGAAAAATTGCCAGACCATCGATAAACCTGTCGCCGGTCTGTTGACCGATTTAAAAGCTCGCGGCCTGCTCGATGATACACTGGTGCTATGGGGCGGTGAGTTTGGTCGCACACCGTACGCACAGAACGGCAACGGTCGCGATCACAACAACAAGGGCTTCACGATGTGGATGGCTGGCGGCGGCGTGAAGAGAGGCTTTTCGTATGGCCAGACCGATGAATATGGATATGAAGCTATCGACCAGAAAATGCACATTCACGACTGGCACGCCACGATACTGCACCTACTGGGACTCGATCACGAGAAGCTAACGTTTCCCTACGCCGGCCGCGACATCCGCCTGACCGATACCAAGGGCAATGTGGCCCACGAGATCATCGCCACATGAATTCAGTTCCATAGATCTCCTAAGACAATTCCATTCTCGTTCTAGAATTCCAGCGCTCGTCAAGTTCATTTCGAATGCCATGATTTTAGGAAAATAAGGATGTCAAGGCAATCAACTGGCTATCCTAATGAAAATTGAGCCGACGGCGCTAGCCGCGGGTGTCGTTTGTGGCATCGATCGATCGCAAAACCCGAGGTTATTGTCGCTCAATTGTTCTTTGTCTACTCGCACTGCCCGAACAATTGGGACAATTGTTCTACAATGGGAAGGCCCTGGGGGTCGAATTAGGGCCTGTCGAAAGAAGAGTCTATCCCGGAATCCGCGCCGCCGTACACGCTTCTCCGCACGTCGAGGGTTATGGGAACGGCACTAGGGATGCGAGGTTGCTTTTATGTGTTCATCGAACCAGGCGATGGCTTCTTTTTGGGCTTGGGGGCGGCCTTCGTTGTAGATGCCGTAGTGCTTGATGTCCTTGACGGTCACAAGTTTCTTGACGCCGGTCGCGTTGTTATAAGCCAATATCGCGTTGTCCTTGTTATCGAATAGTTCCTCGTTCTCAGCAATGATGAAAAGCTTTGCGCAGTTTTTGCATCGACCGATGTCTTCGACGGGTGCGTACTGCATGAGCTTTTCCCATACGGGCTCGCCGTCCATGTTGTTGAATCTCGTGCCCGCTGCGGGATAGCCGATCTTGCCATGTGTTCGAGCGGTCCCCTGGCTGAACGTGTGAATTCGAGCTTCGGGAATCGTGATCGCCCAGCGGGCATCCAACGATCCGACCTGACTGACAAAGGCTTTCACCCGTGGATCACGCGCGGCGACATAGACGACGTGCCCACCTGAAAACGAAGACCCCCAGATGCCGATTCGTTCGGGGTCGCATTGTTCTTCGCCCACGACCCAATGGATCGTGTTCATGATGTCCGCCGTCTGGTCGATAGGATCGACGACTTCTCGGACTTCCTTGACCTCGGCAATCAATTTCCCATCTTTTGTTTCCGGCTTCTTGCCCGTTTGAATCAACCGCGAGTCACTGTCGCCCCAGCCGCGATAGTCGAACGTGACGACTAGATATCCAGCGCGTGCGAAGACGATGGCATCGGAACGAAGCATCGCTTTCTTACCGCCCCAGCCGTGGCTCATGACGATGGTCGGTAGCTTATCCGTCTTCGGATCCTTGGGCGCGAACAACTCCGCCGAAATTCGCGTCCCTTCGCTGATGATGTCGGCCGTGCGGAAGGCCAAATCCTCTGGTGCTCGAAATTCTGGCTTCTTCTCCTGGGCCGACAGGAAAGTTGAAGCCAGTGATAGAGGCACGAAAATCGACGCGAAGAAATGATTCGATACCATGTTAACTCTCTGCGAAAGCGGGTGCGTTTTAATAGATGAAAGCGTTGACGGAACGTGTTCTTCATTCATTGCCTTTGTCGAGCCTGTCGATCTCATCCTCACCGGGCAAGCCAAAGCAACGAACACTGCCAGTGTACTTCTTGGGAAAGAAGCACTCATACTCATTGGCGTTCCACAGCGTATTACCGCCGCCGACGTACAATCGGCCGCGCGAGAGAGACGGCCCGGCGAACACCGGCCCAAGGGCGATCTCCTTGAGTACGGCACCGGTCGCCGCATCGAGAGCGATGAGCATACCGCTGCCGACGGCGGTGAAGTACGCGACGCCGTTACCCACTGCGATGCCCGAACCGACAATGTCACCGACATCGCGGTACATCGGCTTCCCCGGAGTGCCGCCCATCTCGGGGATTTTCGGCCGCTCATGGCGCCAGAGTTCTGTCGCGAGATCCACCGAAGTCGCGGTCACGCGTCCTCCCGTCGGTATTTGATTACTCGCAAGGGGACTCTCTTGCGTACATAATCGTACAGCGTCGATACCATTGGTAAAGACGCTCCGACCATCGGTGGCACAACCTGATTGCAAACCGCCAATGGAGCTGGGGAGGGCTAGCACACGTGGGTCGTGTTTGGCTGGCGGATAAGTGGGCGGGCCAGCGTAAATGGGCGTGTGTTTGAGGTGTTGGCCATTGTCGGCTCGCAACAAGTAAAAGCCGCCATTCTTACATCCAGCGCCGACGACCTTAATCGACTCGCCATCGACGTTGATGATTAGGACCTTTGGCGTGTCGCCGATCGATACGTCCTTGTAGAGCCCCGTCTTCGGGTCGTAGGCACGCATGGCGTTGGTGTACACGTCGCCTGGGTTGATCTGCGTACTCCATTTCCGCGTGCCTGTTGAGGCATTGACGGCAACGATCGCGCTTGAGTCTGCGGTGTGAAGCGACGGATCTTCGACCGTCGGCTTGCGAGGTGCCGTGTTCACATCCGTACCGAAGAACAGCGTGTTCGTGTCAAAATCGTAGGACGGCGTCGACCAGACACTGCTCGTCGCCGGACCAAACTCAAATGTATGCTTACCCCATAAGTCTTCAACGACGATTGGCGGATCAAGTTTCTCCGGTCTCGGGCCAACATCATATTTCCAAACTAGGGTGCCAGTCTTCGGTTCAAGGGCCACCAGAAAACCGCGGCCGGTGCTGCCAGCATATTCTTTCGTTCCGGCGAAGAGTTGCTCAAGCGAACCACCGCCGAAAACGACTTTGCCGTCGGCCATGATCGGCGAGGACATCAGCACATTGTTCCAATGGGCATCGGGGAATGACGGTCCGCGAGTGTCAATTTTCCACCGCTCAATGCCAGTGCTGGCATCCAAGCTGTACATCCAGCCGCCTGTGTCCGCAAAGTAGACGGCTCCGTCTGCGACCAGCGCCGAGCAAAAGATCCCCGCCTCCGACGCTGCCTTCCGTAATTTTTCGGACAGCGGTTCTCCCGCCGTCGGCGGCAGTAGGACCTTGCGAGCCGAACTGCGGTACACCCAGCGAAGTGTCCCATCAGGCGCGAGTTTGTAAAGCGCGGCGAATGTTGCGGTACCGAAATAAACTTCACCGGCAACCACACTCGGTGTGGCGTGGACGACGCCGATCGTCTCTTGGGAATCCGCTGCGGGAAATCGCCACTTTTCGACGAGCTGGCTGACGTTAGACGGAGAAAGCGTATGCTCGACAGGATTGAACCGCCAGCCCGCCAGGTCGTGATTGTACATCGGCCAGTCGGCAGCGGAGTTGATCGACGTCCCTGTCGGCGACTGGGCCTGGATAAAAGCCGGAGAACTCACCAGTGCCAGGATGAGCCCAACGATCTTACCAGTAACGACATAGTTCGACTTCCGCATCATGTCCACGTCATTTTCCCGCCGTATTAGGCAGCTCGGCACATTCACGATGTTGCTTCCCTTGCTAGAGCTTGATAACAAGAATCCAGCACAACAACCACTGCTATTGTAAACAACCTACCGGTCGGTAGGATAGATGGCGGATCTTGATCAGAATTTTGGTCCATGCAATTCCGTCCGGGCTTTAACCGTAGCCACGCTCGCCAAGAGCGTGGGCCCCTTGAATCGCTTATGACTTATGTCGATTGAGGCTTGCAAACTTACCCATCGGAGACTTTTTCATGACTCGCTTCTGCCACGCCCGACTTTTACTGCTCATCGTTTGCATCTTAGCTCGGACGCAAGCCTACGCTATCGATACCACTCCATCGGCGACCGATACTTCGGCGGTCAAGCAAAAACTGCTTGAATCGATCCAAGTTCATCGAGCCGGCGATCAACGTCCGCCCAATATCGTGGTGATCTTAGCCGACGATCTCGGCTACGCAGACATCGGTTGTTATGGGTCGAAGGAGATCCCCACACCGCACATCGATTCCTTGGCGCGCGATGGCCTGCGTTGTACAGACGGCTATGTCACGGCTGGAACATGTAGTCCCTCGCGAGCCGGCCTTCTTTCGGGCTGTTATCAGCATCGATTTGGCTTCGAGTTCAACTGCAATGCGGCGACTTCGAGAAAAGATCCGGCGACCGTCGGCCTCGATCCGAATACTCCGACCATCGCCGACGTCCTTAAACGAGCTGGCTATGCGACGGGTATTTGTGGCAAGTGGCATGTCGGCTTCCACGAACATCATCATCCTCTCGCTCGCGGCTTTGATGAGTTCTTTGGCTTCTTGCCGGGAGCCCATCAATACTTGCCGGCCGAAGCAAGGGGCACACGGATCGCCACCGATACGGAGGAAGGCGCGAGTAGCGGGATATTCCGCGGTACGCAATCGGTGGCGGAACCGGCCTATTTGACTGAAGCCTTTGCCCGAGAATCGGTGTCTTTCATCGAGCGACATGCACAACAACCGTTCTTTCTTTATGTTCCATTCAATGCGGTGCACACACCTTTCCAAACCACGGACAAATACTCGCAACGCTTCTCGCACATCCAAGATGAAAGGCGACGCGTCTACGACGCAATGACCAGCGCCTTGGATGACGCCGTTGGCGAAATACTCGCCGCACTCCAAAAACAGAGCCTTGAAGAAAATACGCTCGTTGTCTTTTTAAGCGATAACGGCGGACCGACCTACACCGGTGTCCAAAGCAACGGTCCTTTGCGATTGGGAAAGCTATTTCTTTTTGAAGGTGGCGTCCGTGTGCCGTTTTTGGTTCGCTGGCCTGCGCAGCTAAAAGGCGGACGTACTTATGGGGAACCTATCAGTGCACTCGATTTACTGCCTACTTTTGCCGAGACGGCGGGCGCGAGGTTGCCGAAGGAGTTGAGGCTGGACGGCGTAAGCCTATTGCCTTACCTCTGCGATGAAAAGACCGGAGCACCGCATGAGCTACTTTGCTGGCGGAACGGAACCAATCATGCGGTACGGAAAGCAAATTGGAAACTCGTGCAGGCAGGTAATAAAGTTTGGCTGTTCGATCTATCCAAGGACATCGGTGAAGCGAACAACTTGGCCAACAGCTTGCCAGAAGTCGTCGCTGAGTTACAAAAAGCCTTTGAGCGTTGGAGTAAGGAAATGAAACCCGCTGCTTGGCCCAGCCGACCGGGCAAAGCCATCGAAGTCGACGGAGTGCCGTACAATATTGAAATCTGATTCCGTTTGGGGATTGAAATCGAATGGTTTAACGAATCGTTTAATATGCGTAGGTTGCTTTTGTTGAGAACCGCTTGCCGCCTAGTCTTTCCGTTTGTCCAAAAGACTTCAAACGTCAAAAACCGTTTCGCGTTTCGCTTCATTTTATCAAAAATACCGCAAGTATTGTTTTCATAACCATTCGAATTCGCTAGACTGAAGAACGCTGAATCAATCCACTCCCTTCTTTTGACGCACGCCCGATGCAATCGCTCTATGGATGAATCCACTGCTGAATGCGGACTTCGTCTGTTCGGGATCGAGTTGCTGACAACGAGTACGACATGGAGGATCGATTATGTCCACGTTGCGTGAGATTTCGGAGTCGATTCGACGCGAAGAACGCATCCTGATGCAAGGGGGCGGCAAATCAGGGGTGGACAGACAACGCAAACTAGGTCGGCTGACAGCTCGAGAACGACTTTCATTGCTGCTCGATCCTACGCATCCCTTTTTAGAACTCGGATTGTGGGCTGCCCATCAAATGTATCCAGATTGGGGCGAAGTGCCGGCGGCGGGAGTTGTCTCGGGCATCGGCTGGATACATGGCCATCCGTGCATGATCGTTGCGAACGACGCAACGGTAAAGGCCGGAGCGATGTTCCCACAGTCCGTCAAGAAGGTTATTCGCGCACAAAAAATCGCGCAACGACTTCGGTTGCCGATCGTTTATCTTGTCGACTCGGCTGGTGTTTTCTTACCGCTTCAAGATGAGATATTTCCCGATGAAGATGATTTCGGACGAATCTTTCGCAACAATGCAGTTTTGTCTGCCAATGGTATTCCACAGTATGCTGCGGTGATGGGAAACTGCGTCGCAGGTGGAGCCTACCTACCAGTGCTGTGCGACAAGATATTGATGACCGAAGGAAGCCAGCTTTGCTTGGCGGGTGCCGCCCTTGTCAAGGCGGCGATTGGACAAACAGTCGATCCTGAAGAACTAGGTGGTGCCAGTATGCATTCCTCAATAAGCGGCACCGTTGACTTTCACGAAATGGATGATTCTGCTTGTTTGCAAAGGCTTCGTGCGCTCATCCATCTGAAGCCGAACGATTCAACACCAATGACTGGTCCGGCGCCACTCCGAGATCCGAATGACTTATACCAGTTCGTAAAGGCTGACGGGCGCGGAGAGTACGATATTCGTGATCTACTCAACTGCATCGTCGATGACGGCAGCTTCCAAGAATTCAAATCCGACTACGGGCGGAGCATCGTCACCGGTTACGTTCGTATTGACGGAGCGCCCGCCGGGATCGTCGCAAATCAACGCAAGCGTTCTAAATCCGCGCAAGGCGAATTTCAGATTGGAGGCGTACTCTACGGCGATGCGGTCGAGAAAGCCGCACGCTTTGTCTCCGATTGCAATCAAACTCGCGTGCCCTTGATCTTTATCCAAGATGTTCAAGGCTTCATGGTGGGGAAGCAGGCTGAGCAATCTGGAATCATTCGTTCGGGAGCACAACTTGTTCATGCCATGAGCACTGCGACCGTTCCAAAATTCACCGTCATCGTCGGCAGTTCGTATGGTGCCGGGCACTATGCAATGTGTGGTCGAGCCTATGATCCGTCATTGATCTTAGCTTGGCCCAATGCTCGCTACGCGGTTATGGGAGGCAATCAAGCGGCCGATACAATGCTGACGCTGCGCGTTCGCGAGTCAGAGAAGTCTGGGACAAAGCTGTCGACCGACGCGATTCAAGGATTGCGAGATACCATTCGGCAGCAATACGAAGCACAAACCGATATTCGCTATGGTGCGGCTCGAGGTTGGGTCGATGCGATTATCGCACCGCATGAGACTAGGCTCTGGTTGAGTGCGGCACTTTCGGTGCTGCGCCCATCCGATTTGTCTCAGCCATTGAACCGAGGGTTAGAAGTGTGATAGAAATGATTCGAGTGGGAAACGCGCAGGCCTTCTGGGGTGACCGCCCTAGTGCTGCGGTCGAATTGTTGACTCAAGTGCCAGACCTCGATTTTCTTACGATGGACTATCTAGCTGAAGTATCGATGTCCATTCTTGCGATCCAACGCGAGCGTGATCCTTCGTTGGGTTACGCGCAAGATTTCGTCGAAGTTGTCATGAATCTGGCGGCGTATTGGAAGACGGGTGGTCGATGTCGCTTGATTGCCAACGCTGGCGGCTTGAATCCGTTGGGATGCGCTCAGGCGTGCGCGGCGGCCTTAGAGAAAAGCGGTTGTCGCTCGTTGAAGATCGGCGTTGTCAGCGGCGATAATGTACTCTCCAATCTGATCGAAGTTGATGCGCACAATACACTTTTTCAAAACCTGGATTCACATGAACCGCTCTCTAAAGTACGAGATCGTTTGGTTACGGCCAACGCTTACTTAGGTTGCCAGGGAATCGTAGAATCGCTGCGAGCGGGCGCCGATATCGTGATCACTGGCCGAATCGCCGATCCTTCGATGGTGGTTGCGCCATGTGTCTATTCATTTGAATGGGGGCAGAACGATTGGGATCGATTGGCAGGCGCAACGGTGGCGGGTCATTTGCTCGAGTGTGGGACGCATGTGACAGGCGGCATTTCGACGGATTGGCTCGATATCCCTGACCCGGCGCACATCGGATTTCCGATCGCTGAAATTCGCCGCGATGGAAGCTGTACGATTACCAAGTCCAAATGCTCAGGTGGGCATGTGACTCTCGAAACTGTTAAAGAACAACTGATTTATGAAATTGGCGATCCCAATCGCTATCAAAGCCCCGATGTCACCGTATCGTTCCTGAATTTGAAAGTGAATGTCGTCGGTAAGGATCGCGTTGCCGTTGACGGAGCGATCGGACGACCAAAGCCCGATACCCTGAAAGTGAGTGCAACTTACCGCGACGGTTTTCGAGCTGCTGGAATGATTACTATTTTTGGCGCACAATCCGTTCGCAAGGCTCGCAGGTGCGGAGAAATCGTCCTTCAGCGATTGCGAGAAGCAGGTTGCTTATACCGTGATGCGATTGTGGAGTCGTTGGGAAATGCAGCGAGTGTCCCCGTAGGGAATTTATCGGGGCTAAACGAACTTAGTTATGAGTCGGTCCTGCGAATTGCTGTTGAGTCGGAATCGAAAGCAGCCGTCGAAAAGTTCTCGCGCGAAATGATCCCATTGGTTACCGCTGGTCCCCAAGGAACAACCGGTTATGCCGAGGGAAGGCCTCGCGTCCATCCAGTTTTTCGATATTGGCCTTGCTTGATTGAAGCCGATCAGGTTCCATCGCGAATCGAATTCATCACGACGGAAGATAAACATTCCTCCAATACATTGCCATCCGCAACGGAAGTCGCCAAGACCTTTGACGAATCGCCGGCCGATACCAAGCTCTCCATGCATTCCGCCACAATCAAATTACCGTCGGTTGAATCGATTCCATTCGATGCGAAACGATTGTCCGATATCGCATATGGCCGAAGCGGCGACAAAGGGACAGGGGCCAATATCGGAATTCTTGTTCGATCGATGGAACATTACGGATGGCTCAAGACACATCTAACCGCCATACGTGTAAAGCATTTTTTTGACTCGATTGGCGTAGATTCGATAGAGCGGTTTGAGATGCCAAATCTCGGTGGCTTCAACTTTTTGGTTCGTGGTATCCTGCGTCGAGGCTTGCGCAATGATGCTCAGGGCAAGGCCCTTGCTCAAGCGCTCTTGTCGATATCTTTAACCGATTTGACTTCGTAGGGTCGACACTGAATATGAACAATAACGCAAATTCAGATTCAGATTCAAAACGGTTACTTGGACGTGGAGATGTTCCATGGGTTGCGAACAAAACAATCGGCGAGGTCTTAAGGCAAACTGCGAGCCGAGTCCCGGAGCAAGACGCCGTTTTTTTTCTTAGTCAACCTATTCGCTGGACTTGGGCAGACCTTGATCGAGAGGTAGATCGAGTCGCCCGCGGCCTGCTCGCACTGGGCTTTCGGAGAGGCGATCACTTTGGGATATGGGCTACGAACGTTCCGGAATGGGTTCTATTACAGTTTGCAACGGCACGCATTGGCGTCATCTTGGTTACGATCAATCCATCCTATCGTCAGCACGAGTTGGCTTATGCCATCGAACAATCCGAACTAAGCGGACTTGCGTCGATCGACCAATACAAGACCACAGACTACTTTGCCGAATTGAATCAAGCGATCCCTGAGCTTAGAGATTCCTTTAACAAGGTATCTGGAACACGTCCGCCTTCGAAAGAAATGGGGAACGATCGAACTCCTAAAGTTCTAGAGACCTTTTTAAAACTCGAATGCAAGCAGTTTCCGAAATTAAAGTGGGTCATAACACTTCGTGGTCCATCACAAGCCGGAACGCTTGCATGGCAGGATCTGCTGGCTTTGGCCGATGCGACTTCAGAAAAGCAGCTACATGATGCGCAGCAAGAATTGAGTTGTGATGATCCGATCAATATTCAGTTCACCTCTGGAACGACGGGTTTCCCGAAGGGTGCAATGCTTTCACACCGAAATATTCTTCTCAACGCTTTTTATGGCGGATTGAATCAAGCGTTGACATCCAAGGACAAAATCTGCATTCCCGTCCCTTTGTATCACTGCTTTGGCTGCGTCCTTGGATCGCTTTGTTCCATCGTTCATGGGTCGACGATGGTTTTTCCGGCCGAGGGTTTTCAAGCCGGCGCGACCTTACAAGCGATTGAAATGGAACGTTGCACTGCAGTCTACGGTGTTCCTACCATGTTCATTTCCATGCTCGAACACTCGGATTACCCGATGCGAGATTTGAAGTCACTCAGGACAGGCATCATGGCGGGGAGCCCATGTCCGATCGAACTGATGAAACGGGTCACCAGCGAGATGGGAGCATCACAAATGACGATCGGTTACGGACAAACCGAAGCCAGCCCACTGGTAACTCAGACTAGCGTTCATGATTCTATCGATTTGCGGGTGGGAACCGTCGGTCGAACTTTGCCTGGTATCGAAGCGAAAGTGATCGACCCCGAGACCGGCCAGGGACTTAACGATATGCAACACGGTGAATTGTGCAGTCGAGGCCACAATGTCATGCTGGGCTATTTCAAGATGCCAGACAAGACAGCCGAGGCTATCGACACCGACGGTTGGTTACATTCGGGGGATTTGGCGATGCGCGAGCCCAATGGCTACTATCGAATCACGGGCCGACTTCGCGATTTGATTATTCGTGGTGGCGAAAACATCTATCCGCGGGAAATCGAGGAATTGCTGTATCAGCATCCAGATATCGAGGATGTTCAAGTGATCGGCGTACCTGATCGCAAGTTCGGTGAAGAGGTCATGGCCTGGGTCCGATTGCGTCATGGTCAGAATGCATCTGACGAAGAATTGAAAGCATTTTGCCGTGAAAAGCTCGCTTATTTTAAAGTACCTCGCTACTGGAAATTTGTCGATACCTTTCCGATGACGGTGACAGGCAAAATTCAAAAATTCAGGATGCGGGAGGTCAGTATAGAAGAACTAGGCTTACAAGCGGTCGCCAAGATTCAAACGGCATAACGGATCAGTGTAGAACAATTGTCTCAATTGTTCCTGCGTTGCTATCAGCACATGAACAATTGAGACAATTGTTCTACCATAGAATTACGTTTCAGACGCCATCCACTTGGGAGGTCGCTTCTGGAGAAACGCCGCCAAGCCTTCGGTCGCTTCACTCGAGTTTCTTGCGGTAAGGTGCATCTCGAGCATATCCGGAATGCAGATGGCTTCTTGCGGAGCATAGGCATGATTGAGCAACATCTTGGTCGCTTTGATTGTTTCGGGGCCACCAGCCAATACGGATTCCGCCATTTCAATCGCGTTCTGCAGTAGCTTCTCCAATGGCGCGACGCGTTGCAAGAGCCCAATCTGTAAAGCTCGATTTGCATCGATGTTGTTGCCGACCAAAAACAATTCTCGAAGATCTCCTTCGCGAACTTTCGGGCTCATCACCGCACAAATCAAGGCGGGCAATAGTCCGCGTCGGGCTTCTGGAAATCCGATCTTCAGGTCGCTTGCGCCAATCGCAAAATCACATGCAGCCATCAATCCAGCTCCTCCGGCATAAGCCCCACCCTGTGCAGCGGCGATGGTAATCAGTCCTGTACTTCGCATCAGTTGAAGGGCTTTCGCTAGAATCGTTGCCGATCGATGGACAAGTTCCGGTTGCGAAGCTTCTGACAAATCCAGTCCAGAGCAGAATATCGGTCCAGCTCCATTGAGTATCATAACTCTCGCGGATTTTGCGGAAGCCATTGCTTCGACCTGAAGACACAGCTCTTCGAGCAACTCAATACACAGCGCATTTCGTCGCTCGGGACGATTGAGCGTCACGAGAACGAGTCCCGGCTGAAGTGTCTCTATTTTGACGAGATTTCCCATAAGTGGAATAACAGTGTCCCGCTAAAGATTTGATCTCAATCGTCCGCCACAATTCAGTTGGCTGCAAATAATTGTTGGACAAACTTTATGCCTGCGGTTGGAGCCGGCAACGGTTTATTGTCGCGTTTCGCAATCTCGATCCACTCCGCAACAATCTCGCAGAGCTGTCGATATACTTTCACTTCATCGTCGCCGTGACAGCATGGGCCAATGATGCCGGGACAAGAGCCAACAAAACATTGGTCCTCATCTGACCAAGCGACAATCTTCACGTACTTGGCACTATCGCTCATTTTTGCGATTCCTCAATGGCATCTTGGACAACACGCGTCTGATAAGGTTTAGCATCCGCGCCGAGCTTCCCAGACAAAGTGACGCGAAGTCCCTTCGGGTGCGAGAAGTTTCGATGACTTCCCTTTCCTCCCCGGTTCACAAAACCGGCTCGCTCTAGTTGCTGGACAAGTTCTCGTATCTTTTGCGGCATCCGCACTGGTTCCGACATTCCAAAGTGACGAAACAAAAACTATCATACCAAGATAGCTATTCGTAAAGTAGGTATCTTCTCCGAATACAAAAGGCAACCCAAACTCATGGACAGGTCTGGTAACGACAAGGGTATTGCTCAATTTGGTATCCTTAGGGACGTCATGAAAGTTTTACGTTACTCAATTATACGGCGTGAGACGACCCTTGGTTGAAATAAGAAAGATTTGAACGGTGTTGATTGTGGCTTCCTCGTATTTGATTTCCGGTTGCCGAACATCGATCGGTAAGTATCTAGGTTGTTTATCGGCATTGAGCGCAGTGGAACTTGGTGGTTATGCCATCGCCGAGGCTGTCCGACGAGCAAACGTGGGTCTGGAAACAATCGATCAGGTGATCATGGGGCAAGTGATCCAAGCCGGTGCGGGACAAGCACCCGCTAGACAAGCTAGCATCCGAGCTGGATTGCCGGCAAGCGTCGGCGCAGTGACGGTCAACAAAGTCTGTGGATCGGGTTTGTATGCCGTCATGCTAGCCGACATGGCGATTCGAGCTGGCGAATATCAACGAGTCGTGGCAGGCGGAATGGAGAGCATGAGTCAAGCGCCACACCTGTTGAGAAATGGCCGATCAGGTTGGAAGTATGGCGAACAGTCTTTAATAGATTCGGTTGATTTCGATGGACTTCGCTGCCCTCAATTGGGCGTCGCGATGGGATGTATTGCAGAATGGGTCGCCAAAGTCGAAAGCATTTCACGAGCAGAACAAGATGCTTGGGCCGTGCGAAGTCACCAGTTGGCGGCAGCCGCATTCGACGCATTTTCGTCCGAGCTGGTTCTGGTACCGGTTGTTGAAGCTAAGAAACAAGTCGTTCGCTCTAGCGATGAAGGGCCGCGTCAAGATTGCACTCTTGAATCGCTTGCTCGATTAAAGCCCGTCTTCCTTTCGTCGCTCGTTGGCTCAAGCGATGCAATTGACTACAGCGGAACGGTCACCGCAGGGAACGCTTCGATGTTGAGTGACGGTGCGGCCGCCGTTGTGGTCGTTGATGAAACTACACATCGGGCCTTGAAGACAGACTGGTCATTTCGAATTGTAGGTCACTGCTATTATGCTTCCGATCATCAAAGGATCTTTACCGCGCCTGTTGGGGCCGTGAATCAGTTGCTCAAAAAAACAAACATGTCTATTTCAGATGTCGATTTGTTCGAGATCAATGAAGCGTTTGCGGCTCAGACGTTGGCTTGTATCCATGATTTGCGATTGGACGCAAACCTTGTGAACGTGCGAGGTGGTGCGATTGCCCTTGGACATCCGCTGGGCTGTAGCGGTACCCGCGTACTGGTGACCCTCCTGTACAATCTGTTATCGAGAAACCTCCATCGTGGTATTGCGACTCTATGCCTAGGCGGAGGTGAAGCCGTCGCCATGATGATCGAACGCGTGAATTGATCGCGACAAGACGGTAGACCGAATGTCCCATGAGTCGATTCTTCGATCGAACGCTTGAATACGGTAAGTTATTGTGATGCAATGCCTAATGGAACGGTATTGCAAAGAAAAAACCAGGAAAGCCAGACCAATGCAAATAGCAAACCGAACGATATTGATCTCAGGCGGAAGTTCTGGATTGGGTGCAGCCTGTGCCACGAATTTTCTAAATCAAGGAGCCAAAGTCCTCTTGCTCGATCTCAAGGCGCCAAGTCGGGAATTGACCGAGGGATCGGAAGAACGTTGTTGCTACTTTCAAGCTGATGCTACGAATGAATCTGAAGTTCGCGCAGCCATTGCCGAAGGAGAGCTACGATTGGGGAAAATGTCAGCGGCAGTTCACTGTGCCGGGATATCGCATGCCGAACGATCGGTTGGTCGAGAAGGAGCGGGGTCGTTGGAAGCATTTCGACGCGTCATTGAGATTAACCTCGTGGGCACCTTTAATATCGCGAGGCTAGCGGCGGAGGCAATTTCGAAGAATCCACCCATCAATGACGATGGCGAACGAGGTGTCATTGTCATGACTTCATCGATTGCTGCTTTTGAAGGCCAAACCGGGCAAAGCGCTTACGCGGCATCCAAGGGGGGAGTCGCATCGATGACACTCCCTTTGGCTCGTGACCTAAGTCGTTTGGGGATTCGCGTTGTCAGTATTGCACCAGGAGTCTTCGAAACGCCGATGATGAACGTTGCTCCCGAAGGTGTGCGACAATCATTGCTAAGTCAGATGGCGTTCCCGCGTCGCTTTGGTGATCCAAAGGAGTTTGCTTCGGCTGTCCAGCATGTGATTGAAATCTCGATGTACAATGGTTGTACGATCCGACTGGATGCTGGAATGCGAATGTCGGCGACCTAGCGATTTCTCAGCACTAGCTAAATATATCGATCGACAAAACGAGGATCCAACGGAATATCACCGACCTCGATGTCCGAAATTAGATCAACAAACAGATTGGACTTGGGATTCATCAGCAACTTCCCGATGTCCGCCCAGGCGATTTGAAGTTTTTGTGAATCCGCTTTGCCTTTCATTCGCAAATCCGCTTCTAAATCTAACGCTTGTGCAATGGCAAGATACTCGGGATGTGGTTTATCCAACGTGATCGCATAAGCCAGTGACGCAACCGAGTGACATAATTGGTCAAAGACGCCGCCTTCATCGCCTAGCAAGAAACTCTGATCCATGAAACTCTTCTGGTAGCGAGCGATGACGAGGAGGATCCGGCGGCCTAGAATCCGATTTCGCCGTAAGGCTTTTTGAATCAAGCGTTGTTTCTCTGGAAATGGATTCTTAATCCCCTGCAAGGAACCAGTCCAAGGGTTTAAGGATCCAAGAATCGTGACCGCAACAAAACAGGCAAATTTTGCTTTGGCCAACAACCCGAACTTACCTGCGACTTCCGCTAAACCAATTGGCTCTAAGTACTTTACGCGTATGCTGCGAGTCATCGCGTTGGGAGCACCGATATCCGCGAGTACCGGATTGGGGCCTTCATAGACGGATGCGATCATGAATTCATGCATGTTTTCACCGATGTAGTTTTCGATCAACGAGCTCGTATCGACAATCGACGACTCTCCACCTGCGCGCATTGCATGACGCCGCTCATCCTGGTGAACTGACCGGCCCCCTTGAACTTGGTAGACATGAATCGCGGTTTGAAGCAAAGCTTTCGTCGCATAGACTTTCGCGATCATGCCTAACGTTTCGTCACGAACGCCATTCGCGCCCAAACGAAAACAAACATCGCCAAGCACGCGACTCGCAAGCGCATGCGTGGTTGCTCGTCCAAACCATGTTTGAATACGAGGCGCTTCGCCAATGGGCTTGCCAAAGGTAATGCGAAACGAGGTCCAACCGCCTGGACTATAGCGACTCGTTAAAGCATTCGTTTCTTCGACTGCATTCGGATCTAAAACGACCTGCGCTATGAGTTTAAAAATTTTGGCAGCGCTATTTACGCAGATTCCGCCCCGCCCCTTCGCCAAAGAACTGAAGGCCTGAGCGAGTCCCTTGCCGGGCGGACCAAGAAGTTGTTCACATGCAACTTCGCAATTCGTTAGTCGAAAGCGGGCATTCCAAAGATAGTCGAAGGCATTGAGTCGATTGCGAACCATCCGAAATTGTTCGTTATCGGCCTTAGGAACTTCGAAGATCAACATGCCGGAATCCCGACCTTTTGGAAGTCCCTCACCGTCGATCTTGAGCACGAGAACACATACACCGCCGTAAATGACGTTGGTTATCGGCCATTTAACACCAGAGATAAGGTACCTATCTCCAACCCGTCGAGCTGTTAACGATAGTTTACTTGGGTCAGCTCCGACACCGGGTTCCGTCAATGCGAATGAACCAAGCAACTCGCCTCGAGCCATTCGAGGAAGATAATACGCCTTTTGCGATTCCGTTCCAAAATCGAGAATCGGAGTAACTGGCCCAAGAAAGTTGTGCACTTCAAAGAGAACGGCGAGATCTGTATGAACCATCGTCAGCGCTCGGAGTAACGGCCCAAGATCCCCTAGCTTTGCGCCGCTGCCACCATACTGTTTTGGAATTGCCAATCCAAAAAAGCCGAGGGATGCTAGTCCCTCAAGGGTTTGATCGTGGAATAGCATCTTGCGATGGTCCAGGAGCGTGCCCGCCTTCTTTCGTCGAAGCAAAAACTCTAAACATTCGGACATCGTTTTCGCAACTTCTGCCGATGGACTGAAACGACCAGCATCGAATTCGACAGCTCGACCATGTCCGAAAAGCGAAGTTAACGTTGGAGCTTCCCCGGTAAATTGATTCTCGGCCGCACGGTCGGCATCATCCAAAGTCGAAAGCGACGCAACTTCTTCGGCCGATCGGCCAGCCTGCTTCATGATCAGCGAAATGGCGTCGTTATTTGTCTCGATCGAATCAGCGGATGGCAACTTGTTTTGATCAAGCGTGTGCATTTTCTACCTTCATTGATAAACCTCCCTTAGAAGAAGTGCTTTCCAAAAATGCAACAAGCAACTTGTTTACCTCGTCAGGTTGCTCTTGCTGAACCCAATGGCCTGCGCCTTCGACAGATTGAAGACCTTTCATCTGAGTGCAGAATTCTATCTAATGCACCGGGCACTTGATAGGCGCCCCAATCGCTAGTTCCGGCGATGAAACAGGCTGACACGTCGATCGTGCGGCCGGAAAACGCAGGAAGCTCCGCCACGAACTTGGGTTCTGAGCCGACGCGATACGATTGCAAGCCGCCTTGGAAGCCGGTTCGGGTGTATTCGCTGCTGTAGACAGTCAGTTCTTCTCCGGTCAGCCACTTGCAGGACGCTACCTCGAAGACAGAGGGCATTTCGGGCGCAACCGTCTCGGCCATACCTTTGTCGAGATCCATGATGTAATACGTTGGCATTTTGGCAAGTTCGGCAGCGGTCCACGAACTGAGCGGAAAAGGTTTGTTTTCTTTCCAATCCGCACTCTTGAAATGGTAATACGCTCGAAGAAAATCATGGACGCCTTGTGGGCAATGCCACATGTTCCAACAAAAAAATAATCCGAGTGCCGGAGGCACGACAGAACATGTGTCGCCTCATTCGGGGCTTTGGCAACGTCAACGAATTTCGACCGGCGGTTTGCACCGCCGGCTAGAATCTATCGCTCCTCCGGAGCTAATGAGAACTTAGCCGGTGGTGCAAACCACCGGTTGCTTTTTTACCGGACGGTCGGTATTGTAGCTTGTTAAGGTGCGACTGCAAGTTCCCATTTACAAATGAAAGAGCAGAGGCAAGCGATGACGCCAACCATGACTGGAGATATGCGAATCCTGCCAACGACTTTGGATAGCGACGAGCAGCGGCGTGTTCTTGAAATAGCGGACACGCCGGAAGCTCGCAAATGGAAGGTCAAGTTAGCAGCCGGTTATCGTTTATTGTCCAAGTATGGGCTCGATCAAGGGATCGCGGGACATGTCAGCGCACGCGTGCCGGGAGCACCGGATTACTTCTGGGTCAACCCGTTCGGTCTCCAGTTCAGTCAAATCACGGCTGATCAATTGGCGCTGGTGAGTCATCGAGGGGAGCTGATCGGCGGCTGGCCGTTGGTGAACTACGCGGCCTTCTGTATTCATGGGGCAATCCATCAAGCTCGTCCTGATGTCGATTGTGCTGTCCATACCCATTCACCGGCCGGGAGCGCCTTCAGCGCTTTGAACATCCCGCTCGAGCCGCTCGATCAAGTTTGTTGTTCGTTCTTCGAAGATCATGCCGTCTATAGCGAGTATGACGGGGTGGTAGCGGACCTGGATCAAACACGCGGCATAGTCGAGGCACTCGGTGATAACCGAGCTTTGATATTAGCCAACCATGGGTTAGTCACTTGCGCGAAGACGATCGAGCAAGCGATTATCGATATGATCGACTTCGACCGCTCTTGCAAAATCAACTTGCTCGCGATGTCGACCGGCCGGACATTGCAACGCGTACCTCCAGAAGCGGCCCGACAGGCTCGCCAGATGCAAATTGTGCCCACGCGCTGGCCGTTCCAGTGGCCGAACCTGATTATCGAACTCAACCAGCAGACCCAAGATTATGACCCGCACGGCTGGCTGCCATCCGACGAAGTTCCAACCGCCGAGCGACTGCGTGAAGCGCTTGAGCGAGGTCGAGTTGGACAGCCATGAAGAATAACGGCTTGAACATCGATCGGATTTTCGAATGAAGTTGTTTTTGAAAACTATGTCGTGTGTTGTCCTGGCGGCTTTACTGGCTTTTGTCTCAGGGTGGTTGCTGTTGAATAGACCATCGGAAGGAGTTACCAATGGAGTCTGGACGACCGACCCGACAACAGGCAGTTCAAGAGCCGGCCTTTATCATCGCGCTCGAGTCGCGAAAATCGGGATCTGGGCACTCGACTCTTCCGAGGTCGTCTATTTTTCCGCCGCAAAGGACTCGGACGGAAATCCGTTGAGGCACGATGGCACCTACAAGATTACTGGCAACGATCCCGACACTCGCTGGTGGAGCGTCACGGCCTACAACGACGACCATTTCATTCCCAATCCGCTCAATCGATATTCGTACTCGAAAACGACCGTCGAGCGCGAAGCGGATGGAAGTTGGGTGATCATGCTCTCTCCGAAGAAACAGGAGAAGAACTGGCTTCCGAGCGGCGACCAACAAGGCGCTTTGGTGGTCTCGCTACGAAACTACAATCCCAGCCGAACCATGATCGATTCCCCGGGCAAGGTCGAATTGCCGAAACTGGTCAAGGAGCGAAACCAATGAAACAATTTACGCCATGGTTGATGCTGACTTTGGTCCTGACAACGGCCTTGCATTTAATCGGAATTTGGTACTTGCCCAATTACATGACGGAGCAGACAGTCGAAGGTATTTTCAAACGTCGTGGGAACAGGCAGGTCAACCAAATTCGCTATGGCGAGCTTCGTTCTGCCGGGACCGACACGGTGGTCAGGGATAATCCCGATACCGTGACCTCGTTCGCTGTCTACGACGTCTCCGAAAAACCGATTCGAGTCCAATGTGTCATTCCGGATAAGGATAATTACTGGTCGCTTTCACTCTTTGCCTGGAACACCGATAATTTCTTTGTCGTCAATGATCGAACAGCAAAATCGAAGGAGTTCGAGTTAGTGATCGTCAAAGAAGGCAGCAAGTATCAAAAGCACAGGCAGGAGGAGATAGTCGTTTCGCCGACCAACAAAGGCATCCTCATCATCAGGATGATCGTTACCAACCGAGAAGACAAGGAAGAGCTTTCGCAGTTGACGGAAGTGCAAAAACAGACAACCATGCAACTCATTGAATCTGTTCAATATTGAGAAAGGTACTAGCCTCGACATGAAAACTTTCCGAGCCATCATCCTCAACAAAGACAACAATCAAGTTGTTCCATCCATTCAGGATTTGCCGCGAGACTCATTGCCCGAGGGCGACGTCTTAGTCAAGGTCGCCTACTCCAGTTTGAATTACAAAGACGGCTTGGCCGTCAGTGGTTCCTTTGGAGTCGTACGCAGCTATCCGATGATCCCCGGAGTTGATTTAGCTGGCACGGTCGAGGAATCGAGCTCGCCCGATTACCAGCCGGGTGATCAAGTCGTGATGACGGGGTGCGGCGCGGGTGACTTTCATTGGGGTGGCTATGCGCAGTTGGCGAGATTGAAAGCCGAATGGCTTGTGCCGCTTCCCTCTGGAATCACTTGCCAACAGGCGATGGGAGTTGGGACGGCTGGATTCACTGCCATGTTGAGCGTCATGACACTTGAAAAACATGGGCTCAAACTAAATCCACGCGAGATATTGGTCACGGGCGCTGCGGGTGGGGTCGGAAGTGTAGCCGTAGCGATCTTGTCGAAACTCGGATATCGCGTCGTGGCTTCGACCGGTCGGGCTGAAACGTATGACTACTTGCGCGCGCTGGGCGCTTACGACATTATAGATCGCTCCGCCTTATCCGAGCCTTCGAAGAAGCCACTCGATTCCGAACGTTGGGGTGGTGCGATCGATTCCGTCGGTGGACAGACGCTGGCCTCGGTTTTGCGCCAACTAGTTTATGGCGCCAGTGTCACCGCTTGCGGGCTGGTCGGTGGCGTGGAAATTCCAACAACCGTTTTGCCATTCATTTTGCGAGGCGTCAGCTTGCTCGGAATCGACGCCGTCCAGTCCAAACCCGAGACACGTCGAGCGGTCTGGTCGCGGATTGCACGCGATTTGCCGATGAGCCTGATCGACAGTATGTCTCAGGTCGCGACGCTCGAAGATGTTATTTTGCTAACCCCCAAAATCCTTCAGGGTCAAGTCCGCGGCCGAACCGTGATCGATGTGAACCGTTAAATAACCCGATAGCAGATGACATCGTGCTAAGCAGAAGTGCATGAGTCTTTCGGGGTAATTAGCCGTTTGGGCGTTAGCTTCGGTTCCACGAGGTGCCGTAGGATGGGACCATTGTCCCGTCCGATGGTTCGTTCGGGACAATGGTCCCAAACTACATCTCATCGACGAAAATCGTGGCTAACGCCGTGCGGCTAATGGTTGGTTTCACTCAAAGACTTATGCGGAAGTGCTTAGAATTTTTTTCGACCGCCCTGTCGCTACTTGACGACCTACCGAATGGTTGGTAAGTTTGCATTGGCGACATTCAGCGGAAGAATGTCAATCGCGATCAAAAAATCTTTGAACGCGTTTATTTTACCTTGACCTTATAACAGCCGGAACCAACCCTATGTATCGGGAGAATGAGTTTTCGAAGGATCGAATTCAGAATGGTCATATCTCGCGACGGACTTTCGCAATCAACGCAGGCGGCGCGGGCCTGTTAACGGCAGCCGCATGTATTTCACCGTCGATCGTACTAGGCGAGGAGACGATTATAGCGCCTCCGAAGTTTGTCCGTACACCTGAGGAACGTTTCAACGACCTATCCGACTATCCCTTCACGCCGCACTATCACGATTGGAACGGATTGAGGATGCATTACCTTGATGCGGGAAGCGGACCGATCGTTTTGATGATGCATGGCCAACCGACCTGGAGCTACCTCTATCGAAATTATATTCCACAGCTGGTGAAAGCCGGCTACCGATGTATCGCTCCCGACTACATTGGTTTTGGTAAGAGCGACAAGGTGGTCGATGATAGCTGGTACGTCATTGAGCGGCATTGTGAAGCTATCCGGTCGTTGATCGATGCGCTCGACTTGCATGACACCACCCTCGTGGCACATGATTGGGGTGGACCCATTGGATTGCGGCAAGTCGTCGATATGCCCGATCGTTTCAACCGGTTGGTGATCCACAATACGTGGCTACACCACGACGAAATGAACTATACCGCAGCGATAAAGCGATATCGCGAGTTGGTATCGCAGATAACACCGCAGACTGGCCTCTTTACGTACTGGATGGGAACGGAGCAAAAGGGATACCAGGCTCCTTTTCCAGATGCGACCTACATGGCTGGTATACGTCGTTTTCCGCTGTGTCATCCCTACTCGCTACCCGTCGACGGAAACGCGGTTGAACAATCGCGATGTTTCGAAGAGCTAAAAAAGTGGTCGAAACCCGCCCACTTTATTTTCGGGGATAAAGATCGCGTCTTCACGCCAGAATGGGGCCAAGCGTGGGCGAAACAAATCCCTAACGCTACGTTTGATACGGTAAGCGCGAATCATTTTCCTCAGGAAACGAATAGTCCCGAGATCGTTGCGATCCTGCTTGAGAGAATCAAACAAGAAAAAACTTGAGAGGAGCCAGAGATGATGAAACGATTACCGCTGTTGTTCATAGGTTTCCTTGGATGGATGCTGTTGAGCGCTGAGCTATCAGCTCAGAGTCGTAAACCCAACATGGTTATCATCATGGCTGATGATTTAGGGTATGCCGACTTGGGGTGTCAAGGTTCAAAGGATATTAAGACGCCCAATATTGATAACTTAGCCAAGCGTGGCGTACGCTGTACCAATGCTTATGCGGCAAGTCCGGTCGGTAGTCCGACCCGCGCTGCGCTGTTAACAGGTCGCTATCCGCAGCGGTTTGGTCACGAGTTCAACCCGCCCCGCGATCCGAAAATCGACTATGGTTTACCACTGTCCGAAACGACACTGGCAAGTTCGCTTCGCGATGCGGGTTACGCGACGGCCTTGATCGGCAAATGGCATTTGGGGAACGACGTCAAGCGGCAGCCGCTCGCTCGAGGCTTTCAAGAGTTCTTCGGGTTTCTCGATGGTGCCCACTTCTATCTGAAGACGGAGGTGGCGGCTCGCGGCGTGATCGACACGTTGGAACCTTGGCCCAATAGCATCCTGCGCGGATCGCAGCCGGTAGACGAAGAGGGATATTTGACTGACGCATTCACGCGTGAAGCCGTGGCGTTCATTGAAAAGAAGAGACAGCAACCATTCTTCTTGATGCTTTCGTACAACGCTCCGCATGCGCCGTTGGAAGCGTCGGATAAATATCTTGATCGCGTCATCGGAGTGACGGGCGGGGACCATCGGCGTCGAGTCTACGCGGCGATGATTTCTGCGCTCGATGAAGGCGTCGGTTCGGTGCAGGCCAAGCTTCAACAGACGGGCATCTTGCAAGACACATTGATCATGTTTTTAAGCGACAACGGAGGCATCACGGGCTATCTGAGCCCTTCGAACAACGCGCCGCTAGTCGGCACGAAGACCGAGCTGATGGAAGGTGGTATTCGTGTACCCATGATCGTGCAGTGGCTTGGAAAGTTACCGGAAGGAAAAGTCTTTGAACCGATGGTCAGCGTGCTCGACATCGCGCCAACCGTGTTGGCGGCTGCGTCGATCGCACCACCAAAGAGCCTCGTCTTGGATGGCGTCGATTTAGTCCCGTCTCTCTCCGGAAAAAGTACCGAGCAGCCACACGAAATACTCTTCTGGCGATATGGCTCACTCGGGGCCGCTCGCCAAGGGCGATTCAAACTGTTGCAAGTGCGCAACGAACTACCGCAACTCTATGATCTCGACGCTGACATCGGTGAAACTCGCGATCTAGCTGCAACCAATCCAGAAATGCTGAATCGACTCAAGATGCGTTTTGAAAAATGGAATTCCGAATTGGTATCGCCGGCTTGGGGTAAATCGAATCTAGCACCATGGTGGTAACGCATTTTGCCGATACCACGTCAAATTTTAAACGGAGAGCGTGAATGAACAATCCACTATTGCTGCGTCTTACCGGTCTCGCGACAGCGATGATCAGCCAGTTCGCCGCTGAAGGGAGTGTGCTGGAGGCTGCACCGCGCAAGCCCAATGTGATCGTCATTCTGGTCGATGATTTAGGCTACCGGGACTTAGGTGTCCACGGCAGCCCGGACCTGAAAACTCAACACATCGATGCCTTGGCCAATGGCGGTGTTCGATGCGCAAACGGGTACGTAAGTTGCCCTGTTTGTGCACCGACACGAGCTGGCGTGATGACTGGTCGCTATCAGCAGCGGTTCGGTTTGGAATTCAATCCGGCATCCGGCAGCACGGCCGGCGAGCCCGGCTTGCCAACCAGTGAAATTACCTTGGCTGAAGCGATCAAGAAACAAGGATATGCCACTGGCATGGTTGGCAAGTGGCATTTGGGAGGTGCTGAAGGTTTGCGTCCGTCGGAACGCGGCTTCAGCGAATTCTTCGGCTTCCTCGAAGGCGCGCATAGCTACTTGCCACCTACAGACCTCACCGTGATCAACGATCCGCGTCCGTCCGTTCCGTACCAGCGAGCAATTTTGCGAGGCGTGTTGCCGGTGCTCGAGAACGAATATCTTACCCACGCATTCACCCGCGAGGCGATCGCATTCATCGATGCACATCGAGAGCGACCGTTCTTTCTTTACCTGACCTACAATGCCGTTCATAGCCCGCTCCAGGAAGACAAAAAGAATTTCGAGCGTGTTGCCGGCATTGGTCATCCGAATCGGAAAAAGTATGCCTCGATGCTTGCTTCGCTTGACGATGGCGTTGGGGCGGTCATGGCGAGACTTCGCGAACGCAAGTTGGAAGAGGACACGTTGGTGTTCTTTCTCAGCGACAACGGCGGTTCACCTCAACCCTATAACACAACCGATAATCGCCCTTTCAGCGGCAAGAAAGGGGAACTGTTAGAGGGCGGCATTCATGTCCCCTATTTCGTCCATTGGAAGGGTACTCTGCCTGCTGGCGGCGTTTATCAACAACCGGTCATCTCTCTCGATATCTTTGCGACCGCGATGGCAGCGGCGGGCGGAGAACTGGCGACAGATCGGTTCTACGACAGCGTTAACCTGGTTCCGTTTCTGAGCGGAAAAAATAAAGGCACGCCACATGAGGCGCTCTTTTGGCGATACGGAGACTATTTGGCCATACGACAAGGTCCGTGGAAATTGCATAAGTCTGGCAAGTATCCGGCTCAACTCTACGAATTAGAAGCTGACGTCGGCGAGACGATGGATCTAAGCCAGAAAGAGCCGGTCCGCGGCAAGGAACTCGAATCGTTACTGATGCGTTGGAATGCTGAATTGAAAGAGCCGATGTGGGGCACCATGCCGCCCCACGAGAAGAACTACGATTGGCTCTACGAAGTGCAGCAAGATCCACGACTGCTCCCAGCAGCGTCGGGGATCAGTACCGAAGCGTCAAATGTTCTACTTCCTTCCAGCAAATAGATATTCGCACGACGACCGAGAAAACCCTAATGCACCCTGAAGAGAGTAACAAGTGCCCGTCCAATCCCTTAAAGTCGGGGCAAGAATACATCGACAGTCTTCGCGGTCGGAGATTGAGAGTGTACTTGTTCGGTGAATTGGTCGAGGAACCGGTCGATCATCCAATGATTCGACCATCGGTCAATGCGGTTGCTGAGACTTACGATCTAGCCCTTCGGGAACCAGACTTAGCGACCACGATGTCACCGTTCACCGGTGAACGCGTTAACCGTTTTTTGCATATCGCGACAAGCCGCGAAGATCTGGTCATGCAAAACAAAATGCAGCGCAAGCTGGGCCAGAACACGGGTACCTGCTTCCAACGTTGTGTTGGAATGGATGCACTCAATGCTCTGCACTCGGTGACCTATGAAGTTGACGAAAAGCATGGAACGGACTATCACGCTCGATTCAATCTCTTTGTCGCTGCCATGCAAGCGAGAAACTTCGTGATCGGCGGCGCGATGACAGACGTGAAAGGCGATCGAAGCCAACCGCCTCATGCGCAGGCCGACCCAGATCTTTTCGTTCACATCGTGAAACGGACCGATGACGGAATTTACATCAGCGGCGCCAAAGCTCATCAAACGGGATGTTTGAACTCGCATTGGTTGGTGGTCATGCCCACCATGCGGCTTGGACCAGAGGATAAAGACTATGCGATTGTCGGCGCCATTCCAGTCGACGCTGATGGGATTACGTATATCTACGGCCGTCAATCGTGCGACACGCGATCTATGGAAGGCGATATCGATGTCGGTAACGCCCAGTACAGCGGCCAAGAAGCGATGGTCATCTTGGAAAACGTTTTTATTCCATGGCGATACGTCTTCTTGGACGGAGAGTACGAATTTGCTTCGATGCTTGTCGATCGCTTCACCTGCTACCATCGAAGAAGTTACGTTTGCAAGAGCGGCGTAGGCGACGTGCTGATCGGCGCAGCGGCAACCATCGCGGACTATAACGGAGTTGAGAAGGCCTCACATATCAAAGACAAACTGGTCGAAATGACGCATCTCAACGAGACGATCTATGCCACTGGCATTGCCTCGTCGTATCAGGCTCAGCCGCTCAAATCCGGTGTCTACATAAACGATGACATGCTCGCCAATGTATGCAAACATCACGTGACCAAAATGCCGTACGAGATAGGTCGTTTGGCTCAAGATCTTGCGGGAGGATTGATGGTTACCATGCCGTCCCAGAAAGACTTGGAATCCGAGGTGACCGGACCACTGCTGAGGAAATACCTGAAGGGTCGTCCTGAAATCAGTACGGAGAATCGAGTGCGGATCCTTCGCTTGATTGAGAATATGACTCTGGGTCGCAACGCCGTTGGCTACCTTACCGAATCGATGCACGGCGCCGGTTCGCCTCAGGCACAACGCATTCAGATTTCGCGGCTAATGGAAATCGAGTTCAAAAAAAGACTAGCCAAGTTGCTGGCCGGCATCGACGACGATTCCAAAAGTGAGATTACCGAAAACTTGACCGGTTATTTTTCGCGAGTTTTCAGGACGGAGCGATGTATGCATGGAACAATACGCGATAGCGCTGATCTTTCACCTTAAGTACATATGATGATTTCACATTTTCGGTTCCCCAGAAAGCGTTTGTGCTCGCTGCTCATCGTGGCAGCAGTTTGGCCGCTATGCAGGAAGCTGATGGCGGAATGCCCGGAACCGGCATTGCGACCGGGTGTCCCTGGCGATGCGAAGTCCGATTCGGCAGGACGAGGGCAAATGTTTGAGGACATTGTTATCCCTGGCTTTACCGATGTTCCGGATGCGACGGCCGGCCTAGCAATCGCAGACTTCGATCACGATGGATTGAACGATGTCTTTTCGATCAACCGGAAAAAAGCCGTCGTTCAAGGTGGGCGGCCGACCTATCAATTACGGCTTTTTCTCAACGATGGCTGTTGGCGATGGAAACAACATACGCTCCAGATTACTGGCTCGAATTGGATGGCAGACAAGTTTGCGCCGGGCGCGCAAGTACCGAATCTGGCGGATTTCAACGGCGATGGCTTTCTCGATATCGTGATCACCAATTCGGGCCGTCAATCAGCCGGCACGATCTTTCTGCTATCGAAGGGAGCTTTCGATACTTTCGAAGATCGCTCACAAGATTTCGATATTCGCAACCTCGGCTCCTATTCGCGGCAATCTTCATTTGGCGATGTCAACGGTGACGGTTGGCTGGATGTCGCTATTGGTGCAGACAACATCGGCAATGCAGCTTACGGATATCCGACGCAGCGGCTTTATCTTTATCAACCGGGCGGCGAGAGCTTTGAGAGTGGAACCTTCAAGGATATTAGCGGTACGAGCCTCATTCCCGAATTTGGCGGCGATTTCAAAGGTGATCCTCGGTATGACAAGGCGGGTCCGCAGTTAACGCTGGTGGATCTAGACAATGATGGCGATCTAGATATGGTACAGGGCTATCACAGCGATATGCTTATGGGTAAATGGGACGATCCAAACTCATCAGGGATGTACGATCAAGGCATTTACGTCTGGCGCAATCTACTGAAAGAAACCGGAACGTTTGGTTACGAACGCATCATTGACAACGGACTCGCCGACTACGCGCGCATGCGTTACAACGCTTGGTTAGGAGAATACGAACCGGTGGTTCACGGGCTCGGCCTGCCCTATATTAATTTCGCCGATGTCAATAACGATGGCTTGCTGGACGCCATCGCCACTGGTGCTTCGGACCCGACGTGGCACGTTCATTCCGATCAGGTTGTCGGAGCTTTCTGGAAAAACCTGGGTGGCTTCCGCTTCAAGAAAGTGACAAGCGAGGTTGGACTAGACGCGTTGAACTGGAACTATGGCGAGTGGGAGAAGTTTTGGAGTGCGAAGCTGGACCCGCGTTCGCAGTACCTCACTGAAAATACCAGTCGATGGCGAATGAAGACCGGCTTTCAGAACTGGACGACCCAGCAGTTGCAGTTTTACGGTGGCGACATCGTCTTCGGCGATTACGACAACGACGGCTGGCAAGACTTTCTTTTCGTGGATCGTCACGAGTTGTCAGGTTCGTGGGGAACGATGCGAAATGTGTTGTTTATGAACAACGGCGACGGTACGTTTCGACCGGTCAAGACAGAAATCTCGGGCATTGATAATAATACCACTTCGGCCGAAGCGGCGGATCTGAACAACGACGGACTGCTCGACCTTGTTTATGTCGACACGCCGGAGAATGCGTCGGGGGCCGCAGCCGCTAAAGAGATTCCCAAAGATAAGCTCGCTCCGCACGTTTACTGGAATACCGGCGCGCATGGTGGGCGCGAGAATCATTGGATACGAATTCGTTTTTCAGGTATTTCAGATCACAAGCTCATTGGAGCGCAGGCGATTACCTATGAAGCAGGCACCCTCGAAGGTGATCAACCGAAGCTCGTCGGCATGCGCCGTATTAGCAGCAACCACAGTTATCGTTCGGGCGGAGCGCTCGATGCTCATTTTGGCCTCGGCAATCGCCCCAAGATTGATTTTAAAATCGTCTTGCTCAGCGGCCAAATGAAGCAGTTCAGCCATGTCGAGTCTGATCGCATTGTTGAAATTGATTGGGAGGCGTCAACCGTGAAGGAAGTAAAGAGACCGACGAACCAGTAAGGTGACGATGAAGTCTATTCGCTGCCAGCAGTTCCAAAAACTGATGTAGCTTTCAGTTGTCGTCCCGCCGGCGTAATGCCGACGGAAACGAAAGATTGCCTCGAGAGTTTTGTTAGATGGTTAGTAGTGATCAGCGAGAAATGTGAATAAAATCGCCGTTTGGCACCTAGCCATCGTTTTTTGCTATAGTTCAATCACCGCCTGTTCAAAGGCAATTGTTTCATGAAACCAGGACCCCACGCTATGAAAAATTTAGTTCTTTCGTTCCTTATCGCTTTGACAGTAGCAACACTTTCGGTCACTTCGGCCCAGGCCGCTGACACCAAGGCTTATGAGCTGCGCATCTACACGACCGAGCCCGGTAGATTCGACGCCCTTCTGGCCCGCTTTCGCGATCATACTTGCAAGCTCTTTGTGAAGCACGGCATGGAGAACATCGGCTACTGGGTACCAATTGAAAAAGAGCAGGGCGCGGAGAATACGCTGATCTACATCATCGCTCATCAGAGCCGCGAAGCCGCCAAGGCGAACTGGGCTGCTTTTGGAAAAGACCCCGAGTGGCAAGCGGTGTCCAAGAAGAGTCAGGAAGACGGCAAAATTTTGGCGAAGGCTCCCGAGTCGATCTTTATGGATTTAACGGACTTTTCGCCGGCTCTGAAGATCGGCGCAGGGAGCGCGGAACGAGTCTTCGAATTGCGGGATTACACCACGCCCGACGGCAAAGTTGCGGCGATCGATGACCGCTTTCGCGATCATACGATTAAACTTTTCGAAAAGCATGGTATGACGAACTTAGCCTACTGGCATCCTACCGATACCGAGAAGGGTGCTGGATCGCGACTGATCTATATGCTTGCGCATCCGAGCAAGGCAGCCGGTCTAGCTGCCTTCAAGGAATTCGGCGCCGATCCAGATTGGAAAGCTGCCTCCGCGGACTCTGTTAAAAAAGCCGGTGGACAGTTGACGATCAAAGGCGGTATCAAGTCGACCTATATGAAGGCAGTCGATTTTTCACCGATCAAGTAGCCGTTGGTGGCGGCAAATCATTGGCTGGTTTCAACCACAACGACGCATAGCTCCGAAGGAGCGACAGATCCTACGCCGGCGGTGCTAACCGCCGGTTCGCGTATCAACCACAGTTATGCATAGCTCCGGAGGAGCGACAGAATTCAGTTGGCCGCATCCTGATTGACAGGCAAACATTGCTTCGCTATGATTTACTGACCGGTCGGTAACGGACGTAGATTCTTGAGCGCAGAGTACAGATGAGAGCGACATTCTTCTTAGCGAAATTACGATACGCAATTCCGTGGGTACGGACTGGAATTTTTCTTTTAGGATGGATGTTGATCGCCATTGGGATCGCGGATGCGGGCGATGTGGCTGCACCGCAATTCAATGTCGCCCAGGCAGCCCTCGACAAGGACGGGGACGGCGCGTTGTCCAAATCGGAACTCGCGCCGATGCATGCTCGCTGGTTTAAAGAGGCTGATCTTGACGCCAGTGGCGGCTTGTCACCGGCCGAATTTCATGGCCTGCTTGCCTCGCTTCTTCCGCCACGGCTTCCTGAGGGGACCACTCCCGAACCTGCACCCAAGCTGTCTGCTGCATCGGGCACGCTGGCTTGGTCCGATATCGATGATTATGTCGAGGAGATGGTCCGAACTTTACCGCTTGAAGGAGCCAGCGTGGTCGTCTTGCGAAAGGATAAGGTCCTGCATGCCAAGTCCTTTGGTCTTTATGATCTGGAAACAGTTATTCCGATTGCCTCTGCAACCAAGTGGTTAAATGCTGCCCTGGTCATGACGGTCGTTGATGAAGGCAAGCTGGAGCTCGACAAACCGATCAGCGAATATCTCGATTGGGCGAGTGGACCGATGGGCGCGGCGACGTTGCGGCAGCTTCTCTCGCATACCGCAGGCTTCGCGACAAACCATCTCGCCGAGCAGCCGCGAGATTGGACCTTGGAGCAATCGGCTCGCGATGCTTTTGCAATGCCTCCGATCGGTGCGCCTAGTGAACAATTTCGCTACGGAGGAGCGGGCATGCAAGTCGCAGGTTATCTTGCAGAGAAAGCAACCGGCGTCCCGTATGCTCAACTCTTCAAAGAGCGGATCACGGGGCCGCTTGGCATGTCGAGAACCTACATCGGCTTCGCACAAAAACTTGAGACGCCCGAGTCCATCACCAATCCGATTGTTGCGGCCGGAGGCTACTCGACGGCCGCCGACTATTCTCGCTTTCTCGAGATGCTGGTGGGTGGCGGGACTTTCCGCGGTAAGACCATCCTCTCCAAAAAGGCGATCGCTGAAATGTTCAGGGACTATTCCGATCGGAAAGCGACGCTGGGGGCTCGCACCAATGTTGGCTCTCTGCTGGGCTATGGTCTCGGTGCTTGGTGCAACGAGATCGCCGATGATGGTGCCGGCACCGTGGTTCAGTCAGGGGGTGCCTTCGGGACCTCTCCGATCGTTGACGTGAAGAACGAAGTGGCGATTCTCCTGATGACGAAAGATCGGATGCCGCTCCTGCGCAACCATTGGAAGGAAGTGACCGATGCGATTACCGCCATTTTTGCAAAATAGCCAGATGTGGTTCGATGAAGCCATGCGAGATCGAGATCAGGATTAGGCAATGAATCAAGCAAGCAATTCTTTGAGGCCGCGACCGCTTGAGGGTATTCGTGTCGTTGAGTTGGCTACGATGGTCTTCGCGCCGTCGGCTTGTGCAGCGATGTCCGAATTTGGGGCCGAAGTGATCAAGGTCGAGCCGCCAGGGGGTGGTGACCCAAACCGTCGTTATCATCTTTTACCTGGAATGCCGATTTCCGATTTGCCCTACGTATTTCAGGTCGACAATCACAACAAGCAGAGTATCGCCCTCGACTTAAAATCCGACACGGGCTACGAGGCTTTTTGCAAGTTGATCGCCACCGCCGATGTGCTGGTCACCAACTATCGGCCAGCGGCTCTTGCCAAACTTCGACTGACTTATGCCGATATTTGCCGACTGAATGACCGACTGATCTACGCCCTCGCAACCGGCTACGGTGAAGAAGGCGATGCTCGCGATCAACCAGGATACGATTCGGTTTGCTACTGGGCGCAATCGGCGATCGAATCTCAAATCTTTCCAATCGATAGTTGGCTTGGTCCGATTCCCTTTGGGGCAGGCGACCATCCCAGTGGCACCGCTTTGTTCGGAGCCATCATGTTGGGGCTTTTCCAGCGGCAGAAGACTGGCACAGGCATCAAAGTCTCGACATCCTTGTTGGCCAATGGCGCGTGGGCGAATGCGGTCATGCTGCAAGCCCAACTCTGCAACGCTCAGTTCGGAGAAAAACGTCGACGCGAGGATTCGTACAATTTTACCTACATCCATTACAAGACCCGCGACCATCGAGTCCTCAAATTGAGTATTGTCGATCTTCGCAAAGATTGGGCGCCTTTCTGTCGCGCCTTGAATCGCGAGAGCATGATCGATGATCCGCGTTTCGCTGAACTCGATCAGCGCAGTCAAAACATGAAACTTCTTATTCGTTTGCTCGATGAAGCCTTTATCGAGCATGACATGAGCTATTGGGTCACCCGACTAATTCAGT
This sequence comes from Pirellulaceae bacterium, assembly GCA_034408855.1. Classification (GTDB taxonomy): domain Bacteria; phylum Planctomycetota; class Planctomycetia; order Pirellulales; family Pirellulaceae; genus JAIYDQ01. The sequence continues at coordinate 40,307 of JAWXCK010000139.1, forward strand.
TCGACATCCCATTCGCTGTCTTACCAACTTACCAAGAGGCCGCCGAGGATCCGCAAAAGCTCGCGAACAAGATAGTCGTACCGCTCGAGCACGATAAGTTCGGTTCGATACATACGATTAGCGGCCCGATCACGGTCGATGGCGTTGAAAAAGCCTGCCACACTCCCGCCCCAGAACTGGGACAACATACGCGTGCCGTATTGGAAGGATTAGGCTACGGCCAAGAGGCGATCGAAAGAATGCTTGCCGCCGGCACGGCATCGCAATACGGTGAAGTATGAGTTTCCCGGTTTGAGCTGTGCGGAATTTTATTTTACTCGTTACTAGGCTCCTGCCTGGTAACGCACTGCCTTAGAAGCTCCGCCTGGGCTGCGCGGAATGCAACTTTTTTTGTTGAAATCAGTCGTGTATCGTAATGCTTTTTTGTTCCGATTTAGTCCCGGAGGGACGGCAGATGAAATGCCGAGGGTGACAACCCTCGGTATGAAAACTCATGGGAACCAGCGAAGATACTATGGATACTCGTCTAGAACTTCATTCAGGAGTTGCGTTGCCTTTCCATCCCTCTTTCAATAAACGTTGCAATTCGGAGACGGTCGCGACATGTTTTGGGTCTTGGGCAAGGTTATTATACTCGCGAGGATCCGCTTGATGATCGTACAGTTCGGCCGTGCGTTCATCGCCCCACTCGGTGTAGCGGTATCGTTCGGTGGTGAGAGAACGGCCAGCCACAGACGTGTTTGAAGCTGAACGGTGAAAAACAAGCGTGAAGGCCGCCTTCTTCCAGGAACGGTTTGGGTCATCTAGAAGCGGCGCTAAACTCGTCCCTTCCAAACCTTCAGGCTTTTCCAGTCCGCACAAATCGCACAATGTCGGGTACAGATCCACCAACTCGGCCATCCGCGGACACGCAGCTCCCATCGTTCGAGATGGTGCCGAGATAATCAGCGGTACATGGGTGGATTCATCGAACAGATGCATTTTTCTCCACAAACCGCCATGCTCACCGAGCATGAATCCGTGGTCGCTAAGAAAGATCACGACCGTCCGGTCGTTCAGTTTCAACCGATCCAATGCGTCGAGTACCACTCCAACTTGCGCATCCATGAAAGAAGTGCAAGCAAGGTATGCTGCAACGCCTTTGCGGTTGTCTTCGTCCGTCATTTTGGCATCGACCGCGACTCGCTGAAAGGCAATTGTTGGCGCTCGTTGAATGTGATCGATTGGCTCTTGGGGCATTTGGATTGTTTCGGGAGGGTACATGTCGAAATATTTTTTCGGACAAACGAATGGCTCATGTGGCCGATAGAAGCCGGCTGCGATGAAGAACGTCTTATCCTTGTTTTGCTCGAGCATTTCAACGACGCGGCGGGCTGTTGTGCCATCCGGTTCTGCCGCGTCGGTTCGATCGGTTGCCTTGCCCTCGATACGATAGGCGCCTGGCTTACCGGGACTGATGCGATCATCGACATACGCCTGGCGATGTAAATCCTCACCATGAGGTCCACGTGGATCCTCAGAAATATCCCACTGGACAGCATCTTCAAACGTGTTGTGAGCGATCTTGCCTACTCGGGCCGTGAAGTATCCATGTGCGCGAAAGTGTTCTGGAAAAAACACCACATTCGACCCGAGTGTGGTACGTGGTGGTGTATCATTGGCGTAGATCCGTGTGGCTGAAGGCCGGCGACCGCTAAGAAACGAAGTCCTTGACGGATTGCAAAGTGGGTATTGACAATAAGCCTTCTCGAATCGCACTCCCCGTACCGCGAGCTTGTCGATGTTTGGTGTCTTCGCGACTAGGTCGCCATGGCAACCGACGCGTGTATTTAGGTCGTCAGAAACAATCAACAAGACGTTCAATTTGCTGGCTGGGTCGGCCTGAACGTTTCTGGCAAGGAACATCCCCATGGTCCCAAGCCAAGCAATAGTCCAAAGCAATACAGGGGCTTTTCGCATACTTGAGTCTCTCCTTCAGGAAGCTACCGATTACCTTGACAATCCAAACAGCGACTACTAAGCTTACTGACCGATCGGTAGATTTGCTAGCCCCTTAAAAAAGAATTGAAATGACGGCATGTTAGTACAACAACGCAAGGAGTTGCCCGGACCGACCACCGACCTTGAACTAGCTAAACAGCAATTACTTGAGTTCGGCTATTGCGTGATCGAGAACGCTCTATCGCCGAGTGAAGTCAAGGCCCTCAAGGATCGACTCACGGATCAAGCGGCTGGTGAACGGGAACGCGGTCGTGCCTATTTGGACGGTGGCAAAGCCTCCATGAATCAACGCGTTTGGATGTTGGTGAACAAGGGGAAAATCTTTCGCGACCTGATGTTGCATCCCCTCGTCGACTCGATGATGGGTGACCTTCTCGGTCCGAAAGCCCTCCTGTCGAGCCTGACCGCCAATATCGCGGGGCCCGGCGGCGAAGCGATGTTTCTGCACCAGGATCAGGGCTATGTAGGCTTTTGGACACCCGTGCCGCTCGTCGCGAATATGGCCTGGATGCTCGATGATTTTACATCCGAAAATGGTGGCACGCGCCTAATACCGGGCAGCCATCTCGACGCCTCATATATCTTGCCTACAAGTTCATCGCAAAGCCTTCCTCCAGGTACTCGAATTCCGACCCAAGACGATACGATCGCTGCTGAAGGGAAAGCTGGTAGTGTGCTTTGTTTCGACGGCCGACTTTGGCATGGGACCGGGGCAAATACGACCGAATCGGATCTGCGACGCGGGCTGTTGAGCTATCATTGCCGACCATTCATTCGCCAGCAAGAGAATTTCTTACGAGGTCTGAGACCGGAGATTCTCCAAAGTGAACGACCCGCCCTTCTCAAACGACTTGGCTTTGCAATGTGGGGTGGGCTTGGACGCATCGAAAGCCCCTTTGAAAAGGGCTTTGTTCAAGACGGACCCGCTCTGATGGGACCACTTTGCGCTGACGGAACACCTATCCCCGATACTGATCAGGGCAAATCAGTTTTACAAGCTGGGCAATTTCCCTAAAAGCGGGATGGCGCGAGCGGGCTGTTGGTTTAATCGTACGACGGACTTCTAGTCCGTCGAAAATGCCGATGACGGACTGGGAAGTCCGTCATAAATCCCGTATCGATGGAAACTTCATTAAATCAACAAGCCGCTCGCGCCGCTACCACGTGCGCAATTTGGAAAACCGCGTTGCCCTGAGATACTGATGTCCAATCTTGACAAACCGCACTCGTACCAGTAGACTTACCGATCGGTCGGTATCCACATCTCCAGGACAAAAGAGTTGAGGCGGGCTGGCTGATTGCGAAACTTTGGGTTCATCTTCAGGGTTGTATTCATCGTTGGATTTTGTCGCCTTGGGGGGCTGCATGGGGACACAGGCCATTTCAATTTCCGAAGAAACAAAGGCTGCCTTTTTGCCGTTGGATGGCGATTCATTTTTTGCAACAACGGGATCGCCGACAGGCAAAGACCTTGGGGACACCCACAAATTGCTTTTCGGACAATTCCATGGAATCGAATTGACGACAATCGCCTCTGATTGCGCGTGTCCCCATGGTTTACCATGGTTAAAGGTTTTATGGGATGTTGCAGCAGATAGGTTTTGACGAATATCCGCCGCGATTGGCATGAATGTGGAGGATAATTTTCAGCAAGGCCGCAGAATGTGGGTTCGATTGCACGAGAAAGGTTCGAAGCTCCATGTTGTGCCAGCCCATCACAATGCCCACGCCTATATTCTGGCCGCAGGTATCGAAGCCGACAAGAAATTGCCCTTGTTTCGATCCATCGGCAGTGATAAACGCCTATCAATAAACCGCATATCGCGGACCGACGTGCTGCGGATGATCCAACGGCGAGCCGTCGCCGCCGGTTTATCGCGTAAGATTGGCTGCTACACATGGCGAGCCACTGGCATCACCGCCTATCTGCAAAATGGAGGCTCATTGGAGCACGCCATGCGAATCGCCTGCCCCGAATCGGCTCATGGATTGACGCTTACCAAATGGTTGGACCATACGCGGACGCGGAATCGACCGTTTAGAAAGTATCGTTCGCAAGCCATAAAAGAGCTGCGTCCCCATTCTTGTTCCCGTTGCATCCAGTACAAACCTCGAATAGAGCTGCGATCTGTAGTCTCCGCCCTTTCTAGACAACGTTGCTATGCCATTCTTCCTCGAAGAGACGATTGAAGTTGGAGGGCCAAGGCTTTCAATTCGTCGATCGATTTCGAGCGAAGGTCATCGATATTCGATTCTGCCAATCCGAGAACTGCTTGCAACGTCCCGATGGTTCCGATCATTGAACCTTTTTCGAAGCCTTCCTCGCGGCCTTCCTCGCGGGCTTCCTCGCGGGCTCCGTTCATGAGCCATAGGTGGTCTCGGGCGGCTTTTTCGCGTGTGTCGTACATTTGTTTGTCCTCGGTTTTCAAAGCTATTGTCTGGATCGACTGGATTGCTTGTTGGAACGCTACTTCAGGGAAAAGCCTTCGCAATTGGACAACGTCGTAATTTTGGGCATGTCGAAGGAGAAAGATCCATCGCTCGACTGGTGTCGCACTGGCCAATTGCTTCTCCGTTAAAGTATACTTCGGCAATTCGAGCAAGTGAATCTCAAGAGTCTTTTCTAGGATTCGAGCATTTTCCGTGTCGACCAGCCGTCACCGACAACTGCATCTCGATATTGAAGACAGATCCTGCCACGTCCGTCGCTTTGACGTCGAGAATCGAAAGCTTGTCATCGTGAAAGTCTTGGTAGTTGAATGGATTCTCAATCGCGGCATCGGCGATCGGTAACGGGAGCTCCAAAATCGCATTGAGCAAGCTGATCAAGGCCAGCCGATTATTCGGATCGCCAAACGTCTTCTTAAAAGCAAAATCTACGGTCGGACGTATTCCAAGTGGCATGCTCTGGCGATTCCGATAAGGTTACCAAGATTAAGATCGATTGAACCAGCAAGAATTGTAACATCTCAGTTGATCCAATCGAAATCGCCCTACAAAGGAAGCCATTCCCACTTGAAACCCCGGCAGTATCTTCTCACCACTAGCAAAATGTAGGCTGAGTCGTAAGCCTTCTGCCATATCCCGAAGGGATTCCAAGCCATTAGCCGGTGGTTGCTGCGAAGCAGCGCACCATCGGAAGCAATGGACATGATCTTTCATCTTCATCGAGCTTCTCGTTCATGCTTCACTCGCCATGCGTGCGGCGGAGTTTGTCGAGTTACTGACGAACCTCTTCGACTTCGAAAATTTGCAATTGCGTCAGCGCAAGCAAAAGCGTCGCCACGGACGACAGCCTGAACCCGTCCGCCGATTTCCCGTCAAGTACGAACACTATTTCGGCCCAGTGTAGAACAATTGTCTCAATTGTTCCTGAATCGCCTACCAACATCGAACAAACGTCTCCAATCCTCCCCACATCGCGAATCATGCAACCGATTCTCGCAGTTCATCATTCCCTAGACCATCGTCCCCAATCCGGTCCGCCCTACCAATCGTCGATCGGTTTCTCGCAGTTCAATGAACAATTGGGACAATTGTTCTACAATGGGTTGCCGATCAGTTCTACCGCTTCGTCGCAAAGTGATCTTTCATGTTCAGCGAGCTTCTCGATCATCGCTTTCCGTCAAGTTCGTTCGACTGAAAGCCAATTAGCATCACGTCTTCCGTCGAGTTTACTCGGCGGAGACACATCTGCCAGCTACATCGCGTCGCATGGAACGAAATCGCTCTCCGTCGGATTCATCCGGCGGAAAGCTCGCGAGTGCAGCAGCTTGGGGACACCCACAAACTGTCTATTAGAAGATTTTATGGATTCGAATTGACTATAACGGCCTCCGATTGCGCGTGTCCCCATGGTCTCTCCTTGCGTTTTCACGGTCTGCCACTGGCTGAAGTCGCCGATGCCGAGCTGGCCGTCGAGCCGCTCTGGGACGACCTATGGGAACAGCAGTTGGTCGCACAAGCTCTTCAGATCGTTCGCGAAGAAAACGCCGACACGCCAGCCTTCCGAGCCTTCGAGCAATACGTCCTCCTCGACCGCCAGGCCGACATCGTGGCCAATGAGCTGTCCATATCCGTCAACTCCGTCCATCAAGCCAAGTCCCGCATCACAAAACAACTCCGCGAAATCGTCCAGCAACTACGCAAAGAAGCCGGCGAGTAGAGTAGAACAATTGTCCCAATTGTTCCCATTAAGAGTAGAACAATTGTCCCAATTGTTCAAAGCAGCAGGAACACCTCCCGAGTAATCGTCTCCAGTC
>JAWXCK010000140.1:0-32065 GCA_034408855.1 Pirellulaceae bacterium
ATCGTTCGATAAATAAGTGTCCGGTACCTTTTGCCGGAACGGCCCTTCGGGTGCTTTGCACAAAAGGTACCGGACACTTATTTATCGATCATTACTTAGAATCATCCCTCGAAGCCGCGAGTCGAATAAAACACTTCGGTGCTTTGCGATGGGATTCATTGTAGCGTAAGTTGAGCCTCATGATAAACATTGAAGGATATGGTTTTGACACCTAAGCGAGTGTAACCTAACTCACCGCCTCCATGGATCGATCCAGGTGTCGATGGGACCTCGGCAAGTCGAGATGTGAACGTACTGGATCACGCCAGCCCGCGAAGCGAAAGAACTCATTGAAGTTGCCAAGCTGGTGCGAGCAGCCTATAAAGAAGGGATGCTAGATACTTCTGAGGACAAGACTTAAAAGCTTGTTTCGAACGTTTTAAATCCATGACCGATCGCAATGCAATCAACGGAGTAACACCAATGAAAGATACGAAAGCTGCGGTGGTGGGCAAGAAGTCGACAAAACCAATCCTCTCGCCTCAGACAGAAGAACGCACAATGCCGTTGACGGAGGCGATATTTGAGAAGCCAAACGAAGACACCATTCGAGTACTCGCATATCTAAAATGGGAAGCCGCTGGCTGCCCCGAGTGTGACGGCATTGCCTATTGGTTGGAATCCGAGCGCGAACTTTCTGCGCAAACTTCTACTTCTATTTTTACTTCGTACTCGCGAGCTCAATATTCTTGAAATCAACCCACATCGGCTTCCCGGCGTGAAGTTGCAATGCCAAGATTCCTTCGCTTAATGCCAGCTTCGGTTCTTTGTCGACGAAATCCAAAATCAAGCGATCGTTCAAATAGTGTTGGATGTGCGGGCCGTTGGCGATGATGACCACGTCGTTCCATTCATCCAAGCGATAGAGCTTCTTGAATTCTTCGGGTGTAATCAACTCACCGATGACTTGTTTACCGTCGGCACCCCAAGTAGCCTTTTCGCCGACCATGCACATGCGTTTGCGAGTCCCACCTTCGTCGTAGATGAAGCCAGAAATATTCGGGAAGTCTGCTTCGTTGCGAAGTTCGTGCTGGTAACCGCGCACCACCCACTTATTCTTCACTTTGTCATCGACGATGTGTTTCGAGCGATATTGGATTCCCGAGTTGTTCGAGGCTTTGCAGCGGAAGCTCAGTCGCAATTCAAAGTCCTTGACAACGCCATCTTTCCAAATGATGAACGTGTTGCCGGTGGCCGGTACCGCTTCGGTTGTCTCGCCGTGAAGCACTCCATCTTGGACCGACCAGAGCCGCTTGTCGCCATCCCAGCCGCTCAAATCTTTACCGTTGAAAATCGACTTTAGGTTCGGCGACTTTGCAGGTGCCTTTTGAGGCTGCTCAGACAACGCAACCGACACACTACCTAAACATAGGGCAACACAAACAAGGCGACGAAACATGAATGACTCCATGAGGTGGGAAAGCATTTGAAATCGAGCATTCTATTGCAACTTCGCAAAGGAATGGTTTTCGGTTGGAAGCAAATAGTATAACCGCGACGCAACGTTACGGGACAGCCAACAATTGTTTTTCGATTTCAGCCGCCACTTGCTTCGCAAGAAAATCAGAGCCTTCGGGTTGATAATGCAAATCCTGTGGTCGTTGCAGTTCGGTAAATCTCGGCAAAACGTAGCTGTGTAGGTCGTTTATCGCGATCGATTCGTCTCGCATCACCCGAGCAGCGATCGCGTTGTACTCGACTTCGTCTCCAAAGGCTCGATCGGGATTCAGCTTTCCACGAGGGATAGGTGTCGTGGCTGCCCAAATCAATTTCGCTTTAGTTGCTTTGAGCTTGGCAACCAAACTTCTAAGATTCTTCTCATATTCTTCTGGTTCGACTTGCCGCTTCCCTTCCTCGATATGCCGCAAGTCATGTATTCCCCAATTGAAGTGAATCACGTCCCATTTCGAGTTGCCCAGCCATTTGTCGATCGATTTTAATCCCAGAGTCGTCGGGCCGCCGTTGGCTGGAATGCGATGAACGTTCGCTTTGCCTTCCAGTAACTTGCGAGTCGGCAACGTATAGCCCATTGAAATCGAATCGCCGATCAACAGCACCCGCGGCAATCCAGCGATATCATCGACGGGTTGCAGCACGGGCGAAACGGCTCTTTTCGCTTCTGGCAAAGCTTTGGAGTCTTGCGACAAAAGTGTCGCGCTATTATTGCAACTGGTAACGAGCCAGATCAACCCGAAGGCTACGCAATGTAAACGCATCTAAATTCTTTCTTTTGCAACGGGACGCTTTGGGGGAAATACTTTTTGAAGCTCAACGTCACAGACGTAGTCCAATTCAAACATAACATCGGAATGAGAATCATAACTAAAAAATCGCCTCGTCACCAGAATCTGCGGGGGAGAACTAGCCAATCCGAGAAAGCCGAAATCCAAACGAAGTTCGCTTTGAGCCGTACTGCCACGCAAATCGAAGCAATTCGTTACAATTCTGCTTTGAGATTTTTCAATCCCTTTTACGTGGTGCAGAGTTCATGGAAGTAGCTGAGTTTATCGAACGCTGGAAGCGATCGGGTGGGGCAGTGCTGGCGAAGTCACAATACCATGCCTCTTTGCCCATTCGAAAAATGAACTACGTTCGAAACAGACTTCGCGAAATGAACTTAACGGATGCGAATCACACGTAATTCATTTGGCCGAAAACACGATATTTATGGTAGATCCCAATCTCTCTTCCTTCATCTGGTCCGTCGCCGATCTGCTGCGCGGTGACTACAAGCAATCCGAGTACGGCAAAGTCATTCTGCCGTTCACCGTGTTGCGCCGACTCGATTGCGTGCTGGAAGAGACTAAGCCAAGCGGCGTCGAGTGGCTCGGCGATGTGCCGGAGCATTGGGAGGTACAGCGGCTGAAACGCGCGTGCTGCGTTTTCCCAAGCAACATCGACAAGAAATCCTACGACGGCGAGACCCCGATCGTTCTTTGCAATTACACCGACGTGTACTACAACGAACGGATTACCAGAGCCATCGAATTCATGCCCGCAACAGCGACGACAGATCAGATCGCCAAATTTACGTTACGCGCGGGCGACATGATCATAACGAAGGACTCCGAAACCGCCGACGACATTGCCGTTGCCGCTTTCGTTCCGCAAGATTTGCCGGGCGTCGTTTGCAGCTATCACCTGTCGATGGTGCGACCGCTTCCGACGATTTGCGGTGCGTTCGTAAAACGCCTTTTCGATTCGGCATATGCGAAGGCTTGCTTCGCAACGCTCGCCAACGGGCTAACTCGCGTCGGATTGGGACAATACGAGTTGGATAACGTTGAGCTGCCGTTTCCGAGAATCGCCGAGCAAACGGCGATCGCGGCGTTTCTCGACCGGGAGACGGGGAAGATTGACGAACTGGTGTCGGAGCAGCGTCGTTTGATTGAGTTGCTAAAGGAAAAGCGTCAGGCGGTCATCAGTCACGCGGTCACCAAAGGCCTGAACCTCAACGCCCCCATGAAACCCTCCGGCATCCAATGGCTCGGCGATGTGCCAGAACATTGGGATGTGAAACGCATAAAACATCTTGTTCGTTCGATCGAGCAAGGTTGGAGCCCACAATGTGAAGGGTTTCCGGTTGAATCGAAGGATGAGTGGGGCGTTTTGAAAGTTGGTTGCGTCAACACTGGGACGTTCAACCCTTCTGAGAATAAATTACTCCCCGCCAATTTGGAGCCGTTGCCTGCGTTGGCGATATCGACTGGAGACCTGCTGATTTCGCGTGCTAATACTCGTGAACTCGTCGGTAGAGCAGCGGTCGCTGAAGCGGATTATTCCAATTTGATTCTGTGCGACAAACTCTACCGACTGCGGCTCGAACGAGATCGTTGTCTTCCTCGGTTTCTGTCGCATTACCTGAGCTCAAACGCAGCACGTAGCCAAATTGAACTCGGTGCGACTGGAGCGAGTGCGTCGATGGTCAACATCGGGCAATCCATCATTCTCGAACTTTCGATTGCGGTCCCAACGGTGATGGAGCAGGCCGCGATCGTTGTGGTGATTCGCACCGAAACCGCTCGACTCGACACCCTCACCGCCGAAGCCCAACGCGGGATCGAACTTCTCCAAGAACGCCGCACGGCCCTCATCTCCGCAGCCGTCACCGGCAAGATCGACGTCCGCAACACGGCGACTCCGTTGTGCGATTGATCGACATTCAAAGATTTAGATCAAGTCACGTCATCGGTAGTTATATCTTCGGTCAGCCGCCAAACACCAGTACTGGGGTTTCGACCGGCTTCGCCATCCAATTCGGATTGATTTTCTAACTGAGCTGCACGAGATACCGCCTGTTCGTATCCGGACGCGAAATCAGCGTACTCGATACGCTTATCGTATGTGGGAATAAACGCTTTCAATTGACCTAGTATCGCATGACGGTTTTGCATTCCAGGTTGATTGGCAAAGTGCAGATATAACCAAAGTTCAAAACACGGATTCGAAATCGCCAAACGAATTCCGTTATCGCGTGCCATTTGCACAGCATCTGGAATATTTGGATGTTCGTCAACATCAAAAAGTCCCCAGATGGCGTCGAATCTTAGGTTGTCGTCTTTCTCACGACGGGCCTGTTTCTGATTTTCTTTCATTCGTTTCTTGGCAATTTGAACGACAGTTTTCGGCACGCCTTCGTGACCTTTTACTTCAACTTTTACGCGAGAATTTTTGTTGGCTTCGACAAAACCGTCCAAATATTCCTTTTCGGTGCCACCTTCGCAGATAACTAGCACTACAGGTTTTGCTTCTCGGAACGGCTCTCGTCGGGCTATTTTTCGTTCTCTATTGCGTCGACTCATGCCAGGCTATTCCTTCGCCCATGACAAGTCGCCAATGAATGGAATCGCACCGTACCGGCCTTGCAAGTAACCGCGTTCCAGATTTTCCACGTTGCGAGGTTTGTAGTCGGTAAGTGGATAGAGTTGCGTCGAACCGGTGTCATCTTTCTCGGTAAACCAAACTTGGTCTCGACGTAAGGGAGGTTCGCCCAGCGTGGTGCCAAGTAGGTTGGTATCATGTGTCGTAAAGATCAACTGGGCATTGTTTCGATTTAATTTGGGACAATTGAAAAGCTTCAAAATTTCTAAACCAAGTAGCGGATGAAGACTCGATTCTAACTCATCAACGACCAAAATGCCGCCGCTTTCAAGAACTTGAAAAATTAACGGAGACAAGCGATAGAGTGTCTTTGTACCCTCGGACTCTTCTTCCAGGTCGAGCCATGACGCGTCATCGCTATTCTGATGCTGTAGTTGGATTCTCGACTGACGAACTGTGCGGCTACCTATCTGTTTCTCCGAATCCGCACGTCGAATGTCGACAATTCCTAAATCGGCAGCTTTAAAAAGATTGCGAATTTGATCCACCAAACCGTTATCCTCTTCTTCAGAAAAGAGCTTGAGTTGAGCGTCGCCAAATGGAAACAGCAAATCGAAATGAACGCCGGATCGGTTTGAAGGGAATTGGCGACCATGTATTTGTCCTGAGGGAACGATTTTTTGGAACCAATTAAAAATCTTCGCCAAATTGCCATGCCCGAGCTGTGCCGCCGTGGACAAGTATAATGCGTTTGGGCGAGTTACCTCTTTCACGGAATCGTTTGGTCCTTTTAAATGCTCCCCAAACTTGAACGAATGCTTATCTCGCTCAAACCATACCTGCTTTCGGTTATTGGGCCATGCAAACAACCATTCTTCGTCAACCTCGCTATCGGACAGTACGAACCCATACTCGTATTTGATCTGTTCGATAACCATCGTTACTTCGAACATTGAGGGATCATTTGAGCTTTCTCCCCAACCGAAAGCGTTGCGCGGAACTCCACCTTCCGGATTCCATGCTCTATGTGAATATACGACAGCATTTCGCATGAACGTGATAGCTGCAAGAACGTTGCTTTTCCCACTCGCGTTGCCTCCATAGATAACGACCGCAGGCAACAACCGTTGCTCTATTCCATTCACTGCCCTTGGTCGCGTGTCTTCGGGTTGAATACGTTCGCTGCAGACTAAGCTAAGCGCTTGTTCTTTTCGGAGGGATCGATGGTTTTCTACTCGAAATTCAATTAACATTGATTTTGACGACAGCCAGACTATGTAAGGTATTGAAACTATTAAGCGCAATTATACTGCGCATATCGTTGCGAAATCTATAGTAGAGTCCAATTTATACCGGTGGTCTATTATTAATTGGCGTTAAAATCCGTAAAATTCGCGCCGACGCCCGTTCGATTCCCATGAGCGTACCTCTCGAAGTACCCAGGTCCGTCGCCAAAAGAGAACGAGAAGAATGTCACACAATGGCGTATGGAAATCGACGATTTAGGTGGAATACAAAGCATTTTTTGGTTTCGGCTACTGTTGATATGCTGTTTAATTAACGCAATACGACAATCAAGACAAGGAAGCGGATGTTCTTGCCGCTAACATGGCTTCGCGGGCAGAAGAATCGGGTATTACTTTCGTTGCGTTCACCGCAACTCCCAAGACAAAGACCATGGAGCTATTCGGCACTCGACCCGATCCATCACGAAAACCAGCCAAGGATAATGTTCCCTATCCGTTTCACGTCTATTCCATGCGACAGGCAATCGAAGAAGGCTTTATTCTGGATGTGCTCCAGAATTACACGACCTACAAACTTGCCTTCAAACTGGCTCACAACGGAAAAGAGTGGGACGAGAAAGAAGTCGAACGTAGCGCGGCGATGAAGGGGATTATGGGCTGGGTGCGACTGCATCCGTATAACATTTCGCAAAAGGTCGAAATCGTCGTTGAGCATTTCCGTCAGCAAGTCGCGCCGCTGTTGAACGGGAAGGCCAAGGCTATGGTGGTCGTCGCCAGTCGACAAGAAGCTGTCCGTTGGCAAATAGCGATCAACAAATACATTAAGGGACGCGGCTACGCGAGCGATTCATCAGCCTACTCGAGTGGCTCGCCCAGCTTGGCAACGCCGCAGGCATGGAGGAATGGCACGCAGATTCCGAGGCGGCACGTTTTCTGCTCGGAAGATTGCGAAACGACCACGCGTAGTTTTAATTTGGGTAGAATTTGCGAATTGCCCGAATGATACAATTTAAAGAAGGATCGCCGAAACGCGATTCCGATTGAATCCATGTCGAAAGATAGGTAACCTTCCGGAAACATTCTGGGGAATAACAAGGACTGTTAAGGAGAAAACCATGTCAACAGTAATTGAACCAACACAAGTTGAAGAAGGGTGGCTCGAGTGCCAAGTCGATAAGGGGATGTTCAGCGATGAATTAGCCGTGACCTATCCAGCGCATGGAGAATGGCAAAAATCGGTCTTTGTCGATCGACGTGCGGTAAAAGGAGATATTGGTGCGGTAGGAAAAGTCCGGGTCGTTGTTTTGCGACAAGACGGCTCCATCATGGCAGTTCTGCCGTCACCTGAACGAGATATCGTTTACGTGACTCCCGGAGATATTAGCGAGTAATGATCCTTTCGAATATCGAGATACATCGGGCTTTGGATGAGAAACGGCTTATTATTGATCCAGAGCCACAACCCAGATCGCCGACCAAAGATAAGGACTCGAATTGTCCCTACCAAACGTCGTCAGTAGATCTGCGACTTGGAGATGAAATCTCCTATTTCAAAAGCGATTTAGCCCTTAACATTAACTTGACTCGCGGCGGATTCGCCAAGCTGTTTGGTCCGAATTCGGAACAACGGAAGATTACCGCTGAACAGCCCTATCTCCTTCAGCCCAATCATTTCGTATTGGGAAAGACTCTGGAGATCGTCTCGCTACCGATTGTTTCGGAAGGGACATGCCTGGCAGCTCGAATTGAAGGCAAAAGTTCCTATGCGAGATGTGGATTGCTTATTCATTTTACTGCACCGACGATCCACTCGGGTTTTTCGGAAACAATTACGCTGGAACTGATAAACCTAGGGCCCTGCGATATCGCCCTGGTTCCTGGGGCTCCGATATGTCAATTGATAATTGAAGAAGTTCGCGGAGTTCCATTTAGGAATAACAGCCAATTTCAAGGCCAGCTCCAGGCAGGTGGCGTTCTCTCATAGTGGCACTCAGGGACTCGCGATGAAACGCCATTCGAGCAGACGAACTCGACTTGATCAATCTGTTTTAAATGAGCGACTATGCGGCATAGCGATATCAAGCTTACGCTCGATCGTTACGGCCACTTGTTCCCAGGTGCCGAGGCCGACGCCGTTTCCCGTCAGCCTTTCAGTCACCAGAACAGATTCGAGCGACCGGCACGGACAGAGGGTTGCAAATAGGTGTGCAGTCAGGATTCGTTTCAGTGCGAAGCCCTGCCAGACAGGTCAGCAAAATTGCAACCCTCCCTCCCGATTCTACTTCGCGGGAAACCCTTGCAAAACCCGCGCATTCCGCAGAAAAACAAGGGTTTGAAGGTAGCAGACCCAGCAGGACTCGAACTAGCTTCAAATTCTCTGGTAAATTCGAGTTTTTTGCAATCGCATGACGCAGAATGCGGCGCAGTAGTTGAATCGATACCGTCTATCTCATCACAGTCAACCCAAATCGATCGGATTGTGACTGCATGGCCTCGCATCCCGCCGCACGTCCAAGAAACGATCATCACTCTTATCGATGCGACTTGTCGAGCTACATCGGCCAAGCCCAACCAACTGTCCAAATCGACGTCGCGAAAAATCTCTCGAACGCCCACCAATGATCGGCTTCGAAGAACTCTCCTTAATGCACTCAGGCATCGACCCGAAATTCTTTTTCTCCGAACAGATTTGAACGGTTGGGTTGATTCGAACGAACTTCTGAAAGCACTCAACGAATCGTTTGCGACGAACGTCGCCCCGTCGCCCGAACAATTTGTTCAGCTTATTCAAAAAATAGATTCGAGGGGGCAGTTCCAATTCGAAACAGAACGAATTCGTGCCGCTTACGGTCATAGCTTTGTAGGATTTCAGCCAAGTACCAAAGCGATACCCGAACTTCCGCTCTTTCATGGAACCGATGCTCGACTTTGGCCGATGATCCAGTCCTGCGGATTGCTTCCGCAGAAACGTCGTTTTGTCCAACTGACGACCGACTTCGTTTATGCCGAAAAAATTGCCAATGCTCGAAATCGACACCCCGTAATTTTGCAAGCGATGACGACCGAGGCGATAGCCCAGAGAGTCCAATTCTTCCAGACGGGAACGCATGTCTGGCTGGCGACAACGATTCCGTCCGATTGCTTGCAGCTTTGAATACAGAATCGATCGATGTCGAGGATTGGAGCTTTGATCCATTCTTTGCGGATTCCTTTCACCGCTCAGTGCAAGGCAGTTACCCAGAATTTGGCGACGTATTCGAATGAAAAACATTATCGACGAACTGCGGATTCTCGAAAAGTCAGTCCAGCAAGAGTTGGATTCCATTAATACTCAGGTTGACTAGTTGTCTGACCAACGAGCGCGAATTCGAGAAGCGATTGCGGCCTTGGAGGGCAAGCAAAGGTCGTCGTCGAAAGGGACGACTAAAACAGCCGCTAAGAAAACGCCGTCCGAAGATGACGTAAAGTCTATCCTGCATTGCTTGATCAGCGAACATGGAAACGTTTCAAGCGATGATCTTTACAAGTTGCTTGAAGCCAAAGTCCTCAAAGCGGGAAAAGCTAAATTCGGTTTGCGATCGAAGTTTGCAAAGGTGCTTGCTGCATTTCCAGCTAAATTCAAGCCTGAAAACGCCAACCGAACTCAGTCTGCGAACGCTAAGGCTCCTACCTAGGAAGCCCCTCACGCTCATCGATTCGAAGGATGGCGCACAAATCAACCGAAAGATTCGATAACGCCAATGGCTTTCAATATTCCTTTGACTACCACATGAAAACTATGGTAAACTTGTAAAGATACTGGAGAAGACTCAATGCAAATCGCGATTCCGACTGAAAAAGAAGAATTCGTTAAACAACTCGCACTCTCTGCGGGCTTTTCTTCCGTCGATCAATATATTTTTCAGTTGATCGAGCAAGATTCGGAAAGAAAAGCGATTCGGCAGGCTCTTGACGAATTAGATCAAGGGCTAGGGCGCCCATTTGAGGAGTTCGATGCTGAGTTCAGAACAAAGCACGGGCTTCCAACGGCTGGCTAAATGTTCCGTCTCACTATTCTCCCGTCCGCCGAAGTGGACATCGAGTGGACTTTTGCGTGGTGGGGAGAAAACCGCTCGATGGAACAAGCGACTCGTTGGTATTCCGAGATTTTTAAGGCGATTCAGTCCCTGAGAGATTTTCCTGAACGATGCCCCATCGCTCCAGAGTCTGATATCTATCCCAGTGGCGTTCGAGCCCTTTTCTTTGGAATTGGCCCTCATCCATCGCATCGAATTCTTTTTACGATCGTCGATTCTGATGTATTCATTCTCCGCATTCGCCATCTTGCTCAGAACTATCTGCCGGGTTCGACGTAAGTGCTTTGTCAGGCCCTGAATTGCGAGCGACAAAAATGACGGCGATAAATCGGTGATTGAAAAATCCGCTCAAAACCCCGCCGGAATCGGCACTCCAAAGGCAGGCGGGGGAGGTGTAGGTAGGAACGCTAAGCCCGCGGTTTGATTCGCCTTCGCCGTCCATCATCCATTGGGGCCAAGCGCCTTCGGCGTCAGCGGGCGAGCCCCAATGGATGATGGACGACGAAGGCAGGTTGAATAAAAAAGTTCAACTTATTTGCAACACTTGCTCGGACGGTTGCCACAACCCTCTTTAGTTGCGGCGAGACGACGTTTAGCTAATGGCAACTCGTTGGCTCGACCGCACTTCGCTCTTTCTCTTCATGCTCTGGGAAGACTGGTAGCCCCCAGCACTCATTGGCCGACCAATGGCTCTCGCTCCAAACACCGACGAGGCGATTGAACGGTCACCGAGGACTGGTGGTGCATCCTCAAGGTTTTACTCATTTTTTACGTCCATTCATGAGGATGAATCATGCCTTTACCGCAATCAACCGAGGACGAACTCTTTGTCCGCTCCGACGATCAACGCTTCGAAGATCTGGATACGCTCTATATGCACTGTCTTGATACGCAAAGCGAATCAGAGGAACATCGGAGGCTCCCCGCCGATGCCTTTCCGATTGTTCACAACCAGCAGCTCAAACTGAAGATCACAGGCGATCGCGCTTACGACTTTAACGACTGGAGCTTTGGCCAAGCTTGTTCGATCGCAAAGGTCAAGAAAGCGACGCTTAATAGACTGACACCGGAAGCGGCAGCGCGGACCTTGATGAACAAATTGCCCTTTGGAACTCGGCCGATTCAAATCCTAACCCACGATGGGTTAGTTCGGTCGATCAATAGCAATTTTTACTCAAGGCTCTTCGATGCTGACCTGCTCGACGTTGTTATCGATGAAGCTTGCGATTTCGATTGCCCGCTTCAGGGAAACAACGGCGATTCGAATCTCTTCGTCGGTGAACAGGATATGTTTGCCTTCTTGACTGATGGCAAGTCCTGGATTGAAGTCGGTGGGGAAGCGTTTTCTCCCGGCTTCGTTGTTTGGAATAGTGAAGTTGGCCGGCGATCGTTTGGAATCGCAACCTTTTGGTTCCAGCGAGTCTGTTCTAACCATATCGTTTGGGACGCGAAAGAGGTCGTCTCTTACGTTCGAACGCATCCCGTTAGTATTCCCAAAGCATTGGAAGAGATCCGTTCGATTCTCAAACGTTTGGTTCAGACCAATGACGCTCGGAAAGACGCTTTCGCGGCAACGATCGCAAAAGCTATGTCAACGTTCCTTGGCTCCAATCAAGTCGACGTGACCAAGGTGCTCGCGGGCTTTGGAATCGGTATGAGTTACATCCAAGAAGCTGTCGAAATGATGGCGACTCAATCAGACAGTTTCACTCTCTTCAATGCTGTCGATTGCCTCACGCAATTGACCGGCAAAATTGTCAACGCCGGTGATCGGACTGAAGTCGATGCCAAGATCGGCCGGCTGCTGTGGCTCGCTGTCTAGTTTCTTAGTTCCTGTTCCTACGAAAGGAGAATTCTCTTTGGATCCGCAAGCAACCTGGTTGAGCATGATCCAGGCACTCATCGACGATGATCGAGAGTTGGCATCAGAACATGCTCAAAGTCTTATCGACTGGTTGGATCGCGGCGGCTTTTCGCCTCGTGTCTTGCCAGATTTAGGTCAAGCGGCCAGTGATCCCGAATCACCCGCTTACCGCCTTGATCGCCTGATTGTTTCTTACGTCTGTGCGAGAGTTCGCACGGCATCCTAACCCTTTTGTTTTGGAGAATCTGAATTATGGCAACACAAACTGCCAAGCGTCCAGTCCATGAAATCCGCCTCGGCCGCATCAAGGCCGCTATTTGGGAGAACGATACGAAAGACGGAACCCGTCACAATATTTCGTTGTCGCGTATCTACAAAGACGGAAATTCTTGGAAGGACTCGACGAGCTTCGGTCGTGATGACCTTCCCCTGGTGATCAAAGTCGCTGACCTTGCTCACACGTGGGTCTATGAAAACGCGTCGGCACAGGCATCGGTAACGGCCGCGGCTGGTACTACCGAAGAGTATTGATTCGAATTTCGATTGTCGATTCAAGTGTCCTCGCGATAACTGCTCATGAATCTTTTCAACGCCGAAACTTAATCGGACCGAGATCATGCTAAGCAGAACAGGATTTAGGCGCTTTGCCTGATCCCAACATAGGTTCGATGCACCACCGAGCCTATACAGTTTGTCACGGGGCTACCGTGTCGCATATTCGATTCATATGAGTAGACGAGATCTAGTTCCCACCCCTTCCAACATGCTGCGTTTGATCGCGGTAAGCCGGAGGAAGGTGGCGTGCTTTCTACAGAAGGTTTTCTAAGCCTCATTCTCTACGGAGACGGCAACGGTTGCTGTCTCGTCATTTCATCCGTCGGCAGCGCTTTGCTGCATTCTTCGACGGATTGTTTCCTGTTTTCGGCTTTCGTTGAGCCATTAGGAGATTTACTCATGAATCGAGATGAAGCATTGAAGAAGAGCGATGAAGCTCTCAAAGAACTTAGCACGGCTTTGCAACAAGGAAAAAGTGAAACGTTGGTCGAGTACCTCGACATGTTGTCGCGGTTCCATCAATACTCGTTTGGAAATTGCATTCTGATTTACTTGCAAAAGCCAGATGCGTCGTTTGTGGCCGGCTTCGGTCGATGGAAAGAGCTGAATCGATTTGTTCGGAAAGGTGAGAAGGGGATCTCGATCCTCGCACCGATGGTCGGCAAGAAAAAGAAGGATGCCGAAGCGTCAGAAGTTCAAGCAGGACCTTCAAGCAAAGCGTCGAATGAAGAATCACCGAAAGTTCTTTATGGCTTTCGCGTGGTCTATGTCTTCGACGTTTCGCAAACCGAAGGTGAAGAGTTGCCGGAGTTCGCACCCCTCGGGGGAGATCCAGGCGACAAAATCCAACGGCTTGAAGAGATTATTCGCGGTCATGGGATCGAAATCGAGTTTGTCGAAGGTCTTCCAGGCGATGCCAACGGTATGTCGGAAGGCGGGAAGATTTCGATCAACTCAACTATCCCAAAGCCTCAGATGTTCTCGACGATGGTTCATGAGCTCGCGCACGAACTATTGCACTGGGGTGATCGACGCGAAGCGACAACGAAAGTCGTTCGAGAAACGGAAGCCGAAGCGGTTGCGTTTGTTGTCTGTCGATCGGTTGGTCTTGAATGCTCAACCCGAGCCGCAGACTACATCCAGCTTTGGAATGGTGATGACAAAATCCTGATGCAGTCGCTCGAATTGATTCGAACGGTTGCTTCCAAGATCATCCATGATTTGGAACCGACCAAAGTTGAAGCGGAGGAGGTGGCTCATGTCGCGTAGACAATCGATCTCAAAAGACGACGGAGTTCCATTCGAAGTCAACGTCCATCCGATCATCAGCCAGATCATCAATCGTGACTGTCATGTTGGCGAAAGCAACAAAACGGTCGTACGGCATGTGATTGCCAAGCTCAAACATGGCATCGAATCGTTTCGGAAGATGACGCTCGATGAGCGGACGAGTTTTATCGAACAGTGCATTTCTCAACATCGGTACAATTATCGGGAGTATGTCGAAGTTATGAGCGGATTTACTCGAACGACGGTAAATGGCGATTTCGAAAAGGAGCATCTTGGACCTTTGACCGGAAAACAAATCGTCGCATTGATGCGCAAGCATAAGTCGACGATCGAGCAATTAGCCTTTCGACAGGGCGTACCGGTGAAACGAGTGCGGGAGATTCGGGAGCAAGGGCTCGACGAGGCTCCTGTCGTTCGCGATTGGATCAAAGCCATCACCGGCGAAGACCCAGGACCGATGTCCGAGAAGTATCGAGTTAATAATCGACAGGAAGAAGGCGACTGCTGCTTCTGCGGCTATCCCCTTTATGTCGACGATACCGCCTTTGAATATGTAGGTTCGATGTACTGCTCGATTCATTGCTGCCGCAAGAGTCGAGGATGGTAAACCAACCCTATCGGTTGGAAACGAGGTTCTTGTGCAGCACGCCACTTGGACCTCGAATTCGAGAAAATTCTCGCGACAACCAACGTTTGGTAAGACTGATCGCGGGTAGCTTCTCCATTCTGTGTGTCCGTTCATCGGACAAGTTGAAGGCATGTTGAGATAGAGCAATCCAACGATTAACCTGACTGACTTTGCCGGCGCGCCCATATCAGGGCTGTAGCAATCTTGGAGCGCGACTTGGAAGCGATTCCAGTCTATTTTGTTGGACAAAACGACAAGCGGATGATCTGGATTAAGCAGCTGATCGAAATGCGATTGAAAAAGCGATAACGGGCTTGATTCTGGCCGTAAGCGAGGCTTCATGCCGTTCCCCAAATTGCAGGGTTTTGAACTAAACAAATCCAATTCCTTGCAATTCTAGCGCCCCCAAATTCCCTGCAAAGCACTACTTACAAAGGCTATAAAACATTAATCAGTGTCGACTAGCTCATGATCACTCCCTGTTACCGCGGGATTTAACGAACGATCATCTGCACAGTTCATCTTCGAGAAGCCTTTCCCACTCCCGCTTTGCTTGCTCTGCGGCTGCCGCGTCGTCTGCGAAACTTTTCGGAGGTTTCTTTGCAAAATAGAAATGCGGTGACGATAAGCTTGCCCATGGCCTTTCCAAATTTTCGCATGCTTTATATTTCTCTTCGATCCACGCCGACGCCAAAGCCCTTAGTCTTGGGATTGGAAATTTTTCGTTTTGGCAAATTTCCCTAGTCCTCGACGGATAGCATAAACCGCAATAGCAATGTTCAAGAGCCTCACCTGACTGATAGACCGCATACTTGACCACTCGTGCGTATTCCTTGTCGATTGCCTTAGAAACGTCTACGAGCAAGAGCGGCTGTTTATCGATCTCGATTGTTTCAACTTGGCGAGCCAAGATCGCCGGAAAACAGGCCTCGAATAGATATCTTGCGCGGCCAGCGACGTGAACCTCGAGGCACCCGTCGACACCACGAAGAAACGTTGCACCAAGTCCCCCTTCTGCTCGATTCTGCTCTTTCCGAAACCTCTCACTGCTGAGGAATGCCATGGAACGCTGAATCAATCCAACTTGTCCTGTCCACGTTCGCGGTCCAGACTCTTTGAAGAGCCATTTCCTGATACTTGCTTTTTGAATAACGGAGTTTTTGCAGACTTGCCAAATACTGTTGTCTGAAAGCACCACAAATACAGAATGCTGAATCGCTTCGGTTCTGTATGCTTCAATGAACTCGAAGAGTTGCGGTCCGGCTTGTCCAATGCCCAAGTTGAGCTGCGCAATCAAATTTAGTTCCGGCGTCCAGTCTCGATGATCATTGGACGGTTCTCTATCTGCGATACACTGCGGATTCGGGCAGCGTACTTGATCAGAATGTTGGCAATTCCCGCAGGATCTGCATACGTAGTTTGGTGGCTCGAAGAATCCCAGACCTATCGACCATGTTAGGTGAACCTCACGGTTGAGCGCCGATCGAAATGAACTTAGACGGTTCGGATGAACGAGTTTTATGTCGCTACATGGAGTAGGAAAGTCAATCTGATCACCTATCATGTCTTGGTAGGCAGACAAGGCCAATTCCACATCGGGAGTCTCACCGACTATTTCACGACATATTTGTTTGAGCGTTTCAATATCGAACAAGGAAAAGGCTTCGCCTTCTAAACCGGCGAACAGCTCCGGCTGGACATCGTTGTACTTGAGCAGCGGGCAAATATAAATACTTGCACTAAGGGCGTTGCTCCACGAGGCTTGCTGCTTTAAATCAAGACTGTTCCATGTAGTGCTCATTCAAACAGTCTCGCACAGATTCCCATAAGAATCAACGTAACGCGTAACGCGACATGTCTGGCGGATTGAACTTGACTTTGAGTCAATTTTCCCCATAATCAGAGTAGCAGAGTTGACGATACGCCAATTTTGGAGAAAGTCGGAGAACTGAATGTCGGCACCAAGAACAAATGGGTACTTAACCCTTTTAGGAGAATTAATAGACACTGGGGGTATTTCGCTTCAAGAAGCTGGCTGGATCCACGATATCTGGGTCGATTTCACTCAAGCTTTGGACGCTGAAGTGCCAGACCGAATTCGATTCATGCACGTCGTCAAGACTCGACTACGAAAAATTGCACCAAGGCATAATTCTCGAAAGCAATTGATGAACGGGGCAGTCGGACGCGTCTTTCGTGATTGCGTCTATCGGCTTTGCTTACTGCAACAACCAAAGGACCACCGAGCGCAATATATAGATTTTTTGCGATATTGTCCGCAACGTCCGATTGCGGATGTGTTCATTCAGAGCGATGAGACACAAGCGATGTTTGGAGATCGTTGCGGGCTAGCGCCCGATGAGATGAGTCGTCTTGTTCGAAGCGTTGTCGACGGAGCATCAAAGAAGAATATTGGCTCTGAAAAGTTACGTGAAGCCTTTAGACGCCTACAAATCGTTCCGTCGCTGCAGCCAGTTTACGAACTTCCGCAGGTGTCTTTTGTGATTGGCAAGCACGAGATCGCATCTCCATTTGTAAACGCTACGGGTGGTTTCACATCACGCGAGCAAGGGCTTTTAGAACTGGCAGCCGCCATTAATGAGACTAATCTCTCGGGACCATCTGTCGATAATCTAGTACAGGGGATTTTCGGGATTTCCGACAGAATGAAGATTCGCGCTCGAAGCGAATGGATTTGCAATACCCTTGGAAAGCCACTGCTGGACCAGCATAGCCCTTTTATCTCCTCAATTCTTGCCGCTGTTCAATTGGCGGTCGTGCTGAAGCCGACTGACAAGGTAACAGGAACTGACACGAAGATCGCAGAACTCAAGGTTCTTGGAATGACCGTTTGCCACCAAGATCCAATCGTTCTTCACGCAACCGAGCTTGGGATCTGGGATTGTGACGTACTGGCGTGGGCAAAAGCGAGTGGAATAAGCGATCGGCACGGAATCCAGATTCAGTTCTTGGAATCACCGGCAGGCAAGAAAACTCTCCAGAATGCTATCGACTCTTTCGAAAGTAGCTCTGGATACTGTGCTATGACGCTGCCGCGATCTGCGCTTCCCGAATATCTAGTTGCTAAAGCGGACGATGTGGCAATCACAAATGTTTTCGATGGATTCAATCTCATTTGCAACCCGAATTTAGTTTCTGCTGATGCAGAGGAAACTCAAAGTCACGATAGCAATTGTAAGAAATCACTGCCGAAATTTGATCCATTCGAGGCGGCGCAATTCGCCGTAGAAATCGTTTTGTTCGCACATGCATTTAACCTTCAGGTCTTGTGTCATGATGACGCAGGCCTAACGTTCTGGAAATCGCTTTGCAAATTCGCCGTTTCAAAAATCAAGCAAGATTCTGGAAAACCGCCAGCGTACGCCAGAAATCTTCCATCACTGGCTATCCACAAGTATCAGAGTTCAGCTGAGGATCTTGCGAAAATGGTTGCTGATAACCCGAAGTGTATTGCGGTATGCACTGGCCCGACACTGTATTTTGCAAAGATTTTTGGTCTGATCGAGTGCTTTAATTTTCGACAGTTTTATCGCGCCCTTCCCGACGACCAGCGCGACACCTTCGCCGGTGTGCCGATCCACACATCAGTAAACGTCCTTGCCCCAGAAAATGTAGGCGATGATGAGCTGGCTGCGTTTCAGAAAAGAATTCAAGGCTTAGCATTCGACTTGACAGAGCAGATTGCGAAAAGTCCACAAGCATTCATTGAATTCATAGCCAATGAGATGAATATGGACTGCGCGAACCTATCATGGATCGAGGAGGCATTCAAGGCTTCTTACCAATACAAATCGCCTCGGTCGTATGCGTCAACTTGGTATTCGGGCAACAGACCGTATAGTGTCAAACGTTCTCGTGAACACCACTTAAGTCCAGAGGAACAGAGCAATATTCGTGATGAATTGCAGCAGTTAGACAATGCCGCACGAACTAAGTTATCACTTCAGAAGCGGGCGGTTGCCCCCGAATTTGATTCCGGCAACGGACCAGAAGCTCAATTCGATCAGGACGTTGCCAGAGTATTCACTCGCTCTCAGGCTCATTACCACAATTACTCTAATGCTTGTGATGAATTCGAATGCCTGATGGAACAGCTAACTGAACGGATACATTGGATCGCTTCCAACGGGACCAACCCTCTAGTTGAGCAGGATTTGAAATACTTGGCAGAACTCGCCGAGCTGATGCATAAACATTTTTTAACGGCACAAGCTGTGCATATTCTGCAAATGGTATTTTCTGCGAGCAATTGGAAAGCGCCAACGGATAAGGCTAACCTTAAAAATACACAGTCGCGGTGCATTTCTGAGCATTCGAATGGTGAATGAATTGACGAACGATTGGAGTGGGATCGCCCGATTGCGTAACGCTACAGTTCGCTACTCCAGTGCGTCTGGACAGGAATCGATCGGACTGTCGGACGTAACTTTGCAGATTTGTGAACGGGACTTCTTGACAGTCGTCGGGAAGTCCGGTTCAGGTAAGTCAACCCTACTGCGACTTTTGGCGGGACTCCACCAATGCGACGCCGGAGAGATTTCTTTTGCAAAGAACAAGAAGAGACTGAAGACCGCTCTCCTTTTTCAAGAGAACGTTCTTTTCCCATGGATGACGGTCGAACAGAATCTCGTCTATCCATTAAGCGTTCGGCGAGCATCCCGGCAGGAACAACAGAAAACAGCCTATCAGAGTTGTCTGGATGTTGGTCTTTCCCCCGAGGCTTATCTTCATCGTTACCCTCGAGAGCTTTCGGGAGGAGAGAAGCGTCGAGTGGCATTGGGAATGGCTGTCAACCACGACGCCGACTTGCTGTTGTTGGATGAGCCTTCGTCAGGCTTGGACGATGTGAACAAATGGCGATTCCAGGGGTTCCTTGAAACGCTTTGGCGCAATTCACGTGTTACGATAGTTATGGTAACTCACGACATTGAAGAGGCCGCTTTTCTTGGGTCGAGGGTTGTGTGCATGGACGAGGGGCGTGTTGCTGAAGTTGTCGAAATTGGCATTGAGCGGCCCCGCACATTTCAGGATCGATTTGGAAACACACTGATAGAGCTGAAAAAACGCATCGCAAACGCACTAATATCAGGTGGCACATGAAAAGGTTACCAGTTCAATCCGCAGTCTTTGCGTTCGCAATTGTCTTGATCGTTTGGGAACTCGCCGCATGGCGGATCGGCAATGTTAAACTCCTACCACCTATTCGACATGTTTGTGGACATTCACTTGCTTCATTCGCGAGGTTTAGCGGAGGGGATTCTAACAGTCTTGCAAGCGGGTTCAAGGTTATACTTTATCACACAGGGATCACTTTCATTCGCGTCATAATTGCGACGACGATCGGTTGTCTCTTGGGTCTACTGCTTGGACTGCTTTCCTCATTTAACAGTTTTTCGAGGATGGCGGCCAATACTTGTTTGCCATTGCTTCGCAATGTCCCGCTATTAGCGCTTACCCCACTTTTCGTATTTTGGTTTGGTGGCAACCCTTTGGGCATTTACGTTTGGATTGCATTCGCCTCGTTCGTGGTCATGGTCACAGCGACGGTATCTTCCATCGCGAACATTAATCCCGATTTGATTATTCTTGCCACGGTTCTAGGGACCAGAATACTCACCCGAACCACAAGAGTAGTCATCCCAGCCATCCTACCCGACGTTGTTACTGCATACCAAGCCACGATGGGACTCGCTTGGTCGTTTGCGTTAGGCGGTGAATACTTAGTCGCAAGATCCGGACTCGGTTTCCTTGTTTCGTATTCTTACATATATGCAGATATGGGAAAGCTACTCTTCCTCGTCATGCTTTACGGAGGACTTGGGCTGCTGACCTTTGAAGTCACAGGCTATCTCGGCAAAATTGTCTGCCCTTGGAACGTCAGTGCTCATAATGAAATAAGGAAAAAATGAACATGGTCAATAAAAAATGGTTTTTGGTTGCCGCAATTGTTGCATGCTTGGGATTTGGAGTTTGGTATTCCGCTCCGTGGAATCAACCAGTTCCGCCAATCGATGAGTCTCTCACGACCATACGGTTCGGCATGCTACCATATGGTGACCACACACAAGCCATCATTGGGGTGGAAAAAGGATGGTTCAAAGAAGTGGGCATAGACCTACAGCACGAAGTCATTAAGATAGAGAATTTAGTGCCTTTTCTAAGCAGCGGCACACTTGATGTCTGTTCATCTCCGGCTGGACTTTTGTACCCGGCATACAAGGCAGCGCCCAATTTGTCCGTTTTCGTTTTTGCCGACATCTTTCAAGGCTACGCGATTGTTGCGAATCCTGGACTTGGGTGTAAAAGCTTTAGTGAATTTGTGGGGAGCGGATTGACCCCGGATGAAGCCTTCAAAAAAACCGTATCTCAGCTTCGTGGACGAACTTTCGCATATCCATCGGAAGCTGCGATTAAGCCGTTCATCGATATTGTACTACAGAAGGGAGGAGTAACTCGGGAGGACTTTACATCTTTGGTACAAGATGATGCATTGACGATAAACGCGATGCGTAATAATTCCGCCGACTTTCAGGTTGGAGGTGCTCCTTCGCGAATTGTGCTGCAACGAGAGGGGTTTAAGTCGATCATATCTTCGCAAGACATCGCGCAGTATGCTAAGCCGAGCCACTTATCACAGGAGTTGGGCAGCGTATTCCCAGATGGCTGGGCTACTTCTCGCAAGAGATATGAAAACGATCTGCCCACAATTTTGCGTCTGGCATCAGTTTGTTTTCGCATCAATGACTTGATTGTGAATCATCCAGACGAAGCTTTACGTATCCATATGCCATACCTTTCGAAAGTGACCGGGGAATCCTTCACCGTAGAAAGTGGCAAGATCATTTACAATGACTTGGACCCATTCTACACCTTCGAGCAACAAAATGCGTGGTTTCACGACGAGAAGAATCCGTATTTTTACCGCCATATTAATGGAGCTGGACTACAGAGTTTCATTGATCAAGGGATTTACGAAGACACCCCACCAGATATCGAAACCTTCATTCTAGCGGACGACGTCTACCTAAAAATGGAAGAGTTGAAATCCGAGTCTCTCAACCTGATAGAAAGAATTGAGACCGAAAACATCGCCAATTCCATAGAGCTACAGGCTAGACTGGTTACCGCAAAGCATCACTTGGAAATCTACAATTATTTCGATTCTCATAGAATTGCCGAGGAAATAATACGCGATGCGCAATAGAATTACTGGCATAATACTGTTTGGAGTCGTGAGCCTTGGCATAACCACGGTATGGTACTTTTGTAGCAGTATTTTGGGTGAAAATCGATTTCCCAGCCCCGTAAATACCCTTGAGTATACGTTTCGGTCACTTTATAGTAGCCCAATTATCAATCGCGAGGGTGGCGGAAGTCTGGGATTCCTTCCACACATCGCCGCGACACTCCGATCATTCACCGTGGCGATTTTGGTGGGTATGCCAGCAGGAATTTGTTTGGCTGCGCTGATTCATGGCGGCGGATTCTACGGCGAAATCGCCAAACGAGTGCTGGAGTTCTTCAGGGCATTGCCCCCATTAATATTCATTCCGTTTTTTATGCTGCTGATTGGTCCCGGTGTCTCGTCGGTAATTATGACGGCTAGCACATACGCAGCTTTAATGTGCTGCTCTTACGCCATTTCTGGCCTCGAGCAGCTTGATCAGCAATTCGTAGAATCGGCTACGTTATTCGGTGCAAGCCGCTGGAAGATTTGGTGGTCAGTTAGATTACCAGCGATGCTGCCAATGGTGTTTGGCGGAATTCGTATAAGCGGAGCGCTTACATTGGGAATAATTATCGTTGCAGAGTACCTTGGTGCATCATATGGACTTGGGCGAACCATGCGCTACGCAGTTTCTTACAGCAGCGCGATCCTTTTGTTCAGCTCTGTCGTCTGGAGCGTCGGTGTTGGACTTTTGTTCGAAGTCTTGCTCGCCTTGGGTTTGCGATTCAACGCCAAATGGAGGTATGTTTCTTAAGAATTGAAACGCGTTTAGATTTTGGGCACTTCGTACATTTTAGTGGCTAGATGCGTTTAAGGGCATTTTGGCTTATCCTTTTAAGGATGAATGAACTTACGACCCATCACTATCAGGCGTTGCTTGGATTGGATTCCAATTGGCGAGTTACTAGCGTTGAATTTAGACCTCAGGACCGCGCGGTTGACATTCAAATTGAATTCTGTGGCGATGAGATTCATTGTCCAGGATGTACGGAGGTTTGTCCACGTGCTTCGGTCAAGGTCACGATTATGTCTCGGTGATGACGGACATCGATCAATCGCGAGTACTTGAAGTTGTTCCAAACCGAACACGCGAAGCCGTCGATATCCTATGGAAAACCTTGCCCGACGCCCAACGGGAGAAAGTGAAAGCCGTGGCTATGGATATGTGGAAACCATTCATGGCATCTACACAAGCAGCTTGCCCGAAGGCGTCGATCGTCCATGATAAATTCCATGTGAGTAAGTATCTCGGGGAGGCGGTCGATGCCGTTCGTCGACAAGAGAATCGCCAATTGAATTTAGATGGCGATGATCGACTCAAAGGAACTCGCCAACTGTGGCTCTTTGGACGCGAGAAGCTTGCCGAGGAGGATCGAGCGTACCTGTTCGGATTGCAGCAAGCAGACCTAAAAATCGGACGGGCTTGGTCACTGAAAGAGAACTTTCGACACTTTTGGGAATGCATGAACTTGGATGATGCAATGGCTACATTCAAGAGCTGGTATGGTTGGGCCACGCGCAGCCAACTTCCTCCGATGATCAAGGTCGCCAAGATGCTGAAACGACACTACACGGGCTTGTTGAACTACATCGAGAATCGAATCACCAACGCTGTCAGCGAAGGCTTCAACAGCCGCATTCAATCCATCAAAAGCGCCGCTCGCGGCTTCCGGAATTTCGACAACTATCGAACTTGCATTCTATACTTCTGTGGAAAACTCGATCTCACCCTTCCTGTCCCTAGCCACTAAAATGTCCGAAGAACCAAATTTTGAAATTTTGAAATGTTGCGGAGAAGAAAAATGAACTGGACCGACATCCTATCAACCGGTGCACAAATAGCGACGGCGGCATCCGTGCTGATTGCGGCTGCAAGTATTTTGCTGGCAAAAGAGATGTTTCGTAAGCAAATGAATGCTGACTTATTCACGACATTTACGACTCGGTACGAGAACATTGTTGGAGCGTTCCCACCAGAGCTTCGATTTTCTCGATTTGATCGACCTAATGAAGCAATACCGTTGACTGAGGACGTTTTGCTGGGAATCCTCCGATATCTAAATCTTTGCTCGGAAGAGTTCTATCTTTGGAAGGCGGGACTCCTTGACAAAAAAATCTGGTGCATCTGGGAAGATGAGCTCATTAAAACCCTCCGCTCGCGCACCGTTGTAGCCGCATGGCATGAATTAAGCCCCGAGTTCTCGTCATACCCAGAGTTTGTCAGGTTTGTTGAAGAAACGCAAGCGTAGAATATTTTAATAATTTGCAGTGGCGCGCCATGTCCATTTGTCCACTTGCACGTCAAGGAACGTTAGAACGCAGTTTCCTGCAACCAAGGCACGGCCAGTCCAAGTAACGATAACTTGAGCTCGCACTCGTCTCGTTCGCGATTTCGCTTCGTTCCGTCTTTCCCTGACTCAAGCCAGTTCACGGATTGAGCAAACTCATTGGCACCGACTTGGTCGCCGGTAACGACCCGTTTTATTACCTCGATTTCCAGTCGTGAGAGACTCGTCGACTGCATTCGATAGTCGATGAACGCTTCCCAAGTAAGCGGACACCATTTTGCTACAATTTCGTTGCCGATAACCGTCGCGTAGGAGCGAATTTCATATTGCGCATGGGCATCCATCCGTAGCGACAGGAAATGTAGGAGATTATAGAGATCAATTTTCCAGTAGGCTTCCGTATAAGTCGACAGTGGTAGATCCTTGCGTGCTTGCTCGCGAGCAACTCCAAATGTAATACGTTGGTCGTAAACTTCGCGAGAAAATTTCTGTAATTCTTCTTCACGTGCGGAAAGAATCTCTCCATCTTCTGGCTGAATTTTGGCACCACTTCCTTGTCGATTCACTCCTGACTGAGACCTCCACTGGTCTGGTGGTGTTATTTGTGACGCATCAATCGCTTCCGAATATCGAGTCGAGTATTCATTGACATTTGCCGTCCGATGCCGAATCCATTGCCGCCAGCAGTCCATCGGAACTCGAATATGCAGCTTGATCTCGCACATTTCAAAAGGAGTCGTATGCCGATGTCGCATCAAGTATCGAATGAGACCACGGTCCTCATGAACCTGCTTCGTTCCTGCGCCGTAAGAGATTCTTGCGGCCTGAACGATGGCATCATCGCCGCCCATATAGTCAATCACGCGAACTAAACCGTCGTCAAGTACCGAAAATGCTTTTCCGACAAGTTCGTTGATTGCGTGCGAGGTCGAACGACCGACCGGATTTGAAGTTTCCATCATACTCCTTGTACCAAGAATCTCTTAGAAAGCGAGGTGCTAACACCGCTTACTCCGTGTAATTTGTGGTTACCACTGAATTTCTCCAAAGTGGGACTGCGAAATTCCGGTGGAATAGTCTGGGTTAAATTCATTCGACGGCGCGTATGCCAAAGAAGTTTCTGGGTGTTGTGAATGAACTCGAAAAAGCGCAATCGCTCCTAGCTTAGGTCCTAAGGATGTCATTACGATGTTATGACTGTTTTGCCATTTCTCGATTTGCTTCGATATTACCGACTCGCCATGATCGTCGGCATATGCGTCTAGCTCAAACTCCTCAACTTCAAACTCTCTGTATTCTTCCTTCAGAGAATCCCTGTGTCGCTGGACATTTTTGACGTCATTCTGAAACTGCCTTCCATCTTGAAACCCCAGAAGAATACGACGTGGCTCATAGTACCACATAAGCTGACGCGTACGCTCGGGATCGTAACCTGTAGTGATAACCAGACACGTTTGCCGGCCAATAGTAGCGATGCCGGAAAGTTTATACACGAGTCTCGGACGTCCTGGATCTCTGCTCAACCAATCGGCGTAGTCAGCCGGCGAGTGATAGATGTAACTTGTCGGAGTTCTATACCTTTCCAATTGGCATAACGCAGCCCAAAGCGTTTCACGAGGCATGGTCGACAAATCCATAAGCACGGGCGCGTTAGAACTGACAATCGATCCAATGCTTTCGTAAATGGATTGCCATGTACCAGGCGCATCCCCAAATGCGATTGGCACAGCAGAATAGCCCACCCCCTTCTCGCGAAACAGAGTTTCGACTTCATTCCGACTATTTGCTGTTCTTTCTTCAAATTCTTTATAATAGAACATGACAACGCGGGACAAAGAGCAGTCGTTTACGATCTTCCTGATACCAAGATGGAATCGATCTTCCCAGCTTGCAACTGTTATTAAGGTTTTAGCTTTCGTCACGGAACAACTCCTTTTGTTCAAGCTGAGAGGTGGAGCCTGATAACTTGACCTCGAAGGGAATTGGCTTTCCGATCATTGCCATTCTAAGATACTCTGCACGTATTGAAACGCGAGCGTGTTGTCCGTTTGGATCAAGTCCTCTTACCGGCCATAGCATTCTATTTGGTACGTAATACTTCTCCCGACGTCCACGCTCTTTTGCCGGTCCACCACGAAGGTACAGAAGTTGTGCGGATCGTGCGACGTCGAGCAATGGCAGCAATTCCTCCTCGTCCGCAGAATTCATCGCAGATATCGTGAACGAGATGGCTCGCGGCTCGGACTCATGCTTCTCTAGCCGTTTTCGAAACAGGATCGCGAGTTGATCAAACAACGAATATATCTTCTTAGCGTCTTCACGAGAACAGCCTTCAACAATCCGGTCTAAATTCTCTAGGCGCTCCCACATCTTCTTGCTTCGATCGATGATTCTCTCACGCTGTAGCGATGAATCGATTTGAAGGATTTCATTGCTGTTGCTGGATTGAGACAGTGCGTCGTCAAACATCCAATAACAGGGTTCCAGTAGATTGCGAATAACTCCGGTCGAAAGGTATACAAGGGTTTGGAATCCCGAATAAGCAGGAAGATTCGCATGGCTCGCTCGTTGACGAAACCACTCGGCCCGCGCGAATCGATAAACATAATCATCGATCGACTTGTCGGAGTCGTATAGGGTACTTGCACGTTGACGAACTGTTATGCGGCACTGCGCAAGCTCTTTCTCAAAAGTCTCGTTTACCGGGAAAAAATCCTCCGGCGACTTCGCGATTCCGGCCTCCTCAAGGCGACGAGAAACAAGCCGGTAAGCAAGCTTTCCAAAATTCGACTCCTCATTGTGAAATGGTTGCTCCAAATCAATCTGAACGAAATCATGACCTTCAAGTATCATCCCTCCAGATGTCGTCTTGAAGTGCAATTGCCCTATGCGAGCAGACGCAACCTTGATGCTAAATATGGAGTGATCGCGATAAGCGATCCAAGAATTGATTGTCCTCAGTTGCTCGTCGTTTAGGTCGTGTACGTCGTCGAACAGCAACATAAAATGCGCGTTCGTCAACTTTGGTATTTTCCGTAGAATGTCGAACAATGGCAAAATGGAAGTGCCAAATGACCTAGTTGATGGAAATTTCCATTCCGATGACGGCTCATTGAGTTGCATTTGAACTTCGCGGGATTCTTTGTTAATTATCTGGCGTAGAGAATCTAGTAAGCCAGCTCCAAACGGAAGAGCAAACCCCAAAGAGAAAGCGATTTCCGCTTTTAAGGCAACAACATCACAGCCGTCAAGAATATTCGGGATTCTCGAAAGGTCGTTTACCAAATGAAAAAGCACGCTCATAGTCAGAAAGTGCTCGGAAAGGATGCAAGCAAACTGGGGATCATCGAACAATTCCTGTTCTTTCTTTTGCATCAGCACAGACTTGCACGGAATATAAACACCAATTCTATCGGGAACGACATCGGGAAGGAGATGAAGTTGGACTTGGAGTGAATTATAAATCAGAGCCATAGTCTTTCCGCATCCGCGGTCGCCAACCATGACGACGTTACGCGTCGAGTTTATGAAACGCGAATAGTTGTAGTCATCAACAAAGTAGGTCGCAATTTTATCGCTCGATAAGTTATTTGCCGCTTCATACTCGAACGGATTACGTATGGGATTCATGCTACCTCCGTTGGTTCGTCATCCCTCAAGGTCAAGTTAAAGCAGGAATCCTTTAACTTTGTCAAAATCGATTCAATGTTGTATGCGACGTTGATTTCTGGGATTGTTCGCATATTTCCGCCAGGCACAACGAGGTCAGTCAATTCCAATGGTTCGAGCCCCAAGTCGATCTGTTGTCCATCGAGCCAAAAATGAAGCGTTGCAGAGGTTCGTTTGAAAACGCCGAGCGCAGATGAATAGAACCGAGCATACTGTCGTTCCTCGTCGAGCTTTCGTATGCGATGGTATACAAAGGTAAGAAGTCTATCGAGCCTTGCAACTTCGTCGATATCGAATTCACCGTGCCGTGTGGAGAGATTTATGTGGTACGTCAATGCAATTCTCTCGTTCCCAGGATCGATGCAAACTTCAGTGATGGATGCGTAGTCATGATATTTTTCTGAATCAATGTTAAATGCGTGCGTGCGTCGAAGGTATTCTGAAGTACGTTGACTTCCTTCCGCCAACTCGTCAGCGAATCGTAGAATCGCCGCGATTTCTCTCATGCGAATTGTCTGCCTGAGAAACGGTTCGCCTGAGGGATTTAATTCACGAATAGTGTCTTTGCCTCCGTCGCGAGCCTCTCCACCGTGTGATCCAACAACAGCCAAGACAATTTTCTTTTCTTGCAGTCTGCTCGATGGGGTTGGCGTTCCAACAACGTAGTCATAGACATCAGATATTCTTTTTTCGTGCCCCGTTCGCCCGTGTATATTGCCTGTATCGTGGTATAGAATCGAGAGCATCAGTGCGAGCATCTCTCGCGCATTCAAATGATCCGTGGGTATAATTTGATGAGCTTGATTCAGGACGTCAGCGATGTGACGGGGACCGTGATCGGTCAGGTTCGGTTCGGCACGCTTGATTTCCTCCCACAGGTTGCCGTTGAGCTTTGTGCGGGCGGAAGTATAGTCACCGAATTTTGCCTTGCCATCGGCCTCGCCGAACGTTCTTACGAGAGCCTCTTCTAAATCTCTTTCGATCTGTAGTGGTTCCCACATCGCCTAAACCCCTTTTGAGCATTTTCTGCCAGATCTTCGCGAAGATTTCTTATTCGACAAACTGTGTTTGCCGACCTTCGCGCATGAAATTGCACGAAATACTTCACAAGCAAGAAGTGGTGGTACGGCATTTCCCACCTGTTGCTGCTGGAAGCCAATGGAACCATGAAACGTGTAGCTGTCCGGAAATGACTGAACTCTGGCTGCTTCTCTGACCGAAAGGCCGCGATCCTGTGTTGGATGAATGAGCATGTTTTTCCGAAAGTTCCCAATTACCACGGAGGGTGAATCAAGTCGAAGGCGATGGTAGATGCCTGTGTGGCAACGTGAGCGATCAGTATAGTTCTTCATCAAGCGAGCAGGAATGTCTTGCCAATTTCCACCTTGCGGGACAAATGCAAATCGCTTGACAACAAAGTCTGCGCTGTGTGTTACAAGGTGATTGCAGCAGCCTTTAAAATCGCATCGCAATCCCTTGGCGTATTCAGATGGTCGCGCTCGCCCGTACTTCCGCCAGCACTCGGAGCTCCCATTTTCGAGCCGAGGGAGATCGCGAATCGCATCGTCAACAGTAAATCGCACGGGTTGAGGCACAGGGAATTGGAACGTATGACCACTTCGAGAACCAACCAGGAAAAAGCGAGTTCGGTCTTGCGGAACTCCAAAATGCAATGCGTTCAAGCGACTCGATTGAACCGAGTACCCCAGGCTTGTCAATTCATCTCTGATTTGCTGAACAAAGACACCCTCTGCGGTATCGACGATCCCCTGAACATTTTCAAACACAACCCAGGATGGCTTGAGTAACTTTGTGACTCGGACAAATTCCTTGAAAAGCCAATTTGAACGGTTGTCGGTATTCCTAGTTCTCGCGTTCGACCAAGAAAAACCTTGACATGGTGGCCCTCCAAACAGAACAAGTTCGTCCTGCCGATCAATCCAGGGTTGGAGTTTTTTCTTCGTTACGTTGCGAATATCGTCAACATGGATTTGCGAATTTGGATGGTTGACTGAATATGTCTTCGCGGCGCAGGCATCGAGTTCCACCGCAAACTCGACGGAAATGCCCGCCATTGAAGCCCCTAGGCTCATTCCCCCGGCACCGGCGAATAAATCGATGCCAATCATTTGCGAAGCGATCCCAAGCTATTCGATGTAAAGCAGAGCATTCTACCAGACGCGTCCACCTGGTAAAGTCGCCGGAAAAGTCCCCCCAAGTTCCTTTGCAAAGCGATTGGCATGGAAGTTTCCACAAATTCACTGGACTTCCCGTCGACCGTGCAGGAAATCATTCGAGATTCCACAGGCTATTGAAATTGAGGGTCGGCAACTGTCCTCCGCGACAGATTACTTAACCGCTTCTAAAGCTTATCTGCTGTGGTTAATACATCGAAGGAAACTCCCAAACTCTCGAAATGCTTTTGGCCGCAGCAGACTTTGTCGGCTTCGGACGTTCGGAGTTTTAGGAAGTCGCGGGTGGATTTGGTTTCGCGGACGAGGTAGAGGGTTTGGTCGTCGTGCTTGATGATGGCCCAGTCGGGGTAATATTCGCCGACAGGGGTGCCGATCTTGAACCACGCGGGGAGCTTGACGAAGAGACGGATATCGTCGCGCTGATCTAGCTTCTTGGCGAATTCCTTTTCAACTTCGGAATCGTAAACGACGTATTCGTAGACTGAATGGTTCACTTGAAGTGCTGTCAGGTAGTTGACGACTTCTTCGGCCTTGTACGGGACGATTTGGAGATGTTGAGTTATCTTGGGATGTAGGATCGATGATCCGTTCTCGACAGGAGGGTCTAATCTCCCAACGGGAAGCCTGAGGAGTTGCTATTACATCTCCTCAGGCATTTTTTCTAAATTGCCCGACGTTGGGGGCCTACTTCAAAAGTAGTCGAAGAAGACCAGGAAGGAATACCAGCGAGATATTCTCGTTTTCCAAGTGGGGATTGAAGGAAAACGACAGAACTAGAAGGGAAACGGGGAAGTAGAACTTCTGAAGGTGGTCCCCTCACCGCCGATGCAATTGGCTCCCTTTCAAACGATGGTCACATTGGAAGCTCAATCCTCGAAAAGATCGGGATGAATGGGAGATTGTTTTCGAGCTATTCTTCGATCGAATTCTGCATGACGATGACTACGTCATGAATTTCGCCGACGGCAATCCCGACGCAGCCGGGCCGTAGACGTTTCACTAGGAATTCCAGATGGCTACTTCACCGCAATTCCGTTAGCTGAACCAGACGGCCCCGAAATGCTGGAGCTAATTCGCCGCATCGGTATCTGGTTATAGATGAAATGGTCGTTATCTACGTCGACGTCATCCCGCGAAATTGTATCGCGGTCCTAGCGGCTATAAACTTTTGTAATCTCGCGGATGCATCAATAAAAAAACCCCGGACAACCGGGGCAAGGTCGTCTCAGGGCGCGTGAGGAAGG
This sequence comes from Pirellulaceae bacterium, assembly GCA_034408855.1. Taxonomy (GTDB): domain Bacteria; phylum Planctomycetota; class Planctomycetia; order Pirellulales; family Pirellulaceae; genus JAIYDQ01. Next base: position 31,166 of record JAWXCK010000140.1, read on the forward strand.
GACTGGGGCAGTTAGTCGGCTTCCTCTTGAGAAGGCATTCTATCTGTTGCTTGTCTCAAGTCAAACATATTTTGGCGATCATGGATTGAGACTTGGGGCGATGTTGTGATATGACTTTGGCCGACGACATATCTGAACAACGGCTTATCTGCCCGACTTGGCTGATCTTTCGAAATCTGTTCATCGAAGATTTTCTCGCAATCGCTTTCTGACTCGGAGGCATCCTCGTTTGATGGCCGGTTGCGTTGATCGGTTCTACGTTGGTTTTCACCATCGCGTCGCTGACGCATTTGTGTGGGAGGTGTATTGATGAGTCTTGCTAAAGTACACGCTACGGATGGCGCCATAGATTCCAAGGTCGCGATCTGCAATCATACGTTGCATCATCGAGACGAAGATGGAACTCCGCTTGGTTCATGGATCGAATCGACTGGAGTTTATGGTATACGAGTCACTTGTCGCGTCTGCGACAAATTCTTCGGCTATCTACCGAACGAGCAAGGAAGGTCGGATCAAGAGTTATACGAGGCGTACCTTGAACAGCAACGACGACTCGCTTGTCCTGGTTGCGGAGAAGAACCCTTCCTTGGATGAGGTAACGGTTCTCGCCATGCGTGGTTGGTTTTTATTCGTTCTCAATAAAGCTGGCCACAAATTAGACGAGCTTCGAGCTGGCGAGACAGTTTGCTCGCTGAATCGACGTTGGTCTCGTAGACCGATCGAGTTATTCAGGTGACTGTTTTGTGGCCAAGGATTTCAGGCCGATCATTTCTTTGACTTGCTTGAGTCTTTTTTGCAACGCCGTCGCGATCGTTGTTACGACGATAGCCGCGCACGAGATCTAGTTGGCGATGGCAAGTACGTCGACGAACGCCCAGAGGCGTTTTGCGAGAAGTGCAC
>JAWXCK010000141.1:0-22033 GCA_034408855.1 Pirellulaceae bacterium
CCAGATAGGTATGATCGGACAAGCGGACCCGGCAAACGGTCTTCCTGATATCAACCGATTGGCCATCGATACGGTGATCAATACCCTTTCCGCCAAGAGCGCAACCGGTATTTTTGTTTTCGAATCCGATGGCGTCAATATCGATAACACCGGTGTCATCAGCGTTCAGCAAGTAAGTTTCAATTCGTCAACAAGCATGGTGACCGACGCAAACCTCGAAGACTTAGTCACGACACATGGCGATATCTATTTGCGGAGTGCCGTTGGCAGTATCGTGGTGAATCCCGGTACCGTGCCGATCGTACCAATGCTAGGTTTTGGAGTGAGTGCGGGTGGCACAGGCGATGTGACTTTACGGGTTGACGGAACGACCGGAGCCCCTGAGTCGGGTAATATCACCATCAATACTCAAGTTATTGCGGGCGACGATGTCAATTTAATTTCCGCAGTGGGGTGGATCGATGAAGGGAAATCGGAAGCACGCATCGTGGGCGATCATCTGACGATCATCGCAGGTAAGTATGCTCACTTGCACGATACGTTTGTCAATTCGCTCGATGCCAAGGTAGGAGAAAACGCAACGCTCAACAAAGAAGTGATGGGTGCAGATTTTCAAAAAATCAACGCCAACGCTAATGCCAAAGGGGCCGATTTTTTTAAAGGTCTTGACGCGAAGCCTACCGATGCTGATCTTCTTGACGCAATGCCTGATCAGTACCTATTCAATAAGAGTTTTTCGACGGGGTATGCACTTTACGTCGTTAATGTAGGAAAGGCATTGGATGTAAAGGGTATCACGGCAACCGGCCTGAATCCAAACGTCTATGTTGAAACCGAAGGCCTGTCTAATCTGTTGGTTTCCGGAACGATCCAGACAACGACGACGAACAACATTGAAGGTGGTATTGTTTTAGTGGCTGGCCAAGACCTGAGTTTGACGGGCAACCTTGTAACGATGCGGACGAGTAGCGATACGTTTACGCAACGGATCAATAACATTGGAATGGACGTTAACTACCTGAATGCCAGATTTTTCAACGGTGGAGAAGGAATCGAGGTCAACAATCCGGACAAGACTTCGACCAGGTTCGTTTTGAAGTCGACAGACGCTATCCTCACCAATTTTGAGCAGCATCAAAATCAACGTGTCGCGGTGCAGTTTGGTTCGGCAGGAGAAGCAGGCTTTATCGCAATCGTTCGATATGCTGACGGAGGGATCCAAACATTTGATGTTTCCGGTGAGCAAGGAGTACCAAAGAATTTGATTGCGGGCACTTTGACTCCTATCGAGAGCTTTCCGCAAAAGAATACTGCGAACACCGGAATTTTTACTCATTCGAAGCCCCTGTCCGACCCCTTTCTGCAAGCAAATCCAGAACTGCCGACGAGCGCCGCCATTCGTCGCGCTTCGGATTTCTTCTTGTTTGAAAACGGTTCGGCAGCTAATTCGGGCGACGTGAAAGACTTAACCGTGGAAACGGCAGCCATTTCCGACGTATTCTCGCTCGGTGATCCCGAGGGGGGCAGCATACTACCGCCGGGATTGCCGACGGTGATTCCACCATTTATCGCCGGTTTTGTGCCTACAAAACCGCTTGATCCACCGTTACCGACTTTGCCAGTAAGCATAGAGCTTCCGGTATCGATCGAAGCTACCACGCTTGTGCAGTTGTATCGCGTTGACTACGAAGACCTAGACCACGATGGTCAGCCCGATCAGAATGAGTTACCCAGTTCAGAGGATATTCTGAGCATGCTGACCGACGCGGAGAAATCCTCGAAAATTGAAGACGTCAAAGCGGCCGACGGTCGAACACCGACGCCCGAAGAGATCGACGCTAAGAAAAATCAATTGCGTTCAAACCCTAAAACACAAACGGGTGCTTACGCAATCGTAGAGAAAGATCATGACGGCAAAGAAGTTGTGCTGGAAGTATTTTCGGTTGGAGATTGGGACGAGAAGGTTAAGGAAGGTGGCGATGAGCTTCCGATCCAACCTATTCTTGAAGAGCTGCCGAAGCAGCCTGAAGCCGATAAGAAGCTGCCGACACCACAAGATAATTCGATGTTGCTGTGGCCAGCAAAGAAGACGTTGGATGAAACGGAAGAATTCGATGCGGATGCGATGTACGGCGAAACGAAGGTTTATACATCGCGGTTGGCATCGTCCGGATTGCTTCTCGGTTCGCTTTGGATTTTAAGGCAAACCGAAAAGTCCGATCAAGAGCCGACCGCTTCGCAGTCGCTCGAACTTGGAAGCACTGGGTTCAGCAGCCGCGACCGTCGACACCGAAGACTTGTGTCCAATTTAAAGCGTTAGATTAAAGCGTTAAAGACTACCTGAAAAATGTAGCGGAGAAATGTCATGGGAACTTGTCCCAAATGTAAGAGTTCGATCGAACAAGATGCAAAAGGTTGCCCGGCCTGTGGTGCTGTGTTGCCGATAGCATCGGATATAGCTGCGTCGGAAAAACCTGGGACATTGAATGTCTCGGATCTTTTTCCGATGAATGACAGCGTATCGGAAAAGGCGAGCACCGATAAAAATGCGCCCGATTTAGAGGCGACACTCGATAGCTTGCCGGAGTCCGATCTGCCGCCGGTGAGCGAGCCTAGCGACGGCACGGGGACGATGCACTTATTAGACAGCGATTCGCCAAGTTCCGCAGCCCCAGGTGAATCGTCAGGAACTTCCGAGACGCTTGAAGATCCCGAATCTCTGCGAAAATTAGCGGAGATTTCCGACGAAAGCTCGACCGTCGTACTCCCTCAATCGAGTGACCCCGATCAAACGAAGCAAACTTCTAGGACCGTGGGGTATTCCGAGACCGAGCTTCGAGATGCTCGAACAGGGAGGGTCAGCGGCGGATCGACCGCGATTTCGTCTGGTCAATTAAAGAAAGTATGGGAAGCGGCTATCGGTTCGTCCGGCAAGGACTCGAAGCAGTCGTTGCGGCATAGTCGCGCGGAAGCTTCCGATTCAGTGTTTCGGCGTGTTGCGACGCGGGTTGTCGCGGATGCGAACGCTTTGATCGAAAATCCAGACTATCAGATTAAAGATAAATTGGGCGAAGGTGGGATGGGGATCGTTTATTCGGCGGTTCAAACGACCGTCAATCGAATTGTCGCTCTTAAATCGATCCGCCAGGATAAGCGGACGAGCGACAAATCGAGAAACCAATTCTTTTATGAAGCAGAAATTACTGCCGATCTCGATCACCCGAATATTCCACCGATCTATGATCTTGCGACCACCAAAGACGGACTCTTATTTTATTCGATGAAGTTGATCGATGGTATCGAATGGCAAAAATTGTTAACGAAGAAAACCCGCGAGGAGAATCTTGAGATCTTTAAAAAGGTTTCCGATGCCGTCGCGTTCGCCCATTCGAAAGGCGTGATTCATCGCGACTTGAAACCCGACAACGTCATGCTCGGAAAGTATGGCGAAGTCTATGTCGCTGACTGGGGACTTGCCTATAAGCTCAACAGCAAACGACCATGTGATTTTGGCGGAACGCCTGACTACATGGCTCCTGAAATGGCGAGAAATCGTCATTCGAAGATTGGAAAGGCCAGCGATATTTATTTGTTGGGTGCGGTGTTATTTCAAGTTTTAACCGGTTCGGCACCGCACACTGGCAAAAAAGTCTTGGAACGCTTGGCTGCCGCCGAACGAAACGAAATCGCCCCTGCCAATACCGACGACACCTTATTGGAAATTGCGTATCGAGCGATGGCCACCGAGCCTTCCGATCGCTACGAATCTGTCGACGCATTTCAAGCAGCCATTCAAGAAATTCGACAGCACGAAGAGAGTATTACCTTAACACATCGAGCCGAGGAAGCAGTAGGATTGGCGATTTCGTCCAAGGACTACGACCGTTTCACGCGAGCTATCTTTGGCTATCGCGACGCCATCGAGCTCTGGGGTGAAAACCAAGCGGCAGTTCGTGGCTTGCAACGGGCCCGATTTGCTTATGGCCAATGCGCTTTCGATAAGGGCGACAATGACCTAGTTCTCCAAACGCTCGATCGAAACGTCGAATCAGAATCCAAACTTTACGATAAAGCTCTGAAGGCCAAAGAAGCGGTGCTACAACGCGAGGCTCGCTTTAAGACTTTGCGACGAACGTTTGTTGCTGCTTTGTTAATCTTTCTCTGTTCAATGAGCGTAGTGTCAATTTATGCCTGGAGTCAGCGAACGACCGCAATCAAAGAAGCGGCGTCAGCTAGGCAAAGCGAACGAAACGCAATAAAGCAAGAAGGGATTGCTGTAGAGAATGCGATAAAAGCCAACACGCAAAAAGGGATTGCCGAAGAGAATGCGATGGAAGCCATCAGGCAAACAGGGATTGCCGAAGAGAATGCGATGGAAGCCATCAGGCAAAAAGGAATTGCCGTAAAGAATGAGATGGAAGCCATCAGGCAAAAAGGGATTGCCGTAGAGAATGAGATGGAAGCCAAAAACCAAACTGAAATTGCCAAAAACCAAACTGAAATTGCCAAAAACGCCAAGGAGCAAGCTCAAAAGCGAGCGGCACAAATTCAACTCGGCGACTATCAATCGAAGCTCGGGCTGGCAAAATTGCAAGTCGAACGCTTTGATATCCAAGGTGCCAGTCAGTTGCTTGGCGAACTCAAAGGAATCGCGACGGAAGGATTTAACAACTTCGTACCGAAGCTTGATACATGGGGTTGGCAGCGAGTGAATATGCTGACCAACGCCGACCTGCCGCGACAAGAACTCGGTGGTAGTGTAACAGCGGTCGAATTTGCAAAAGGCAAGGGCGTGGGAATCGCTGGTACGGCGAACGGGACGCTCCAACTTTTGCGGTATGTCGACGGCAAGTTGACGATTGAATCTTCCGTGGATTATCCGCAGAGTACGATCGAAACGGTGGCCATCTCGCCGCAAGGTGATGAAGTCATTTTTTGCGTAAAATCGCAAGGGAAGAATCAGGTCCATGTTTGGCCACTCAACGCCGGCTCGAAGCCTCAAAAACTCGAGTCGACTCAGAACCGCGAATTTCAAACTTTTTCGTATAGCCCCGACGGAAACCATTTGATTGGCGGCATTAACGGTGGGATTTGGCATTGGACTCGAAGTTCAAATTGGATCACTCAAGCTTCACCGAAAGAAGTTCCCAAGATTCAAAACGTTCGCGGTCGATTAGCCAGTTTGCAATGGATCGACCAGAATAACGTTTTGGCAAATTCGATGCTCGATGGGAAGCCAACGCTTTATTCGATCGATCTTCAAGGCGGGGCGCAGTCGAGTCAGCTCGTCGAGCTGCCGGCTGAGATTGCCCAACAAGTAACAGCCGTTCAGGTATTGCCAGGTAAACGAATCTTATTCGGAATGTCCGATGGAAGCATGGTTTCTGGAGAATGGGAAACCAATGCAGTACCAACCGGAGAATCGCCAACTTCCCCGATTGGTAAGCTTGTTGAGTTGCCTCGAAAACATCGTACATCGATTAAGCATTTGATCGCCAACGCGGTGGGCGAATTACTTTCGATGAGCGACGAACCGGTGGCCCATGTATGGAATGTCGATTCGTCTGGCGCGATTACTTACGATTCCTATCTAACGGGAGCCCCGAGCGCAGAAAGTGCTACCAATCTTAGTCTTGCGTCCTTCATTGACGATAAGACGATCGTTGGCATTGACGAAGCTGGTGCCGCGATCGCTTGGGACGTTGCGCGCCAAAAGCAAAGAAGGCAATTAAATCGAATTTCGTCCGACGGTGTCGAGGAATATGCATCTCCGGTCGTCGGCGTCTTCAGTCGAGGTCAAAGCCAGCAAGTTCTTTCGGTAACTCAAGATGGTGTTGTCGATCTCTGGAGTCTGCTCGATGGCAGGACCATCAAGATCAACGAAATGCGTTGGAGTTATTTTGGTCACACGCCCGGTGCCGATTTTGTAGATTCTGCGATCGATATGAAAGCGGGGCTCGTTGTGACCTCCGCAAATTTGAAGAACGCGGAACGCCGCTATTTGGAAAATCCAGAACATAGCTGGGAGTTTTGTGTTTGGGATCAGAAAACGGGCAATATGGTTCGACGTTGGACGGAAATGACCGAAGAGAGCGTCGAGCCACGTCTTTCGATTCTCGAATCAGGTAAGCAGCTTTTGATTTCCAGCGGCAAAAATACGCGAATCGTAGACTTTGCAGGTAACCCCGTTTTTCAAACGGAAGAATTGGGAACCTACTTTGCAGTCCCGAATCCGGTCGATCCGTCCCAAACTGCGATGATCAAACGCTCGGGATACACCTGGCTTTGGGATCGAAAGAATTCGGCGGCATCGATGGAGAGTCGACGGCATCGATTTGTGCCCGACGACGAAAATGAAGATGGATTCCCACTCAAGGGTGCTTGGTCATCCAATGGCGAGCGACTGTATATCGTTTATTCCAATGGCATGATCTACAATTTTGAGAAGGATGAATACACACCGAGCCAGAGTTGGCCTCGAAAGAAGCTTTGGCAAGCTGAAAGTGGAACAACGGTTCGATCGAGATATCATTACGACGTTGATATCGCGATTGCAGATGGCGGTGATCAGAGCGAAACTTTGTACGTCAATACTCGAATTGGTGGAAATCGACCAGAGACACGTTTGACAGTAATAAAGTACGATCCGATTTCCAAACAATCTAGCGTAGTAGAATCGGAATCAAGGATCGAAGCGGGTGTTTTCTGGCTTGATGACTCCAACGGAAAAACGCCGCTCCTATCTGAGAAGCTCAGCAACCGATTCAATCTGAACGTAAAGAGTCGAGACAGTGTGCTTTCGCGAGTCAATGTTGGGCAGCATACGTTTGTATCGACACGTTCGGGCAAGGTCTATGATTTGACCGATAGTTCCCAGCAATGGGTAAGCTTGGGAAGAAATCAGCTCATCAGCGCTACGGCCGATCGTGACGGCAAAATGGTATGGACACTTCACAACGACGGGTCGATCTGGAATCTCGAACTGTCGGTGGAGAATCAGGGCGAATGGAAGCGAGTCGCTTGGTCAGCGGAGGATGCTCAGAAGATTGTACTCGCACCAGCCGGAGATCGGCTCGCGATACTCAGCAAAACCAACGCTCTTAGGATTGTCGATGTGAAAACTGGTAATACTCTTGTCGAACAAGCCGATGCCGCAACGTTTGTTTGGGATTCCGCCGATTTAATCATCGGTTACCGCGATGGAAAATTGGAGCGAATGAAGCCCGATGGTCGTGAGGCACTTGGAAGTGTCGAGATGGAAGCGGGATCGAGTTTGATTTCGTTGAATTTGTTCCATGAAGATTGGATCGATCCGAATCAACCGGCCAATCGATATCTGCTGGTTCAGACGGAAGACGACCAAGAAGGATTGCTTCAATTCGTTGCGTTGGATGGAAAGAACGAGAAGGTTTCGAATCCGCAATCGGTTAGCCAAGGTTTGCGTGTCGCAACTTCGCCGACCGATCCTGTTTTTGTCACCGGCGAGAATTCCGGAACGGTCTCGGTTTGGTTTGCTTCTCCAAAATGGGATCGAGTAGGAAAGCTGTTTGATTTAGAAGGGCATCGAGGGGCAGCCATCGAAACAGTGACCTTCAGCAATGACGGGCATACATTAGTTACATCCGACAAAAGCAATCGACTGCTCGGATGGTTATCGCAAGATAACTTCATGAAATAAGAAGTTTGCTTTTCGCTCCTAGGCTGTGAATTTATTCTGCGGACACGTAGCTGTGTCTCTCCGAGACGCAGAGACCCCGCAACTTCGTTGCGGGGTCAGTCTTGGAAAGTCTGACCTACATGATTTTTTCACAGTCTATCCGCGAATAGATTGCACGCGTAAGCTACTTTTGTAGACGTGGCGTAAGCTTCTAGCTTGCGTTTTTGACCACGCAAGCTGGAAGCTTACGCCACTTATTTTTCGATTGGTCTTAAGGGACGTATCGCTCCTGAACATTGAAATTTGCAATTCTGCTAAGATGAAGTGCGACAACATAAGGAGATGAGATATGGAACCGCAGCAATCATCGCAGAGTGAAACCAATTCGCAATCGTATGAAGAAGCACCGAGCCGTTCGAAGCTGCTCGATGAATTGTTAGAGTCGACCCTTTCGCAGCGCGGGAAGTCGCTTTTGGGTGAAGAGTGGGAACTGCTTCGGGAGATTGCGAATAAAGCCGACCAAGATGGCGTTAATTTCGTTGAGATCGCGACGCAAATTATCGAAGCTTTTTTGTTTCAGCGATTTCCGAAAACACTTTCTAATCAAGCCAGCTTGCATCGGATGAGCGAAAACATCGCACAGACGCTTTGCGAAGATCCAACATCGAAGCAACGGCTCACGGAGTTTGTGCAGCATTTGCGAAACCCGAATCGCGGAGAATAAAGTGTCGCAAGAAACGCACGCGTTGATTGAAGAGGGGCGGGCTTTAGTTCGATCGCTTGCACTGCGGATATTTCGCAATGTTCCGGTCAAGGTCGATCTGGAAGATTTGATTGCCTATGGCGAGCTGGGTTTGGCGGAAGCAGCTCGCGATTTTGAACCCGAACTGGGGAATCAATTCAGTACCTTTGCCTTTTATCGGATTCGCGGGGCGATCTACGATGGCATGGCCAAGATGACTTGGACAAGTAGGGCACGTTATCGCCGTATCCGATTCGAAAGCATGGCCCATGACGTATTGGAGTCCGAGCGCGAGTTGGATGACGGCAAAGCCCATGCGGCGCAGGAAAGCGGCCAATGGTTCGCCAGGGTCACCGAACGGTTAGCCATGGTCTTTTTGGCGGGAGACGGCGACGAAGAATCGAACCCGCTCAACGCGGCGGTCGATCCGGGAGAAGCCGCTCCAACCCGCTTAATTCATCGGGAAGCCAGCGAAAAACTGCGGTCGATGGTCGATCGCCTGCCAGAATCGGAACGCCGGTTGATCAATTATGTCTATTTTGAAGGATTGACGCTGCAAGAAGCTGGAATTCGACTTGGTTTTAGTAAATCATGGGCTAGTCGACTTCACGCAAAGATTTTGGAACGGCTGGCAGTCGATATGCGCCGTCTCGATCTTCATGATTAATCACCGAGGTAGAATTCGCCGATGTCTCAACCTGCATTATTGGATTTTGATGCACTCGCTGCCCCTATTTCCCAAGAGCATCCTTGGGGTACCCCCTTCGAATCAGGTGAAGATACCAGTCTAAGCTTGGCCTTCAACGAACTTCGTCCTTTGACGCCGATTGCGAGGCGCATTGAAGCCAAACGCTTTGAATTGTCGGGCATGGGCCCTAGGGACCGTCAAGAAGCCTTGACGCATAGTGAAGGCCAGTCGGATGGACCGCAAGCGGATCCGAAGTGGAAACGTATTGCTGAGCTGTCGATCGATATATTAACCAAATACAGCAAAGACACGCGTGTCATGGTTACGCTCATCGAGTCGATGATGCGATTGCATGGCTTACCTGGGTTGCGTGACGCCTTCAAGGCGTGTTCGATGTTGCTCGATCGATTTAAACTCGACCTCTATCCGGCCCCAGATAAAGACGAAAACGGAAAAATAATAGGCGACGCGCACTATTGCCTGGTGTTCATCGGTCGAATTTGCGAATCGGAATTGAACAACGTCAAAGCCGCCATCTATCAAGCCGAAATTTTTGAAGACTATCCTGGATTGAGTTGGCTATCGCATATCTCTGCTTCGAACTTAGAGAAGCTTCCGAGCGAAGAACGCGAGGAAGCAGTTCAATCAGGTGAACTAACTCTGAATGCATTCGCGTTGGCGCTCAATGATATAACCGAAGCCAGCAAGCTAACCGACTTTGATACGCAGATTACCGAGGCCCTGTCCGAGGCAAAGCAATTCGATAGTCTCCTGACCGTTCACAGCAATACGCAAGTCGGTATCAACGGCATTCTTGATGGACTTACAAAACTACAACGTTGGTATAGGGGGTTTGTGGAAGATCGGTTGAAAACTCTAGCGCCTCTCGAAGAAACTGGCGCCGATGCTCCGGAAGGAACCGCTGCGGCTACCACAGGCGGTGCATCACCACTCTCCGGCGTGATTGCCAATCGAGAACAAGCCCTAAGCGGCCTACTTCAAGTAGCCAGTTTTTTCCGAAAAACGGAGCCGCATTCGCCGATTTCCTATGCCCTCGAACAAGCCGTTCGCTGGGGAAAAATGCCGCTACCAGACTTGCTTCGAGACCTTGTGGCCGACAATAAGGTTCTCAGCGAAGTCTATCGGCGAATGGGAATTCTAGAAAAAGAAGAAAATTCTGATAGCAAAAAGTAGCAAATCACTTTTGGTTCTGTTATTCTGAGCCTGAATGCAGCTATTTCGTTAGGTGCAAGTCCTTTGCAGGCTCAGTTGCAGGTTCAATGAATCGGTTTTAGTTCAACATTCAGGAGATGTTATGAGTTCCGTACATAGTAAACTTGGCCGCGTTCGAAAGCCTCGCGTCCACATCGAATACAAAGTTGAAACAGGCAACGCGACGGAAAAGAAGCACTTGCCATTTTTGATGGGAGTTGTCGGTGATTTTTCAGGTAACAAGCCGACTAGTGATTTGAAGCCGTTGCGCGATCGCAAGTTTGTCAACATTGATCGCGACAATATCAACGATGTCCTCAAGAGCATGACTCCCGGTTTGAATTTAGAAGTAGAAAACACCTTGGCCGGTGACGGTTCAATGATGAAGGTCAATCTGAAATTCGAATCGATGGAAGATTTCAGCCCAGGCAAAGTCGCAGAGCAGGTTACGCCTATCAAAAAACTGCTCGATGTTCGCAATCAACTCAAGGACTTGCGTTCCAAGATTGATGTGAGCACCGACTTGGAATCGACGCTTGAACAAGTTCTCAAGAATACGGAAAACGTCGATAAATTAGCGGGTGAATTGGGAATCAATAAGGAAGGCGAATAGCCTTTTTTTCTTGCATCGTAAACAACGTCGAAAATTTGAATTAGCAATCAATTAGCGAAGAAGGTTTTGAAATGGCCGAAACTAACGAACAAGTATCTGCGGAAGCCCAGACCACAACGACCGAAGCCAAAAAGGGCTTTTTGGAAAAGGCGATTAAAGCAACCAAGCAAACCGAACGCACTCGAGCCGAAGACTTGTTGCGCAATTTTACTCAACAAGCTTTGCAAGGAACGGTGACTTGGGACAAGAGTCTTGCGCGTTCGATTCAGAATGCAATCGATGCGATCGACGAAAAGATTTCAAAACAGCTTAGCGCTGTCATGCACCATCCAGACTTTCAAAAACTGGAAGGTTCGTGGCGAGGCTTGGGCTACCTTGTGATGAATTCGGAAACCGGAACGGATCTCAAATTGCGGGTGCTTAACACCACCAAACGCGATCTCCAAAAGGATCTTGAAAACGCCGTCGAATTTGACCAGAGCACGCTCTATAAGAAGATTTACGAGCAAGAGTTTGGCACTCCCGGTGGAATTCCCTACGCATCCTTGGTCGGTGATTTTGAATTCACTAAGCATCCCGATGATATCCAAATGCTTCGCAATCTTTCGACGGTCGCAGCGGCGGCTTTCTGTCCGTTTATCGCATCGGCCGGTTGCGAAATGTTCGGGTTTGATGATTGGACGGATATGAACGTCCCTCGCGATATTAAGAAAATCTTCGACTCCCCGGAATATAACGCCTGGAAGAGCTTCCGAGAAACTGAAGATTCTCGCTTCGTCACGTTGACGATGCCGCGCACCCTAGCTCGATTGCCGTATGGTGCTAACACCAAGCCAATCGATGAGTTTGCCTACGAAGAGGTCGAATTGGGTCGAGACGGCAAACCGAAGACGACCAATCATGACGAGTATTGCTGGATGAGCACGGCCTACGTCATGGGATCGCGCTTGACCAATGCGTTTGCCGAATACGGTTGGTGTACCGCTATTCGAGGTCACGAAGGGGGAGGCAAGGTCGAAAACCTTCCGACTCACATTGTCAAAGCCGAAGATGGCGATATGGAAGTAAAGTGCCCGACAGAAGTATTGATCCCCGATCGCCGCGAGAAAGAAATCAGCGATTGCGGTTTCCTTCCACTGTGCCACTACAAAGAGACCGACTACGCCGTCTTCTTCGGTGGACAAACAACGCAGAAGCCAAAGCTATACGAAGGGAAAGATGGCGATGCAGCGACCGAGAACGCTGCCATCAGCGCTCGCTTGCCTTATATCATGGCTACCTCGCGAATCGCTCACTATTTGAAAGTTATCGCGCGCGATAAAATCGGTTCGTTCATGGAACGCGACGAATGCGAAAAATGGCTTAATGAGTGGATCACCAACTACAAGACGGATGATCCGAATCCCAGCCAAGAGACGAAAGCCAGAAAGCCGTTGGCGGCCGCAGAGATCAAGGTTACTTCCGTACCCGGTGCGCCAGGATCGTACAACGCAGTTGCCTACTTGAGACCGTGGCTTCAATTCGAAGAATTGACCGCTTCGCTGCGTTTGGTTACCAAGATTCCAAGCGGTAACAAGTAGTTCCTGGCTCCAAACCGCCGAAAGAAATTGCGATGAGTTCGTCGGAGTCGATTGGTGAGGAACCCTCCGAGTCGGTCTATACCCATGTTCTGCCTGCGGTTCCTTCGCCGCCAAGTTCGTTGCTTGGCCAAATTTTATCGCAAAAGAAATCGGCGGACGAAGAGGGCGGTTCGTCGCCGGGCGGGACTCGAGAGACTCACCACCATTCGAGCTTAGACGATTTTCTGTCGGCCAGCGACGATGCTTCTCGACTGCGACTTTGGTTTGGCGAAGACCGGCTTCGAAAATGTTTGGGTGATAAGAGCGATTGGCTTGTCGAGCAAATCGATCGCGACATTGCCAAAATCGATTGGTTGATCGAATCGCAACTCAGCACCATACTACATCACCCGTTGTTTCAACAGCTTGAAGCTTCGTGGCGCGGTATCGAATACTTAGCCGACAAGCGCGATCAGTATTCCGATTCGCGAATTGTCATTAAGTTGCTTAACGTCGGTTGGTCCGAACTGAACCGGGACTTTGACGGAGCTACGGAATTTGATCAGAGTCATTTTTTTAGAAAAATCTATGAGGAAGGGATGGGGCAGGCGGGTGCCGATCCGTTCTCGGTTTTGCTGGCAGATTACTATATCCATCCCCGACTTTCACGCGAACATCGATACGATGACATGAACATCTTGCGGGGGCTTGCGCAAGTTGCGGCGGCATCCTTTTGCCCCTTGATCACCAATGCTCATCCGTCTATGTTTGCCGTCGATCGCTTTTCCGATCTCAAAAACAGTATCAACCTTTCGTCGTTGCATGCCGGACTCGATTTTTTTGCGTGGCAACGTTTTCGCGAGATCGAAGACTCTCGTTTTGTAAGTTTAGCCTTGCCGCAAATGCTGATGCGGCAACCCTATCGCGAGAATTTCGATCATGGTTTTCCGTTCACCGAGAGAATTGTGCAGTCCGATGATTATCTTTGGGGTGGGGCCGCGTATGGGATGGGCGAAGTTTTGATGCGAGCCTTTGCCGATAGCGGATGGTTTGCGAATATTCGGGGCGCGCAGCGAGGCATCGAAGGTGGTGGCGTGGTGACCGGACCAGCTTTTGATCCGTTTGCCACCGAGCCGCACGAAAATGCACCTCGAGCCTTGACCGATATGGTATTGAGCGACGAGTTCGAGCGCGATTTATCGGGGGCTGGATTCTTGCCGATGTGTGCCTGTAAAGATATGCCGCTGGCCGCTTTTTATTCGGCGACCTCTGCCCAAAAACCTAAGGAATATGATACCTTAGAAGCGACCATGAGTGCTCGCTTGTCCACAATGCTTAACTACATGCTGTGTGTATCGCGTTTCGCTCATTATTTGAAGTGGATTGCCCGCGACAAGATCGGTAGCTGTGGAACTCCTGAGGAGCTCCAAGATATTTTGCAGCGATGGGTTACCGATTACGTGTCGCCGGACAAAGACGCCAGCGCCACCACACGACTTCGCAAGCCACTTTTAGAAGCAGAGATAAAGGTAATGTCGATTCCAGGTAGAGCAGGGGAGTATCAGTCGATCTTTCATTTGGTGCCCCATCATGAACTCGACGATATGCGTGTCTCCATTCGCCTCGATACCAAACTGATTCCACCACGCTCCTAGATCAATACGAGTGCACGATTTTTATGGATGTAAATAGCCTTTACCAATCAGGTCAACTAGCCGAAGCAGTTACAGCGGCTTTTACGAAAGTCAAAGGTAGCCCGGCGGATGTCGGCGCTCGGCTTTTTCTGGCGGAGTTGCTTTGCTTTCAAGGCGACTGGGAGCGAGCCGAAAAACAATTCGATGCGGCCGCCAAGCAGAGTCACGACGACGGTTTTTTTGCCCTCCTCATTCGTCAACTCATACGCGGCGAGATTCTTCGTGAACAAGTCTTTGCCGAGGGGCGACCGCCGCAATTGATCGGCGAACTACCTCGAGATTCCGCCCTCCAATTGGAACTCTGCGTCGCGCTTCGAGACAAACAAGTAAGCGATGCTGAAAATTTGGTCACTGCCGCTCAAGAAGCCAGACAACCTGTAAACGGCGTTTGCAACGACCAGCCTTTCGATGACATCCGAGATCTCGATGATCGAATGGCAGGGATTCTTGAAGTGATTACGGCGACCGGCAAGTACTACTGGGTTCCTTGGCAGTCGGTGAAAACGCTCGAATTCGCCAAGCCTGAACGCCCTTCCGATTTGATTTGGCGCAAGGCATCGATCGATGTCGAAAATGGTCCCGAAGGCGAAGTCTTTATTCCCGTTCGTTACCCATTTCCGAACGCCGATGGTTGGGATGACCAGTTGCGACTTGGTCGGGCGACTACATGGGGCGGAAACGAGCAAAGTGCCGTCATCGGATTGGGGCAACGAATGCTTCTCGTCGGTGACGAAGCCAAGGGTTGTCTTGAAATCGATACCCTTTCCATAGCCGACGATTCCTAGTTTCGCGTACGGAAAAATCATTCGTTTATTCCGCAATTTAAGCAATCGATCGTTTTCAGTGAATTGAATCGTTATGAGTCGAATTCGGCCAGACCAACTTTTGGTGCCATCGCTGCTGGACCGTCTGTTGGACGATGAACCGGATGCTTTGCAAGAACTGCCACGATCACGGTCGCAGCGGTTGAGCGATTTGAAGTTGAGCGTCCGCCGCGACTTGGAATACTTGCTCAATACGCGGATATGTCTGCGAGAGCTTCCCGAAGATAGTGAGCAAGTTAAAACATCGGTTCTCAACTATGGCATTCCCGATTTTAGCGGCATCGCGATGGGTTCACGCGAACAGCAAGAAACGTTGCGAAGTCGCGTCGAGGACGCCATACTTCGATTTGAAACGCGATTCAAGCACGTGCGAGTGGAGTTAGTTCTCGACGCCGATAGCCGATTGCAGCGGATGATTCGCTTCCGCATCGATGGCGTCTTACATGCTGAACCGGCTCCAGAAGCAGTTACCTTTGACTCATTCGTGACACCGACCATCGGTCAATTTCAAGTGCGAGCGACCGATATATGAAAGATCCGTTGCTCGATTTCTATGAACGCGAACTCGGTTTTATTCGCGAAGAAGGACGCGAGTTTGCTCGCCGATACCCTAAAATCGCGGGGCGCTTGCGGTTATCGGACGCCGAGAATGTCGAAGATCCACATGTCTCGCGAATGATCGAAGCCTTCGCTCTCTTGTGCGCTCGATTGCGCATTAAGATGGAAGACGAGTTCCCGGAAATATGTCACTCGCTACTGCAAGCCCTCTATCCACAGTACCTGGCCCCGATTCCGCCGATCGCAATTTGCCAGTTAAAGTTGACCGATATCTCGCTGAATGTCCCATCAGGACGCTTTCATCGGCGGGGACAACGGATGGAAACGGAAGCCGTTGACGGAGTCCAATGCGAATTTCGGCTTTGCTATGACACTCAAGTATTGCCGCTCGAGATCCAGTCTGCCGAGTACCTCGATCATCCCTTGCCATTTGAAGTCGAACCTTCCTGGAAGAACAATGTCCAAGCCGCCATTCGCGTGCGGTTGAAAAGTCAATCGGAAAAGCTGCCGCTACACCTGATGGACTTTACACATCTCCGATTGTATCTCGGTGGCTCGACCGCATTGGGCAGCGAACTCTATGAAGCTTTTTTCCGCGATGCCGTTGGCGTTACCCTCTATACGCCACAGAATCTGCGTGGGAATTCGGTGCCCGGTGCTGCGATTCGACCCGTAGGCTTTGGTGATGGTGAAGGCTTGCTCGAAGAGGATTCACGCACGATCAAGGCCTATCAGCTACTGTGGGAATTTTTTGCTTCGCCGGAAAAATTCCGATTCGTCGACATCAAACTCGACGACGTTTGGGCCAAGACTACGACTGGGGCTGAGTATGTGGACTTAGTAATTCTGCTCAGAAAAACGAATCCGACTGTTAAGCGCGAACTTCGCGATGATACGTTACGACTGAGCTGCTCGCCGATCATCAACTTATTCGAACACCGCGCCGAGCCATTTCGGATTACCGGCAATAAAACCGAGTATCGGATCATCCCCAGTGCTCGAAAACCCCATGGAATGGAAGTCATTTCCGTCGATCGTGTCTCGGCATCGAGCCCTGGTGGTGAAGAGCAGCGGAAATTCAAACCATTCTATTTGCCAAGCCATCATCAGCAGTCTCAGGAAGAAGAGATGTTTTGGCATAGTACCCGTCGCCGCCGATTGTCGGAAGAGGCCGAAGGCGATCGCGGTACAGAAGTCTATTTGACGTTGGTGGATTTGCATTCCCAGCCACAACCCTTGTCGGAATGGACGCTGCATGTGACGACGACCTGTTGCAATCGAGACTTGGTGTCGAGACTTCCATTCGGTGGAGGACGCCCTCGAATTACCTTGCGCGATGCCGGTGGTGCGATTACGGTTGAATTGCTGACCCCACCGTCACCCACACTCCGGCCGGTAAGTCCTGACGAATACTATTGGCGACTGATCTCGCATTTGGGACTAAACCATTTAACTCTGGCAGACAACAAGAATGGAGCCCAAGCCTTACGTGAGATTCTTGCACTTTACAATCCGAGCGATAGCGATTCGACGAAACGGGCTATTCAATCTGTCGAATCGGTGAGCTATAAACGTTCGGTCGGAAGACTGAGCGGAGAATTTGGTTCTGGTTTTTGCCGTGGGATCGATGTCGATGTGGTCGTGGACGAAGAGCGATTGGTGGGAATGGGACCGTTTTTGTTTGCGACGATTTTGGATCGATTCTTTTCGCTCTTTGCGACCGTCAATTCTTTTACACGATTGACCGTTCGCAGCCGTTCGGGAAGCGAACCGCTCTTTGTTGGCAAAGCGCGTGCGGGCGACCGTTACTTGTTATAAGGGGCAAAGAAAATATGGCGAGAAAGCAAGAACTTGAGTCGCATCCGGCAGGAAAGGTAAAGGAAGTCAACTTCTATCAGTTGATGCGTTCAATCGAGCGTGAAGCCGGACTGCAACTGGGCGGCGACCTCAAGTATCAGCAAGAACCGGTTATCCTGCGTGCCGATCCTGACGCTCAATTTCCAGCGACCGAAGTCGCCTATTGGAACAGTCAGCAAGAACCGCCCGAAGTGATCGTCTCGTTTTTTGGTTTGTTCGGACCGTCCGGAGCGTTGCCGCAACATTACACGCAATTGCTCGCCGATCGCGCTCGCATTAAAGATTATGCACTGCGCGATTTTTTGGACATGTTTAATCACCGGTTGTTGTCATTCTTCTATCGGTGTTGGGAAAAACATCAGTTTCCGATCGCCTACGAAACCAGTCGTGCGGCGGATCGCGAAGACCGCGTTACCGGCGCTTTGCGCGGTCTCGTCGGTTTGCGGACCGAAGGATTGTGGGATCGACTGAGTGTTCCGAGCAGCGATTTCCTCTTCTTTTCAGGACACTTCGCCAACCAGCGACCGACGGCCAGTGCCATTCGCTCGATGATCCAGTCCGCTTTCAATGTGCCGGCCCAGGTCGAGCAGTTTGTTGGGCAATGGATGTACGTTCCGATCGCCGAGCAAACACGCTTAGGCTCACATCCACTCGGGTTTTCGATCGGCAATCAATTGGGAGTTGAAGCTTTTGCCGGACAGCGGGTCCGCGATTTTGAAAACAAATTCCGTGTTCGCATCGGGCCGCTCGGTTTTAATCGGTTCTTGGAATTTAATCCCGACCGCCCCAAACTGCGCCAAATTTTCGATTATATTCGCCTGTATGTTGGTCCCCAGTATGACGTCGACTTGCAGGTTATTTTGAAACGCGACGAAGTCAAAACAACACAACTGGGTAATCGTCAGACAGCCAACTTGGGTTGGAACACTTGGTTAGGCGACTGGACGAAACCGCATGACGCTGCTGACGCCGTGTTTCAATTGCCAGATGTTATATGATGCGGCAGCAACCGCGATTTTCGTTATTGAAGTATCGTAGAACTCTCTTAGAAAGCAACGAGCAAGATTATGGTTCAAGTCGATCTTTCCAAGCTGTTTGACCGGCTCAGTCCTTTGAGCAACTCGACAATAGATTTAGCCATCGCGACGTGTGTCAAGCGAACCAACTACAACGTCGAACTCGAACATTGGCTCATGGTGTTGGGCGACTCCGCCGACTCGGATTACATTCGAATTCTAGAATCATTCGAAGTTGATCTCGGTCGACTGAAAGCCGATTTGACGAAGTGTCTCGATCGATTAAAAACCGGCAATTCGAAATCGCCATCGCTCAGTCCAGATGTTGTGGAACTAGCCACCGAAGCTTGGACGCTGGCTACGATCAACTACTCTGCCGGCCAAATCAGGACCGGACATTTACTCATCGCCTTGCTCTTGAATGAATCGCTAAAGCGGGCGGCGCTTGGCGCATCTCGGCAATTCGAAAAAATCAACGCCGAAGCCCTAACTAAGAACTTCGTCGAGATTTGTTCCGGTACGTCCGAGGATCGTGAGTCAACGAATCTTGTCAATGCTGCCGCCGAACCATCCGCCCCTGGCGGATCGCAACGCCGCAATACGCCATCTTTAGATCAGTTCACGATCGACTTGACCGCTCGAGCACGTGAAGGAAAGATCGATGCCGTCCTGGGACGCGATACCGAAATCCGCCAAGTCATCGATATTCTGACACGTCGTCGTCAGAACAATCCGATTCTAACGGGTGAGGCTGGCGTCGGCAAAACTGCCGTCGCTGAAGGATTTGCGCTTCGAATTGCCTCCGGTGATGTGCCGGCTCCGCTCAAAGATGTCGCCCTTCGCACGCTCGACTTGGGACTCTTGCAAGCCGGTGCCGGGGTCAAGGGTGAGTTCGAAAATCGACTGAAATCGGTCATCGACGAAGTTAAATCGTCGCCCAAACCGATCATCCTTTTTATCGACGAAGCGCACACGCTGATCGGTGCCGGCGGCGCCGCTGGACAAGGTGACGCCGCCAATCTTCTCAAGCCGGCACTAGCCCGTGGCGAATTGAGAACGATCGCCGCAACGACCTGGGCCGAATACAAAAAATATTTCGAACGAGACGCCGCGCTCGCCCGTCGGTTCCAAGTCGTCAAAGTTGAAGAACCTTCCGAGGCTGTCGCCATCGAGATGGTGCGTGGCTTGACCAAGACACTTGAAAAACATCACAAGGTCCACATCCTTGAAGAAGCGATCATCGATGCGGTAAAATTATCTAGTCGCTACATTAGCGGTCGGCAATTGCCCGACAAAGCGATCAGCCTAATCGATACCGCGTGCGCTCGAATCAACTTAAGCCAAAGTTCGACGCCGCCTGCCCTTGAAAATGCTCAGCGCGAACTTGCCCAGTTAAAACTAGCTCGTGAGATTCTCGAACGCGAAGCAATGACAGGCTCGGACCATGTCACGCGTCTGGCCGAAATTCAAGGTGAAGTCGCTGGCCTAGAGACACGTTTGACCGAATTGAAAGAGCGTTGGGATAACGAACGAGCCATCGTTGCCGATGTACACCAATTGACTGCGCAGTTGCACACCGCTCAAACGCCAGCTGCCGCAGCGACTAACAATTCTCCAGCGGCGGCTGCGAATGCTCCGACTTCCACTGATGGCATCGCACCGGCCGCTCCTTCAACGCCTGCCGCACCTCCGGCGACTCCCGAACAGATCGCCGTCTGGAAAGGCCAACTCAACGACCGCCGACAGTCACTTCTCAAGCTCCAAGGCGAATCGCCACTGGTCCATCCGTTCGTCGATCGCAATGCGATTGCCGAAACGGTAGCCGCGTGGACCGGTATTCCTGTCGGACGGATGGTAGCCGATGAAATCAAAACAGTCCTCAACTTGCATGATTTGATGGAGAAGCAAATCGTCGGTCAGTCGCATGCGCTCAAACGAATTGCTCAAGCGATCAGTACATCAAGGGCTCAACTCAACGACCCACGAGCGCCGATCGGCGTATTCTTATTGGCAGGTACCAGCGGCGTAGGCAAAACCGAAACCGCCATTACACTTGCTCAGTTGCTTTACGGCGGCGAGCAAAACATGACCGTCATCAATATGTCCGAATTCAAAGAAGAGCACAAAGTCTCGTTGCTCATGGGATCGCCGCCTGGCTACGTCGGTTATGGCGAAGGTGGTGTATTGACCGAAGCGGTGCGTCGCAAGCCGTACAGCGTGATTTTGCTCGATGAAATGGAGAAGGCGCATCCTGGCGTACAAGATGTTTTCTATCAAGTCTTTGATAAGGGGACGATGAAGGATGGCGAAGGACGCGACATCGATTTCAAAAACACCGTCATCATAATGACCTCGAACGCCGGTACAGATGTCATTAAGAGCATTTGCAGCGATCCCGACACGACGCCCGAACCAGAACCTTTTATGGAAGCGATCTTTCCCGAGTTGTTAAAAACATTCAAACCGGCATTTCTCGGACGCTTGACGTTGATTCCCTACTACCCGCTAGCCGAGCATGTGATCCGCAAGATCATCGGACTGAAATTAGGCAAGATCGGCAAGCGATTAGCGGACAACTACAAAGCCAAATTCAACTATACGGATGACTTAGTTCAGTTGGTCGCTGATCGATGTAAAGAAGTCGATACTGGTGCTCGCAATATCGACCACATCCTGACACGATCGCTGCTGCCGGACTTATCAGCCAAAATGCTCGGGCGGCTCGCCGAAGGCAAATCGATCACAAGTGTAACTGTTACCATCACGCCAGAACAAACCTTCGCCTTCGAAATTGAGTAGTACGTTTGGCAAACCTCAACTTTAGGAACGGGTCAATAATAACTTCAGCTTTTTCTAAAAATCGGGTGGGACGCTCTGAGTCTTCGAAGGGCGTTTTAACGCTCGTTCCCAGGCTCTCGCCTGGGAACGCACTGCTTCGGAGGCTCCGCCTCGTACACATGCGGAAGTTATTCTTGACAGCTTCCTTAGAGCCGATCGTGTGGTTTGCCGGTCCTCTCGTCAAGCCATTTAAAATAATTCCAAAAAATCACGCAACGGATTGCGAAAGGAAACGAGAACGGTAGTGTGCAGCAAACGACTGCGAAATTAAAACAGCCTGACAGGACTTTGAGGATCCATCAGAGCTGAAAATAAACCTCCTCAATAAGGAACTGAATCGTGGCCATATATATGAAATTTGAAGGAATCGACGGCGAAGTGGTAGAGAAAACACATGAAAAGTGGGTTGAAGTTCATTCGGTACAGAACGGAGCCCATAAAGGTGGCTCAGGTCAAACCGGTTCTCAGCGCGTTGCCGGCGTTACGATATTCGAAGATATCGTCATTACTAAAAACACGGATAAGACGACCCCAAAATTGCTCAAGGCGATGGCCGTAGGCACGTCGTTTGACAAAGTGGAGATTCACTCAACGGTGACGACCGATAGCGGACCACAGGTTTACTTGTCCTACGAACTGAAGAACGTCTACATCACGTCGTATAACATTTCCGGTGCAGGCGAAGGCCGAGCGATGGAAAGTGCCGCATTGAATTACGAAGAGATCAAGATCGAGTACTTCCCAGTCGACGCCAAAGGCAAGAAGGGTGGCGGCA
>JAWXCK010000142.1:0-35267 GCA_034408855.1 Pirellulaceae bacterium
CGACTCGGCTACGATCATTCCGCTGCTGATCGAAGTACCGCCGCCAAGCGATTTGCAAGTCACAAATGTCACGATTCCGACGACCGGATTAGTTGGTCAATCGATCGCGATTACGTGGACTGTTAGCAATCTGGGGACCGTTCCAGCGACTGGTTTCTGGGCCGATGCAATTTACCTATCCACCGATAATACGTGGGATCACGGCGATGCTTTGCTAGGGCGATTCGATCCAAGCGCACAGCGAACGTTGGCTCCTGGAGAATCGTACACCGCAATGATCAATGCCGTGGTTCCACCGCGTTTATCAGGTGACTATCGCATACTCGTTCGCGCCGACATATTTGATGATGTTTACGAAGGCGAAAACAATCGAAATAACCTCGGTATCTCGACCGATCAGCTTCGAATCGATGTGCCGCAATTGCGACTTGGCGTTCCAACGCCGGATACGCTCAATGTCGGCGGTTGGCGATTGTATCGGATCGAAACTCGAGCCGGTCAGACCGTACAAATCGATTTAAGCGCCGCGACTGGTGCCCATGAACTTTACGTTCGACATGAAGCCCTTCCTTCGCCGATCGATTACGACCATGCCTTCAACGGATATTTGAAACCCAACCAAAGCGTTTTGATCCCCGAGTCGTTGGCAGGGAATTACTATGTCTTAGCGCGAGGCGGATTGCGAATTGAAGATACCGACTCGCGCGGCAATCCGATTCCGAGCGTGACCGTACCCTATCCGATTTCGCTTATCGCCAAGGCGATCCCGTTCAGCATTACCAACATCACGCCCGATCGTGTCGGAGATTCGCGATACGTTACGGTCGAAATAAGCGGTGCTGAATTCCCTCAAAATGTGACCGTTCGCTTAGTCCGACCGACGCTCTCCGAGTTCGCACCGGTTTCCATTTCACGCGTCGACGCATCGAAAATTATCGCGGTCTTCGATCTGCGAGGAGCCGTCGGTGGCCTCTACGACGTTCAAGTTCTCCATCCCGATGGTCGAGTCCTTGCCGATCCGTATCGATTGCAAATCGAACCAGCCGACGCGCTCGCTGTTGATATCGGTGTTGGCGGGAAAGCTCAGTTAGGCATCGGCGAGGCGACGACTTACGGCGTCACGATTCGCAATCTTGGAAACATCGACACGCCGTATACCGAAGTACGAATTGGCGTCCCGCATATTCAAAATCCAGCACCGGGAATCATCCCTGGTGAAGCTCTAAAAGTCTTTTCGACGCTGACGGGAACCGGGACCACGATCGGCGGCAATGCCAATCATACTTTGAGTTTCCTTTCGCAGTACGATCCGTTGCTGAATCTTGGCGGTGTTTATACCGCCAGCGGTATCACCTTGGATCTGCCGACTGCCAAGACAGAAAGCATGTCGGTATTCGTTCAGTCGTATCCAGAACTTGCGACGCTGCTGGCCCAAGATCCAGACTTTTTCAAAAAGCTATCGCCTGACCAGCTCGACATGTTGGGCTTCAAGTTCTACGTCGCGGCCGCCGCAACTCCGTTGACGCCTGCCGAGTATCTCGATCGAAAACGCGCCGAAGCATCGCAGTTGCGAACGGCCATTTTGCAAGATGCCTTAGCACCTGCTCCGTTGATTACGTTAGCTTCGGATGCTCGATCGTGGAGCGATGCGTATTTGGTAGCGTTGAGTGCGGCCGGCATGATTCGCGCTGAAGATATTCCGCCGACGCCGGATGCACGCGCCGATTCGGTTGCTGGACTTTTTGTTGCCGTCGCAGGGTTGCTTGGCACCGATGCCGGAGCGGCAGTGCTTCGCGAGATCAATCGGGATGGAGTTACGGCCGAAGCCAATCGAGCTGCCTTGATCGGACGACTGCGAACGTATTTAGGCGATACGCCGAATGCTTATTCGGGTGGCTCGGTTCCGAATCAGGACGCGTATGATTTAAAGCAATCGAATTCAACGTCGTTTGTTGCCTTTCAAATGCAAGTCGGATCTGGCGATGACTTTGGTTTTGTAACTACGACGGCGACCAACGTCGCGCTCAGTGGTACGACAAACGCATCGCAAGTTCAAGTCAGTGGCCCGACGGGAACCGGTAGCAACAATCTCGTTCCGATCGCAACGCCGCTGCCCTATACGATCACCGCAACGCAGCCAACCAATGCAACGTCGAGTGTCCGAACGATTCGCATCACGATCCCGATCGATCCGTCGCTCGATGTTCGACGATTCCAACTATCCGATTTGGAAATTGGCGATTTGAAGATCGCGATCCCGTCTGGTCGACCGGCATTCTCAGGCGATTTTGATTTTTCCGATTCGCGCGGCTTTGCATTGCAGTTAACGGCCGGTGTCGATGTGAATTCTCGCACCGCAGTTTGGACACTCAGCGCGATCGATCCGAGCGACGGTCTACCGCCGAGCGATCCTCGCATTGGTTTATTGAATCCTGGCCAGTCGATTCGCATCGGATATTGGATCGATGCGGGAGTCGATGATAACTCGCTACTAGCGACCGGCACGCAAGTCAGTACCGTCGCGTCGGTTCAATTCGATGCAATGCCGGTTGCCCAGTCGTTATCCTCGATTGCGACTCTCGATACAAAACCGCCACAAACGCAGTGGACGGTAACCGAGATGACAGGCAATCGCTA
Source organism: Pirellulaceae bacterium (assembly GCA_034408855.1). Taxonomy (GTDB): domain Bacteria; phylum Planctomycetota; class Planctomycetia; order Pirellulales; family Pirellulaceae; genus JAIYDQ01. Next base: position 2,638 of record JAWXCK010000142.1, read on the forward strand.
TCGCGTTCAATGGACGGCGACCGACGATTCATCGCTCTTTGGTTTAGCCAACAACGGTATCGCCGAGACCGTTGTGCTGCTCAGTCAAGACGGCGTTCGATATCGCACCGTCGCTCGACTGCGCGGCGACCAGAACGAATATACCTATACCGAGTCAAACACCGGATTGAAACCGCCGCAATTCTTGCTGCGAAGCATTGACGTTGCCGGAAATGTCGAGCAAGTATCGAGCGACTTAGTCGTCGCGAGACTGCAATCGAAAGTCAACTTAGGCTTGCCGCCCGTGGCTCCGGTTGAGATTGCCGCAGAGCTGTCGAGCGTTGTTCCAATTCAAAATGTACAACAGAATCGACTGCTACAGCAAGTTTTGGCAGGAGTGCCGTCAAGCCCTAGTGTGTCGCGTCCGAGTAGCTTTACGCGAACGCTTGAACCGCTTGCTGCCGAAAGTTTCGCAAATAGACTCGGTGATTCCGGGGCTGCGATCGGTTCGCTTGGATTGGCCGCTTCGCCTGACGGAAAGACTCTGTTCGCATCTGGCGGAACTGGTCGACGCACTCTCTATCGTCTCCAACTCAATGGAAGCAATCCAACATCACCATTGGCACTCGCTACCCTCGACCAGCCGATTTATGAATTGGCTTTCGATGGCGCTGGGCAGTTATGGGCGACCAGTGGCGGACTTGGATTGCTTCAGTTAGATCCAGCGACAGGCCGCGTTCTGACGTCGGTCGGCGTCGGAGTCGCAACGGGAATTGCATCGGTTCCCGGCAAAGCTGAACTGATGATCGCCACAACGAGTGGCATTCAACGCTTTGATACTGCCACCCGTCAATTTATCCTCTTCAGCGATACGCGTGTCGATTCTATCGCGGTCGATAGCAACGGCACTGTCTATGGAACGGCATGGCCTCGCGGTGGCGAAGTTCTTAAGTTTGACAGTCGCGGTCGCGCAAGTATCGTTGCCAGACTCGATGAGCCCGCCGAATCGATCGCGATCGGCAAGTCGGGTACGTTGTTCGAAAACCTTTTGCTGATCGGTACCGAACAGACAGGTCAGCTAATCGCGATCGATTCGCGAACGTTGCAACAAGCGACGTTGGCGAGCGGCGGAGCGACGCGCATCGAAACGATCGAAGTCATCGCGGATGGACGAATCTTTGTTACCAAGGATGGTCAGATCGATCAGTTGCAGCCGATCGTCGCACCGCGCGTGATCGCCACGACTCCGATCGCAGGCGACGGCGTCGTCCCAGTCGTGAATTTGGCAACCGTTACTTTTGATGTCGCGGTGAAAGGGCAAGACGCGACCGATCCTGCGTCGGCGAGCAATCCTAAAAACTTCAAAGTCGTCAATCGCGAAACGGGGCAGGCGGTTCCGATCGCTCGCGTTCAATACAATGCCGCGACGCGAACCAGCCAACTGCTTTTCGAAACGCTGCCGCCAGCGAGTTATGAATTGCAAGTCAATAGCAGCATCCAAAGCGAACAAGGGTTGGCGATGGGAGGCGACACGTTTACTTCGCCTTTCGCAGTTCTCGACGACGTATCGACGACCGCCGATGTTCGCTTTACTACGCCTCGAATCAATCGTAAGAGTGGCACGCTGCTCGTCGACATGACGGTGATGAATCGAGCTGCATTCGATATCGCTGGTCCGATTCGGATCAGCTTGGACAACTGGACCGATAGTTCGCAAATGTTGAGCTACTTTGGCCCAAGCAATACGACCGCAACCGGAGTCGCTCCTAACGGAGTTCCCTACATCGAAATCTTCCAGACAGGAACGCTATTGGCGGCAGGTACTTCCAGCCCATCGGTTACGTTGGTGCTTTCCAATCCAAATCTGTTGAAATCTTCCTTCACGTCGCGCATTCTTGCGTCGCTACCAGCCAATCAGTTGCCGAATTTCTCAACGACGCCTTCGTCCGATGCGATCGCAGGAGCCGACTATTTTTACGCCGCTCAGGCTAGCGACCCCGATGGGAATAGCGTGGCTTATGTCCTTGCACAAGCTCCGGATGGCGCATCGGTCGATCCTGGCAATGGTCGTATTGCGTGGACGCCAAGTCGATCTGCGCGGCAGCAAACACCGTTCGAGCTACGAGCTTATGACGCGCGCGGTGGTTATCGCATTCAGACTTGGTCGGTCGCTGTCACAGGTATCAACACCGCACCAAACCTAGCCCCATTAGCCGATATTCGAGTTCGTGAAGGCGATCTCCTTCAGATTCCGATTAGCGCCTTTGATAGCGATGGCGATCGACTGATCTACTGGGTCGATCATGCACCGCCGGGAGCAACTTTCGATTCCACAACGAACATACTTCGCTATCGTCCGTCGCCGAACGCAGCCGGAAGGTATGAAGGCGTGACAGCCTATGCCAGCGATGGTCAAGCCATTGTATCGACGACCTTTACGATTGTTGTCGAAAACAATAACACGGCTCCTACGCTCGCTCCCATTGCTGATCGTTCTCTGCGAGAAGGCGAAACGCTTCTCTTGTCCATACGTGCCAGCGATGCCGATGGGGATCAACTCACTTATCGCTCGACCAACCTACCTCCAGGAGCATTCCTCGATCCGAATACGGGCTTGTTCGATTGGACACCCGACTTCAACCAGCACGGAGTCTATCCGATCGATATCACGGTTAGCGACGGCATTGTGTCGAGCCAACGGTCGTTCACGCTGAATGTGATCAACGTCAATGGTGCCGTTCGGATGCCACGGCTTGATCCAATCTCGATTTTCGAAGGGCAGTCGCTGCAACTGCGAATAGCGGGTACTGACCCCGATTATCCAACCGGCAGTTCCAATACGCTCGTCACTTATGATGACTTCCAAACGGATCAAAGTTTCTTGCAAGCGGTACTCACCTATTCGCATTCCAATTTGCCGACAGGTGCCGTGTATGATCCACTGACGCAGCGATTGACGTGGAAACCGACGTTCGATCAAGCTGGCTCGTATCAAGTTCAATTTTCCGCAGCCGATGATGGCGACGGCACTGGGACAGTTTCCCAAGATAACACGACGCTGAACATTACCATTCTCGATGCAAACGGAGTTCCGGTTTGGGATCCAATCAATAATGCGCAATTAGGCGTAGGGCAGTCTTCGTCGTTGACCGTGCGAGCTCGCGATCCGGAGCAAGGACCGCTGACACTAACCGCCAGTTTAGACGAGACGATTGTCGGCTCCCTCATGCAGCTTCCGTCGTTCGTCAGCTTTACCGATCATGGTGATGGTTCGGGAAGTTTTCAATTCAATCCGGTACAAGGCGATCGAGGCAGTTACCTGATTACCTTGCTCGCTCACGAAGCGACTGGCTCGAATCCGCTCGTTGGCCGATCTCAGTTTGTGCTCAGCGTCACGAGCGTCAATGAACTACCAAGGCTTTCGCTATTGCCCAATCGGGTTGCGGTTGTCGGCAGTGAACTTGCCTTCGATGTCCGAGCCATCGATGCCGATCGAGACGCGATTGCCTTTTCGCACGCTGGATTGCCAGCCGGAGCGACGCTGACTCCGACCAGTGTTTATGGAGTTGCGAGATTCTCATGGACGCCGAGTGCCGCTCAGTTAGGTTCAAGCTCGTTAACGTTTACTGCCAGCGATGACGGTCGAGCCGGCACAAGCAGCGTCCTTACCGATTCGGCGACCTTTCAAATACTCGTTCGGTCGAGCAATTTGCAACCGATGCTGAATCCAATTGGAACGGTCAACGCATTCGAAGGAGATTTGAAAGCCTTGCAACCGAACGCGACCGATTCGGATGGTGACACACTCTTCTATCGGTTGGTTTCGATCGCTACGGGGAATGGAAGTGCGCTCAGCGAGCAACTGCCGCCTGGTATGCAGTTCAATGCGCAAACGGGTCGCATTTCTTGGAAGCCAACGCTTGATCAATCGGGCGTTTATCGATTCAGATTCACAGCATCCGACGGTCAGGCGACCAGCAGTGAAGATTTTGATTGGAATGTTGCTGATACGAATCGAGCACCGCTCTTTTCGCAAAGCCAACGCTTGTTGCTCAACGAAGGCGAGACACTCAACTACGCCGTTCAAGCTTCCGATGCGGACGGCGATCCGCTGCGTTATCGTCTGCTGGGTTCGATTCCAAGTGGCTTGACCATCAACGAATCGACTGGATTGCTTCAATGGTCCATCGGTTTCGAGTCCGCCGGTGAATATCCGCTTTCGATCGAAGTCACTGATCCTCGCGGTGGCTCGGCAAATGGAACCTTGCTAGTACAAGTGCTCAACACTAATCGTTCGCCGTTGTTTAATGCGCCATCGATTCGGTCAGCCGTCGTTGGCCAGACGCTCGCTTGGAAACTCGATGCGAGCGATCCCGATCAAGATCCTCTGCAATGGACGATCAACGGGCTGCCTGCCGGCGCCCGTTTCGATTCGAATGCCCAGCAATTCACTTGGACTCCTGAAGCATTCCAAGTCGGAACGTATCCCGTCCGTTTCACGACCAGCGATGGTCAAGCGACCGTTTCGCGAACGGTTGAAATACGCGTCGCAGGAGAAGCTACGCCTGCGTTAGTTCGAATTGTGAAGACGCCGTCGTTCGCCGTCACGCCGGGCAATCCGGTATCGATCGAGCCGATTGTCGATAGCGTCGATCCCGTGCGTTCGATCGAGTTGTCAATCGATGGTCAAGCAAAAACATTGGACTCATTGGGAAGGTTTACCTTTACTCCGACAGCGACCGGTCGCTACGAAATCGTTGCAAAAGTGACGACGATAGCTGGCATCGAGACGATTCAGACCGATACCATTCGCGTCCGCGATGCGGCAGATCAATCGCCGCCCGTCATCATAACGACGATGCTCGATCGGACTCGCATTCAAAGCGGCGTGTTGCGACCCGTTTGGACAATACAAGATGTGTCGTTGGATCATTTCGAGTTTCGCCTGCTGGCCCAGAATGCTTCGCAGAGCAGCCTCTTGCTGGAAGGCACGACGAATGGGACTTCGATGCCGGAAATCGATCCATCGTCGCTCGCCAACGGTTTCTACACTTTGCAGGTCACGGCTATCGATCTGGGCGGCCTGGAGACGATTGTCGAACGGCGTTTCGAAATCGATTCGTCGAACAAGCAATCGATCTTCGAGCAGCAAACGACCGAGTTGAATGTAACCCTTGACGGTCTTTCGATTCCTATCGTTCGCCGATACGACAGTTCCGTGTCTGATCAGCAAGGACTTTTTGGCGCTGGTTGGAGCCTGCCTCTTTTAGAGCCTCGCATTGAAACGCTTCAGCGTCATTCGACCACGCAGGATGATCCGTCGATCGATTTGCGAAGTCTGGCTTGGCAGCGCGACGAACGCCTCTACATCACTCGTCCAGATGGCCAACGTGTCTCGTATACTTTCACGCCATCGAGCGAGATTGTTGGCAGCCAGACGATTTATCGTCCTCACTTTGTTACCGAGGATACCGGCGGATGGAGCCTTTCAGTAGCCGACATTCGATTGCGAGAGATCGGTGGAAAATTCTATTTGTTTAGCTCGGGACTTCCGTATACGCCGAATCTCATCGCATCCGATTCCGATTGGGTGTATCAGCTTACTTCACCCGCAGGATTGAATTATCGCTATTCTGTCCAGCAAAACTCGGGGCTTCATTCGATTGTTTCGTCCGACAATCGAATGTTGCGATGGAGCGACAGTGGACTGATCGCTCGCGACGGGAGTCGTTGGTCAGTCATCCATGACTCGCAAGGTCGCATTGTCGAATCGATTGGCCCGTCAGGCGAATACTTGGTATACCGTTACGATGACCAAGGACATTTGACAGAATGGAACGACGCCAGTTCGTCGTCTAACCGCCAAACGATTCACTACGCTTACGATCAGACTGGAAGATTAAATGTCGCAGCTCCGACCAATGCGTCGGGCTTTCGATTGAACTACAACGCGGCGGGACAGTTGCTCGGCCAGACGACGATTGAACAATACGTCGGAGGTGTACGTGGTTCGCTTGGTTCGACAATCCAAGGAAGCGTCGCGGCGGGACAATCGAATTTATTTGCAATCACACTTAGCGATGCTGAAATCAAGTCGAATGCAAATGGCCGGCTCACTCTAGAAGTTGAAACAAACGGCAGCAACGGGTTGCAGCCAAGTGCAGTTGAGGTCGATGGTGCTGTCGCAAGCAGCTCGGTCCTGGAAAGCAATCGGAGCACCACACAACTTACCTTTGCTCGTGGCGGCACCTATGTTTTCGCGATCAGCGGACTCAATGGAACATCGGGGACTTTTGCGACACGCATTCGATTGTTGGGCGACGACAATCGCGACGGAATAGTAGATGCTTTGGATACTTCGGCATTCGCCGGAACGCTCGGGACTTTCCTCAATCAAGCACCGATTTTTGTTGCTCCGTCGGAAGCGATCGTCAGTCGCGGTTTTCGCGGTGCCGTGCTCGATCTCAAGAAGCTCTGGCGAGACCCCGAAGCCGATGAATTGTTGGTTTTGCCATCAAGTCTGACCGGTGGAACGCTTCGTCGGCTTGGTGACGGTTTAGCTTTGGTCGTTCCTGACCAAGGTCGCGTGGATCCATTGGCTATGACGCTCTTCGCCAGCGACGGTCTCTTGGGTACAACTTCGACGTCGTTTCCGATTGCTGTTCAAGCGACCGATTATGTTGGTCTTGAACTTTCGGATTCGATTCTCGAAATGAATACTGGGCAGACCAGTCGCTTGGAGGTCTATGGGTTGCTGGCTGATGGGAAGCGAGAACGCATTCCCGACAATGAAGTAACCTACGCCAGCCGTGCGATTCAGAATGTACAAGTAACCGACGGCGGCATCGTGCTTGCATTGCAAGATAGCAGCACCGTCATCGAAGTTGCCGCAGGTGGTTTGAAGACAGGAGTCTTGGTAAACGTCGGCCCACATGAACCGAATCGAATCGACGTCTTCCCAGGCAGCTATACGTTAGAAGATAGTCAAACACGACAATACGTCGTGCGACAACGCGAAGTTGCATCGGTACTCGATGTGACCAGTGCCGCCAGCGGTGCGCAGTATCTTGTCGAAAATCCAACTATTGCGACGATTTCGGCGGATGGTTTGCTTACCGCCCTTCGACAGGGAACGACGCAAGTACTCGTATTCCAAGGTGGCCAAGTCAATCGTTCGCGCATCAAGGTTAGTTCAGTATCCGGTCCATCGGCAATCATCGGCGCCGAAGGCGGAATCTTGGCTGAACCTAACGGCATTCAAATTGGAATCCCTCAAGGTGCCGTGTCGGAGGCAACGCAGGTATCGGTTCGAACGTTGCAAGCTTCGGATGCACCATACGGATTGCCAACGGGATTTGACTTTAAAACCGGATTCAAGATCGATGGGCTCGATGGCGGTACCGATCAACCGTTGAGCGTCGCGTTTCCCGCGCCCGCAGGTTCGACCGTCGGTCAGTTGATCTACTTGTTTACGCCGATCGATGTCTTGCTCGAAGGACAAGCTCCGCAACGAAGTTGGCAATTGATCGACTCAGCGGTAGTTGGTGCTGACGGATGGGTGCGAACAACTTCGCCACCGAATATTGGAGTCAGCGTGCGGCAGCCAGCTTCGTTGCCCGTTTTAATGGCTCCGAGCGCATCGGGAGCTTTGTTTGCCGGTTCGCCTTCGATCGTTACGGCGGTTGGTGCCATTCAAGATCTCAATACGCGAAACGCGGCTTTGGGCGATGCTCGCTTCGGCAATTACATAACGCGGATGTGGCCCTACGGTGGCTCGACCGACACAATGTTCTATGCGGCGAACGACGCATTAGGAACTATTTTAGTACCGGCAGTTCCCGATTTTGAATATGTGCTAAGCACCTATTCGACCAGTCCTGCTGGTTTAGTGGAGCTTTCGAGTTCGCAGGTAAAACTTCGACCAGGCGAAACGCAGAATATAGCCCTTCCAGGAATTCCTCGGGTCGTTCAATCCAATTCGATACCGAGCATCGTAAACGGACGATTAGAGTTTCCTCTTTCTGGAACCGCGTCGACGGAATTGGTGCTGAAAGTCGATGATCTCTTGATTCCTAGTCCGTACGCGACTGCGCCAACTTATACCGGCAGTACGCTCGGGAATAAGCTTACCGATATTTATGTGACAATCGAGATCGGCGGTCGCGATACGTATGATACGCAGGGCAAGGTGCAAGTCATTGGCGGAGCCGACACTCGCGTTCTCGGCAGTAAATTGCGATTGGTAGGTGATCTACTTTATGTACCGCTTCCGGCCGGCGCGGCGCTTGCCAGCGGCGTTGTCACCATAACCAGACCGATGGAGCTACCGCTCGACGGTCGCTACAAACGGCAAGAGTTCACCAGCAATCCGCTTCAAATCTTGCCGCAAAGTCGTTATGCAGCCGTAGCAGCCGGTGGCGTTGATCGCGTCTTGATTTACGATGTCACGAACCAAGTCGACGAGCTCGGATCAACAGCGAAGCGAGTTGATCCGTATGTCGTGGCGTCGATCCCGCTCGGCGTCGAGTTGAATCCGTCGTCTTTGGCCCCTCGAAAAACGCTCGCGACGCCGGACGGGACGCGATTTTATGTGACGCTTGAGAATGCCGGTGGCCTTGCGGTGGTCGATGCAATTGCTTTGCAGCAGATCGATTTGATACCCGATCCAGTTACTGGCCAGACGCCTCAGTCCAAAGGGATCAATCATTTGGCGTTGCCGGCTGGAGCCCGACCATTCGATTTGGCAACCGATCCGTTGGGAAGGCGACTCTACGTCAGCGATCGCGGTCGGGCAAGCCTTTTTGTGATCGATATCGACCCCTACTCGTCCAAGTACAACCAGTTGATCCAAACGATCAATTTTCCGACCTACGCAGCCAACTTAAACAACCTCGGGAAGCTCGGCTTGCGCGGATTGGCTGTGAATCAGGATGGAAGCCGGCTATATGTAACAGCGCCTGCTCAAGATTTGTTTACGCAAGCCTCGGGTCAAAACGGAGTCGTATTCAGCGTGCCGCTTCGCGACAAAGATGGAGCACCGCTTCCGACGCTTGTCTTTGATCCGGAGGAAGACGATGCAATCACTGTTGTTGGGCCGGGGCCATTTGAAATCACCAAGACAACCGATCCAGCAGTGATGCTGATCACGGATCGAGTATCAGATCAACAAGGCGTGGGTATTCTTCGTCATGATGATCTTGGTGGCCACACGATTGAATATGTCGACCTGACGAGCTACGGAATCATTCCTCGACTCATTGAAGGACGTGGCACCCAAGTTCATGGCGTTAGCAATGCGCAGGGGATTCAATACATTGCCAAAGATCAATTCAAAGATAAGATCGGTCCTCACCCAGATTATGCAGTGATCACAGGTTTTAGAACATTCGTCCCCGGTGATCCAAAACATGATCCGAACATCGGACCTTTCTTTGCTTACAACGCCTATCTGCAGGAGACGATCACTGTACCAGCGACGGCGAAGGAACCGGCTATTCAAGCGACGATTGCAAAATCGGATGCTGTCTCCGCAGGTGGCAATATAGCGTTGATTCGCAGTCCGCTTGGATCAAAGAGCAATCCGCTGACCAAGCCTCGCGTGGTCGCCGCAACGACACCGGTAATCAATGGCTTTCCAGATGACCTCGCAGTAGCGACGCAAAGCGGAGTCGTGTTGGCTCCGTTCCAATCGCGAGGCTTAGTCTTGGCCTACGATTTGGCTAAGATGCTCAAGGCTATCGAAACCTCGGCGAATGGACCTTACCTGGCTTCCTGGAGTCAGTTGCCGGAGGATCCTGACAATAATGGTCCTTTATCCAATCTTTTGCGTGGTCCGTTATCCACGGTACCGATCGATTTTATCGAGCCGAAAGTTGCGATTGCTGCAGACTATCGTTTTTACACGGTCGATCTTCCCGACGGCGACAAGGCGTTGGCATACGGAATTCCTCCCAAAGGTCCGGATGGCCAGACGCCAAACACCTATGAACCGCTTCCCGGCGATCGCTTGCCACGCGGTATCTCGGTTCAGCCGGCGCTCGATCCGAAGATTGTTTTGTTAGCACCGACGCCGTATAACGCAACTCCGACAATGTCGGCATTTCCCGATCGTCCTTTGGAAGTCGAAGTGGGCAAAATGGCCAATGCCGAAGTGCATAGCGGAGCATTGCACGAATCGCATTCGCTGGTAACTTATCGCTCGCAAGAGCAAGAACGCGGTTTCGTATTGCATTACGATTCGTTGCGTGCCGACCCTCGACCTGTCTTCCACTTCGCAGCATCCAATCTCGGAGATTTGAAGCTCGATGTTTCACAAGATCGATTCGCTGCTCATCTGACCGCCACGCTTGGTGAGCAACAATATCAAGCCGGAGGTCTGACCCAAGAGCAAGCCCTAGAACTCGGAATGAAGGGTGGCGATAATCTCTTCAAGCTACCTACGGAATTCACGGAGGGATCCACTTTCGGTGCCGGCATTCAAATCGATTTGGGCAAAGCGGAATCAGGGCTTTATAACTTCCGACTGGATTACGGTGTCGTTCGGAAAGATGGCGAAAAATACACAGGCGACCTTGTCAATCAGACGTTCCCCGTGGCTGTCGTCAATTCTGTTGAAAGTCCCTTTGGTGCAGGATGGGGACTCGGCGGTTATTTGAGACTCTACACCGGTGATGCCGGCCTCGTGATCGTCGACGGAAACGGACTCGAACAAATATTCCTAGCGCCGCAGGCAGTCGACCAGCCATTTACATCGTTGGCGAATGACCATTCCGTTTTGAAAATTGTCTCTGGAAAGTATGAAAGACGCCTCAAGGATGGAACCCTTGAAAAATTTGATAAAGATGGGTTCTTGGAGTCGGTCGCCGATCGAAATGGAAATACGACTCGATTCGAGCACTCTAGCAAATTGCTAACGAGAGTCATCGATCCAGTCGGTTTGGTAACGACATTCCAATATACGAGCAAGAAGGTATCGTCGATAACCGATCCGGCTGGTCGAATGACTCAGTTTACGTACTTCAAAGGAAACCTTGCTTCGATCAACGACCCAGATGAGTCGAAGCGAACGTTCGCATACGGCGAAACGGGTGCCTTAGCAAAAGAAAGCGGTCAGAAGCTAGCCGAAAGCACGGTTCATCTGATGACCAGCGAGGTCTTCAAGCGGGGTAATTCGGGATCAGAAGAGCTCAAGACTTCCTTCAAAGACTCCTTTACCTACGACAAGGTTGGTCGCGTCGCATCGGGATTGCGAGTAGATGGTCAAAAGAGCACATTGGTTGCTGCCCAGGTTAAATTTGCGAGTCCTAACGGGCTTCCGATAAATCTCGATAAGCTACCATCGTTGTTTGAACTTTCCTCGAAAAAGACAGCCGATTCGAGCGAAAATATTTTGGCCGCTTGTGGACCGTCACAGGATCCAGCGACGAGTACCACCAACTATCTAGCCAGTGCCGACTATGTTGATTTCAAGGGAAACAAAAATCACTTTTCCATGACGGGCTTTGGCCAATATCAAAACGATCAGCAAGATACGCGGCGAACAAAAGTGCAAGCCCGCAGCACCGATTCTGGTTCTTTGCGAGGAGAACTCGATGCCGTCGGCAACTTGGTTTGCTATGCCGTCGATGCCTTTGATAATGTCGTCACGGTTGAAGATTTTCCAAACGGAACTTCCGTCAAAAAGACAACAGCCTATGACTATACCAAGCCGGTTCTTTACCCCGTAAGTTACAACCTTCCGATCGAGACTGTCGATGAAGTTGGCCGAACGACAACGAATGCATACGACGCGAAAGGAAATCTGCTGAGTGTAACGACCGTCGATGCCCACGCTCCGATGGGAAGCCCTTCGCAGACAGTCACCAAGTTTGAATATAGCCCTACCGGCCAACGATCGAAGTCGATCGATGCACTCGGCCACGAGCTGATCTATTCGTACGATGCCTACGGTCGGCTCGATAGCGTGACCGCCAGTGACGGCGTTGAGCGACAGATATACGTTGGACTAAGTGGCTATCCCTTTGCGACGATCGATGCCAACGGGCATCGAACAGAGATCGGTCGCGATGCGATGAATCGTCCAATTCTCGAAACGCATTTTCCATCTCAAAATGGCTCGCTCTTGTTTACCGCGACGGCTTCGTATGATGCCGAAGGGAACGAGATTCTCAAGACGGATTTGAATGGCAATCCAACGAAGAGCTCCTACGATGTGATGGATCGTATCATCGCTCGCCGTGTCGATCCGCAAGGTTTGAATCTAACAACGCGCTACGCCTACAAACTGACCGATCTCGTACCGAACTATCAAGTCAAACCGTTGCCGGGCGGTGAAGCTCGTGTAACACAGCGTGCCGATGGTTCCTTTGTCGTCGAACTCTATGACAAGAGTGGCGATCAAGTGCGGAATTATGACGGCCTGGGACGAGCAACGACCATTCTTCGCAATGCCGCCGGTCAAGAGACCGGAATGATACCGTCGCAAGGGATGACGATAACATACGTGATCGACGGACGCGGACGCAAGAAAGAAGTCCTCGGTCCATTGGCGGATAACCATACCGTAACCGTCTTTGACGATGCGAATCGCGTTACCAAGAAAACAGTCTTCAATGACGGGAAACCGCAAGTCACCGAGTATACCTACAATCTCTTTAACAAGATCGCCCAAACAAAAGACGCTGAAGGAAACATTACTCGGAATACGTATGACATTGTCGGGAATCTATTGACGACGACCATCGCCTTTGGGACGAGTGTCGCGTTTACGACAACCTATGGTTACGATCCCCGCAATCGCGTGAGAAGTGAAAAGCATGGGGCAGCGGTGGCAAAAACGTTCGAATACTACGCCGGCGGTCAGATGAAGACGATGACCGATGAACGGCATTTTCCGACAAGATACGTTTTGGACGGAATGAATCGCGTCGCCGAAACACATGAGCCGACTGGGGCGGTCATTTTCACTGAATACGACGGGTTGGGAAATCTCATCAGTACGACCGATGGTCGCGGTAAGGGTTACACGACAACACTTACTTACGATGCCGCAAATCGGTTGTCACGCAGCGTCGATCCGCTCGGTTATATCACCGCTTTCGCCTACGATGCGATGGGCCGAAAAATTGCCAAGGCCGACCCGCGAGCCGCTGGGAATTTAAGCAGTACGCTTTACGTCGATCGCTGGATGTATGATTTTGGCGGTCGATTGAAAGAACAAAGCGATGGCCTTGGTCAGAAGACTACTTATAAGTACGACGCTTGGGATGAAGTCTCCCTGATCGATGCGCCTGCGGCCGGCAGCGATAAATCAAAACGCTTGATCACCAAGTTCGACTGGAATGCCGGTCGCCGCGTCGTGACGAAAACAATCGCGGAAATGACCGCCGAAGCTGTCACGTCGCGTTCAACCTACGACACACTCGGCAATTTAAAGTTATCCGAACCATCGATTAACGCGTCCGATACCGTCAATGTTAAAACGAAACTTGAATACGATCGACTCAATCGTGTCGTGAAGCGGACCGAAGCACCCGGTACATTGGCGGTCGCCGTCTACCAAATCATCTACGATGCGCGTGGGCTTCAAGTTAAAACGATTGATCCGCGCAATGTTATCACCGAATCGATTTTTGATGATCGCATGATGCTCAAAGAGATGCGACAAGCTGTTGGAACGCTCGATGAGATCCGCATCCAGTCGCAATTCGATGATGCTGGCAATTTGATCGGACAAGGCGACGCTCGAGGACCATCGACCTTCAAACACTATGATTACGATGAAGTCGGGCGTAAAAGGTTTGAAACGATTCCGCTCGGTGACCCGAATTTTCCTGGTTCGGCGATGATCGAATACAAATACGACGACAACGGGAACCTCATCAGCCAAACTAACCCGCGCAATCCGAACTGGATTACGACGTTCGAATACGACAAGAACAATCGCATGATTTCAATGACCGATGCGTTGAATCATACGACATTCTACGATTATGACGAGACCGGAAACCAAATCAAACGAATGGATCCACACGGTGCGGAAACGCATTACGAGTTCGATGCGCTGAATCGAATGTACAGCCGAATCAATGCCTTTGGCTATGTTACCGCGACGGTCTTCGATGCCGTCGGCAATGTCCTAGCGGCGATTCGGCCCAATGCGGGCTTGCAAAACTCGGCGTCGACAACACTCACGCAGGGAGCTTCCGGACTAACGAATACGACGCGGAGCGAATACGACTCTCGCGGAAGATTGATTTCGACAACCGATGAGCTTGGCAATGTTACCCAATTTGCCAATGACAGCCTTGGCCGTGTGACGCAAATGATCGACCCTCGATCGAATTCAGGTTCAAAGTTTTACACAAGCTACCAATACGATGAACGTTCACGAGTGACCAAGATCACCCAGACGTCAGGTCTAAAAGGTGACGATGAACTGCTCGTAACTCGCAACGAATACGATGCGGCTGGAAACAATACCATTGTCATCAACCCTCGCGGTGTTCGAACGACGATGGTCTATGATCTGCTCGGCAGAATGATTTCTTCAACGCTAGAAACCAAGGTGCCCAACGAAGGCCTTACCACGGGCGAGCTTTATACGTCCATTTATAAGTATGATGCGATCGGCCATCTTCTCAAGGAAACCGACGCTCGTGGCGATTTCTATGCGATTCAGTACACCTACGACGTGCAGGGGAATCGGACAAGCGTGACGCGAAACACGGGAACCTCCGACGCTCCTGGCCCCGTAGCAACGTGGTTTTATAGCTACGACGCCGCCAACGATCTAAAGGCCGAACAAGATCCACGCGGTAGCTATTTCACTACGACCTATGAATATGACGCGCTCAATCGACGCACAGAAGAGAGTCGACCAAGGGGCTTGCCGAGCCAACCTGAATCGCCGGCCGTCGAATCGTATCGATACGATGCAGTCGGTTATCTCGACCAAATCTTACTGCCGAGAAGTTTGAATGGTCAGCGACTGAAAAATGTTTACGATCAGGATTTGATCGGCCGCCAGATCAAAGTGACCGATGCTGCAGGTTTTGAGACGATCCGGACCTTCGATCGAAACGGAAACGCCATAGTAGAACGTCAGTCGGGTAACGGCGCCTTGGCGGGTGCCGATACGCCTGATCGTGTCATCAACTACATTTTTGACGATAAGAATCAATTGAAAAAAATGTTCGACGCGATCGGGCGCGTGACGACCATGGACTACGATTCTGTCGGCAACCTCATTGTAACCATCGAGCCTCAGATCAATTCCGCTGGAGTACGCTCGAAGACGACATTTCAATACGATGGGGCCAATCGAAAGCGAATCGTGATGGATCCTGAAGGCGGGCTTCGCAAGATGACCTACAACGGCGGGGGGATGGTCGTCGCCAATCAGGATCCTCGCGGTGCGTTTTATACGGTCACGACGCAGTACGATGCGATTGGTCGTCCTATCAAAATGCAGCAGCCGACGGGCACGGCAGCTCAACCCGGTCCAGTCGCCACGACAAAGATGATTTACGAAGCTGGCGGTGCTCGAGTCATCACGATCGATCCGCGAGGACCCGACTTTCAAACCGTAACAACCTATGCGGGCAATGGCAAAGTTGGAACTGTCGAGCGAGCTGCTGGCCGCGATGATATTCTTTCGCGCGATACGCAATCATGGTTCTACGACATCGCCGGAAACATAACACGTTACGAAGACCCACGGGGTCCCGGATTCGCAACGACATATGTATACGACGCTGCCAATCGACTCCGACAACAAACGATTCCGGCGGGAACCATACAAGCACCGTCCACATTGTCGGAAACCTTTGACTATGACGAAACGGGGAACGAGACGCGACACGTCGGCATCGGCGGTTCGCTCTATGTGACGACTCGCGATTATGACGCTCTCAGTCGAGCAACGTTGACGATCGATCCGGTCGGCGATCGGGTTAGCGTAATCATGGATCGCTGGGGCAATTTGATTTCATCGACCAGCAAATTCGGTACGACGACCTACGAATTCGATGCGGTCGATCGACCGGTTCTCCAAAACAATCCGGTCGGAGACGTCATTCACTACCAATATATAGACGGTGGCAGCACGACCGTCATGACGGATGGACGTGACCACGATTGGACAACCGTTCGGGATGGCTTGGGACGGACGATCCGCGAAATCGATCCACTCGGGGTTCCTTCGATAAGTTCGTATGACGCGATTGGTAACATGACCAAGAAGATCGACGCGCGACAATTCATCTCAACGATCAAATTCGATGCTCGGTCGATTCCGCTTGTTCATACGAAGGCTGTTGGACTACTCGAAGAGCAAACAAGTCGGTGGGAGTATGACTTGCTCGGACGACGAACCAAGGTCACCGATCCTCGCGATCCAAATGGAGTCTACTTTGCTACCCTATTCGAACTGGATGATCTCGGACGAACGATCCGAACGACTCGATCGGCTTCAACTCCGCAAACTACAAGTACACTTGTAAGCCCCGGTTTTTCAACAGGCCTCGTCGAGCAATCGTTCTATGATGCAGTTGGCAATATTACTCGCTCGATACCAGCAGGTGGTCCAGAGTATGCTGTTGCCTTTACTTTTGATCGTCGAAATCTGCTCACTGAAACAAAACGTCCAAGCGGGACGAGTAATGCGCCGCGAACGAGTATTGAAAAGCGTGAATATAACGATGCTGGTGATCTAACCGCAACCGTCGATGCTTTGGGGCATCGCGTCGAATTTGATTTTGATCCGATCGGTCGCATGACCGAAAGCCGTATCATCGTGGTTGGAAGCAGTTCGTTGGTAAGCACCAATACGTACATCAATGGTAACGGAGCAGACGTTTTCCGCGTCGAGCAGCGCGATGCACTTGGGAGCGTCAAGATGATCGCTCATTATGACGGATTGCAACGGGTGGTCCGCGAGGAATTGCGGGGCGATCCCGACCGGATCACGACCTTCGATCATGCCGGAAATGTAGTGGTCATCGAACAAGGTCGAAACCGATCGACTCTAGAGTATGATGCTCGCAATCATCTCGATTCCACGACCGACGCTCTCGATCGCAAAACACTGTTTAAATTCGACGCTCTTGGGAACATGTCGTCCAAGACCGATGCCGCTCAAAACCTGACTCAATGGGTTTACGATGGTTTGAATCGGAATATCGCCATAATGGATGCGCAAAGCCAATTCATTGAATACACGTACGATGCGTCTGACAATTTAACTAAAGTCCGCGACACATCTGGAAATGAGACTTTCTTTGAGTTCGATGGACTCAATCGGCAAGTGAGCGATCGCGAGGATGCCTTTGGAACCCGTACGATCAGCTTCGACGCTGCGGGAAATCGTGTTGCCACAACCGATCGCAACGGACGACGTCGTGAGTTCGTTTATGATTTTTCGAATCAACTCCGAAATGAAAAATGGTTGGATTCGCAACAGAATGTCGTCCACGCTTTCGCGTATGACGTCGATGCTGCCGGCCGATTAACTAGCACTTTCGATGACACGTCGCGATTGGATTTTGCCTACACGCCCGACGTGACGCGCCGACAGACGCAACAAAGCTTGACCTTGACAGGCTTGCCATCGATCATCGCGTCGTACTCGCCAGACCCGCTCGGTCGATCCTTGCAAACGTCGATGCAGTTGGATGCCAGCCCGATCTTGGTCACCAACATCTACGTGCGAGACAACGCCGTCGATCGCATCAAGAGCCTGCAACAATCGGGGAGCTTTGCCAGTACCAAGCAGATCGAGTTTCAATACGCCACCGACTTAAGCTATCGCATCTCGCAGATCACTCGCCGTGATCAAAATGGCAATGCGGTATCGACCAGTCAGACCAGCTACGACAATAGTGGTGCGATCGCTTCGATAACGCATACGGCGGCATCGTCGACCGTCGCTCCATTGACGTATACCTACAACGCGGTTGGCGATGTCAGGACACACGAGGACGCATACGGCAAGGCAACCTATGCTTATGATTCGCTGTTGCGGCTGACTGGGGTTGCCTACAACACGGCTACGAATCCGGAGTCGTTTACCTATGATGCGTCAGGGAATTTGACGAGCACCGCGAATAACCCAACGTTGACTGTTGGAACGCAGAATCGGTTATCGTCCGACGGCGCGCGTTCGTTTACTTACGATAACGAAGGTAACTTAACCCGCGTCGTCGATATTCAATCAGGGGCGACTCGCGATTTGACGTGGGACTACCGCAATCGTTTGATGTCGATCGTCGACCGGAATAGTCAAGGGCAAATCGTTCAGGAGATGACGTACCAATACGATTCCATGGATCGTCGCGTACGGCAAACCGTTGTGGTCAATGGCACCACTCTATCGGATGCCGTATACGGGATGGACGGCGACGATGTATTTATGGAGTTCCGAGTTTCGGGAGCGAACTTGACGCCGGAAGCTACATGGCTGCATGGCCCGATGACCGATCAAGTATTTGCGCAGGACTATGGTCCGAACGGATTTCAATGGATGCTGACGGATCGATTGGGATCGGTTCGCTATGTGGTCAGTTCCGGCGGATTGTTGCTCAATCAAATTCGCTATGATGCCTACGGACGGATCGTCGATCAAACGGTGCCGTCGACGCCCGGTATATTCTTCTTCACTGGCCGGCAGTTCGATGTCAGCTCGGGATTGTATTACTATCGAGCTCGATATTACGAACCGACGCTTGGCCGATTCATATCGGTCGACCCATCCGGTTTCGCTGGCGGTGACTCGAATCTCTATCGCTATGCGTTCAATAGCCCGCTCAATCATATCGATCCGACGGGATTGGCTGCGGAGCCCGGTTCCGATAGCTGGATGGCCAGTCAAAATACTCGAGGATCATTCCAGAATATCCGAGCTCAGGTATGGGGATCGAATACTGCTAATCCAATTCGCGGCACCGCTTTGGCATTCGGCGAAAACTATAAACAAAATATCCAAAATATCGATAAGGCAATCGGTCGAACATTCCGTGACATCGCAGGCATCGCTGCCCTTACCGCGTCATTGCCTGAGATAGCCGCCGGTGCGGTCCTTGGACGAAGTATTGATCAATCGCTGGCCCTCGCAAACTCGCATGGCATTCCCGCGTTGATGCGCGGGGTTGGTGCAGCGGGCGAAAGGGCGACGTCTTGGCTAGAAGAACAACAGCATAACTTTAACGCATTATCGAACATAGCTAACGATAATTTTAAGGATTCTGTTCGATCCAGCGATCCAATGTTTAGCGCGATTTCGTTTCTCATCGGAGAGGCAAGTCATGGAGTTGCCTTCCTGGGAAGTGCCACGATTGCCGTTGGAACCGGCTTTACCGAATTAGTCGCGATGCTTGGCGATTTATCGTCGATCGGTGCGCGATCGATCGGAATCGGAAGTGATCGCAACCAGCGAGGTTACTATTCGATGCTCGGAAAATCAGTCGAGCAACAAGGTGCTGTGATGACCGCCTACGCAGCCATCAACGCGATCTACAACGATATCACTAGTATTCCTGAAGCGATCGTGAAAGGCGATTCGGCAAAATTGGGAATGCTCGCCGGTAATTTCGAATTGATCAATATTCCAGGGGGTGTATTGAAGACTCTTTCGAACGTCGGAGGAATCGGCTTACGACTAGGCGCAGATCTGCTGAACACGATTAGAAAAGTTTCATCGGAAGGTGGCACCCTTCGACGGATTACTCTCGAACAAATCAAAGAGCTACATCGAGTCAGCCGAACGGCAGCAATCGCAGATGAGCTCGTAGCTAAAACCGGGAAGTCCGCCGATCGCGTTGACGTTGGCCAACGGGCACAAGCAGTCTCGAAGCAGGTCGTCGCTAAGAGTCGAGTCAATCCGCTGATCGACGCGCTCGAAAAAGCGCAAGCTGGCGAACACGAAATGATACGCATGTCGCACAATGTCGTCGAAGAGACGGTCCAACCCGGATCGGCACCATCCCTTGGAAAGATCGCTCAAGAAGAGCCTATGCTTCAGATGCCACCAGCCGATTTGGCGGAGCCGTGGAGTATTGATATGTTTGATCCCGATTTTGATAACCATTCGCTCGGCTCGACTTCCTCGGCGACGCATTCAATGGCATTGGGCGAGCCAATGACTCTTCTGATGGACGACGCATTCGGTATGGGCGGTGCGTTCGGCTCGATCGATTCCGTCGGAAAACCATCGATGCGCGTACAAAGCCCCGATGCGATCGCTCCCGGTTCCGCGTCTGCAGCTTCCACTTCAATAACACCTTCGGATAGGTCGTCGACCTCCATTTCAAGTGGTTCTACAAGCGGTACTAGGACGCATGGATCAACTGCGCCCGCGTCGTATTTTTCTCCTCCGACGACGGAACATTATTATCCACCGCTCAAAGGATCAAAACTCAAGCGATTTAGTGACACCCATTTCAACGCGAAGCGGCATGCGGACGCGAACCATAAAATTACTCGACTTTCGCCTGACGAACTGGAACGACATCGTATCGTAGTTGGAAACGATGGCTCTCTCTATTGGGCCCATAATAGCCAACCAATCAACACGCTCAATCGCGGATCTGTAAAGGGGCAAGTCGGTGGCGATAGCTTTATTTTCGTGATGGACGAGCATGGAAACCTTTATGGTCGTCAAAGGAATGAAGCCGTCGCCGCAATGGACTTTAAGCACTCGCAGTTCTTGGGATCTGACGTAAATGTAGTTGCCGCTGGTGAACTAGAAATTCGAAATGGTGTTCTACACGCGATCAGCGATGGCTCCGGCCATTTTGGAGTAAATCTCACCAAGAAGTACAGCGAATTTACTTCTAAGGACGTCGGAGCTCTCGACGTTGTGCTTCAAGGCCTGAAGGAACAGCAGCCGGCAAATTCATGGCTTGAGCTTGATGTTAAATACCTTGATGTCCACGAAGCCCGTACCTTTCCCGGTCCGGCACACGCGGCAAGCGATTTAAATGCTGCTGATCAAATTCACTTTCTCAAAGTCCCATACGATCACGCAAAAAACGTCAATCCGAATGTCAAACCACAAGCTGGCACTGAAGACGTTTTTATTGCCATGCATATCACCGGCGACGAAGACAGTATTTTCGGTATCTATTCAAAGGTTCGGGTTCCAAACTTTCCAGATATTGAACTATTGCGACTCTTATCACAGCCGATCTACGTCGGATTGAACCGGGAGCAACAAATTGCTCAATCGAATTTGCGTCAACTCACGTCAGGCAGCCAAGAGTTGGTTACGTGGGGTATTGCACGTTGGAAGCAGCTACTGGGATTGGATGACTCGCAATTGCCGCATGTCGAAGTTGTTTTAGATGATCTGCCGGCGGGGCAATTAGGCGAAGCTCGCATCTTGGACTTCGATGCCCGGCGCGGTGTGAAGCGTGCGGTCATCTCAATCGACGTCGATGCCGATCAGCTCGGATGGTTTGTCGATAAGACGCCCGATGACGCTTCTGAATGGCGTGATCCAACTCAAACAGCCCTTCGCGGTCAGTATGATCTTCAAACGACGATCATGCACGAACTGGGGCATCTCTTCGGATTCTCGTACGATTTTACCGGGTTCGCCGGGCGCGTTCATCAAAATGCTTCGGGCCAATCGGTGTTTGCCGGCATGCATGGCGAATATTCCCTAGCTGGCCGCTACAGCGAGTTGGATGCCGCTTTGTATCCCAATGCCCTAATGGCCGGTTCGCTAGCGTTAGGAGTTCGAAAGACACCGACACCAATCGACCTCGACATCCTTCGACAAGTTTGGCAATCCAACGATAGTCTTATCATCTCGCCGAGCCATACCAGTGCCGCTCGCCTCGAAGGAGCATCAGGAAAATTTGTCTTGCTGGCCGCCGGTGTGGCGCAAGCACTCGTCAAAGGCCCGTCGACCGGATTGGAAAACACGAGCTTCATCGTAGCTGATCCCAACGCGGCAAACTTTGGTTGGACGACTGTTGGCAACGTCCAGGTCGTTAATCAGACGCCGTTGCTCAGCGAAGCTAGCAACGTCTTCTTATCCGATCTTTCTCAGACCTTCAAAATGCAAAGGAATGTTAGCCAGCTTCGTTTCACGCTCGGCAATATTCAACTCGATGCCGGTGACTCGGTAGGCCCAGGCGACGCTATTGAAGTTGCGTTGCTCGATGCCATGACGACGACGTCTCGACTATCAGCCATGAGCGGTCTGACGGGGAGCGATGCGCTGCTGAGTATCCAAGCGGATGGTCGAGTGTTTGTCGCACCGGGGGTCTCGATTGCAGGACTCGTCAACAGCGGTGATGTACTCGATCTGACGCATTCGCTCGATGTGACGGTCGATGTTTCGACGATCCCAGACGGCGCGGTCAGTACGCTGTATGTCGATATGATAGGACTCGGCCCCGACGCCGGATCGCAAACGACCATTCAAGACATACGCTTCGTCCCGAAAGTAGCCACCAGTTGGCACAACGCCGACTTAGCTTCCGACGTCGATTTTGATGGCGACGTCAACGTGCTGGACGTGCTCGTCTCGATCAACGGCATCCGCCGCCGTAGTTTCCTTGGTCCGCAGCCAAACCAACTTCCCGCAATTACTGCAACTGTCGGTCCGGCTCCGTTTTATGACGTCAGCGACGATGGCTACTTGTCGCCAGTCGACGTGTTGATGGTCATCAACGAACTGCGACGGCGATCGCGAGCGACTTCAGGATCAGGTGAAGGTGAAGGATTTGCTGAGCCTTCGCGTCTAGCATCCGTCGATGCTTATTGGAGCGACTATGGAAGCGCTCAGTAATGGGCGTTGTTCGCTCTGTGAACGGCGAATACCGCAAGGATAAGTCCAAAAATGAGGCGGAACTACAAACTCGCTAAAGGCCGAACTGCGAACGCGATGGGACAAGTCTCTATTTTCCGGATTCGCCCAAGGTCTTAAGAGGTCGATCGGCGATGAGCCACACAAAATGGTGTTCCTGTGACTTTTCGATCACCATTTTTTGTAACTCGGCCTTCTTAGGATATTCGATCAACAGTACCGGCTTGTTGTCTTTGACGAGCGACTCGACATCCTTAAGTCGACTCTTCGATTCACTTGGGCGTTGAGTACGGTTGCCGTTGGTGAAAACATCTTCCATACCGATACCTGAAATGATCGTCCGATAGTTCGGATCGGCGAGCAATTGCGAGCCGTTCTGAGGGATCAGCAATCGCGATGCTTCCGTTTTACGCAATCGTTCGCCGATTTTCGTCACCCATGAAACCATGTCGGCTCGAAAGGTTTTACCAGTCTCATCATTTCGGCGATCGTCGATCCAATCGTTGCCATCGAATTCGAAGGTCTCGAAGGCATCGACAATATCTAGATACGCACCGTCAAAGCCTTGCTCGGCAATTCGGTCGATCTCGGCCAAAATGATCGACTGCCATTCCTTGTGCCAATATCGAACGCGATAGTTTCCGTCCCAGTCTGGGTTCTCCGCCATTAAAAACTCGGGAGCCCCAGGATCAGGTTTTCCATCGCCATCGACATCCCATGACTTCTTCCAATAACTTCGATAGTCTTCGGCTTCACCGATTGAAAGATAGGCTAATACTCGACGACCCGATTTTCCAGCCAGAATTGCATCGAGGTCGGCTTTCGACCAGCGTCCGTTTTCTTCGCTTGTATACGCCGCATCGATGACAATCCAATCGCGATCGCAGGCTGCTAATTCGCGAACCGCGTCGGGTTTCGTTTTCCATCGCGAGTCCGCTTGCAAGACGTAAGCAAACGACGTCGGATCACTGGCTGATTCCACGGCTTGGGCAGGTAAAGCTGTCAACGTATTCGATACCAAACCAATGACGGCCATCAAGACGCAACGCCCCATGAGTGAGCGAAGTGCAGATTTGTGTACAGCCATATATCAATGTCTTTCCACTGAAGGAATCGCGTAGTCACGTCGAAGTCGTATTCTCTGCGTACTATACCATGTTGTCAGTCGCTGGACCGCCGACAGTGACACGGCCGTACCCAATAGCGAACAAGTTTTGCTGGTGGGTGGCGATCAGCGAAAACTGGGCGGCAATGTCCCGACTGGACATCAAGGTGGTGCACTGCATTTCGGAAAGGATGGAAAAATCTACATCGCCATCGGCGAGCAAACCGCTGGGATACCTTCACAGCGTTTGGATACTTTTCAGGGCAAGTTACTACGTATCAACGCCGATGGGACGATTCCAATCGACAATCCATTCTTAGATAACGCCCAAGGTAAATACCAAGCTATCTGAGCTTATGGATTGCGAAACCCCTTCACCTTTGCGTTTCAACCTTCGACTGGTGAACTATTTATCAATGATGTCGGAGGCGTTTACGAAGAGTTCGATCGAGGTCAACGTGGGGCAAATTATGGCTGGCCGGTCGTCGAACATGGTCCGAATGACGACCGTCGATTTGTCGGGCCGATTCGAGCCGCTGATTCGGTAAAAGAATACGCCGAGTTCGCCAGTGGCTTCCGTCGTCCGGTCGATATTCGGTTTGCGAACGACGGATCGCTCTATGTTTTGCTGCGCAATGCCTGGGTTGTCGATAGCAAGTTTCAGAACGGAACCAGCAGATTGCTCTGAATCCGATTTCGTGCTCCTTGACGTTGGCTGGATGAAATTGCATCTAGCGATGGCATCGCATCAGTTTGCCGCGATGACTTGGATAACCAAGCCACTAGAATCATGGAGCGATACCAAGGTTTCCTTACCCACGACCTTATCGATTCCAGCTTCAACTAATTTGGCCGCCAGTTCCGTAGCATTAAAATTCTTACAAGCTAGACAGAAATGATTCATCGCGGCCTTGGGGCCTTTCCTTAACTCCATGAAGCCGCGACCAACGGCCAGGACACAACGTTTTGATTCTTCGTCCTTGATGACGTTCAAACCAAACATCTCGGTGTAAAAATCTCTCGACCTTTTGACATCCGTTACCATCAGCGAAAGATGGTGAATGGAAACGGTTTCAAGTAAACCTTTTTTCGCTTGTGTAAGCTGTGCGGAATCGACACGTTGATAACCATGTCCGATCTCTTGTATTTGAACGTTGAGTCCGTCTGGATCCCGGATATGTAAATTATTTCCGCCCATTTTAAAGGGTTTGAGATCAAGCATACTGAGCATTCGAAAAACGACTTCGGGCTCAAAATCCTGAATCCCTAGACAAAAATGATTCAGGCCCGCCTTTTCGGCCTCGCCAAGGTTCATAAAACCTTTCTCGAAATGGAGGAAGGTATCGCGAACCGTCCTGCCGTGAGAAATATTGGTCATTCCAAAATTTGATTCGTAAAACCCGATCGCCTGATCGCGATTGGGTGTATCGAGAGCGATGTGATTGAACTCGACCGCTTTAAAGACGCTCTTGGCTTTTGTCGCACCCGGTTTCGAGGTTTCTTGCGCGGCTGCTAACGGGGCGACCAAGGCGGACGCCATTACGCATTGAGCGGATTCTTGAAGAAAGCTTCGCCGCGAATATCCTTGGCTATTCGTAGAATTCGTTGCCATTGCAAGTTCACTTTTCGACTTGGATTTGTGATGAGGAGTTTTTTAAAAGGAGCGACTCGGATCGCGAGAAGCATTATACCTTTAACCTCGCCCGGGATTGAAAGTTTCGCTCGATGTCGCGTCCGGTTTCCCAGCAATTCGAGCGAACCGGTGCTAACGCACTCCGGCTGATGAATAATCCAGGCTAGCGCCGTCGGCTCGCGAAATTAGCCAAGCGGGCGCTAGGCAAACAGCTCGGTGACGGCATGGGCTTTGACAAGTTCTCGCGGCTGATTCAGATGGTTGTAGACAATGGTTTCTGGATCGATTCCGAAAGCGTGATAAATCGAGGCCAATAGCTGACCCGGATGGACTGGATCGTCGGTCGGTGCGCTGGCGGTTTTGTCGCTCTTGCCGTGGACGTACCCCTTCTTGATCCCGGCACCCGCAATGACAGCAGTGTAACAATACGGCCAGTGGTCGCGACCATCGGCCGAGTTGTTGTTGCCGCTGGTACTGACGCCGCGTTGTGGTGAACGTCCGAACTCGCCAACGGCTACCACCAGCGTATCGTCGAGCAGGCCACGTTGATCGAGATCTTCAATAAGCGTCGAAAGACCCGCGTCGAGCATCGGACCGGATTGATTCTTCATCCGTTGCGATAACCCAACGTGATGGTCCCACGAATGATTATCGCTATTGGCTACTTTCGGCCAGATCACTTCGACAACCCGTGTGCCAGCTTCGACCAAGCGTCGAGCCAACAAGCAGCTTTGTCCGAAGGTGTTGCGACCGTAAGCATCGCGTAAAATTTCGGACTCTCCGGAAATATCAAAGGCTTCTCGAGCTCGACCTGAGGTTACCAACGAGAGGGCTTGCGAAAAATAGGTATCGAGCTGTTGATTCTCGACGGCCGCGTTGATGGTCGGCATCTGCTTGTTGATCAAATCGCGCAATGCAGCCCGTCGCTCTAGCCGGACGGCGAAGACTTCGGGTTGCAACTGAAGATCGCTGACTTGGACCTTGTCCATTTTCTTCATATCCATGTCGTCGCCCTCAGGATACAACGTGTATGGATCGAAAGCCTTTCCTAGAAAGCCAGCCGAGCCACCTTTGCCAACGACATTCGATTCTTGCAATGGGCGCGGCAGCATGACAAACGGCAGCATCGGTTCATCGACAGGTCGAAGGCGAATGATGTTGGAACCCAGATTCGGAAAGTCCTTTGGTGACGGCGGTTCAAGCTGTCCCGATGGACTAACTTTGTCCGTCGTGTAACCGGTCATCATCTGGTAGATCGCAGCGGTATGATTGAACAAGCCATTGGGAGTGTAGCTCATCGATCGAATCATCGTGAAGCGATCGTTGACCTTGCTCAGCTTAGGCAGGTTTTCCGTAAACTTGACGCCAGGAATCTTCGTGGAAATCGGCTCGAAAACCGACTTGACGTTGTCGGGCACATTTTCTTTCGGGTCCCAAAGGTCGAGATGACTCGGTCCGCCTTGCAAATAGACGAGGATCAATCGTTTGGCTTTGTTCCATCCCGGACCGCCGGTCGACGACTCGCCTTGAGCTGCTTTTAATCGCAATAGATTTGCAAGCGACAGGCCGGCAACTCCCGTCCCGCCGATTCGCATAACGTCTCGGCGCGACACGCGGATATGAGCATCGCAAACATCTTTTCCAAGCTCACCAATTATTCGCCACATCATCACACCTCATTGTTTAGTGATTGAACAAAAACGCAGGACTATTAATCAAGGCCCAACTGATATCTTCGGCAGCCGTCACTCGAGCATGTTCGCTCTGTGACTGACTTTCATTTACATCTGACCGCAGTCGTACTAGTTTGACATCATCTTGAACGGGTTGCTTCAATTTTTCGATACGACTTCGAAGCTGCACAACTAACTCGTCTTCAGGTAGCGGTTGTTTTTCGACCGCCAGTGTAGCTCGCAATTTGTTAAGTTCGGGTGACGAAGTTTTGAAATAGTTCAAGCCAGCTTCCTGCGAATCTTTGCTTCGCTGAGCTGCCGGTGTATTGGCGAGGAGATTCAACGATTCGGAAAGCCCAAGCGATGCCTCGACTGGGGTATCCGAGACAGCCAAGCGGAACCGACCTAAGCGTAGTTTATCGCCTTTATGCTGCTGGTGAATCTCCCAATGCAGTATTTCGTCCGTTTTCAGTTCGAGCGGTGCTTCGAGTTCGAATACGGCCCAATGGTCGACACCGCCTGCACCAGCGACCGCCCACCCCGATTGATCGATAGCATTTCCGTTAATCGCAGCTTCGGCTGAAAAACTTGGCTGGTCAAAATCGGTAAAACCTTTGGTAAGTTTTATTTTTCGCATGTCGTCCGTTTTACCAAGCTTGGTTACATACAGCTCTAGTTCGGTGACGACAAAGTTACCGTTATTCGATAAACCAGGTCCCGATGTCGGCAGCGTTGCATCGGCTAAGGCTTCCAATCGAATCGCCGTTATTGGGCTTCGCGGTGCAAGTGAATCGATCTTGTAGATCCCCTTCGCGCCTTTACCCGTTGCAAGGATCGATCGATCTGCTTTTTGTTCGAACTTCGTGCCTGCTGGACCGTCCGATGCGATTGCCGGTAACAAATGCCAAAGCACTTTATTGTTCTTCTCTTTTAAGAAGGCTTCGAACTTTCCTGGCAACGTCTTTTCAAAAGCTGCGATCGACTTCGTTGATTTGCTAACTCGATCCAAACGAGCCGTTTCATCGGCATCACGCTTAGGTTTGATTTCAGCTTCGCGCTCGATAAACTTGGCTTCGGAATCGACAAGTTCTGCTTGCGTAATCGCTTCTCGTTTTGGCTTTTCCTCTAACCACCACGCTTCTTTCTCTTCTAAGCGTTTGGCTAACTCTTGGTGATCGTTTTTGATTTCTTTGAAGACCGTCGTCGATGCCACTAGCTCTTCAGCAGTCGCATGTCGATTCAAGATGCGAAGAAACAACTCGTCGATCAAAGCATTGTTATCGGTCGCCTTTTTAGCCAAACTTTGGATCGAATTTTTATCATTCGAGATGGCTGCACCGAGCGTTGGGCCACTTACCAACGCCATAATGGAACCCAATCGAAGTTCGCTCGATCGTTCGCATTCGCAAGCGCTCTCGCGAGCCGGTCGACCTAAGTTATTGAGGAAACCGTCCTTCAATCCCGAGTCGGCATCGGCTAGCGACGCTGACCGCATTCCAACAGGCGAACCCGGTAGACTCGATGGCGTGCCGGTGACTTGATGGATCGCGTCGAAGAGAACTTCCGCAGGCAATCGCCTTGGCATCGCGTGCGAGTAGTTTCGTTGGTCATCGATATTCCATTCGTTGCTCTCAATCGAGAGTTGGTAGACTCGCGAATTGCAAATCGATCGCATTAATTTCCGGACGTCAAAGTTGCTTGCAATGAACTCGTGTTCAAGATGTTCAAGCAGTTCGGGGATACTTGCGGGATTGCCAGCACGTATGTCGTCGATCGGCTCGATGAGCCCTTTGCCGAGTAAATATCCCCACATTCGATTGACATAGCTGCGCGCGAAATACGGATTGTCGGGACTGGTCAACCAAGCCGCAAATTCATCGCGTCGAGAGCGATTCGCTTCGGCGGGATAGTCGCACTCGAACGGAAACTGAGGCTGGACGACAGCTCCCGTTTTTTGGTGTTTCATTTCGCCTTCACCAGAATCCGTTACTTCTTCATATAGCGGCTTGGCACCTTCGACGGCTGTCCCGCCAATCGTCGCGTCGCCCGACTCTTTATCCTTTTTCAATGCAACTTGCGAAAAGTAGGAAGCGGTTTGATAGTATTGGTCTTGCGTCCAACGTTCGAACGGATGGTCATGACACTTATTGCAATTGAATCGTACGCCAAGAAAGAGGTGCGTCGTATTCTCGAGCGCTTCCTCGGGTGTTCTCAAGATCTTGAAGTACGATGCAGCTGGGTTTTCTCGATTCGAACCGCTGGCAGTGATGATCTCGTGGACAAACTCATTGTACGGTTTGTTGTTGGCAATACTTTCATGAACCCAATCGCGAAACTTTGTCGCTCCTTCTTTTCCAAGAAACTTCGAATTCACCATCAACAAGTCCGACCATTTACTTGTCCAGTGTTCGTTGAAGGCGGTGCTGCTGAGCAGCTCATCGACGACGCGTTCACGCTTAGCCGTCGTCACACTCGTGTCAGCTAAGAACGCTCGTACTTGATCTGCCGTAGGCGGTAGTCCTGCCAAGTCGAGGTAAACTCGGCGCAAGAAGGCATCGTCGGTACATAAACCTGACGGCTTAATCTTCATCCGCTCCCATTTTTCAGCAACGAGCTTATCGATCGTGCTATCCAGCTTCGGTTCTTCCCAAACAAAGTCATCCCGCTTGCCCATCACGGTCAAGGTCGTGGCCGCATAGGCACCTTCGAATCGAGCTAAAATCGGAGCTTCTCCGCGACGGATAGCGGAAATGCGATCGCCATCGACAAGCGTCGCTACATCGGTGTTACCGCTTTCGACGAAAGCATCGCGAGTGACATCGCGGCTAGTTCCATCAACATAAGTTGCCACCACGCGAATCTGTTGCTTGGCCCCAACTTCGTCGACAACCGGATTGAGTGGAAAGACCTCAATCTTTGCGACTCGAGGCGTCTGCATATTCAATTGGGCTCCGTCTGCAATCCAGGTTCGAAGTACTTTCGTTCGAACTTCATCTTCCTTGAGCAACTGTCCGCCAACGTGAGGGACCAGACCGAGCGGTTTGGTCATCATCAAACTATCCAGTGGCGACGCAGGGTTAAAGCGTCGGCCCGCTAAATCGTCCGTTAAGGCACGGATATCGTAAACAGGATCATAGCCACGCAACGAGAGTTTGAAACCGTTCTTTCCGGCCTGTGCACCGTGACAGGTTCCCGAATTGCAACCTAGTCGCGACAAGACCGGTGCAACATCGCGAACGAAATCGACCGAATCAGCCTCGCTCGACCGAATCGATGCGACTAGAGTCTTGCGATGAGACCCAATTTGAACGTTGATTTTCGTTTTGCCGGCACCGTTTTGCGGTTGAACCCAACCGCGAGGACTTACGATTGCTATTTCCGGTGCGCTACTGGAATATTGGACTTGGTCCGTGACATCGACCAATCGACCATCGGTCGTTTCAGCCGTCACTAAAAGCTGAACCGAGTCGCTCCAATGGGTAATATTGATTTGAGCAGGTTCGACGACAATCTTGACAATCTTCGATAAATCCAATTGAGTTGCTGTTGATTCGCTATCGTTGCTCAAATCGGTTTTCGACGTATTGGAAGCAGAAGGCGACTTCGCAATACTAGTTGGCGAAGAAGCCTTCGAACTTGGAGCTTCGTTTTCGCGATTATTCGGGGGGGTGACTTCGAAGTTAGCGATTTCTTTTTTATCACTGATCGACCAGACACGGACGCGGCCATCGGATCCCGAAGCCGCTAAGTTTCCTCGAGCATCAAACGCGATAGCATAAATTGAGCATTGATCGATTTCCCATTTTCCAAGTTCGGCAGGCTTCTTCGATAAAAACTCGGCGATCTTTTCTACTTCCTTGGCCGTTCGAGATATCGCTCGCTTCGCTTGGATTGCCTTGATGTCATCTGGTATCTGAGCATCGAAATCATAAGCCCAAACTTGGACTAGGCTCTTCCCATCGAGCACCGCTGCTGCGGCGAGCTGATTGCCGTCAGAAGTGATCGCAACCGAGTAGATCCGGCCAGGCATGGTGTCGAATTGTCGAATGAGGTTCGAATCGTCACCGATCACACGGGCTGTTTCGCGAAAGACACGATAGACTCGCGGTGTTCCGTCAGAGCCACCGACGAAAATCTCGTCGCGTTGTGGATGACGCGCTAAAGCTTGAATGCCGCCCTTCAACGCACCAGGGGTAATCGACGTAACGTTATCGACGAATCGCTCCGTTGCAACTTCCGTTAACTTGACCGACATGTCTCGACCGCCCGACAAGAGATGCTTGCCGTCGGCAGTGAACACGGTTGCGCGCGGCCAATCTTCGTGCGCCCGCTGAAAAAATTTCTGGTCACCCGATTCAGCGTCGAAAGCGCGAACGGTATTATCTGCCAGTCCAACGGAAATGAGTTGTGAATCGGGAGACCAATTCAACCCAAATAGAGTGTCTGTTCCGATCGCTTGGCTTCGAAACATCGATCCGTCGGCGACATTCCAGAGTTGCATCTCGCCGCTGATACCGGGCTGTCCGGCGGCGACTGCCAAGTACTTACCATTGGGGGAGTACTTGACGGTTTCTAGTCGAGGACTGAGTCCGATAAGTCGATTGGAAAGTTTCCAGCTCGACGTATCGAAGATAAGTGCTTCGTGAAAACCTGCGATCGCAAGCTGCTTGCCGTCCGGTGAAAAATCGATGGAAGCAACCAAAGGCGGGCGAACGTAACTCGGCGGTGACTCGACAGAGTACGAAGTAACAGCAGTCGAATCGTTGACCGCACCCGCATCAATCCATTGCCGAATCAACTCGATTTCTTCAGTCTTGAGTGGCGGGCGTTTCTTTGGCATCTCCGCCTTGCCATCGACAGGCGTGATCTCTTGGAGCAAATGACTTTCACTCGATTTGTTAGGCACGATGGCTGGCTCCGTCGACTCGCCGCCGCGTATCATCGCAGCAAAGTCGGTCATCCTATAGTCGCCTTGCTTGAGAGCGCCTTGATGACAGCCAAAGCAATTGGCTCGGAAAATCGGAAGAATGTCTCGCTGGAAACTTACAGGTCGATCGGATTCCAACGCCTCAATCGATCCCGAGGCAGCCAGGAACATCGAAGCGAGTGCGATGAAGCGAATAGTCAAAACGCGTCGTGCGGTTTCAGAAGCAAGCATTTCGAAAAGACCTCTCCAAACGATTGCGATCGGTTTGAGTGAGTATTTCAAGGTGGGATTTTGATTGGGGAACGAACTATCCCCTATTGTCACCGAAAATCGCCGCAGCGTCTTGTGAATTCTCCGCATCTTATTGTAAAAAAGCCGCATTCGTGAGCCGACCGCGCTAGCGACTGTCCTAAGTTCGACCCCCATGGCCTTGAGCCATGGGTGAAGGAGCTTAGCAGCTAAAACAAAAGCCACGCCGCTCCCCCATTCCCCGCATCCCA
>JAWXCK010000143.1:0-40717 GCA_034408855.1 Pirellulaceae bacterium
CCGTATCTCTTGCTCTCCTCGCCCCGGTACTCCGGGGAGAGGGGCTGGGGGTGAGGGGCCGAGTTGCTTGGAACAACAGTCCTCTGCCTCCCCAAGCCAGGCCTGTTGAAAGTGCGAGCTCCATGCCGCTGATACGCCAACCAGCGGAATTTTCTGAGCAACCTTGGCACCTCGCAACGCTGATTGCCCCGAATGTTTTCGGAAGCTACACACCGGTTCATTCGCGTTGGGCTCAAGTGATTTCGAATGACGGTCGCATTTGGACTCCTTCATTGCATGTTGGCTTGTTGGTGTTGGTTTTGGCGATTGTTCAATGGCGTTTGAATTGGAGCTCGGCGATGTCGCAAGCGACTTTTTGGGTGGCATTGATTGCTTTGCTTAGCAGTTTCGGTCCATGGGGACTCTACGATCTATGGGACCGATGCATGCCCGGATACCGCTTCTTTCGCTATCCCGCTAAATGGACCACGATGTTTGCTTGGGCTATTTGTATGAGCGCTTGTTTGAATGGGATGAGGTGGCACCGACCGGTCGCCTACTGCTCGATCGATGACGATCGCGACGAAGCCTCGTTGGCCAAACGTAGTGTCTCGATGCTTGGCCGCTTTTTTGGATTTGTTGGCATGCTCGGAATCGTCGTCGTCGCCGTTCATCTTACAATCGTTTGGTGGCCAATGGCAACGCAATGGACTTATGCGGTACTTGCCAATGTTCCAGACGATACATGGTGTGGTCCGTTGGATGCAGTGGCGGCGATTCGAAATCTTGGCTGGTCAGGGTTAATATTGGTCTTCGTGGGTTTTCTATCGGCTTTGACCTTCACCAAAGGTGCTAACGTTGACGGTCGCAAAAACATTCTTTGGAACCATGTTTTGGCTGCGGCGTTGGTATGCGAATTGACCTTCGCGGCCGCTTCACAGATGAGTTTTGCTGATCGCGATTGGCTTAGTCCCGCAAAGATCCTTGCGAAGTATGATGTCGAAGCGAAAGAAAATCACTCGGAGCTTGCCGAGTGGTCTTTTGGTGACTTCAAGCAACCCGTTGTGCTCGCGACATTCGATAGCCAACACAGTCTGTCATTCTCCGAGAATTCCAGGTCGGGCCAAGAGCGTCTCGTCGCCAAACAGGCGGCGGCTTATTTGGGTAAGCTTCACTTGCTCGATGGCGTTCGCAATTTTCAGGCTCAATTTACCTTTCGACCGCAGATAATCGCCGATCGAATTCGTGGTGCAGGGGATTCGTATTGGTCCCACCATCTTTATCGTGTCGTAGGAAATACGAAGAACGCGTTCGATGCAATTGAGTTTCAAACCGATTCAAATAGCTCGATTGAGAATGAGGCCGTCGAATTTCATCATGTCGAAATGCAAGGATCGAGAATCGCTTTCAACTACCATACGGAATTGCCTGTCGTGCTCGAACTTC
The DNA here is from genome assembly GCA_034408855.1 of Pirellulaceae bacterium. Lineage (GTDB taxonomy): Bacteria > Planctomycetota > Planctomycetia > Pirellulales > Pirellulaceae > JAIYDQ01. The sequence goes on from JAWXCK010000143.1 coordinate 1,426, forward strand.
CGGTTTTCAACGATGGAGGCTGGCAGGTCCAATCGCCGAAAATATCGGCAATGGCGATCGTGCCGAGTCGCTCGAAAATGCTTTTGATATCGCTACCGGCTGGCGAACATCGAGTGCAAATCGAATATTGGCCACCGGGACTTTCGATCGGCATTCTGATTTCGTTTGCGAGTTTGACTATAGTTTTTGTCTGCCAGACAAAGCATCGGCTAAGATTTCTTTGTTGGTGTATTCCAAGACGCTGCCGCTTGTAACTCCGCGAGCTAACCGCGTGATTTCGATCGGAAATTCGGAGAGAAGGTTCGAGATATAAAGAGCCGTTCCGTCGCCTTCAACATTCGGATTGGTCGCCATAATCACTTCGGCGATGTTGCCTGTTCGAACTCGATCGACGAGCGACTCGATGGTTAATTGGTCGGGTCCGATACCATCCAGCGGAGCAATTCTCCCTAATAAAACGTGGTAGAGTCCGCGATAAACGGCCGATTGTTCGAGGGCCATCAGATCTCGAGGTTGTTCGACAATACAGAGTCGCGTGGCGTCGCGGCGAGAATCGCTGCAAATCGTACATCGATCGTTTTCGGACAAGTTAAAACAGGACTCACAGTAGCGAACATTTTCTCGGACTCGTCGAATCGAATCCGAGAGGGCGAGCGCTTCTGCTTCATGGACGCGAAGCAAATGATAGGCAAGTCGTTCCGCCGTCTTGCGTCCAATGCCGGGTAGTTTGCCGAGCTGGTCGATTAAATTGCCGACCGCCGAGGATACTTCAGCCATGTTTACTCCGCCAATTGCTCGAGCATTCGATCGACGCCTGGGATGCCTAGATCGCTGACGACTTCGCGAACAGCTTTTAGGTGCAGGGCTTTCGCTCGTTGGATAGCGACGTTCATTGTCTCGATAATCTGGGCTTCGATATGACTTTTTTCGTCGGCGGCCAAAAGCTCCGGTGATACAGTAAGTCGAGTAACGATTCCGGCACCAGACATGCAGACGGAGACATGTCCGCTATCAGAGGTGGCTTCGACTTCTTTCTTACCGAGATCTTCCTTCATTTTCTGGATACGCGGCATCATTTGGCCGGCACCGCGGATCAGTTTTGAAAAGTTCGTCAGATTTTCAAGCATAGTCGACCTATTTGATGTCCCATCTCGGAGCGCGAAGTTCCCAACGTAGCACGCCGGGCCATAATGGGCTATGCGAATCGATTGCTCCATCCTCGATATTTCCTGGAAGCAAGGCGATACGAGCCGACAATTTTGGCGAAGTAAGCTCGACAATCAGTTTCTGCTCGGTTCGTCGAAAAATGTGGTAGGTGCCATGGGTCCAGGGGGTGACATGCCCGCGATCTTCGCCGCTCGGTCCAGGTTCGAGGGCACCTTCGAAGTTCAAGAAATCGAGCCGATGGTCCTTAAGGCGACTCAGCGGGACCCGTTCACCCGGAATCGGTATTTTGGGAAGCTCGAACGTGATCAAATGTCCATCGTATTCGAGCATAAAGTCGAAATGGCTCGACCGGGCGGTTTCGAGGGCAATTTTATGCTGGTGCGACTTTTCGTTTTGGGCAGCGCTCGATTCTTTGGTGAACGACGGCATGGCATGCCACAAAATCACAAATTGGGTCAAATTGGCTAAAGTCATCGGTCCGTTTTTGAATTGGCGGGGCATTCCTGGGAACTAAAACCGGCATAACTCATCCAACGCTCAGCGCGCGAATGCATAAATACGGTGAAAGAACGTGGATTGGGGGGTATTACGGGACTGTACAAGATTGCAAGCTTGAGCAGTCCAATTATACTCGAACTCAACTGTCGTAATTTCTGCGCTGCCTGTACGGCACGGGAAAAAACGGCACCCAAGCATCGTTCGAAAAATAAGTGTCCGGTTCCTTTTGTGCAATGCACCCGAAGGGCCGTTCCGGCTAAAGGTACCGGACACTTATTTTTCGATCATTACCAGGCGGTCACGGTGTGAACGTTTGTGCGCAATTGTAAAGTTCGAATTTTTTAAATGTAGTGGGTCCTGACGCGAAAATGTCAGAGCTTCCGCTACATCCTTTTCCATTTCGAGGATTGGCAATGGCTATCCGGAGTTCCCGAGACAAGTCTCGACTTACCGAATCTCAACCCGCAGACCCGGCGGCAAAGGCGGCTGCAAGCAAGAGAGGTCGGAAAGAAAAGGCCCAAAAAGCGTTCCGACAAACGCTTGTCGAGACGCTAGAGCCCAGGCATCTCATGGCCGCAGGTCCGCAGTTGATCGGTATCCAGCCGAATAACAGCGACTTGATCGAGAACGGCGTCGTTCGGGACATCGCACCGCGCGAGTTGACCTTCCGATTCGACGACGCGCAGGTCATCGACGCGGCGACGGCGGGTGGAATTCGTTTGACCCGATCCGGTAGCGACGGTTCGTTTGGTTTGGCGTCGGCGTCCTCCGATTTTGGTACCGCTGGTCGCGTCGATATCCAGTTCACGTTGCGCAATCCCGGTCAGGCATTGACTGTTATTACAACGTCGACCGATCGAGGTGCTCAGCAAGGTCCGTTGTTGAACATTTCGGGAAACACGCTTTCAATCACATTGAATTCGAATGCGACTTCGCCGACGACTGCTTCGCAGTTGATCAATGCTATTAACTCGACAGTGGGCATCACGGATCGTGTATCGGCAAAGATCAACGGCGGCTTCGCCGATACCAAGCTTACCGAAAGGCCGCCTGGAGCTGTCATTCCACCGGTGTTCCCGACGCTTGTCGTTTCCTCGTCGAACGATTCGGTGATTGTCCCAGGTTCGATCCTCATTGGCAGTGCACCGAACGAGAACGAAGTTACGTTCCGATTTGCCGAAGCCTTGAAAGATGACTTTTATCGAATCGAGGTTTTTGGATTCGACGATGCAGCAAACGGGATTGTCGGCTTGCGAAACGTCGCATCAGCCGGGATGCCTTCTCAATTATTCCAGCCCACGGTGACTGGAACGCGACAAGACACGATCGATTTTCGTCTCGATCTCGGTTCACAGGTCACCGGCGTTGTTCCTCAGCCGGTCATACGAAACGCCAACGGTTCGATTTCACAGCTTCGCAACACGATTGTCGTCTACTTCGATAGCGATAAGCTCTTGGTCGAAAACGACTTATTGGGCAATCCAACATTAAGATCTGCTGAGCACCCTGATTTCTATCAATTGATCTACACTGCCGACACGGTTCGAAACACCGATGACACGACGTATAATCCGACGACCGTTCGCTACAATGCGTCGAACAATAGTGCGACATTGACGTTCAGTCAGGATATCGACAACCTTCGCCCTTTAACAAGCTCGCCACGATCGGCCTATCGACTGCGTATTGGGACGCGAGAATCGACGCCGTTTTCCCCTGTTCCTAAAACGGTTGCGGAATTAGGCGATACGTTTACAACGGCCGATAATTTGGGAGTGATCGGTTCGGCTACGACGCCATTGACAAGCGTCATATTGACGTCGGAAATTAAGACTACTGTCCTTGGACTCGATCGGTTAGGAGCGAGCGACGATCCAGGGCATCGTGATCTCGGAGCAACTGGTTTCGAGAACCACATTAACGAGAATTTTGGTGCTGATAAAAACCCTGGCATCACCAATATTTTCTACAATTTCCGCTCTGACTACGCGTCTGGCTTCACCAATTCGATTCGCGACGCGCAAAAAGATCGCGTCCGCGAAGCCCTTCAGATTTGGTCGAACTATCTTGGCGTTCAGTTCACCGAGTCAGCGAACAGCGGTCTTACGTTCTCGACGGGTGTTTTGAATGCATTGTTTGGTCCCAATCCGCCGAACGTTTCGGTTCAAAACGAGGCAGCATTTAACTATCGCGTTCGAATCGATCCAGCGCTCAATAGTGCGTTCAATAGCGGTTTGTTGGTCATGGATGCGAACCGCACCTGGAACAACAACTACGGCGAAGATTATTTTCGCATCGCGATGACTGCTATCGGCATGATGTTAGGTCTCGAACACGCTGGCGATCTTCCCGATTCGACTTTGCTGTCGATGAACCCGAACTTCCTCAATGCGGCACCTAATTCAACGGCGGCTGGCGTCGTCAACTTCGAGCCAATTTTCCCCGGCTCCCAGGATATTTTGCATGGTCAATTTGTTCACCGTCCGGACAACAGCGATATCGATTTATATCGCTTCGAAATTGATTTTGGGGCCGACGGTACGGGCCGTGTAGGAGAATTCGTTGCCGAGACGTTTGCGGAAAGAAGCAAGGCGGTCAGTTCTCTCGACACCAATTTACGTTTATACAAACAAAAACAAGCAACTGCGGTTAGCAATTTTAATGCATCGGATGACCTTGCCATCCAGTTTACCGCAGTGGCGCCTGGACAACTTGGCAATCACGTCCAGATCGTGGTTACTCAATCACCGCTTGGCGTTGGTGGCTTGCCCGGCATAACGGTCAGTCCTAATTTTATCTCGGTGAATTTGAATTCGACCACCGGTTCCGAGACGACGGCCGGTCAGCTTATTGCGGCAATTCAAGCCAATGTGCAGGCCAGTGCATTGGTCCAAGTCAGCAAACTGCGAGGTGCTGATAGCAGCAAAATTGGGGCTCGTGAAATTGTCTATTCACCGATTGAGCTTGTCGGTGGCCAACTCGAATTGATCGCTCAAAACGACGACTATTTCAGTGAAGACTCATTGTTGCGATTAAAGTTGGGATCTGGAGTCTATTTCGTTGGCGTGAGCGCTTCGGGTAACAACAGTTATGACCCAACGATCCCGAATTCGGGAACCGGCGGTCGAAGCGAAGGAACATACGATCTGCGCATGACATTCCGCGCTCAAACCAGCGCGAATGATTCGATTCAAGATACGACCGGTCAATCTCCAGGTGACGTAGGTCGTTCGTTGGACGGCGACGGTGACGGAAAAGTTGGTGGAGTTTATGACTTCTGGTTTGAAACTCGGGCTCTCAATCGTGTACTCGAAGTCAACAACAGCGGAAGCCTTCTTGATGGCCAGGTGATTACGATTACCGGCAACACGGGAGTAGTACGACGTTTCGAGCTAAGTACCGATGCGATTGTTACCCCAGGTAATCTTCTTGTTCAGTATAAACTTACCGATTCTCCAATTGAGGTCGCCAAGCTACTGGCCGATGCGATCAATGGACAAGGAGCATTGCTTGTTTCGGCGACGCCAAGCGGTTCCCGCATAACATTGACGGGTGACCGGATTGTAACATTCTCACCGGGTGCAGCCGGGATTTCTGCTGAAGGAAAAACGATCTTTGTCGACAAGTTAGCCGGGCCCAACGCCGATGGTTCTCTCGCGCGACCGTTCAACAATATTCAAGGCGCAGGCGTTCCTAACGCCTTTGGATCGACGCTTCCTGGCGACATTGTTCGGATAGTCGGTAACGGTGGAGCCGACGGAAATCTTGCGACTGTAGCTGATAATATTGCGTATGAATTCGGCTTTGGCCTATTGCCTAATTCAGTGCTTACCGACGGGGTTGCGCTGGAAGTACCCAAAGGCGTCATTGCGATGGTCGACGCTGGGGCGGTTTTTAAATCGCGTCGATCATATTTTGCTGTCGGTAGTTCGAATACCGGGATCGATCGAAGTGGATCGAATCTTCAAGTTTTGGGAACGCCGCAGCAACCTGTTTATTTCACATCGTGGCTTGACGAGACCATCGGGCGCGACAACTACGGTCCGACGACGACTCCTTCGGTCGGTGACTGGGGCGGGATTATTTATCAGCGAAACGTCGATCGTTCTCAAGGTCGTCAAGACAAAGAAGATCAAGGCATTTTCTTAAACTACGTGAATCAGGCTGACATTCGTTACGGGGGGGGTGGCGGGATCGTAATCGAATCGACGCAGCAAGTCGTGAATCCTATTCAAGTAATCGATGGACGTCCGACGATTTCTTTTAACACGATCACACTCAGCGCCGATGCGGCCCTCAGTGCGACACCGAACAGTTTCGAAGAGACTCTTTTTACCGACTTGCGATTCCAGAGCAACGGTAGTTTTACACCTGACTACGACCGCGTTGGTCCAAATATTCATGGGAATCGACTTTTCAACAATTCGTTGAACGGGCTTTTCATCAAGCTTCAGACGCTACCTGGCGAAGCATTGCGAACCGTGACCTTGGCTGCTCGATTCGATGACATCGATGTCACGCATATTCTCGCCGAAAATCTTCTTATACAAGGTACACCCGGTGGATCGATCCTCGATATCAGCAAACCTGATACGAACTTCGTTGGATTAGCTCCGTTGATTGGTGGAGCGTTGCCGGCCGGAACTTACAACTATCGAGCGACGTTTGTCGATCAGTTCGGCGTAGAAAGCGTTTCATCGAATGCATCCAACAATTTGGTAACGACTACGGTTGGCTCGATCAATGTTACCGGTTTGCCAAACGTTGCCAACGGATACACTTTCGTCCGGCTTTATCGCAGCGATGCGACCGGAGCAGGGACCTATACGTTAGTGGCTCAGCTCGATTCGACGCAGAATTCGTTTATTGATCGCGGACGAGACCTTGGTGGCCTATTGACGCCACCAGCGGTACCAGCCATCGCGGCTCTTCGACCGCGACTAGATGCTTCGTTGGTCGTTGATCCCGGTTCGGTTGTGAAGCTTGAAGGTGCACGTATCGAACTCGGTCAAGGCGTTCAGTTTATTGCTGAAGGTACGCAAGATTTGCCGATTGTTTTCACCAGCAAGTTAGATGATCGTTCAGGTGCCGGTGGTACGTTTGATACGAACAATGATAAGACCAATGCTTCTCCAAGCGTACCCACAGCAGGCAATTGGGGCGGCATCTATGTTTCATCGGGCGCCGATGTCTCCATCGATCACACGATTCTTGCGTACGGTGGAGGAGTGACGCGACTGGATGGTACTTTTAGGTCCTTCAATATTCTTGAATTACAGCAAGGCACGGCTCGTGTCGCTAACTCGACCTTTGAATTCAACGCCAACGGCGTCGGGGGCCAAGGCCCAACGGACCGCTTTGGACGATTGGCTAACGAGCAAGCCGTTGTCTTTGTTCGCGGTTCGTCGCCGATCTTTATCAACAATGTTTTTCAGAACAACTCGACCGGTGCGACTGGCCTAACACGCAGTTCCGCGATTACGATCGACTCCAATTCGCTGAACAATCAGTTCCAGGGAGATCGAGGGCGTCAGAGCGGCATGATCGATCGAATCACGACGCTCGACTTTAATCGTGGTCCTCTGTTTCGCGGCAACAGTTTAGATTTCAACGATTTGAACGGCTTAAAGATTCGGGCCGATAATCGAGCGCGAAATACGTCTGCAAACGTTCTTAGTATTGACGAATTGACATCTGACGGACTGACGGTCGAATCGGTTTGGGACGATACCGACATGGTACACATTCTCTTCGATGGTATCTTCGTTAGCAATTTGGCGCACGCTAGCGGTTTGCGATTGCAGAGCTTGCCAACGGAATCACTGATCGTCAAGGTGAGCGGAGCTGGGTCAAACTTCGATGCGTTACGCGGTGCTGGATTTACGGCCGGCGGTATTAAATCGAGTATCGACGATCGCGTCGGCGGAACGATTCACGCAATCGGGCAACCTGGATTCCCAGTGATCATAACCAGCCTTCAAGACGACACCGTTGGAGCTGGATTGCGGCCTGACGGCAAGCCACAGACCGATACCAACAACGACGGAATCGGCTCGATTCCACGTCCGGGTGATTGGCGAGGGATCTTGTTGGATCAGAACAGCAATGATCGTAACGTGGCGTTCTTGTTGGAAACCGAAGCACCCAATGCCGTGGCGCCAGGATTGAACGGTAGCGTCAACAGCGCACAGGTTCTTGGTCAACTTGCGACGAACGGAAACAACACCGATGAGAATCTTCGCCTCGGTATTGTCGTCAAAGGGATTTTGAGCCAACCCGAAGATATCGATGTTTATAGTTTTACGGGCGTGGCGGGCACTGAAGTTTGGATCGATATCGATCACACGTCCTATACGCTCGATACGGTGGTCGAGTTGTTGGATGCTAACGGAACGCTGTTGGCTCGGAGCGACAATAGTACATTCGAGACGGCTGGTACCAGTACGATCCTTACCACTTCTGGCATTCAAGCTTCGCGGGTCAATCCGTTGGCCAAACAAACCGTTGGGAATGTGCGACTCAATGCCAGTGGTACGCTCAAGGAAGATGGAACGACGAACCCTCGCGACGCAGGTTTCCGCATCGTATTGCCGGGTGCCAACAATACACGAAGCGGATATTTTTTCCGAGTCCGAAGTGCCAGTACGAACAGCAGCAATTTTAATGCGGGGCTTACCGCTGGCAGTTATGAAGTGCAGGTCCGTTTGCGTGAAGCTCAGGAATTTGCCGGCTCCAACATCACCGGTGCCGACATTCGTTACGCGACGAACGGTATCCATCTACGTGGTCTTCCCGGTCACTCGCCACTCCTTGGTGAAGCAAGCGAAGACGAGTCGGTACGCACCGGCGAAACGTTTTCGAGCAATGATTTGCCATGGAGCTATAATCGCAATCCGTACCAAAGCAGCTTCACTTTCCCTAGTGCCGCCACCACTGCAATTTCAACGGGCAATCGCCCGCAGTATGTTGGTAACGTTTTAAAGTCGGATCGCGCTGCGATTAGCATCGCCGGAAATCTTTCAAGCAGTGGTGATGTTGATTATTATCGCTTTAGCCTGACAGAACAGGATATCGTCAACAATGTAAGCAGTGTCGCGAATCTAGTCTTCGACGTTGACTATGCCGATGGACTAAACCGTGCCGATACCAATCTGAGCGTCTATAAACTAGGAGGAGTTCCCGGCGAAGAATCTTGGCAGTTGGTATACTTTGGAGAAGGCAGCAATATCTCCGATGACCAGCGTGCACCTCTCAGCGGTTCGACAGCTCCTGACTTTTCAAGTGGCTCGTTTGGAACAAACGATCCGTTCATCAACACTCAAGCGCTTACGACAGGCGAATACTTGGTAGCGGTCAGCGCGTCCAACGTGATCCCGTCCGAATTTTCGTCAGCAGCCATCGATGTTCTCTTCCGCGATGACAGTATCAGTGAAGAAGGAGAAACTTTGTTTATCGACTTGACATCGGTCATGGCGGCCCAAAACCCGCGTTTGAAATTGAACAGCTTCCTGATTCCCAATACCTATCAAGTTAGTATCAATGGCGTCAACACGCCCCTCAACGCCACCTTCGGTTTCGGCGCTCCTCCGTTCGACCTAACGCCTTACCTCGGCACTTTTTTAATCTTAACTTTTCCAGCCTTAGGTAGTACAGCACCACCGGCTACTCAACGATTTATCGGGAACGTTTTGCTAACGGTAGATGGTGTGAATTCCGGGGCAGAGAGAACCCCGTTCAGTCGAATCTCAACGCCGCAGCTCAACAATCTCTTCACGAATCCGCTGAACATTCCTTCGCTACAAGAAGTTGTCTTTGACTTGTCCGGATATTCGCAGCAGGATTTGCCTGCCGCGTACTTCAACTACACTTTGCTCAGTGTTGACTACAACGTCACCGTTGAGTCTTCGTTGCCCACGCAAGTCGCGACTTACGCAAATGGACCGCTTGTAACCGATGGTGTTGCTCGTCAAGCCAAAGTCGACTTAGGTGCCTTCGCTGGATTGTCGAATGTAAAGCTTGTCTTCACGCCAACGGGGCTCAATCCGCTCGCATTCGTGACACGAGTTATCGTTGGCTTCGCGGAACGCGGTGAAAGTGTCACCACCTCTGCTCCACGCCTGCAATCGGACTTTGCGCCCGGCTCGGCGTCCGGCTTTTTCCCGTCGGGTACCCCAATACAACCGCTTTTTGTTTCAAACCCGCTCGTCTCGACAACGCAACAAACGGGCACTTATCAGCTAGAAATTCGAAAAGTCGAAGTGCCGACAATCGTTAACTCGAATGATCGCGATGCCCGCAGCTTTGCTTTGATAGTCCCGAGCGTTAGTCTCATTTCGGACGGTGCGACTTTTCAAATTTCTGATGGTGCCAATAGCGTCGACTTCGAATTCAATTCGGCTGGGTCCGTCAAATCTGGTAGCGTCTCGATCAACTTCACTGCGGCTCCGGTTGCCGACTCTGTCGCCATCATCGCGGAGCGGATTCGAGATGCAATCAACAGTTCGGGAATCCAATCCAGGCTTCGCGTACAAGCTGCTTCGGGGGATGGCACGCAATCGGGCGCCCAAACTGGCAATCGAATCAATCTGTTTGGTGCCGCCAAAGTTAGCGGCTTCTTTAACACAACGGATTTGAATCTCCTGGTCTTCTCGGGAAATGGCGATCAGAACATCAATCGAGACCAGGGACAAACGATTGTTTCAGGGAATACGATTCGACAGTCTCGCGACTACGGCGTTTGGTCGGAGGCGGGGCTCGCTGATTATGACCCTCGCGATCTCGTTGATACGTACTCCGGGGATTTCTTGAACTTTCCGTCAACGGGCTTGATCGACAACGGTCCTGTTCGCAATCCCAACGCCATTATCCAGTCACGACCTCGAACCGTTGGCAGTTCGCCCGGCCCAGTCCGCAACTTGCAAGAGCTCAACGATGATCTCGTTGGCGGATTCAACACGGGCGTGGTGGTGAACAACAATATCTTTGAGAACGGTGGTTTGGGTGGTGTGCATGTCGCGGGTGAAAATCCAATTTGGATGGTTACGCCGGTGCTTGTCCCTTCTTCCGACCACTTACGAGATAACGAAGTAGGCACCCATTTTGGCTCGTTTGTCGACGACGGCGACCGATTTTTCTTCGATTCGGGGCGGACTCGCGTTGGATTCGAATTCGAAGATATTGCAGGGGCTTCTGTAGGAGCCCCGAATTTCGGAAGCGGGCAAGTGAGCGGTAACGGATGGGATCAAACGAACGTCCCGGTCTACTACCGAGAGGATACAGGCGCAGCCTACTTGAGAGGCCCTGCCACTGGTTGGGGGTACTCCGCACTGGAAACGGTGCACGCACTGCGCGATGCAGTTATCGGTAGCATCTTGGTCACGAATGGCACAACTCAAAATGTGACCGCGACGGTCGCCATGTCACTCCTGGCTCCATCCGTGCTTGGATTTGTCGAACCAACGCCCGCAGTGATCTTCACCCCTTCGTATTTTGATGCCCTACCGTTCGCGCTGGTGAACAACCGTGGACTCAATTGGGCAAACCGTCCAGCGCTTTATCTAGAGGGCGTGACCAACATCTATTTTCGTGGAGCACGTGGCGGTCGCCCATGGGATGTTCGACGTGTCGATCGAGCCGAGTCGCCACAGGCATTCGCTCGGATTATCAACAACACGATTGTCGGCAATGATGGTCGAGCAAGCTTTGGACCAACGCCACCGGCTGTTACAGGGACGCCAGCAGAGCAGAATGATCTTATTGCAAATTCGGTTCAGACTTCGATCGGTGCCAACGCGACCGAAATTTACACGGTATCGGCCTCTATCGGCGACAACCCGGCTCTAGCAGATCCAACAACCGATGTCGATATTTATCGCTTCACGCTCAACGCGGGTGAACGCATTCGAATCGATGTCGACACGGACCCACAGAACAATCCCGTTGACACGGTTCTTCAGATCTATCTTGCCAATGGGACACTTGTCAATTTAGCTGGAAATGCGACACCGGCGGTTACATCGATCGACAATCAAGCAGCCCCTGGCGAAGCGCAAGGCATCGATCCCTATATCGATTTCACCGCGCCGACAACCGGTATTTATTATGCGGCAGTGAGCGCTCAAGGAAACATCGGCTTCGATCCACGTACCTTGGTGGGACGCTTAGTTGGCTCCTCGACCGGCGACTACAGCCTTAGCATTTCGCTTTCTCGACCAATCGAAGCAACGGCTTCGAATGACGTATTGGCCGACGCTGTCCAGACGCGACTCGGTGTCGGGATCAACCCGCAAAGCTACTCGCTCGATGCCGTGATTGGCGATAATGCTCGATTGACTAATCTTGCTTCGGATGTTGACCTCTATCAAGTTAAACTCGATGTGGGCGACCGAATTCGGGTTAATATCAATACGGTATTCAATCCTAATCCGACGAAACGTGCCGTCGATACAGTATTGCAGTTGTTTGACTCGAGTGGTCGACCAGTCAACTTGGCAGGCCGCAATGCTACTCCAGCTTTCCAAATCGAGAGAGCAGCGGCTCCCGGCGAAATTATCGGCGTCGATCCCTACCTTGATTATGCCGCCTTGAAACCAGGGCTTTATTACGTTGCAATCAGTGCCAGCGGCAACAACACTTTCGACCCGCAATCAACGGCCGACCGTCAACCAGGTGTCGGGACCGGGCTCTACTCGATCGACATTGAAGTTCTTCAGCCGAATGAGTTCACGATCACGGTAGAAGCCGCACCGGACGGTACACCGTTGTATGAAGACGGTGACACCTTCACGGTCTATCAGGTAGCCGACTTTCAAAACACGACATCGAACTCACGAGTGTTTGAGTTTACTACCGACCTCAACGTCGCTCAGGGAAATGTTCCCGTTTTTATCGGCCCAGATTATTTCATACCGGATGTTGCCCGCTCGATCGCCAAAGCGATCAACAATGCAGATGTGGACAACAACCAGCAACCCGATCTGAACAATCTTCAGCAGCTCGACAACGGTACCTTTGGCACTGCCAATCCGCTGGCTCCGGTCTTCGCTGTCGCTTTAGGGGGCGTCGATGGTGTGGAACCAGGACTCCGACTCTTCCCGGGCCGCGACGACGGTTTTTGGGCATCGCTCACCTTTACCTTCAACGGTGTTTCTACCCCTGACCCGGTGAATTCTGCATCGAACGCGGCGTATGGAACTGGCCACGACCGACGCTCACTTGCTGGCGGAACTGGTAGCGAAGTCTTCGGAATAGGTCCCACGGTCGCTTTTGGGGACGGAACGTCGGAACGGTTCGTTGTTATTCGCAATGCTTCCTCGATTGAGAGTCATCCGATTACGCGAAACGGACAGGTCGTCACCAATCGTCGTTCCATTCAGGTCGACCCTGACCGCGGTGCCAACTACAACATGAATCAACTGATTCCAGAGTCCGGCGTGTTGCTTTCTGCCGGCGCTTCGCCGACGGTTCTTAACAACGTTTTCTATAACGTTCAGACGCCGATTGTGCGTGAAGAGACGCGTTCGCTTCCGCCAAGTCTCACCGATCCACTTAGCCAACTACCGCTGGTGTTTGGAACGACCAATATTGGCGCAGCGGATCGAAATTCGAAACCAGCCGAAATCATCGTCGGTGGCAACGTTTATCAATTCATCGAAACACAAACCACGTTCAATCGTAGTGGTTTCGGAATTCAAGCTAGCCCAACCAACATCCCGAATACGCAAGCGGACTTCAATTTTGTGGCATTGAATAGCGACCAACTTTTCGTCAATCCACAAGCTGGGCAGTATCTCCCTGCACCTGGTTCGAGATTGATCGACAGTTCGATTGATTCGTTGACCGAGCGAGATAAGTTCAATACGATCAAAACGGCGGTCGGCATTGCGCCGTCGCCGATTCTTGCGCCATCTCGGGATGCCTTTGGGCAGCTTCGCGTTGACGATCCAAATGTTGCACCACCGCAAGGACTCGGCTCCAATATTTTCAAGGATCGCGGAGCTCTAGATCGAGCCGACTTTACGGGGCCCACGGTTCTATTACTTCGCCCGATCGACAACGATTCGGGAAAGATCGATCGCGATCCGTCGATCTCGTATGTGCAACTATCCGATGGGACTTATCCCGAATTCCGCTTGCAGCTTTCGGATACCGGTGACTCTGCCGATCCGTTCCCTGGCATTGGGATCGATGACGATTCCGTACTCGGACCGAATCAAGCACCGACCCGATTGCCGGGCGCCGTGCTGACGATCCGCGAGGATGGAAGGACGCTCCGCGAAGGAATCGACTACGTCTTCGCATACGATCCAACCACCAAGGTGATAATCCTCACGCCGTTGGCTGGTGTCTGGCGCCAAGGTCGGGTATACGAAATCAAGCTCAATAACCGCGATCGCTTTGTCATTCAAGCGCCTGAGGGAAGTCGTGTGAACGATGGCGAGCAATTCCAAATTAAGGACACGCTTGGAGGTGTCGTCAGTTTCGAGTTCGACAGCGGCTATCGATTGCAGTTGCCAACGAGCTTGCGATTGATATTGCCGATCGCGGGCGGCGGGGCTGGCGGAGTATCCGATGGTGATCGCTTTACCATAGGAATACCGATACCTGGGAGCACGCTCCCGGTATCGAGAACATTTGAACTCGATCGAAATGGCAATACGCTTCCGACGAGTGCGCCGATTGCGTTCCTATCCACCGATTCGCAACAACAGCTTGCAGCTAAGATTGTTATGGCGATCGCCAACGATCCGATTCTACAGGCCGTACCGCCGCAGGTCAGGTTGACACCTCGACAGCTTGCCGATGGTTCCATTTTCTTAGGTGCTCCGTCGGGTGCGACACTAGCTGCAACCGGCGCTGCTTTGTCCGTGCCACTCACAACCGTAGGTTTTCGAGTTCCGTCTCAAGGCCCGCTCCCAGGCGGCGTGACGGACGGTCAAACCTTCACGGTTTCTGATGGAAACCGAACCCTTGTTTTCGAGATCGACACCGACAATGCGATCACTCTAGGGAATATTCGTATCGATACATCGGCAAGCAGTACCGCATCCGATGTTGCCGATCGGATTTTGCAAACGATCGTTGCTTCCGGTTTAAATATATCGCCAACCAAGGTTGGCACCGACTCGATCCTCTTGGGACTATCGTCGTCGGGTTCGGCAAGCGTAGGGACATCGCAGCTTCTATTGGTGGGAGTCTCGAAGAATATCACCGACGGACAGTCGTTAACGATCACCTATCAGCCGCTCAATAGCCCGGTGGTAACGCGTACCTTTGAGTTTGACAATGACGGGATCGTTGGGCTAGGCAACACCAGCATTACAATTTCAACGTCGCAGACTGAGGAGGATCTTGGCACGCTGCTCGCGCAAGCAATCAATGACGCTGGCCTTAGCCTATCTCCGCAGCACTTGCGCAATGGTAATATTGCCGTTGGCGGTACTCCGTTGCATTCGATTTTAATCAGTCCAGGAACAGAGATTGGTTTGTTTGGGACGCCGCAAGTCACGCCGAGCACGTCTCTGGAATTGCTTGGTTCACTGGTAATGGTTGCGCCAAGTTTTGGTGGCTTAGCAGTTAGCGATGGTTCGTCGTTTACTATCACCAACAATAATCAGACCGTGACGTTTGAATTTGATAACAACTTGTTGTCGATTCCGACCAATGTCCGGATTCCGTTTACATCGGCTAGTTCACAGGCAGAAATCGCAAGTCAAGTTGCGGCTGCAATTCAAGCTTCGACGCTAGGGTTGACGACGACGCTCCTCAGTAACGGACGTGTTGACCTAGGCTTCCTGCCGGCTCTACAGCTCTTGATCCAACCGCAAACTGGATTGACGACGCAGCGTGGAAGTGTATCGGATGGCGAGACCTTTACGGTTAGCAACGGCGCGACTACAGTCACCTTCGAATTTGACAATACGACTTTGAATAACGGACGCGGGAATGCGAATGTCCCTATTCTATACACGATTTCAAGCACACTCGCCGAAATCGCAACGTCAATGCGAGTGGCGATCGCCAGTGCGGGTCTTGGAGTTGCCGTAACACAAACACTGACCAAGTTGGATCTCGATGATACGCCGAGATTCACCTACAACATCGTCAATTCGCCAAGCATCCGCTTGTCAGGGCTACCGGGTGGAGCGATTGCAATTCCATTCATCCAAGATTCCATCTTTACCGGCGAACAAATGCAGGCAGCGATTGTT
The DNA here is from genome assembly GCA_034408855.1 of Pirellulaceae bacterium. GTDB lineage: Bacteria > Planctomycetota > Planctomycetia > Pirellulales > Pirellulaceae > JAIYDQ01. Next base: position 17,301 of record JAWXCK010000143.1, read on the forward strand.
CGAGCGATCAACAGCATTCGAGCAGGCCATACGAACTTGAATGCGATCGTTCGAATTGGCGATTCGCTCTTTGTCGAGAATGCGGTCACCATCAGTTCGAATATTACCAACTACTTCTTGCGAGGCGTCAAGGATCTGGCAGACAACAATTTGCGAGCCAATCGCATCAACAACGAAACGCAGTTCACGATCTTGATGCCTGGAGCGACTTTGGATTTTGGCGACGCGCCTGATCCATTTACAACAACATCCGGACGCTACCCAACCCTGTTTTCAAGCAACGGTGCTCGACATGTATTGGGTGGCCAGAGCGAAGTCCAGGTCGTCGGTTGGACGGCTGGTGATCCCGTGGTCGGTACGTTTACATTGTCGCATGGCAGCGTAACACTTCCCGTCGCAAATCGAACTACGCCGCCATTGCCGACTACCGCTACGGCAGCACAGGTTCAAGCTGCGCTTGAACTTCTTCCAACAATTGGTGTCGGCAATGTTTTGGTCGAATTGCTCGAGCAACCTAGCGGTAGCCCGAACGTCAGCTATCAAATCACCTTCCGCGGCCTCTTAAACCTGCTCGACGTTCCACAGACAACGATTGCGCTTACCAGCGAAGGTGTAATCGCGACGCCCGTCTCATCGTTTGAACAAACGACTCTTGAAGGCCAGAGCGCCTTGAGATTGGGCAAACACGTCACCGCAGATTCCGATGGACGGCCAACGAGCAATGCGACCGGCGACGCCGGTGACGATGGTGTGACATTTAGTCAGACGATTGTCCCGCAATCAGGTCTTCCTATTCCAGCCTTCATTCGCAATGTTACTACGACCGTCACGGTTACGGCATCGGCACCAGGCTTGCTAGATGCTTGGGTCGACTTTAATGCCGACGGCGATTGGGATGATCCGAATGAGCAGATAGTTCAATCGTTCGAATTCATTCCCGGCTTCTTGACACAAACCTTCGCGATCCAGATTCCAGCGAATACGCCGCTACCCGCTGCACCAACGCTTGCCATCGCTCGATTCCGACTGAGCACTGAAGGCGGATTGTTACCGACAGGGCTAGCGACCAATGGCGAGGTCGAAGACTACGCTGTAACGATCGTGCCCGGTGCACCGCCTGTCGTTGCCGATGACAATTACTCGATGATCGAGGATTCTGTTGGCGGGCTGGTTGTGTCGAGCTTGAATGGGGTACTGGTCAACGATACTGATCCCGATTCGCCAGTTCGGTTTGTCTTCGATAACGATGTCAGCACTCCAGGCATCCAACCGATTGTCGGACCGCAGAATGGTAGCTTGACTTTGAATATCGATGGCAGCTTTACCTATGTGCCGAACGCTGATTACTTCGGCGTCGATAAGTTTGTCTATAGAGCACACGATGGAATTCTTCTGAGTGTTTTCAACGCGACGGTAACCATCACGGTCGCCGAACGGAACGATTTCCCGGTCGTAGCCGATCGCAACAAGGATCTCGAAAAGAATCAGGTCTACAACGTTACGCCAAGTGAGCTACTAAGCGAAGGCTCAGCCCCACCGGCAACACCTGGACCAGCCAATGAATCCAATCAAACCTTGACGATCACTCGCGTCGATTCTGCATCGGCCAATGGTGGCGTGGTGACTTTTTCGGCTGGGCGGATTATCTATACGCCGGTAGCTGATTTTGTAGGGACCGATTCCTTTACTTTTCTCGTTACCGATAATGGTACGACCAATGGAAGTCCCGATCCTCGAACGACAACCGGAACGATTGTCTTTACCATATCTGACCGCAATTCGGCGCCTATCGCTGGACCGGATGTACTGACGGTTGCCGAAGATATGTCGATTTCGCGTCCAACCAGCTTCTTCCTTTCGAACGATGCCCCTGGCGGACCAAGTGAAATCACTCAGACATTGGCGCTAACGTCGGTCGATCCGTCCAGCACCAACGGTGGAACAGTGACGTTTATTGGCGACACGATTACCTTTACGCCAGCCGCGAATTTTAATGGCACCGACACGTTCTTCTATACCATTACCGATAATGGCCAGACGAATGGATTACCTGATCCGCGAAGCACTCGTGGCACGGTGACGGTCACGGTTACTTCGGTAAATGACGCACCGCAAGTGATTTCGCCTCTGGGTAGCCTGACGGTACAGGAAGATGCTGCCGATCGTACCTTCGATTTGAAAACGGTCTTCACGGATGTCGACGTGGCAACGAATGCAGATGTTGTGAGCTATTCCATTGCCGGGAACAGTCGACCGACGCTCATTTCGCCTACGATCGGACCAAACGGGATTCTGACGATCGATTTCTTGTCAGATCAAAATGGGACGGCGAACATCATTGTTCGAGCCACCGACCTTGCCGGAGCGTTCGTCGATAGTACACTTTCGATTACGGTAAATGCCGTACCTGACGCTCCGAGAATTGTTGCGAACATTCCAGATCAGAGTGTTTTAGAAGATGCAACGCCGATCGTGCTGACGATCAGTCCGAATTTCATCTTCGATCCAGATGTTGTCACCAATGGCGACGTACTAACGATCACGGCAACGTCGAACAACACGAGTTTAGTGAACACGTCGGTTGTCGGAAGCGTACTTACGCTTACCTTGGTCCCCAATCAATCAGGACAAGCATCGATTACGGTAACAGGACGCGATGCATCCGGTCAAACCATCTCGGATACGTTCCTGTTGGATGTTGCGGCGGTCAACGATGCTCCAACTGTTTCGCCTCGCAGCTACAGCGTTCCGGCCAATGGTTCGTTAATCGCTAACGATGTCGATGGCACGCTCAATTCAAATCCGAATGACGACGGCCTCTTAGTCGGGTCAACCGATGTCGAGGGTAATTCGTTTAACGCGGTGCTCGTTCGCCAGCCGACGCGAGGGACAGTTTCGCTCGGTCTGAATGGAACGTTTACCTACACGCCAACGGCAGGTGGAACCGTCGGACAGGTGGATACTTTTACTTTCCGAGCCGTCGATGTCCTTGGTGCACAAAGTTCTGAAACGACGGTCACGATCAATTTTGGAGCCTTTAATGCTTCAGTGCATCAGAACCCAACGCTTCGATTCGACGTCAACGCGGACGGATTTGTATCGCCGATCGATGCGCTGATTGTGATCAATTACCTCAATCGAAACGGGAGTGGTATTCCCGTTTCAACGCTAAACTATTCACCGGCTCCGTACCGCGATGTGAACGGTGACTTTTTCTTGTCACCGATCGATGTTCTGCAGATTATCAACGAATTGAACCGCCGTTCACGAGGCTCTGGCGGCGAGGGAGAAGCGGCAGGTGTTTATTCGATTCCGATAATCATTTCGGCGAATTCAGCGGAATCTCAGCATTTTTGGAGAGACAACGTTCTAGCAACGCAGCAGAACCAGCTCCTCCCCATGCAGACGATTGCGACAAAATCCATGGCTGCAGCGCGTTCGGATCAGGCGATCCTAAGCTATCGTTCCGACGATATTGTGGATGACGCGATGACGAATTTCACCACGCGAAATCAGATCGACCGATCGACGGTCGACGCAGTGTTTTCGAACGTTTTGCAGCCATTCAACAAGAGTGTATACTAGTGATTTTAACCGATGAAGACTTCTTTGTACTTGCGAGTCCAGGAATCGACACATGATATAAAATTTTTGGTTTGACTTGCCACGATCGTGAGAATTATTGAAATTCAAAATACCGGTGCGCATCCTATGTTTATCGCATCTCTTCAAGAACAATAGCTTAGTGCTCTTCATCCCAAAGTAGAAAACCAACAATGCATGCACCACCAAATCGTACGAACCGAATTTCACGGCTTGATCGTCGTCGTCGATTGTTTCGAGAAATTCTTTTCGAAAACTTAGAGCGCCGCGAGCTGATGGCGACCGATTTGGGGCCGCGTTTGCTTTCGATTTCGACCAACGCTGGTTCAACACTTGACGCGAATCAAACGGGCATAACCGCGAATGTCTTAAGTGAATCGCCCAGAGAAATAGTCTTTCGGTTCGATGGCTCGCAGTCGATCGCACTCTCTTCGCTCAACGGGATTCAAATCTCGCGTGAAGGAAACGTCGATCAGAATTTTTCGACCGGGGCACCGATTCCCATCATCCCATCGTATCTCAACTTCGGTGAAACCGATCGGATCGTAATTGCTCGTTTTTCGGAGCCGCTTCCCGATGATTTTTATCGTATCGACGTGCTTGGAACGGGCAGCGCAACGCCGATACGAAACGTTGCTGGCGAAACTCTTCGACCTCGCTCCGGGGATCGTGAATCCTACTTTATGAACCTGGAACTGGGGGCCAAGATCGTCGCAGTTGTACCTCAGCCGACACGTATTCCAGACCCAATAAATCCGGGGCAAACCATTCTCAATACCGCTCGCAACCAAATCGAAGTCTATTTCAATAACGACGATCTCGGAACAAGCGTTATCAACAAGAGCTTCTATCAACTGATTCGAAACGGCGACTCCGTCAATCCTAGCGATGACGTAGTTCGTAATCCCACATCGATAACCTATGACCCATTACTCGACAAAGCGACGCTGTTATTCAGTGGAGCGGATGATATTCTGACGACTGGTTTCGGAACGTTTCGGTTGCGCATCGGTTCCAATCAATCCGCGATTCGGACGAATCCAATCGTAACTCCGCAAGGATCGGATGTCGGTGATACGTTCGATTCACCATCCACATCCCTGGGGACGCTGTCCGGTGATGCTTCTCATGTCATTAGCGAACAAATCGTAGCCAACTCAACCAATCAGTTGTCACTCAATTATCCGGGAAGTAATGCAGATCCGGGTACGCGGGATATTCAAGACGAGCAACCACTTCTCGGAACAGCAGATAGTAGCCGCTACACTACGAACCGATATTATTCATTTCTACTTAACCAGCCATATGCTCAAGATAGCCAAGGTCGCCCTGTAACCACCGCCATCAGTGAACTGCAACGCCAGAGAATTCGAGAAGTTTTCGAATTTTACAGCGCTCAGTTGGGAATACAGTTCACGGAAACAACTGGGCTTGTAGGGCCGGACGGAGCTCCAACCTTGCAGATCGTGGTAGGGGATTTGTTGTCGGGAATCTTCAACACAGCCGGTGGGCCTGGCGATTTTGTTTCACGGACGGTTCGTGATCTCAATGGGACGCAGAGTTTGGCAATCCTCGATGGTGCGGAACTATGGGATAACGACTTTGGGTATGGAACTCAGCGAGATAACTTGGTCAACGATGCGATTGATCCTACCCTTCTCGCGAACCCAGTTTATGCCGAAAGCCAACGTTCGTCGATTCGCACGCAGATTCTTCAAACGCCACTCGACATTGTAGGCCCCAATTTTTTCATCGAATCGATGCGAATTATCGGATCGTTGATTGGACTTGGTCAATCAAATGACCTGCCGCCGGGCACGATTCAAGGGTTTGAACCGCTGTTGGGCCGCGTCGAAAACCCGCTCGAGCAAATTTTTCCTGGTGATCATGATGTGGTGTTTGGACAACATCTCCATCGGCCAGATAATCGCGATGTCGATATCTATCGATTTACCGTGCCAGATGGTGAACGAGGAACCATCTTAGCGCAAGCCATGGCCGAATCGCTAACGAATTCAAGTAACCTCGACACACAGCTGAAGTTGTTTCGTCGCGATGCAAACGGAACGGTAACTCTCTTGGCATCGAACGACAATTACTTGAGCAGCGACGCACTCATTCGGTTTGAAATTGAGGGAAGAACAGGGACGGAATTCTTCCTCGCGGTTACCGCGAAGGGTAACGAAAACTACGACCCATCGGTGAAAGGCAGTGGAAGTGGAGGACTGAGCGACGGTCCCTATCAGTTGCGAGCAGACTATCGACAGATTGCTACAGCAGCCTCGTCCATTCGCGATACCTCTGGTACAGCATTGGATGGTGATGGAGACGGAAAAGCAGGCGGTGAGTTCAATTATTGGTTCCGTTCTGCCGAGCCCATCAATGTGGCTCCCGTTGGTGCTCCAAGAACCATTTACGTTGATAAGAATGCATCGTCCAGTAACCTTGGTTCGTTGAGCCAGCCGTTTGTTAGAATCCAAGACGCGGTTGCGGTCGCGCAACCGGGCGATATTATTCGAGTCCTGGGAAGCCATCCATCAAACAGCCTGACTTCGCGACGAGCGTATGAAATCGGCGATGGTGGTCCGAGTAAACCAATCCTCGACGACGGGCGTGAATTAAATGTTCCACGCGGCGTGAGCTTGATGATCGATGCAGGCGCCATTTTTAAGCTTGCAGCCGCTGAAATTTTGGTTGGAAGCGACTCGTCGACATCGGATAGAAGCGGTGCCTCGATTCAAGTTCTTGGCGTGCCGGGAAATAGTGTCTATTTTACCTCATATTTTGATGAAACTCTTGGGCGAGACTCGAATCCTCTTACAACAACGCCGCAGCGAGGAAACTGGGGTGGTATTGAAATCCGAAATGACGTTGCACGAGAGCAAGGTCGAATCGATCTAGAACTTGCCGGGATTTTCTTGAATTACGTCGCAATGGCCGATATGCGATTTGGAGGGGGATCGGTTGGTCAAGGTTCGCTGTCGCGCGTGGTCAATCCTATCCACATGAATTCTTCGCGTCCGACGATACTCTACAATCGAATAACCCAAAGTGCCGATGCAGGCGTGTCCGCTGATCCGACCAGTTTCGAAGAGACATTTTTTACCGAAGGACGATATCAATTCACAGGCCTGTTTTCACCCGATTACACTCGCATCGGACCGGCCATTCGCGGCAATCGTATCTCAGACAGCTCGACCAACGGGCTCTTCATTCGCGTCGATACGCTTCCAGGCCAGCGGCTTGAAACGCTTGACGTCGCGGCGCGATTGGACGATACCGACATCGTGCATGTTCTCGGAGAGACTTTGACAATCAATGGAACTCCGGGAGGGGCAGTGTCCGACAACGTTCGCCCCGATGTTGCCATCGTTAACTTCACGAGCCTAACTGTAGGTTCGCTTACGTTGAATCAAACCTACACGTATCAGCTCACTTTCGTTGATCGATATGGCCAAGAAAGTCTACCCAGCCTTCCAATTTCGCAACTTGCTACGTCAACTGCCCATCGCCTGAATTCACTACCAGCAGCCACGGATGATTTCGTTGGACGTCGACTCTATCGCAGCAACAACACCGTTGCGGGTGCTTGGGATTTAATTGCCGAATTGGATCGAGGTAGCAGTTTTTACGAAGATACCGGTATTGTTATCAGTGCTGCAATTATCGCCAATCCTGCGAACGCTTTGCAGCTTTTCGTCGGTACATCGCCCAATCTATCTAGTTCGACCGTGACCAATGTCGTAGGCGGTACGCTTCCAACCAGAGCGAATTTCCAATATCGAATTTCCATTGTCGAATCGTCGGGCGTTGAAGGTCTTGCCAGTAACTTTCTTTCAATACCATTCAATCCCAATGATCCTATCGCCAGTGGCCCTCATGCAATTCAACTCGCCGGTTTACCAACGGCGGCTGCTGGGCAATCCCGAAAAATTTATCGTACCGATCCGTTTTCGCCGGGTCGTTGGGATTTAGTGACGATTCTCACGAATCCGAACACAACTAGTTTTCTTGATGTAGGGAATTCGATTGCCAATGGAATCTTCTTGACTCGACAAACGTTTGTTCAGCGGGCTCGACCAGACGCCAGCCTCGTCATCGACCCGGGAATCGTGTTGAAGGCCCAAGGCTCGCGCATCGAAGTCGGCATGAACGCTCAGCTTGTCGCGGAAGGAACAGCGAGCAAACCGATTGTCTTTACAAGCCGTCTCGACGATCGTTATGGAGCTGGCGGGACGTTTGATACCAATAACGATCAATCCGCTAGCGTTGCCCAACCAGGCGATTGGTCCGGGATACTTGGTTTGCATCTATCAACTGTTAGTATTGATTCCGCCGTGGTTACTTTTGGCGGCGGAGCGTCGCGAGTTCCAGGAGGATTTGCGAGCTTCAATGCGATCGAGCTTCATCAGTCAGATGCGCGTGTCGTGAACTCATTCATCGAGTCCAATGCGTCTGGCGCGGGAACTCCCACGGCAACTAGACGGTCTGCGCGCGGTGTCAACGATGCAGCCGCCGTCTATGTTTCGGGCAGCCAGCCCACGATCGTTAATAATGTTATTCGCAACAATAGCATTCTGGTTGCCAATTTGCTCGCCAGCACGTTTCAGAACGGCGAAACAGCGGCAATCAGTATCGATGCCAATTCACTGAAATCGATTCCGAAGCTCGACCCGGGTCGTAGCACTGGTTTCGTCGATATCATCGATACCGGATCGGGCAATCGAGGGCCTTTGGTCAGCGGTAATCGATTGGGCAACAATGCAATCAATGGGATGCGCGTTCGTGGCGCGACCATTACGACGGAATCCGTTTGGGACGATACGGATATCGTGCACGTGGTTCAAAAAGAAATAGTAATTCCAGATTTCCATACCTACGGCGGATTGCGTTTGCAAAGTGAAGGCAACGCTAGTTTGGTTGTCAAGCTTTCTGGTGCGACGGCCGGATTTACGGCCTTGGGACGACCGCTGGATATCACCGACCGGATAGGTGGTAGTTTGCAAATCCTCGGCTCTCCTGGTTTCCCGGTCATCCTCACCGCCCTGACTGACGATAGCGTTGGTGCAGGCTTTGCGCCCGACGGTGGACCAAGCGTCGATACGAACAACGACGGTATAAATCAGGGCACCATTGTCGTCACTCTGCCAACGGGTCCAGAAGTTGATCGAGGTATATTAATCGACAACGATGTCGTCCAAGCAACGCCGGGCTTTTTTACCTTCCAACCGCAAGCTGGCGGTGGAAATGAATTCGGCGCGCCGGTGGGTGCAGGCGTCGGAATAAGTGGTATTTCCGCTCAAGGCCGAACCCAAAGTTTTATCAATCAAGACGTCATCTTTGAGTTTCTCAATATGGTCGACGTCGGAAGCGATGGCGGAGCATTGAGTCTTGCGAACACGACGATCACTTTGAATCCCACGCTAATATCTCCCGATCTTGTAGCAAGCGAAGGAAATTTTGTGGGGAATGGTGGAGCTGTCGTGAACTGGCGTGTCGAAAGTCGCTTTGACAACGGGATAGCTCAGCTTGTCAATACGATTACGTTCACAAGTACTTCGCCGTTAGGCAACATTCGCTATATCAACTATTTAGATGAAGACGTCGGTCTACCTTCGGATGGTATTCTGTTTACGCGAGGAACCCCCGGGCAAGCGGATTTTCGAGCGTTCACTGTCGACGGAGCAGAACGTGTTGGATTCTCTCAAGGCGGCGTCTACACGTCAGGCCCTGGCCTGCAAAACGCGACGTATTCTGGATGGTCTGCTGATGAATTTAGTTCGTTGAGATCGGCGATACTGGGAACTGGCACGCAATATACGCAACCTGGAAATATCGTTAAGGCGAATTTGCCGGCATTCAACGATCCAACTCTTGGATCGGCGTTTGGACCTCGTGACGTGACAACAGCTTTTGCTTGGAATGTAGATCCGACAGCAACGACCGCTACCATCACCACGTTCCTCGAACTACTGCCGCGAGTTGTGCGGAACGCGTCGACTGCTGGCGAATGGCGAGGAATTGTGCTGGATGCTTACGGGAATGATCGCAACGTCGATACGACATACGAATACGAACCGGACCAATTAAGTGGAAGCGGACCAAACAGCATTCCGACGTCAGCTCAAGACATAGGAAACCTGGCTCGTGATATCGAATCAGGTGATGAAAATGTTCGCCTGGGCTTAACAGTCTCGGGAGCGATCGCAAATCCGAGTGATATCGATGTTTACCGTTTTACCGCGACGACTGGTTCGATGGTATGGTTTGATATTGATCGAACTTCTGGAAACCTGGATACCGTTGTCGAGTTAGTCAGTGAGAATGGAATGATTATAGCACTCAGCGACAATTCTTTTGACGAATCGGTCGCTGGTTCCGTCACCTACTTCGATCGTAATGCGATTACCGACAGTCGGATCTATACGCTGGATCAAGGCATTTTTTCCCAACGAAACACCAATGCACCAACGACTCAAGTGGACTTCCAAGGAGTGAATCCATTGGATGCTGGTTTCCGAGTCGCCTTGCCAGGCACGCCGGGCACTACAAATACGTATTTTGTTCGAGTCCGTAGTAGTAATGTTCGGGCGTTCGACACGATTCCCCGCGATCGATTGCTAAATACCGCGCTGGTGGGTTCGGGCGTGACATCGGGTTCGTATCGATTGCAGTTGCGATTGCAGCAAACAGACGAGGTCGGTGGTTCGACGATACGATATTCTGACATTCGGTACGCAGACCGAGCGATCGCTATTCAAGGCGGCCCGCTTCACTCGCCGCTTTTAGGCGAACTCTCTCAGCCAGACCCTCTGGAAATAGAAACCGATTCGGTATTCGTGGGTGGCTCAGGCAACTTAACGCTTGGCAATATTTTTAATTACGATCGAGGTGCAGTATCGATCGCAGGTAGTTTGGCAGGTCAAGCCGATGTCGATTGGTATCGCTTTTCAATCGATCGAGAACTCAATTCCGGCTTGGAATCGCAGAAGCATCAATCGGTTATTTTTGACGTCGACTATGCGGACGGCTTGGGGCGTCCGGATACTAGTCTCTGGGTCTTTTCTGCGACCGCGGGAGGAGCGCCCCAAAGACTGATCTTGATGGGCCGTGACTCGGATATTACGGACGACAAGGCAGCTCCAAGGCGCGGTTCGAATGCCAGCGACATTACCCGTGGTTCGTTCGGTTCGGGGGATGCCTTCATCGGTGCTTACGAATTGCCGGACGGCGACTATGTTGTCGCCGTAACGTCGAATAGCCAGATGGCACGGGTCCTCGACCAATTTTCAGATGCGAATTCGACGAATCCGCTCGTTCGATTGGAGCCGCTCGATTCAGTCATTCGAATCGCAGATGACCGAATATCGCCGTCGCTTGCGACAACTTTCTATCCGCCCAAGCAATCGGCATTTCCGATTGCCCCCGTCGGAAGCGCGACGAACGTCTATCCAAATGCGGTTCCATATTCGTTAGCCGATGTTACGGCCTTCGTCGTTCGCGACAACCCCGCTGCAGGTGCAGCCCGCTCGCAGATCCTTTTTGCAAATGCGATGACGGCCGCGAAAGAAGCCGAGGGTGGGACGCGCGCTGGGGGTGGAATCACGACTTCCGGATTTCGTGTTCGAGATATCGCGGCTTCTCCCGCCGGTTTGTTGGTCGGTCCCGCGCTGCCTCCAGCGACCGGACGAATTGATGACTCGAACGCCAGTCGCTTTACGCAGATCGGTGCCGACGGAGTGCCCATCGCCGCCCCGACAAACTCCTCCATCGGAACGGTAGAAATCATTCAAACAGGGCCAACGGCTTTCACGTCACGTTTAGTTCGACAAGGAACAGTCGACGTCGGTATCGGCATGACGTTTACGGCGGTGACGTTCGCGGACGACACCGATGTCCTCACGATGTTTGGCGTTGCCCAACGCGGTGCTGGCGGATTCGAGGGGCAGACTTTTGATGAAGCTATTATTACGCCGGGGACGGGAGGAGCTGCAACGACAACCGCCATTTCTCCTAGTACTGGCGTCGCGCGAAACATCCTCTATCGTTTGGACCCGGTAAGCCAAAACGCGATATCACCACCGGCGGCCATTCTGGGAGATCGTACCGGCGACGCGCGATCGACTGGTACCGGAACCGACAATCGCGAATATGGCATCTTTGCCGATATCGATGCAAACATCTCGCACTATGTTCGTCGTGCAAATGGATTCGCCGATACGATCATCGTCCGACGCGAAGCTGCTGGTGACATCGTTGGTATCGCCGAGATTGGCAACTTCATTTACGGTGTCACCGACCAAGGTGAACTATGGAGAATGACGTCAACAAATTACAACAACGGATTCCGAGGCGCAGAATTGGTGGCCTCAAACCTACCAGTTGGTCTGACCTGCTTGAGCCGCGGTCCTCGCAATCTCACCATCGATGCACCGACGACGGAATTCATTTTGGATATGCCGTTCCGAGTCAACGGTGGGATGTTCCGATTGAGGTTTGGCGGCAATACAACTGCTGATCTCCCGTTCAACGCAAACGCAGCAACGATTCAGGCTGCTCTGCAAGCCCTACCCTCAATCGGTGCGGGAAACATTCGAGTCGGCGGTCCTTCGCCCGGTGCAACCCTTCCTGAATCGCCGATGGCCATCACGTTGATCGGAGATTTGGCCGGTGATCCGCGTGCAATTACGTTATCTCCGAATGCTCCTCTTGCAATTATTCCGTTTGTATCATTCGACAAACCTGATCCGGCAACACAGTTCTACCGATTGAAAATCCCAACCAATACAACCGGTGGCATGTACTCGTTGAAGTATGGGACTGACCCTGTACTCAATTTTCCCTACGACGCGAGCGCACTCCAAATTCAAACTGCGATACTTGGGCTTCCGAGCATTGTTGCGGCCAACACACCAACGCCCGGTGTAATTACGGTTTTAGTTCGCACGACCGCGGCTGGCGTGTATGACATAACATTTGGAGGAACTGGTGCTCCGGAAAACTTGACGCTCGTCCCATTGTCTTCGAGCTTGAGTTCGAATCTACCTGTTCCTGCTACGACCGTTACCAAACAAACGCTCACGTCGTACGGTTCGATGCTCTTTGGGATTGCGCCGAATGGTACGCTCCACGCATTCGACTTAAATGGACTTCCGCAAAACATCTTCCCGGGTGGAATTTCGTCAAGTATCACCAATTTAACGGCAAACGGATTTGACGATTCGTTGAGCGTCGACGGTTCAACGGGAACCGATGTGCAGGGGATCGATTTTTCGGTTCTCGACGTGAATCTATGGCATGTGACGACGGAACGAAACGCCGACGACGGTCACGGCATCAAACAAAACTTCAATTTGTCTCACGCGAATGCGGCGACCGGTGGAAATGCTAGTTTGTACTTTGGAGTCCGCGAAAATGGCAGTAACACCGGAAAGCAGCCAGGTGTTTGGACGGGAATTTATGACGTCGCAGGAGGAACCGCCAATCCTGTCGAACAGACCTACAACCTAGCAGGCGGCGCTCACGGAGCTCTCGAAAGCAACCCGATCGATTTGACCGGATATGCGCCCGATGATCAGATCATGTTGTACTTCAGCTATTATCTGGAGACCGAGAACTCGAATAGCTCGCTCGCCGACGCATTGAATATGCAGGATGCTTTCCGAGTTTATGGATATGGTCCCAATGGGAACTGGATATTGCTCGGAACGAATAATTCGGCCAACAGCAACGATACAAACGTGGTCGGTCAGTTTACAACGCTAACTGACGAATACGATACACCGGTCAGCGGCTATCAAGATGCGCTCGGCCGAAGCTATCGTACTCAAGAGCTCTTCGACCAAGCTGCGGCTGGCGGTTCATGGCGACAGGCAAGGATCAATTTGGCGCCGTTAGCAGGTATGCAAGATGCGCGGTTAAGATTTGAATTCAGTACGAGCGGAGACTTCCGAACGGGTGATCCGCTGCGGGGTGGGATCGAATTGACTGGCGTCTCCGGCGATCGGATTAAAGCTGGCGATAGCTTTAGTTTAGTTTTACCGGTGATCAATCCAGTAGCTCCACCTCCGACGCCGATAACATTCCTGTTTGATGTCGATGGTTCGCTGCCAGCAGCGCCGAATGTGATTCTCGTCGATCCCTCAATGACTGCGGCCGAAGTGCGAGATGAAGTTCGGCTTGCCTTGGCTCGCGTCATCAACGGGAATGCCGATGGCGACGAAGATGTTCGCTCATTCCCGATCTATGGAGATACCGTTCGAGTATTTCATTACTTGGTCAACCGTAGCGGGCCGTTGCACGCGACCACCAATCGAGGTGCCGATAAGTTGGGCGCTTACACGGGCGTTGGATTGGGAGTGGGAGCGATTCTGGGCGACTTGACGGGTGTCAAGGATTACCAGCGTGCGTTCAGGACATCTCAGAACAATGCGACTTTCGAAGGCGTTTACATCGATGATATTGTTATCGGCTTCGCGGAACGCGGTGAGCAGATCGTTCATGAGCAAGGAAACGGCCAAGTAGACTTTATCGATACGCCATTCTACGAAGAAATTGGTGGTCCCAACGGAGCGGCGACGACCCAAACCGAAGCAGGGGCGTATCAACTGGAAATTCGGACGGCTGCCGAGTATGGCGATCAAGGCGACGATCGACTCGGTCTCCAAAGGTCCTTCGATACAAACGAGCGGTTATCGGAACAAGTAGCGATGATTGTCAGCCGGAATATTGCCGTTGTCGACGGCGATAAATTCACGATTGACGATGGCTATTCTAGGGTCACTTTTGAATTTGATATTCGTGCGACTATTACAGCCCCCAGCAGTGTGACGCCTGGCAACATCGCTGTTCCGTTGGTACTTCCGCAATTGTCAGCCAATGCGAACGCCGGAACCGTGGCGACAGCTATTCGCAATGCGATTAACGGGCCGACGGGTCAATCGGTTCTGCGAGTAACCGCCGGACTTCGAGGCCAAATCACCGGAAACACCAATAGTGACCTGCATCGCGATGCATCAAACGTCGTAGAACTTTTCGCTCGAGACGGCTCATTGCCGATATCGTCGATCACAACTGTGTCAAAAATTCCAGGTGCAGCAAATGCATTGTCCGATGCGGTTGTCCCGCATCCTCTGGATCCAAATGGATTATCGCCAACGCGATTTCCTCCTATTCAGATTGCTGGAATTTTCATCTACGGTAAAGAAGCAAAATTTGGAGTACTTCCGTTCGGCGAAGATTTGGGAGATTCAAGCCGCTATCGCGATCAAGGGCAGATCGTCATTTCATCCAACTCGATTAGCGACAGTGCTAACTTTGGAATTGTCGTCGACGCTGGCCTGCTCAATCGCCCCGATCTCGCTCCGAGCGCGGGTCCTCGCCCGACTCCAGGTCCCGTTCGCAATTTAGTTACATTGAATACAGACAACCTGGCGCCGGGAGCTGTGCTCGTTAACAATGTGCTGATTCGAGGAGGAAGTGGTGGTATTCAGATTAGTGGAGCTGGCGCGTCCACTGCGGGCGGACTACCACCCTTTACCGTTGCGAGAGTTATCAACAACACAATCTATGGAGGAGTTGTCGCAACAGGAACAGGCATTCAAGTAAATCAAGGTGCGAGTCCAACCTTGATCAACAATATTCTTGCCAACAATAATGTAGGTATCGCAGCCGGAGCGTCTACCGTCGCCGGCGGCAATCTCTTTTCGGAAAACAATACTAATATTAGTCCTGCGACTCTAGTCGGTACGTTTGATATTTTCTTGAACCCTGGGGAACAACTTTTTAATGATTTAACAAACGACAAATTTTATCTGAGCAGTCAAGCCCGAGCGATCGACAGCTCACTTGGTTCGCTTATTGAGCGACCTAGCTTGACGTCGGTGAAATCGGGGATTGGCCGCTTGCCGAACCCAATGATTGCGCCTGATCGTGACGTCGGCGGTTTGCTTCGGCAGGACGATCCCTTGGTGTTAACGCCGGCTGGTCAAGGACAGAATGTGTTTATCGACCGAGGAGCGGTTGACCGGTCCGATTTCATTGGACCCTTTGCTTCGATTCGCCGGCCACTCGACAATGATTCAGCTAGCGGAGATACCGATCCGAACACGACGGTTATCAAATTGAGTCCCACCACGCCGCCACTTGATTTCTTCGAAATTCTTCTGGACGAAAATCAAGGAACGGGTGCCGATCCAGAGTCTGTAACGAAAGGAAGCGTGATTTTGACCGAGAACGGACGCATACTTGTCGAAGGGATTGACTATGTATTTGGTTATAGCGTCAATAGTCGTACGATTCGCTTTACACCGCTATCGGGTTTCTGGCGTCAAGACAGTGTCTACGAACTCACGTTAAATAATCGCTCGCGATTGCGAGTCGATGCGGCTCGCGGAGGCACTTTGCTAGATGGAACAATGTTGGTCGCCGCACTCACCGGTGGCGGTTCAGTTACCCTCGAGTACGAAGCTGGGTATGTGGTTCAAGTTCCGCAGACTTCGACGTTGCGGATCCCAGCCGCCGGATCGAGTGCCGGCGGCCTTTCGGACGGTCAAACATTTACGATTGGTTTCAATGCGACTTCGCTGACATTTGAACTCGACACGGATGGAGTCGCTGCCCCGAATAGTCGGCGAATCGCGATTCCGAACAACGCTTCATCAACGGCTGTTCGAGATGCGATTTTAATAGCGCTTCAAGGTCCCACAGGGGCTGGATTGCAGCTCAATTTGAAAGCCGTCGGGGTAGACGAGATTCATTTGGGAACGGGAGCCAACCATTCGGTCACAGTGAACGGTTCGAACCTTGTGCTTGTTGGAAGTCTTTCCGGTATCGAGGATGGTCAGACGTTTATTTATCAATCCGGTACGAACGCCCCGGTTACGTTTGAATTCAATATCGCAGGCAACGCCTTTACGTCAGGGAATCGAGAAATCGCCTTTATTGCTACTGATACCTTCGAAGATATCGCAGCGAAAGTGACAACATCTCTAACCGGTGTTGTTGTTGGAGCGACGCCGGTCCGAAACGTCGGCAACGGAGTCGTACACCTCGGTGGCCAAATCGGAGATACATTAAATGTTTCACTTTCTTCGCTGAAACTCTTGGGAACACCCGGTGTCTCGGGCAGTCTCAAGCTACGGGTTCCGGGCTCCGGAATGACTTTTAGCGACGGTCAGACTTTCTCGATTCAATCGACTTCCGGAACCACCACTTTCGAATTCACGAAAGATGCTACCGTGAGTCTAGGAAATCGCGCGATCGCAATTGCCGATTCCGACCCTGCGAACGTAATTGCAGCGCGCGTTTCTGCGGCGATCGCTGCGGCAAATCTAGGTTTTACGCCGACGGTTTCTGGTGGTAGTACGATTACGCTCAATGAACCGTTGGGGACAGGCTTCGCGTTGGAAACTGCACCGTTTGTCGTTACTGGCGTCGCTGGCGGAGCAGTTCCTGTGCGATTTTTTCCTGCTCCTGATTTTTCGGAAGAGTTAGTCGCAAGTCAAATCGCAAAAGTCTTAAACGATCTTCCCGATCCGCGGTTCGCATCCGTGAAAGCTCAGTCAGCAGGTGGGAATACTCTCTTTGTCGAGGGGCTATTGTCGATTACCAATGTTACCAGTACTAACCTCCCCGCAATTGTTGATCTTGCAGGAAATCCGTTGCAAGCCAATCGGCCAAACGGCTTTACTCAGTTTACGATCGTGATGCCTGACGCCCAATTCGATTTTGGGGACGCGTTATCAAATACGGCGCCAACATTGCTAAAGAATAATGGAGCTCGACACGTTGGCTATCCTATTGATGTCCTACCTCTCAGGCTTGGTGCGCTCGTTGATTTCGAACCGAACGCACTGCCCAACGCAACGGCAACGGGTGACGATATCAATGGTGTGGATGATGAAGACGGCGTGCGATTTCCGTCGACCAGCTTCTTCAATGCGAATTCGCCTCCCGTTACAGTTACGGTTTCCGTTACAGGGATTGGCTACTTGGATGCTTGGATCGACTGGAATGGTGATGGCGACTTCGATGATTTACAAGAAAAAATTGTTGACTCGCAACCCGTTTCGACGGGGGACTATCCAATACTTGTCACTACGCCTTCCTCGGCATCGCCAGGAGATCGATGGGCAAGATTCCGTCTCAGCTCTACCGGCGGGTTATTCCCATCTGGCGCGGCGATTGGCGGTGAAGTGGAGGACTACGTGATACGTGTTATTCCCGGCGCACCACCGCTTGCGGTTAACGACTCTCGACCTGAATATATCGTGAATGAAGATTCGCCAACGCCATTGGTCATACCTGCGGCCATTGGAATCTTGAGCAACGATACCGATACCGACGTTGGCCAGACTCTCTCGGTGCTCAATAGTGCGCCGATTTCTGGACCGTCTTCAGGAGTATTAATTCTCAATGCGGATGGCAGTTTTAGTTATGCACCGAATCAGAATTTTTCTGGAATCGATACCTTCACTTACATCGTAGTCGATTCGCTAGGACTGGGAAGCATCGCCCCGGCCACGGTCACCATCACAGTAGCACCCGTTAACGATGCCCCTGAATTCACATTGCCGTTGAATACGCTCGATGTAATTGAGGACCAAGGTGCAGATAGCGCTGGCAATCCGTCGACGATCTCGTTTGCAAATTTCGCGACGGGAATTCGGCCGGGTCCAACGGGAAGCATTAGCGAAGATAGTCAAGTATTGACTTTCAACGTTGTTGCCATTGAGTCGACTTTGTTCGCAGTCTTGCCAACGATTTCCAGCACGGGAACGTTGAGTTTTGCGCTGGCCAGGGATCGCAATTCGAGTATGCCAGGGTTCGACGGCCGCGTCGTTGTCACGCTCGTAGACGACGGTTCGAATGTTTCTCCCAACGTGAATTCAACTGCATCCGTGACATTTACAATCAACGTTGCACCGGTCAACGATTCGCCGATCGCCGATGCTTTCAGTCCGACAAACGTCGAAGATTCGTCTAGGAATTTCACGGCTGCCGAAGTTCTTAGTGGGGATGCTTCTGGCCCTGCGACTGCCACCGACGAGATCCAATCACAAACAAATCTAACGATTACGGGGATAGCCGCACAATCTGTCAACGGCGGAACAGTTACGCCTGTCCTGTCAGGCTCGATCGTGAGTTCATTCAACTATACTCCGCCTGCAAACTTTGCTGGAATCGATACCTTTACGTACACGCTTTCCGACAATGCGATTCCAACGCCGGCGACCAACACGGGTACGATTACGATCAACGTTACGGCGGTAAACGATGTCCCCGCCTTTACGGTTCCGTCGATCGTAAACGTCGATGAAGACCAAGGAAGTACTATCAATGGATCAGTTCAGACACAGGTTGCAATTTCAATCAGCTCATTCGCGACCAACGTTGGTCCCGGTCCTGCTGGAGCTTCGGACGAAGGTTTGCAAGTATTAAGGTTTGACGTAGCCACGAGTGATTCGAGCTTTTATGAAGTCCTGCCAACGATTACTCGAAACACAACAAACCCATCGGAAGCGACCTTGACTTTCACCCTGGCGAAGCATCGCAACAATCTATCGCCGAATGGTGCCAACAACACGATTCAAGTAACGCTCGTCGACGATGGCGGCGGAGTCTTGGCCAATGTTCAGTCTTCCGCATCTCAAACGGTTTCGATTAACATCAATCCGATCAACGATGCGCCAGTCGCAGACGTTTTCAATCCAACCGTCGTCGAAGACGCGTCAAGAAATTTCACGGCTGCCGAGGTACTTGCGGGGGATACGGCCGGCCCCTCGGGAGCCGAAGACGAACAATCGGTGCAGATCTTGTCGATCACGAGGATTGATCAACGCTCGGACAAGGGCGGCGTGATCACGCAAACCGGCGTCGGAAGCATTACTGGGTTTCGCTATATACCCGCCCCCAGTTTCGTAGGACAAGACACGTTTACTTATACGCTCTCGGATAATGCGAGTCCGACTCCGGGAACGACTACTGGAACGATCACCGTGACGGTCACGGCCGTCAACGATGCGCCCGAGTTTACGCCAGGTAGTGCCGTTGTTATCGATGAAGACGCGGGTGCCTATTCTCAAGCTTGGGCGACAAAGGTCCTACCGGGGCCATCCACTGCTGTGGACGAAACATTGTCGCAAACGCTTAGCTTCGAAGTCTCCGCGACCAATGCCTCGCTCTTTAAAACGCTTCCATCGATCGATGCAACCGGAGTTTTGAAGTTCGAGTCGGCTCGAAATGCGAACGGAACGTCGGTCATCAGTGTGACGTCCGTCGACACCGGCGACGGAGTGGCTCCCAACGTGAACCGCTCTGCTACGGTTACTTTTACGATCACAATTTCGCCAGTCAACGATCCGCCAAGCTTTACCAGCGGTGGGAATGTGACGGTCAATGAAGATACCGGGGCAGTCAATCAGAATTGGGCAACCTCGATATTCCCGGCTGCAGCTTTGGGTTTCACACCGCCAGAAGCGACCGATGAAGTTTCGCAAACGGTTAGCTTCTTCGTTCTTTCGAATTCAAATCCGACGCTGTTCAGTGTCGCACCCGACATCGCTGCCGATGGGAAGATTAGCTTTACGACGGCACCAAATGCTTTCGGGACGACCATCATCACAGCCGTGGCCCGCGATAACGGCTCACTGACATCTCCGAATGTAAATGAATCGCAACCGGTAACCTTTACGATATCCATTGCGGCGGTCAACGATGCGCCGATTGGTGGCGATGATCGATTTCAGACCACTGAAGACGCTCTGCTGACCATTGCTTCCAGCAACGGAGTCAAATTAAATGATCGTGATCCCGATAACGCGGTAAGCGAGTTTTCGGTAATTGCGGGGAACATCACGACCGCTCAAGGTGCAGCGGTAGTTGTGAACGCTGATGGCTCATTCACTTATGATCCACGCTCAGCGTCGTTATTGCAAAAATTGTTAGACGGCCAGTCGGTCGATGACACCTTCGTCTATCGGCTTCAAGATATACAAAGCGCGATTAGCCAACCTGTGACAGTCACCGTAACGGTACAGGGAATCAACGACGCGCCGACCGCGAACAACGACCTCGTTAGCGCGGCACCGAATTCCACAACACCGCTCAATGTATTGGCCAACGATACCGATCCAGACTCTCTGATCGATGCAACAAGTCTGCGATTGGGGATTTTACCGGCAAACGGAACGATCGTGATCCTAGCTAATGGTCAGATCAACTACACCCCAAGTGCGGGATTCCGAGGGACCGATACCTTTACTTACCGCGTCCGCGATACGAGTGGATTGTTGTCCAATGAAGGTACGGTAACCGTTCGCATCAACAGTGTGCCACTGGCAGTTACCGACCGTGTCTCGGTCCTAACAAATTCGTCAGTCGTTATCAATGTCCTCAGCAATGATACCGACGCAGATGGAAATAGCACGCTCAATCGCTCGTCGGTAACGATCATAGCATTGTCGCCAAACGGTACTGCCGTCGTTCAAAGCGATGGAACGGTACTGTTTACTCCGACAACAGGATTTGCTGGGCAGACCAGCTTTACGTATACGATTCGAGATTCCGAGAATCCACCGGCGACAAGTGTCCCTGGATTGGTTACGGTCGATGTCGTTCTATCGCTCTTCCAAAATCCACGCCTTCAATACGACGTGAATGACGACGGATTTGTGTCGCCGATCGATGCCCTGATCGTTATCAATGATCTTCAACGCCGTGGGACGCGTGCATTGCTCCCTTCTGAGCCTCGACCGCCGTATCTCGATGTCAACGGAAATAGCATGGTCGATCCAAACGACGTATTGCAAGTGATCAATTTCCTCAATCGTCAATCACGCAACGGAAGCGGAGAAGGCGAAAGCAATCGCGTGACTTCGTTAGCGACACCGGCAATTGACAAGGTTCATCCCGCGATGGCGGCGAGTGCTGCGACGCCCATGAAAAAGCGATCGCAGCAAATCGATGCCGCCTTTGCCGATTCTTCGGATGAAAGCTGGGGGACGTAAAGGAGTCGAGGCGGTACAAAGAGTCGGTTATAGCGATGGACGCGATTGTAGCGCCGCCTTTTCAGGAAATCTTGCGCAATCGTTAAACTTTCTGAGCTTCGGTTCAAGTCGTAGCGAATGCTTATGGGCCTGAATCAAGTTTAGTCGCTACAACGGATATTTCTATTATGTCAATTGATCGCTCGTCAACTGAACGCCCCAACACCGAACGCAAAGCGCTTGCGGTCAATCTCGATGCTCGACGATATGGTTCCTTTGCCGAAATTGGTGCAGGCCAAGAAGTTGTTCGTTGGTTCTTTCGTGTCGGCGGAGCGGCGGGTACGATTGCTAAAAGTATGTCGGCATACGACATGTCGGTGAGCGATGCAATTTACGGCCATTGCGATCGATACGTTTGTCGCCAACGGCTCGAAGACATGCTCGAACATGAGCACTCGTTGAACCTTGAACGGCTGCGCGATACCCGAGGCGACTCGACGGCTTTCTTCGTATTCGCCGATACCGTTTCCGCAAGAAACTTCAAAGGCACCAACGAGTGTCACGGATGGATGGGGGTACGCTTTCAAGCCCATCCTCGCGATCAAGATAGCCAGATCATCATTCACGTTCGAATGCTCGATACCGAGAACGCTCTCCAGCAAGAGGCCCTTGGCATCGTCGGTGTCAATCTCCTTTACGGTGCCTTCTTCCTCAATCACGAACCCGATCAATTGATCGAATCGTTGTTGGACAGTTTGAGTACTCGTCGCATCGAAATCGATATGATCGAATTTTCCGGCATCGCCTTCCGCCACGTCGATAACCGTGTAATGAGCCTGCGATTAGTCCAATTGGGGCTGAGTAACGCTGCGATGTTTTCTGCCAAAGGTGAAGTCTTGCAACCGGCCGAAGTCTTGTATAAGAAGCCGATTTTAGTAGAACGAGGCAGCTATCGACCGCTGACAAACGTCAATGTCGACATGCTTCAAGCGGCTCATGCAAAGTTCTGCAAAGAACCAGATGTGGTTGCCGATGATGTCGTTACGCTGGCTGAAATAACGATGCGAAACCTCAAAGCCAATGGGGAAATCAACCTGCAAGACTTTCTTGCTCGAGTCGATTTGCTCGGTGCTTGCGGTATGACGGTTTTGATTTCCGATTACTTCGAGTATTATCGCCTTGCTGCCTATTTAGCTCAATATACCAAAAAGAAGATCGGGATCACGATGGGTGCCGGTAGCCTTCATGAACTCTTTGATACCAAGTACTACACGGAACTGGACGGTGGGATTCTCGAGTCGTTCGGCCGATTGTTCAAGAACGATTTGAAACTTTACATCTATCCGCTTTTGAATCGCGACAACGGATCTCTTACGACGGTCAAGAATCTAGAAGTTGCTCCAGAACTCAACAATCTCTATCAGTATCTGGTTCAAAACGGATGTATTGAGGACTTAGAGTCGTACGACCCGAAGAATTTGTTAACGCTATCCAGAGATGTCCTGCGACGCATTCAATCGGGCGATCCAAGCTGGACGGAACACGTCCCTGCGACGGTTGCTGAAGAAATACAACGACGCGGATTTTTCGGTTATCGACGCAATCCAGTAGTAACCGGAAGCGCGGTTAAAATTGCTCCTTGCCCGATCAATGCGATCCCATTTAGCTCGATTGCTTCGAGTGTTGTATCGTAGCGAGTTAAACGTTAGCCACAACCTGACAGAGGTCGGGTGGCACGCCCTGAGTCTTCCTCAGTATTAGGCACAATTCTTGCTTAGTTTAGCAGGGGTAAGCAAAGGCGAGGTTGCCTTTGCAAGAGTATTCGCA